>JAGUQX010000010.1 GCA_030153485.1 Oscillospiraceae bacterium | reverse complement strand
TATATATTTAGTATAACTATATATAAGTATTATTTATTCTTTTTGTATTAGAAGTAAGTAAGAGTGGGTTAGTAAGTAGTTGTAAAAAATAAACACCACCCCTCTATATAAGAGAAGATATATTATTTTCAGATAGAAAAAATGTCTATTTAAAATAAAAAAAGCAAGCAATTTGTGGCCTGCTTTTATATATATATTAATATTTTGCTTTGGACTGGGATAAAACCTTGTTGTTTCTATACTTTTAGGAGCTATTGTATATCTATTTTGTTTATGAGATTTATCTATTTTAAGTCTTTTTTCTCTTGATAAAATAGACTCTTCTCTAAGAAATTTAATCCCTTTTGCAACTCGACTTCTAGAGATATTTATATGTTTAGAAATACTAGAAAGGGAAGGGAACGCCTCTCCTAAATTGTCCATACATTTTAAAATAAAGCTGTAGATTTTAAAGTCTACAGCTTTTATTTTTATATTAAATATTAAAGTTGGTATCTTGAAAAATCTGGTTATATGGATATTATTTTTAACTATATATCTGCTAGCAAGGAGATATCCATCAGATGTATATCGCTTTTTTTTGGTGATTAAATTTTTGTATATAAGACCGCTAATAGCTTTTAAAATTGTTGGTCTTGTTAGATTTAATTTTATTCCAATAAGTTTAGTTTTAAGAATTATACTATGGGATTGTCCTTGTCTAAAACAAAGATATGAGTATACTAAAAATTCATTTGGGGTTAGATTTATGTTAAAGATATTATTAGGCATGGTGAAAAATTTCATAGTATACTCTCCTTTCTAATTTTGGCTATATTGTATATTTTACTACCAGGATACTTTTAAATATATTGTAAAATTTATACTATAAATATTCCTTTGTTGTAGATTAAATCAAGGACTTCAGATTGGTTTTCTTTAAGAAATTCTATAACTATATCTGCAAATCTAACAAAAGAAATCTTGTTTTTATAGATTTTATCCAAATTATAATCTTCTACAAAATCCTTAAAATTATTATAATATGTATCTCTTATATATCCTCCAAAATATGTTTTTTCTTCTATTGGGATGGAAGATATCTCAGCGTTTTCAAAATAATCTTTAAACTCATTAAAATTTCTATAGGCAAATACAAAGCCAAGTTCAAAAATTTTAGCTCTACTAAAACTATACTCTTTTGCAAATTCATTTAAAAAAATTATGCTATCTCTTTTATAATTTCCAGTTATATATCTTCTTCCAGGTCTAAATTTATTTAAAATTAATTTCAATCTCTCCAGATAATTCTCTTTGTAATTTCTCAAATTTATATTGATTTTTTGATTTTCTAAAATCTTTTTTCAAAGAGTTTTTCATTTTTGAAACAGGGTTATATTCTTGTTTATTTTTGTCGTATTTCTCTAATTTAAGATTTTTATAATACTCTTTAATTTCTTTTAAAATAGAATTATATTCTAAAAACAGTCTGGATGTTAGGAAAAATATGGCTATAATTATGACGATTACAAAGAAAAAATAGTAATAATTTGAGGTGTTTTGCTCAACTTTTTCACCTTTTGAAACGATTAATCTGCTGTTATGAGCGTATAAACTCTTGAGATGTTCACCATGATTTATAACAACAAGGTATCCAAAACCACCATTATTCCACCCTGAAAATTCCACAATTTCATCTGCTGTAGACACCACTTTTGTACCGTGAGGAGCAGGGAAATCTGTCCCACCATGGAGCTCATTTTTACCAGTTATTGGGTTGGTTCTATACCCAGAATGAGAGGAGATATTGGTATTAGTTGGCACTGGAAAAATAAAATACCTGTGAAAACAGGGATATCATCAGGAGATGTTTCTGGAATTTCGGAACTAAAACTAGCACTAGAAATTATAATAAGTGCTGATGAAAAGATTACTAAAAAGAAGAAAAAACCACTAAATAAAAAGGACAACCCCCACCATAAAACCTTTTTAGATAGCCATTTTAAAAGGAACTTTTCCACTAGATTCCACCACTAAAAAGGGTTAAATCTTCAGGG
>JAGUQX010000008.1 GCA_030153485.1 Oscillospiraceae bacterium | reverse complement strand
CTACCTTTATCACCTGTATTTGATAGTTCAATAAAAGAATATACATTAGAAGTTCCTTATAGTATCTCGGACATTAATATAAATGCAACTGCAGATTCTAGATTTACTATATCTGGTACAAATGATGTTCTAATAAATTTAAGTGTTGGAAATAATCTAGCTATCGTTGTTGTTACTGATAACAAAAATTCATCTAATACTGCTGATTATATAGTTAGAATAACTAGAAAAGATGTTAGCAATAATACGAATTTAGCAGATTTAAAATTTAATGGATATTTGGGTCCAATCTCTGAAGGTCTTAAAGATCTAAGCTACTCTCCAAGTTTTGCTCCTGATGTTACAGAATATAGCCTAACTCTTGGGATGGCTGAAAATTTTGCTATAACCGAAACGCTTGAAGATACAAACGCAACTATAACCCATAAAAGACCTACATTAATACCACGAACGATTAATATTTGGGAAACAACTATAACTGCTGAAGATGGCGTTACTACTAAGACTATTTTGTATAAAATATATCTACAAGAAGATATTGTATACCTTCATACCGGTTTTGTTCCATCAGATGACATTACTGGAAAAAATATTAGTTATTCGCCGATATACAATGATGACGTAAAAGATTATTTTGCAACCGTTGAATATTCTACAACTGGTATTAACTTTTATTTCTCCCCTTTCGATAATAAAAAAACTATAGTTATAACTGGTAATAAAAATTTAAAAGTTGGACTTAATGTTATCACGATGGATATAACCGCAGAAAATCAAAATGTTAAAAACGTAGTAAATTTTAATATTACTAGAGAAGACGCAAAAAAAGTTGAGCTATCCACACTATCTGTAAAAAATGGAGATGATTCTTCCAATATTCCTATAACTCCTATTTTTAATCCGTCAACTTTATCTTATGATGTTTTCTTAGAAAGAGATGTTAAAAATGTTATGCTTTCTGCTACATCTAATGATGTGGGTGCAGTTATAACGGGAGATATTGGTTCTAATATACCTATATCACTTGATATTCCTAAAATTCTTACAATAATTGTAACTAATGATGATGGAACATATTCTCAAGAATATAAAGTTAATATCACTCATAAAAAACTGATAGATTCATCATTAAAAGAATTAAAAATCTCAGCTGATGGAAATAATATTCCTTTATCTCCTCTATTTTCTTCTATAATTAAAGAGTATACAATGAATCTTTCTGGGGATTATAAAAATAAAACTATTTTAATTGAAGGAAGCGGTATAGACAGTGGAACTACTATTACAGGTTTAGGAAATAAAACTTTAAAAACAGGTTTAAATAAAATTGAGGTTAAAACTCTTGCGACAGATGGTACTAGTACAACTTATACAATAAATATTACTGTCAATAAAAGTTCTGATGCTTCCCTATCATCTATAAGTGTTACGGATGCTGGAACTACTTTTAAAAACCTTAAATCTGAATTTCCTTTATCGCCTAAATTTAATCCAAGTGTTTTAAATTATTCTGTAAATGTAGGTTTCACTACGAAAAAAATAAATATTAATGCAACAACTTTAGATAAAGATGCTAATATAAAAATTACGGATCTTGGAAAAAAAGATTTAGTTGTTGGGATAAATACATTTGAAATAACCGTTACTGCCGAAGATGGAGTTACAACAAAAACTTATACCATAGATGTTGAAGCTAAACAACCTATAAATGATATAATTATTAATACTACAAATTTATTAGATATCAAAGTTGGCGAAAATGCAAAATTAAATTATACTATTAATCCAACTGGGTCTGATGAAAAACTTAGATTTAAATCAAATAATATAGGTATACTAACTGTATCAGCAGATGGAACTATAACAGGTGTAGCTAGTGGTACAACAACTGTAGATATACTTGGTTCTGATGGACGTATCATAAAATCTATTGAAATAACAATTAAAGCTAATCCATCTATTATAGATCCAATCCCAGACCCAGACACAAAACCTAATCCAGATCCTTCTAATCCTGATAAAGATACAACTAACCCACCAACTTCAGATAAATCAAATATTTTAGTTTCTTTATTAACAGGATTTATGACAATGCTAGGTATTTTCTTCTTTAAGAAAAAAAGAGATGAAGATACTGAAGAAAATAAATAAATTTAAAAAATTAAATTAAATTAAGAATATAAAAAGTCAGTTGTTAATTAATTTCTGGCTTTTTATTTTTTATTTATATTTATAAAAGACTTTAAAAATACTTCTAAAAATAGTATAATGTATCAGAAGAAATTGGAGGTTTATATTTTGATTAGAAAAGATTTAAGAAATATTGCTATAATAGCACACGTTGACCATGGTAAAACTACATTGGTTGACCAAATGTTAAGACAAAGTGGAACTTTTAGAGACAATCAAATTGTTGACGAAAGAGTTATGGACTCTAATGATCTAGAAAAAGAAAGAGGCATAACAATTGTTGCTAAAAATACAGCCATTCGATATAATGATGTTAAAATAAATATTATAGATACACCTGGACATGCTGATTTTAGTGGTGAAGTTGAAAGAATTCTTAAAATGGTAGATGGTGTTATTCTATTAGTTGATGCAGCTGAAGGAACAATGCCACAAACTAGATTTGTTTTACAAAAAGCTTTAGAATTAAAACACAAAATAATAGTTGTAGTTAATAAAATTGACAGACCTGACGCTAGACTAGATCAAGTTGGAGATGAAGTTTTAGAACTTTTATTAGATTTAGATGCTGATGAAGAGCAGTTAGAAAGTCCTATCTTATACTGTTCAGGTAGAGAAGGAACAGCCTCATTTGATTATAATGAAAAATCAGATAATTTAATTCCATTATTTGATACAATTTTAAATTATATACCGTCTCCTGAAGGTGATGAAAATGCACCTTTACAAGTATTAGTTTCATCTATAGATTATAATGAATATGTTGGACGTTTGGGAATTGGAAAGATAGAACGAGGGACAATAAAAGCCAATCAGGATGTTATTGTATGTAATTTTATAGGTGATGAAAAAGACTATAAATCAAGAATTGTAAATATTTATAAAATAGAAGGTTTAAAAAGGGAGCAAACTGAAGATGCATCTGTTGGAGAAATTGTTTGTTTTTCAGGTATAGAAAATGTCACCATTGGAAATACAATATGTTCTTTAGATAATCCAGAACCTATCCCTTTTTCAAATATTACTGCGCCAACTTTAGAAATGACATTCTCTGTAAATGATAGTCCTTTTGCAGGAACAGAAGGAAAATTTGTAACTTCTAGACAACTTCGAGATAGACTTTTTAAAGAACTTCTAAAAGATGTTTCACTTAGAGTTCAAGATTCTGAAAAAGCAGATAAATTTATAGTTTCTGGACGTGGAGAAATGCATTTTTCTATCCTTATTGAAACTATGAGAAGAGAAGGTTTTGAACTTGCTGTAAGCACACCAAGAGTTTTATATAAAACTATAGATGGCCATAAGAATGAACCTATAGAGTTATTAACTGTTGATGTTCCAGAAGAATATGTTGGAACTGTTATGGAGAAAATGGGACTTAGAAAATCAGAACTTATATCTATGAGCCCTCAAGGAAGTCGAACGAAGATGGAATTTCTTATTCCTTCTAGAGGATTATTTGGATACAGAAGCCAATTTTTAACAGATACAAAAGGTGAAGGTATTTTAAATTCTGTTTTCCATGAATATCAGCCTTATAAAGGTGATATTACTACTAGAGTCAATGGTTCTTTGATATCATTTGAAACAGGAGAAGCTGTAACATATGGTCTATATAATGCCCAAAGTAGAGGAACCTTATATATATCACCTGGAACAAAAGTATATCAAGGAATGGTTGTTGGTTTTTCTCCTAAATCCGAAGATATGGTTGTTAATATTTGTAAAAAGAAACAAGTAACAAATATGCGTGCTTCTGGAACTGATGACGCTTTAAGACTTATAACACCTAAAAATTTAAGTTTAGAAGAAGCTTTAGAAAATCTTGCACAAGATGAATTTTTAGAAGTTACACCTAAAAATATAAGAATTAGAAAACAAATTCTTAATACTCAATTAAGATCAAAATCGAATAAATAATTATAATATTTTATCACATAATATTACTGAAAGAGGTGTTATTGTGAAAAAAAATAATAATAAAAACACTAAATCAGTAATGGATAATCCTATTATAAAAAATTTAATAAATCAACAACCTGCTAAAAATGATCCTTTTGGAAGTTATACAGGTATACCCATCGATAAAAATGAAAAACCTATTCAGGATGTTGATGATTTATAAAAAAACACTATTCATTATATGAATAGTGTTTTTTTATAAATCATCAATTAATTTTTTATTTCTATATCAATATTTTTTTTAATTTTACCAACAACTTTTTTATTATTTATATCATATGAATATATATATAATATAACTTTATTTTTACCAATTTCTAAATTATCAATCATAGGTATTTCTTTTAAATATTGATTAGGCATTATAGAACCCGATTTATATAGGACGATATTATTTTGTGATAATATTTCTATAGATATTGGAAAATTATTTTTCCAAGAATTTGATATATGTAATGGTATCAATTTATCACTCTTATTAATAATAATATCACTTGAAAAGTATAATTGAATAAAATTATCAATATCATCGCTATTTTTATAATCTGATTGAATTATATTGGCCTCTAAAGATGGAATCATTGAATTATATTTTTTAATATAATTATCAGAAAATCCTTTTAATAGAAAATATAATATAAAAATAATAATACATATTAAAATAATAAATTTAAATATTAAAAATCTATAGAATCTTTTCTTTCTTATATTATTTTTATATTTATTATTATTATTTAGTTTAGATTGTTGTGATTTTAAAATATTATTATAAGAGTCTTTATTATTTTTATTATAATATTCTCTATAATAATGTTTAGGAGAAGAGTTTTTCTTATATCTATTTTCTAGATGATTTTTATTATTTAAATTATTAAATTTTTGATCTTTTGATTGATTATTATTATTTAAATAAATACGGTTAGACATAAATTTTCCTCCAAAATAAAATAAATTTAAATAATAAAGTAATTAAAATAATAAAACACTACTAATTACAGTAGCGTTTTATATTTGGCGGAGAGAAAGGGGTTCGAACCCTTGGTACGCTATTAACGCACACACGAGTTCCAGTCGTGCGCCTTCAACCAGCTCAGCCACCTCTCCAAAAGATAACAAGTAAAATTATAACATATAATATAAATTTGTCAATGAAATAATTTATTTAGATTTATTTAAAGTAGCTCTAGCAACTTTTATACTATCTATATTTTTCATCATATGATCTTCAGATTCTTTAAGAATTTTATTAACAAAATCATTTGTAGCAAGTTTTAGTTCTTTTGTATGTGCATGTGCAGAATTAATCATCTCTAAAGCTTTTTCATTTGCACGCTTAACTATTTCATCTTTATTTAAAATTGCTTTTGCTCTTTCCTCAGCTTTTCGGATAATAATATCTGATTCTATTTTAGAATCTTCTATAATTTGCTTTCTGTCCTCAACAATCATTCTCGCCTGTTTAATTTCTGTAGGCATATTTATTCTGATATCGCCTATTAAATTTCTAATTTTATCAATATCTATTAATGACTTTCCATTAGAAAATGGAAAACTCCAAGATTTATCAAGAGTTTCATCTAAAGAATCTAAAATTTCATGAATATTCATAAAAACCATCCTAACTAATATTATTTATTTAATATAGTTTTTTATTATTTGATATATATTATCTGGAACAAATTTCTCTATATCTCCATTCATAGAAATAATTTCCCTAACCAAACTAGAGCTTATATGGATATTTTCAGGATTTGCCATTAAAAGAATTGTATCCAATTTAGAATATAATTTTTTATTACATAGATGCATAGTATACTCATAATCAAAATCTGATATATTTCTAATACCTTTAACTAAAAAGAATATATTATACAACTTCATATAATCAATTAGTAGCCCATCCCAACTATCTATAATAATATCTTTTGATTTAAATTTTTCAATTGAATGTATTATCATTTTTTTTTTCTCTTCTAATGAAAAAAAACTTTTTTTATTTGGATTAAATGACAACAATATTATTAATTTATCAAAAATTTTAGTTGCTCTATATATAATATCTAAATGACCAATAGTTATAGGATCAAAACTACCAGGATAAATCCCTATCTTCATAAATTTCTCCTATTCCTAGTTATATTTATAAACTGTAAATGAAATATTACCATATTTATAAATTTTATATATAGAAAAACTATAAAATGATTCGGGTAAAACTTCTATAGAACTATGTTCGCATATTATAATACTATTTTTCGATAAAATATTTTCCATAAAATTAAAAGAACTTTCTATCATACCACTTTTATATGGAGGATCTAAAAAAATAATATCGAAAATCCCTTTATAAGAAGATAAAAAAAGATCATAAGACTGATTAACAACAAAAGAAATATCTTGAAAATTTGTTTTATATATATTTTTAGTAATTGTAGATATAGAAATTTTATCTATATCTACAAATACACAGCTATTTGCCCCTCTACTTAAAGCTTCTATTCCTAGTTGCCCTGTTCCAGCAAATAAATCTAAAACTTTTGCATCGTTAAGAAGAAAGTGAATACTGCTAAAAATAGCTTCTTTTGCTCTATCTATAGTTGGCCTAATATTATTTGTTCTAATTTCTGATAAAACAGTTCCTCTAGATTTTCCAGAAATAACTCTCAATCAAACACCCCCAGAATAAATTAAATCAAACATAGATATTATATTATTTTTGCAGAAACAACTATTTCATTACTATCATCAACTGATAATTCTAAAATATCAGGCTGATTATTATATTTTTCTATTAATAGATTAGCTATTTTATCTTCTAAATGCTTTCTTATAATTTTTCTTAAATCTCTAGCTCCATATTTGCCATCTTCGCAAAGTTTAGAAATTGCTGATAAAATATTTTTTGTATAAACAAGTTTTATTCCTTTTTCTGATAAAATTTCAGATAATTCTTTTATCATTATATCTGAAATAGATTCTAATGATTCTTTAGATAAAGGTGAAAAAACAACTATTTCATCTATTCTACCTAAAAATTCTGGTCGTAAAAAATCTTTTAAAGCTTTAATGGTTTTATCTTTTGCTACATCTGATTTAGTTTTATTAAACCCAACTATTCCATTTTGATCATTTGAACCTGCATTGGAAGTGAGTATAATTACAGTATTAGAAAAATCAATATTTCTACCATGAGAATCTGTAATACGACCTTCATCTAATACCTGCAATAAAATATTCATAACATCATGATGAGCTTTTTCAATTTCATCAAATAATATAACACTATAAGGCTTTCTTCTAACTTTTTCTGTTAATTGACCAGCCTCTTCATGCCCTACATATCCAGGTGCAGCACCTAAAAGTTTTGAAACAGAATGTTTCTCCATATATTCAGACATATCAATCCTTATTAAAGGATCAACAGTATTAAAAAGTTCATCCGCCAAAACTTTTACAAGTTCTGTTTTTCCAACTCCTGTTGGTCCAACAAATATAAATGATGATGGTTTTTTTCTTTTACTCAATCCGATTCTATTTCTTTTTAAAGCAGAAACAACTAAATCTATAGCCTCTCGTTGTCCTATAATTTTTTTAGAAATATTAATATCCATATTTTTGATCTTTTCCAGATCATCTTGATTAATTTTATCAGATGGAACACCTGTCCAAAGCTCTAAAACAACTGATACATCCTCTTTTTTTAGATAAATATTATTTACAATTGGTTCTAAAGATTTTAATTCTTCTTTTATATTAAGTATATCAGCCTTAATTTTTGCTAATATTTCATAATTAATATCATCTTCATTAGAATTTTCTGTATCTTCTTTAATATATAAATCTTTAAGCTCTTTATTTAATTTTTCATAAACGGTTAAATCTTTATTTCTTAAGGAACAATAAGCACAAGATTCATCTAAAAGATCGATAGATTTATCTGGAAGAAATCTATCGTTTATATATCTTTCAGATAAATTTGTAATCATGACTATTATTTCATCAGTTATTTTAACATGGTGATGAATTTGATAATATTCTTTTATTCCCTTTAAAACTTCTATAGTTTCATCAATAGTTGGTTCGTTTATTGTTACAGGTTGAAATCTTCTTTCTAAAGCAGAATCTTTTTCAATATATTTTCGGTATTCATCAAAAGTAGTTGCCCCTATAACCTGAATTTCTCCTCTAGATAAAGATGGTTTTAAAATATTGGCAGCACTCATAGATCCTTCTGAATCTCCTGTTCCGACAATAGAATGAACTTCATCTATAAATAATATTATATTTTTTTCAGATTTAACTTCATCAATAAGTCCTTTTATACGACTTTCAAATTGACCTCTAAATTGTGTTCCTGCAACAAGTGCAGTTAAATCTAGTAAATATATTTCTTTTCCAATTAGTCTAAATGGAACATCTTTATTTACAATCTTTTGTGCTATACCCTCAGCAATAGCTGTTTTACCAACACCTGGCTCTCCTATAAGGCAAGGGTTATTTTTACTACGTCTACTTAAAATTTGAATAACTCTACTTACTTCTTTATCTCTTCCTATAACTCTATCTAATATTCCATCTTCTGCTTTTTTTGTTAGATTACTACAATATCCATCTAAAAATTTTCTAATTGGTATATTAGAAATAGGTTTTTTCTTTTTTTTATCAGAATTTTTTTTTGATGAAGTTTTATCATCAACAGATTTATGTTCAAAAGATTTATCATCAACAGACTTATCATCAGTAGATTTATCTTGATTCTTCTGATCTTTATCAAACATATTATATAAAACAGATGGTATTGTTTCTGATCCTCCCTTTTGAAAATTTTCTCCATCCATCATTCCCATAAGTTGTTCTCCCATTTGGTCTATATCTTCATCACTTATTCCCATATTTTCCATCATTGTATTAACTTGTGGTATGCCAAGTTCTTTGGCACAAGTTAAACATAAGCCTTCATTTATAGACTCTGACCCTTCCATACGCGTCATAAATATAACAGCAATTCTTTTATTACATCTATTACAAATCATTAAAATTCTCCTCTTTAGTAAAACTCGATCTATTCTTCCTGATATTAAAATAATCTATTATATACATAACCAAAGCAAAAATAGTAAAGAAAATGATAATTGCACTGTATATAAAAACGATATTTTGTGGAATATTATAAAAAATTATCATAAAAAATGTTGAAATATAAAAAACAAAAGTTGAAAGTTTTCCAAACCATCTAGATTCATAAACAATCATATTATGTTTAAATATCTTCAAACCACCTATAAGCATCAAAATTTCTTTACAAAGAAATATAATAAGTAAAAAAATTAAAGATTTATACCTAAAATATAAACATATACAAAGACAAAGTTGTGTTAATTTATCAGCAAGAGGGTCTAAAAACTTTCCTAAATTAGTAATCATATTATATTTTCTTGCAATGTATCCATCTAAAAAGTCTGTAATACCTGATATTATAAATATTAAAGAAGCTATATAATAATATTTATCAGACAAAAAAAATATCATAAAAAAAGGAATTAATATAATTCTAAATAATGATAATATATTAGGAGTATTTATAATATTTCCCCTCCAATCGGATATATTCCAATTTCTATTATAACATAAAAAAGTTAAAGTTATAAAAAAAATTTAAAAAAAATGTAGAATTAATTATACTCTCATTAAGATATTCTAAATTATCATTGGTAAAATAAACAACTGTTTTTAACCCAAAGCAAACAAGAGATAATAAAAATGATGAATATAAAATTCCTACAATTCCACCGAATATTCTATTCAATTCTCCCATAAACGAAAAATTTATAAACCTATCAATTAATTTAAATATTAAACCAAAAATATAGTTTAATATTATTAATATAATTAAAGATAAAATTAACTTAAAAAAATAATTATCAGTTTTAATTTGTATATTATACTCTATAAAAATATTAATAACTATGTTTAATATTTTATCTATAAATATTTTATATACAATAATTACAAGAAAATATTTTATACATTTCAATAAAGTATTCATAAAACCATTTTTATAACATTTTAAAACCAATAATAAACAAAGACTTATCGAAATAATATCATATATCAAAGGGATAAATTTATTCATAATAATTCCATAATCATCTTTCTAATTAAGATTTATTTTATGTATATAAGAATCTGTCAAAACGTATGCTATTCCTTTATATGAAAAAAAGTCTATAGTTGCATCAGGTATATCTATCTCTTTTTTAAATTTTAAAGAACTATTAAATGATAATACTTTATTATTTAATAATAAAGTAATATTTTGATCTTCTATTTCCATTTTTTTAACTTCAACATTTGTACTGTACTCTGCTTTAATATTATTAGCATTATCTAATAATATTATATTATTATTTATATTATTTCCATCATTAAAATATAATAAATATTTATTATTACCTATATTGTAAAAATTAGATATATTTTTTTTATATAGGTAATTATTTCCTTTTGACCCATTAGAAGTAACTATAGAGGATTTATTATCAAATATACAAACTATATTTCCATTCTGTTTTATATTAAAATTAATTATCATACTATCGGGAAAAGAGACTTTTTTTATCTGTTTATTTTGATTTATTTGAACCTCTGTTATATATGAATTATAAACACTATCAGATATATTATATGTTGAAATATATAATATATTTTTTTTAAAATCTATAGTATTTATATATCCATCTACAGAATTCCATCTAAATATTTCTTCATTTTTAGCGTTAAATATAATAACTGTTCCAAAATATTTATCTGATTTAACTATTATTCCAACATACCCATTATTAAATATCTGTATATCTATTATTCTTTCATTAAGTTTTTTTTCAAATAAAACCTTTGAGGAAGAAAAAATTTTAAAATTTTCTCCATAAAAATCAAACACGACTCCTTTTTTATTAGAATATCTTAAAATAGGATTTTCTAAACCATGTTCAAATGCAAATTTCGGATTACCATTAAATCCATATATTTCTACACTCTTTTGATTTGTAACGGAGATATTATTATTTATATTATCTATATCCTTATAGGTATTCTGATTTAAATTTATAGGAAATTCTACCTTGTTTGAAAAAAATGATCCATTTAAAAATTTGTTTGTTTCAAAAAAATTAGAATTATTACCAGATAAATATGAACTTAAATAGTATATTATAAAAATTACTATAATCATTAATATTAAAAATAAAAAAAATTTGATATTCTTTTTTTTATTTCTTTTTTTTCTATATATTTCTATATCATTATATTTTTTCATATTATTTTAAAACATCCTTATTAGTATAAAAAACTTTATTTAAATAAAGTCCGCCACCATATAAAGTTCTGCCAGACCTTCTTCTATCTTTTGATAATATTATATCTTTTAAATCTTTAATACTTATTTTTTTTTCATTTATATCTAATAAAGTTCCTATAATTATCCGAACCATATTATAAAGAAATCCATCTCCTCTTATATAAATATTTATATTGTTTTTATGTTTTTCAAATTCCATATCATAAATTTCTCTAATGGTATTCTCTATTTTATTATTATTAATATTACAAAATGCTTTAAAATTATGCTTTCCTATAAAATATTGTTTGCAATTTTCTAATATTTCTATATCAATTTCTTTTCCATAATTAAAAACTAGACCATTGTAAAATGGATTGATTTTATCAGAAATATTTATTTTATATAAATATTCTTTTCCTATAGAATCATATCTTGCATGAAATTTTAATTCTACTTCTATACAAGAAAGAAAAACTATATCTTTTGATATAGCTTTATTTAATACAAATAAGAATCGGTCTATTGGAATATTACTATTTATATATGTATTAAAATAATATTCATTTGCATGAACCCCAGAGTCCGTTCTTGAACATCCAATAATTGTTATATTATGCTTAACAATTGTTTTGAAAGTCCTACATATTTCTCCACAAACAGTTTTAAACTTTTTTTGTATAAAAAATCCATGATAATTATATCCATTAAAAGATATTTTAAATAATAAATTTCTCATAACACCTCAAATAAAATTTATAAAGATGACAATTATTAAAGATAATAGACTAAATAATAAAGCGAAAAAATCTCTATAAGTATATTTTAACTGTATAAATTTAGTTCTACCTTCTCCACCATTATAGCATCGACATTCTAAAGCAAGCGCAAGTTCTTCCGCCCTTCTAAAAGCAGATACAAATAAAGGAATCAATATAGGAATCATTGCTTTTGCTCTACTTATAATATTTCCTGTTTCAAAATTTGCACCCCTTGATTTTTGTGCGACAATAATTTTATCTGCTTCATCTATTAATGTAGGAATAAATCGTATAGCTATAGTCATCATCATGGATATTTCATGAGCAGGGACTTTGATTTTTTTTAAAGGATTTAATATATTTTCAATTCCATTAGATAAAACAACTGGAGATGTCGTATATGTAAGTAATGAGCTAGATATAATCAAACACGCCACTCTAAATGACATTAAAATAGCTAGGTTTATACCCATATCTGTTATTTTTAAAAATCCAAAACTAAACAATATATTTCCATCTATAAAAAATATATTTAATATTGCTGTAAATATTATTATAGGAATAATATGTTTTAAACTTTTTAATGCCATTATAAATTTTATATGAGATATCTTATACAAAAATATTATATTTAAAATAACAAATATAAAACTATATAAATTTTGAGAAATAAATATTGTTATCATATAAATCATTGTTAAAAAAAATTTATTTCGTGGATCTAGTTTATGTATAAATGATTCTCCTGGAAAATATTGACCAATAGTTATATCTTTTATCATATCTTTTCTCCTTTTTTTAAAAGAGAGGAAACCATATTAACACCATCTTCAACAGTCAATATACTTTTGTCTATCTTTATACCCTTTTTTTCTAATTCCATAAAAATTCTAGAAATTTGGGGAATGGATAGTCCTATTTCATCTAATCTATTAAACATAGAAAAAATATTATCAGTAAAATCATAAAAAAGTTTTTTTCCTTTATTCATAACAAGTATCTTAGATGCATATTTTGCAACATCTTCCATACTATGGGTAACAAATATTATAGTGCTATTAGTTTCTTTATGAAATTTAGATATATTATCAAGGATAAGTTTTTTTCCCATTGGATCTAAACCAGCAGTTGGCTCATCTAAAACTAAAACTTTTGGACGCATAGACATTACCCCTGCAATAGCAACCCTTCTCTTCTGACCACCTGATAATTCGAATGGACTTTTATTTAAAATATCTTGTGATAAACCAACAATAGATAAAACGCTTTGTATTCTTTCATCTATCTCATTTTTAGACAAACCCATATTCTTAGGACCAAAAGCTATATCTTTATAAACATTTTCTTCAAAAAGTTGATATTCAGGATACTGAAAAACGAGTCCTACATTAAATCTTGTTTTTAATAACAAAGATTTATTTTCCCAAATATTTTCCCCATCTATAATAACTTTTCCTTTTGTTGGCTTTAAGGTTCCATTTAGATGTTTTATAAGGGTTGATTTTCCACATCCTGTATGCCCTATTATTCCTATAAATTCCCCCTGATTAACATTAAAGTTTATAGAGTTTATAGCTGTTTTTTCAAAAGGAGTTCCTTTGCTATAAACATATGATATATCTTCTAATCTAATCATAAGTTCCCTCTCTCTAATATTATAATTCCTTCTTTAGTAGATTAAATAAAAATTCTACACATTCATCTTCAAATAGAATATTATTTGGAAAATTCAAACTATGTTTTTTATTTAAATTATATATAAGTTCTGTCGCTTGAGGAAGATCCAAACCAATAGATTTTATTAATTCTATATTTGAAAAAGTATCTCTTGGAGAATTATCAGAAATTATTTTTCCTTTATCCATTAAAATAACTCTCTTGCTTAAAACGGCTTCTTCCATATAATGTGTTATTAATATTATAGTCTTTTTATGGTTATTATTCAAATCTATTATTGTTTTCATAACTTCTTTTCTACCACTAGGATCCAACATTGCTGTTGGTTCATCTAAAACGATGCATTCAGGATTCATTGCCAAAATTCCCGCAATGGCTACACGCTGTTTTTGTCCGCCAGAAAGCTGATGAACTCCATGCTTTTTATAATCACTCATACCAACCGTTTCTATTGCCTTATCTACCCTTTTTTTCATATCTTCTAAAGGAACTCCTAAATTTTCTAAAGCAAAAGCAACATCTTCTTCTACAATAGTTGCCACAAGTTGGTTATCTGGATTTTGAAAAACCATACCTACCAATTGTTTTATATATAAAGATTTTTCAATATCTTTTGTAGAGATGTTTTTTATAAAAACATCTCCTTTAGTTGGCGATAATATCCCATTAAGATGTTTTGCTAGAGTTGATTTTCCACATCCATTATGCCCTAAAATTGAAACAAATTCCCCTTGTTCTATATTTAAATTTATATTATTTAATATATCTATATTTTTATCACTATTTTCATAATTAAAAAAAACGTTTTGTGCACTAATAATATTCATACAAGTCTCCTAACAATGCCATATAGCAGTTGACCCACACGGTAGAATCATACTATCTTTTTCTATAGGAATTCCTATTTCATCTGCAAAAAAACTTCCCCTAGAATATTTTTTTGATATACAAATTTTAAGAATACAATCCATAACAGACGGAGATAATCCCGATGTATAAGAATTAAGAATAAAAAACAAAGGATTATCACTTAGAATATTTACGACAGTTAAAACAAATTTATATATAGATTCTTCTAATTTCCAAACTTCTCCGTTAGGCCCTCTTCCATATGAAGGTGGATCCATAATTATTCCGTCATAAAAATTTCCTCTCCTTATTTCTCTAAGAACAAATTTTTCACAATCATCAACTATCCATCTGATTTTATTAGAAGATAATTTAGATAATATAGAATTCTTTTTTCCCCATTCAATAATTTTTTTAGAAGCATCTACATGACAAACTTCTGCACCAGCACTAGAGGCAGCCAAAGTTGCAGCACCTGTATATCCAAAAAGGTTTAAAATTTTTATGGGTCTTTTAGATGATTCTATTTTTTCTTTTATAAACTCCCAGTTTACACTCTGTTCTGGAAAAAGTCCCATATGCTTAAACCCTGTTGGATATACTAAAAATTTTAAATTTTTATAGGATATATTTGTTTCAAATTCTTTTTCATTTTTAAAAGACCACTCTCCTCCACCTTCAGAAGATCTAATATAATGTCCATCATATATATTCCATATTTTTTTATCTTTTGGAGTGTTCCATATAATTTGTGGATCTGGTCTAATTACTTTATAATTTCCCCATTTTTCCAATTTTTCTCCTGAAGAACAATCTAATATTTTATAATCTTTCCATCCCTCCGCTACTCTCATTATATATTCAACCCTTTTTTTATCTTTTCAACTATTTTTTCTGCTATAGCTTTAATAATATCCGAATCTTTTCCTTCTACCATAACTCTTATTATCGGCTCTGTTCCAGAAGGTCTAACTACTATTCTTCCGTTATCCGCCAATTCATTTGATAAGCTATTTATTAAAGATTTTATATATTCTTCTTCAAGAATATTTTTATCCCTTATATCAGTTAACACTATATTATACAGAAGTTGTGGATATTTTTTTATTCCTGAAGAAACTTCAAAAAGGCTTTTCCCATAATCTTTTAAAATTTTCATAATATATAAAGCAGAAATCTGTCCGTCTCCTGTAGTAGAATAATCTTTTAATATTATATGCCCTGATTGTTCACCACCTAAATTATATCCACACTCAATCATTTTTTCTAAAACATTTTTATCCCCAACATCTGTAATAATAGTATTTATATTATTATCTTTACAATATTTAATAACTCCCATATTAGTCATAGTTGTCATAACCAGAAAGTTTTTATTTAAACTATTTTTATCTTTTAAATATTTAGAAATAATACATAATATAAAATCTCCATCTATAACATTTCCAAATTGATCAACTAAAATACATCTATCTGCATCCCCATCAAAAGCAACTCCAAAATCAAGTTTATTTTGAATAACATAGTTAGATATATTTTCTATATATGTAGAACCACATTTATTATTTATATTTTTTCCATCTGGTAGATCATCTATAATATGACAATCAATACCTAGTTTTGTAAAAAGTTTAAATGCTGTTCTAGACGAACTTCCATTGCTACAATCTACTCCAACTTTAAATGAAAATTGTTCTTTTTCAAATATATTTTCTATATAATCTATATATCTATCGCATGCAAAATTATTTTTTGTAACTATCCCAATCTCATCAAAATCAGCCATATGATTATCTATATTAGAATCTATGTTTTTTTCAATTTCTATTTCTTGATCATCAGATAGCTTATATCCATCTTTTCCAAATACTTTAATACCATTAAATTCATAACTATTATGAGATGCTGATATCATAATTCCACAATCTGCAGAATATTTTTTTACAAAAAATGGAATTGCTGGAGTTGGAACAATCCCAACTAGTTCAACATCACAACCGAAAGAAGAAATTCCACCTATAAGAGATGACTCTATCATGTCGCATGATAATCTCGTATCTTTTCCTATGATGATTTTTATAGGTTTTTTTTCAATATTATTTTTATTTAAATAATATGATATTGACTTTCCAATTTTACAACAAAAATCACATGTCAAAAATCTATTAGCAATCCCTCTTATTCCGTCTGTTCCAAAATATTTTCCCATTAATATGCCTCCTTAGAATTATAAAATTAATAAATTAGTCTTTTTTATCTATACCACAATGTTTATAACCAAGATGAGTGACTAGTCTTCCTCTACTACTCCTAGACAAAAATCCTATCTGCATTAAATATGGCTCATAAACATCTTCTATAGTTACAGTTTCTTCTCCTAATGTTGCTGCTAAAGTATCAAGTCCAACAGGTCCTCCGTTATAATAGTTTATTATTGTCATTAGTATACTTCTATCAATTTCATCTAATCCTATTTCATCTATTCCAAGTTTAGATAAAGCCATATCAGCTATCTCTAAATCTATCTTTCCATCACCTTTTACAATAGCAAAATCTCTAACTCTATTAAGTATTCTATTTGCAATTCGTGGAGTGGCCCGTGACCTTTTGGCTATTTCCACGGCTCCATCTAGATTACATCCAATTTTTATAATATCTGAAGCTCGTAAAACTATATCCGTAAGTTCTTCCACAGAGTACATATTAAGCTTTAATAAAACTCCAAATCTATCTCTAAGAGGAGAAGAAAGCTGTCCTGCTCTTGTTGTAGCTCCTATTAATGTAAACTTTGGTATATCTATCCTTATAGATCTAGCCGATGGTCCTTTTCCTATTATTATATCTAGCGCATTGTCTTCCATTGCTGGATATAATATCTCCTCTATAACCCTAGATATTCTATGTATTTCATCTATAAAAAGTATATCATTTTCTGATAAATTAGTTAGAATAGATGCCAAATCTCCTGGTTTTTCTATAGCGGGACCAGAGGTTATTTTTATATTACAATTCATCTCATTAGCTATAACCATCGCTAATGTTGTTTTTCCCAAACCAGGAGGACCATATAAAAGAACATGATCTAAAGAAGCTTCTCTACTTTTTGCAGACTGTATGTAAACTTTTAAATTTTCTTTAACAATTTCTTGCCCTATATATTCATCAAAAGTTTTTGGTCTTATAGAAACCTCATAATCAAATTTTTCATCCTTTGATATATTTTCAGCAGAAACAAATCTTTCTGATATAAAATTTTCATCCAAATTTATAACTTCCTTTTATATTGATAAAATTTTAAGACTCTCTTTTATAAGTTCTTCTAATGAAAAATTTTTATCTAAAGAAAATACCGCTTTAGACGATTCGTCATAAGAATACCCTAAAACAACAAGTGCTTCTATTGCATTTTCAAAATTATCTGATAAAAAAGATTTATTATTATCTATACATTTAGTGCTTATAGAAAGTTTTTTAATTCTATCTTTTAATTCTAGTATTATTCTTTCGGCAGTTTTTTTTCCAATACCTTTTACACCAGTTAAACTATTAGTATCCCCTATATCAATAAAATTATATAAATCTGTATATGGAATATCCGATAATATAGAAATACCAACTTTAGTTCCCACACCAGATACAGATATTAATAGCTTGAAAAAGGCTTTTTCATCTATTGTTTTAAATCCATATAATTCAACACAATCTTCTCTTACATGTAAATATGTATAAATTTTAGACTCTTCACCAATTTTAAATTCTAGACTAGTAGGATATGAAATTTTAATATCATATCCTACACCTCCCACAGACATAACAATTGAGGGGAGCCCATCTGATGGATTTATTTCTTCTACAACACCTTTAAGAAAATAGATCATATATTCTACCTCATTTTATTATCATTATATTTAGAAGAACTTCCAGAATGTCCATGGCATACACATATAGCTAAAGCATCCGATATATCATCTAATTTTGGCATGACTTTTAATTTAAGTATCTTTTTAGTCATCTCCATAACTTGATATTTTTCAGCTTTTCCATATCCAACAACAGCCTGTTTAACCTGTAGAGGCGTATACTCAGAAATCTTGCAATTATTTTCATATCCAGACAAGATAATTACACCTCTTGCCTGCGCAACATTAATAGCGGTCTTTTTATTAGTCGTAAAATATATATTTTCTACAGCCATATCAGAAGGTTTATAAAGCTTAATTATAGAGTTCATTAAACTATATATTGTTGATAACCTTTTTTCAAAAAAATCTTCTGGAGGGGTTTTTATGGCTCCATAATCTAATGTACGAAATATAGAATTATTATATTCCACAATTCCATACCCTATAGTTGCATAACCAGGATCAACACCAAATATTATCATCTTAAATTACCTTTATATATTTTTTTTTAATAAATATATATATATAAATAAATATAAACATAATTATAAGAAGACTATTTAAAAAATGAATATTAATATATAAACCATTTTTTTTATATATTATATTATCATTATTATTATTTATATTTGCCTTTAAAATATATAAATTAGAATTATTTTTAAAAGAAGATAAAGATTTTATAGCCATTATTGTTGAAAATTTATCTATATTTTGTTTTCTTAAATAGCTAAATCCTTTATTAGTATAAAAATTATCTGTAAGATAATTAACTAATTGGAATTTATTTATTTTATCAGAGTCTAAAATCTTTAAATTAGTTTCTAAAGATATAACCGATATTATCATATTAGAAATAATAATAGAATTTTGATTTTTATTTGACATAGACATTATTTTATAGCTATTAGAATACAAAAATTTATAAATATTAATTAAAAATTTATTTATTAAAATATCATCTGTATGTTTATTTAAAGCTATACTAAATAGAGATAATTTTTCCATATTATCTAGTAATGAATCATAAAGAAATTTATCACTATCTAAAAACTCTTCAGATTGCTTAATTAATTCCATTATATGAAATATTATGTCATTAGAATTGTCTTCAGAATTAATATAATTTCCAGAATGTATGGCTATTAAAAAATATAAAAGTCCTTCTGTTCCATCAACATTTATATCTTCAAAGTTATAAATAGTATCAATTAAATTAATTTCATTTATATTATATGGGTTTCCTCCAGTAAATGTAACAAATAATATGTCTTTTGCTAAATCTATAAGACTAATGTATTTTCCATTTTTTTCTATAATAATATTAGTTATCCTAGATATATCTCTATGTTTTAAGTTTCCACCGGATATAGCAATAGCTAATATGTCATCTATATTTAAAGAGCTTCTATTTTCAATCCAGCTTAAAGATGTTAAAAAAATATTAGATATATCCATCGTCCATTGTGAATTGTTATTTTCTTTATAAGAATATTTATATTCATTATAATAACTAGACAAAGAAGAAGGATAGCTTTCCTCTAGTTCTTCTTCAATATAACTATTAGAAGATTCAGGTAAACTTATATCATCATCATCTAATATAGAACTAGATTCTATATTAGATGATGAACTGCTAGAACTAGATTCATCTTCTATACTAATGTATTTTATATATATTTTATCATCTTTTTTTATAGAAATAGATTCATTTACAGAATCTATTTCTATTTCATTTAAATAAAAATACCATTGTCTTTTATTTGGTATATTATTATATTCCAATCCTTCTATAGATTTTATGCTTTCTATATTATTATCTAGTATATTAAAATTTAATATTTTTTTTGTTAATACCATAATAGATAAAATCTTTCTAATATTTTGATTAATAGATAAATTTATAGAATCTACATAAATATCTTGAGAAGTTTTCTCATTATATAAAACAGAAATTGAAATATCAACATTTTCATCAATATTATATTTTATTATTTCATTAGAAAAAACTTTTAAAATATTATTCAAAAAAAATATAGTTATAAATAAAAAAATTAATAAATTTATAAAAATATTAACTGTTTTTTTATTTTGCATAGACTACTCCTAACTATATTTATATATAATTATATAATTTTATTCAAATATTTACTTTTAAAATAATTTTGATACCAATAAACAATCTTGCTAATTGCTATATCGTATACATAAAATACAATATTTGCAGATATGAAAATTGTAGAAAATCCGTAATCTCCAAAGCTGTTTAAAATTTGATTAACATTTAAAATAAGAGAAGATAATAAAAATATAATACCCAATATAATATTAAAAAATATAAATTTTATTATATATTCAATTATATAAATATTTATTTTTTCTATAACAGATTTTAATATAGGATAATATCCAAATATAATAAAATAGAAAAAAACAGATAATTTACTTGTAGAAATAAAAAAACCAACAATACACACAACTATATAGGATATAAAACTCCATTTATATCCCCATTCTATAACAACAGATATCAACAAAATTCCTGCAAAAGCTGGAATGGCAAAATCAAAAAAAGGAAATATCCCAACAGAAAATAATGCAATAACACTAATAGATACAATTACACCACAAAAGGATATATTAGAATTTTTTGAAGAGTTTTTCATATTTTATCTCCCTAACAGCAAGATATCAGATCCCCACCCATACATTCACAGCAACAATCAGCACATAGTAGACTAGAACACATGTCGCATCCACTACAACCTCCAGCCCCTCTGCCTCCTCTATACGAACCCCCTCCGTATCCCCCAGACCCATAATTCCCTTGTCTTTGATACATCATTCTATTATATACAGCTCTATATTCTGGATTATTTGGATTCATCTTAAATGCAGTTTCAAATTGACCCGTCGCATCATCAACCCAACCTCTAGCAAAATATAAGCTTCCTTTTAAAAAGTGCCATTCTGCATCTCGAATATTTTCTGGAACTTTAGCAAGTTCATCTTCGGCTTTTACAAGACTATTAGAATGTATAAGGCTTCTTATATATGCATAATTAGAGCTAGAATTAGCTGTGGATTTACCATAAGATTGCCCATAACTTTTATTATACTCTGGACTAGAATAACTTCCATATCCCTGACCTGAAGAAGACCCATCTGTAGATGTTTTTTTTTCAGATACAATAGAATCATACGCTTCATTAACTTCTTGCATCTTCTCTGTAGCAACATCTGATAAAGGGCTATCTGCATAGTTATCTGGATGATATTTTTTTACAAGTCCTCTATATACTGACTTAATCTCGCTCATGGTTGCATCTCTTGTAACCCCTAAAACTAAATATGGATCATTTGACATCTAAAACCAATCTCCTTTTTTTGATAACATTTTTTTGAACGTTTTTTAAACCAATATAAATAATATTATCTAATATTTCTTTATGTCTTACTATATTTAATAGTTCAAAAGAAAGAATTATTTGTGATATTATAAGATTTAAACTGTTTTCTGCATAAGAAAATAATTTAAATAAATTATCTCTATCTTTTTTTATATCACAAATATCAAACTTGATTAAAAATGGGTTATAATTTTTATCTTCCAAATCGCTATAAATATCATCAATTGCATCTATCAAATAAACCCATTTACCTAAAAAATATCCAAATCTATTTAAAACTTTTGACTGAGAAATATTATTAGATAATTTTTCCATAATAAGACTCATCGCAGTTGCAGTAGACTCTGCAGAAAAATCTAAACTATTACTTTTTTGAGATTCACAATACAACTGCATATCCATCGATTTACCCATTATATCATCAAGAAATTTATGATTTTCTTTAACTTTTTTTGAAGATTTTTTTATAAAAATATTTAAAAATTTATAAATATAACTTTTATAATTTTTATGATCCAATATGTCATCTTTTATTTTATAATCTATCATTACTATAGCAACAGCTGCAGAATATGATAAATCATCACAAGATTTTAAACAAGTCTTTTTTTTCATGAAATTAAAAGAACACATAGATTTTTCAAAACCTCTAGATTCTTCTGTCATAGATATGGATAAAAGTGTTAAAAAAGTAAAATCATAACTTAAAAAAAATCTAGAAATTCTACCATAAATCCTTCCCATATCCTTACAAAGTCCACAATATATAGATTTATATATATCAAATTCTCTTATTCTAAGATCTGGTTTATAGGGTTGTATATATCCAAACAAAAAAATATCCTCCACAAAATCAAAAAATATTGATAATACAATTATAAATTAAATATTAATACAATTCAACATAATCTTTATAAAATATATTAATTTAATGATTACAGGAGCTCTGTTGACTATAATTCTATATCTATGTTAAAATGAGTACAATTTTATAATAATTATAGAATTTTTTTTGGGGGTATCTGTTTGAAAAAAAAATTAAATATTATAACACTATCTGCTATTATGATTTCTTTAGATATTATATTTTCTAAAATTCTAACTATAACAATACCTGGTCTTATCAAAATAGATTTTCAAATATTGGTTGCAATGATTGCTGGATATATTTTAGGTCCATTATATGCTGTTATTTCTTTAATTATTAGCGATGTTTTAGGCGGAATTATAAATTCTGGTTCTTTGGGATTTTTTTTTGGATTTACAATATCTTCTGCTTTTCGAGGATTAATTGGAGGATTATTTCTTTATAAAAAAAATCTAAATATAATAAATACTTTTTTTGCAATATTTTTCGCTTATATAATCTCTGATATGATTTTAAATACTTTTTGGCTTTCTATTTTATCATCTGTACCATTTACGCCTTTGTTAATCTCACGGATTATTCCAAGATTCATATTTTTTATTTTCATATTAGTTATATATTACCCAATTATTAGTATGATTTCTAAAAATAAAGAGTATTTTTACAATAAAATGTAAAAATACTCTTTATTTTTATTTTTTATGAACGATATATATATTATACAAAACATAAATTATGTATTTTCCATTATTAAAAGTTTTAAAAACAAAGGAAATAAATGAAGATGAATTATAACGTAAATGTTCCATATAATTTTACAAATGAACTTTTATCAAGAAAAAATAGATATAAAAAGAAATTTTTTGTCAATATTATATCTTCTACTATTTCGATCCCACTGATTTCGATTTTATTATTTGTAATATTAAGATGAGCAAGAAAAACTTGCTCATCTTTTTATTTAACTATTAAACAACAGATTTTATTTTTAATCTTAACTTATCTGATATCATCGCTATAAATTCTGAATTTGTTGGCTTTCCTCTACCATTATGTATGGTATAACCAAAAAATCCATTTAAAGTATCCACATCTCCTCGATCCCAAGCAACTTCTATAGCATGCCTTATCGCTCTCTCAACTCTAGATGGTGTAGTATTAAAGGCTTTTGCAACCGTTGGATATAATTGCTTTGTTATAGAGTTTATCATCTCTACATTATTTATAGAAAGCATTATAGATTCTCGTAAATAATGATATCCTTTTATATGTGCAGGAACACCAATTTGATGTATAACATTTGTAACAGTCATCTCTAGATCTTCTCCATTTAATTTTGAATATAAATCAATAGAGTTATTAACACTATTATTTTTTTCATTATTATTAGTATAACCTGTTATAGAGGTAATTCTTTCAGCTAAAATATTTATATCAAAAGGTTTTAAAGCATAATAAGTTGCACCATTTTCCATAACTTCCTTTTCCATAAAGGGATTATCATATGAACTTGTAACAATAAAAATTGGTTTTTTATCCATTTTTTCTTTATTTATTGTTTTCATAACTCCTATTGCGTCAATATGGGGCATAAAAGAATCTATTATAACTATATTTGGATAGTAAGATTTTATAGTATCTATTATATCTAAACCATTTTTTGGTCTAATCAAAACTTCAAATCCATGACTTTCTAATAAATTTCCACATAAAATCCCAAATTCCATAGAGTCGTCACCTATTAATATTTTGTTTTTTCCATTCATGTCTATAAACCTCCATCGTTCTTGTCAATCTTTAATTATATTACCATATATTTCCATATGTTGCAATAGATTAATTAATAAAATATTTATTAATCTATTGCAACATTTAAAACCCTAGACTTATCATACATATTTTCCATAAATATTCCATATCCTCTTGTGGGATCATTTACAAATACATGAGTCACAGCCCCAACAATTTTTCCATTTTGTAGAATAGGACTACCACTCATACCTTGTACAATTCCACCTGATTTTTCTAAAAGATTTTTATCAGTAACTTGTATAACCATATTCTTCACATCATTCATATTATTAAAATTAATTTTTTTTATTTCAATTTCAAATTCTTCAACAATATTATTATCTAAAGTTGTTAAAATTGTAGCTTTTCCTTCTTTAACATCCTGCTTTAATCCAACAGAAATTTCTTTTTTTGACCTATCATATTCATATAGTCTTCCGTAAACTCCTGTTTTATCATTTAAACTTATATTTCCTATAGAATTATTTGAAATAAAATTTCCCTTAAGTTCTCCAGGAATACCTGAATATCCTTTAATTACATCTGTAATCCTAACATCAACAACCTCTCCCGTCATAATCGGCATTACATCTCCCGTATCAGGATCCGATATTGGATGTCCTAAGCCACCAAATATTCCATTATCTAAATCATAAAAAGATACTGTTCCTATTCCAGCCGAACTATCTCTAACCCAAATTCCTCCTTTATAACTCCCATCAACAGATGATTTTTCTGGTTGCAATTTTATTTTCTGAATTTTCCCTTCACGCATTATATTTAAATTAATAGATTTTCCTGATCCATAATTTAAAATATTTTCAATATGCTCATTACTTGTAATTTTTTGTCCATCAATTTCTATTATAACATCTCCTACCTTTATACCAGCTTTTTTTGCTGGATTTTTTTCTCCAAATTCTGTTTCAACTGAATTAATGCCAATAACTATAACTCCTTGTGTAAATAATTTAACACCAAAAGGGTATCCGCCGGGAACAACCATCTTCTCTTCTATATAATCAATCATAACACTTTTTATAGGAATTAAATTGAATAAACTTAAATCTACAGATGTGTTTTTAACGCCTTTATTAGCTTGGTTAAATTTGTATATATCAGAATTTTTAGATACAGTAACCTCTGGCATAGAATCAATTTTTAATGTATTTCCATTTGTAAGAAGAAAATTATTTGGTATAGTATATCTATAATATGATATAATTCCCATTAATAATATTGATATAATCATAGTTATTATAGAAATATATTGAAATGTTTTTTTCATTTAATTAAAACTCCTCCTTGCCTAAAATAAATATTTAGACAATATTAATATTTCAGAATTTTAATAAAATATGTAATATAATAAATTTTTCATATAATTATATTATATGTTTTTTATTTTATGGAAAATAATAGAAATTTCTATTTTTTATTTAAGTATGCATAAAATGTATTTTCCATAAGCATAGCAATCGTCATAGGTCCTACACTACCTGGAACAGGTGTTATATATCCTGCTATTTTTTCAACATTTTTATAATCAACATCTCCAGTAATATTTCCATCTTCATCTCTATTTATTCCTACATCTATAATAACACTTCCCTGTTTAACCATATCGTCTGTTATCATATTTTTTTTTCCAACAGCTGATATTAATATATCTGCGGTTTTACAAATAGTTTTTAAATTTAATGTTTTTGAGTGAACCAGACAGACTGTAGCATTATTTTCTGTCAACATTATAGACAACGGCTTTCCAACAATATTGCTTCTGCCAACTATGACACAAAATTTACCAGAAATTTCTATATTATATTCTTTTAACAATCTTATACATCCATTTGGCGTGCATGGTTTTAAACCATCAAATCCGTAAAAAAGATTACCTATATTTATCTTTGTAAAACAATCAACATCTTTATAAGATGAAATTCTATTTATAACTATTTCTTGATTTATATGTTTGGGTAATGGAAGTTGAACTAATATTCCATCAACTTTTTCATCAAAATTTAATTTATCTATAATTTCTAAAATTTTTTCTTCTGATATTTCTCTGGATAAATTAAATTCAAAAGAATTTATACCTATATATTCACACGATTTCTTTTTAGCTTTAATATAAATTTTAGAAGCTGGATCATCTCCAACTATCAAAACAGCTAAACCTGGCTTTCTTTTTCCTTCTTCAATAGACAAAATCTTTTTTTTAAGATTATCTTTAATATCTTGTGAAATTTTTTTTCCATCTATTATTATACCCATAAAGCTCCTTTACAATCATATATCTTTTTTATCTATACTGTTAGATGTATCTGTATTATTTGATTTTTTTTCTGATATTTCTTGATTTTTTTCATAAAATTTTCCACTAACAACTATTTTGCTTTCTTCTGTATCTACATATAATTTTGATAATGAACATTCTTTATCATTCGAGACCTTCTTTTTAAGTTTTATTAAAATATAAATTCCAATTATACAGAATAAAATCCCTAAAATTTGTGAAATTCTAAAATTACCTATCATAAGGCTATCAGTTCTAAAACCCTCTATTATGCTTCTTCCAAAGCCATACCAGATTATGTATATTAAGAAAATTTCACCATCAAATTTTCTATGTTTTATATAAAATAATAGGCCAATAAAACCTATTAAACACCATATTGATTCGTAGAAAAAAGTTGGATGAACAGGCATAGTTGGATCAACAAAAATTCCAAAAGATTCTAATAAATTTTGTTGAGATTCTAAATATGTCTGTATAGAATTACTATGCATACCCCATGGAAGACTAGTGTTTCCGCCAAATGCTTCTATATTTACAAAATTTCCCCATCGTCCTATTCCTTGCCCCAATAAAAAACCTATGCTTATTATATCGGCTAAAGGTAAAAATTTAACCTTCATTATTTTAGCTGTAATCAAGCCAACAATAAACGCCCCTATAATACCTCCATAAATAGCAAGTCCTCCACCTCTTATATTAAATATTTCTAATAGATTATCTTCATAATAATCCCACTGAAATATTACATAATATGCCCTAGCAAAAATAACAGATCCACCCAAACTAATCATTATTACATCTATAACCTTATTTGCGTAAAGTCCAAATTTACTAGAAATTTTCATAGCAACTAAAAGACTTAAAACAACACCTGACATTATAATTATCGCGTACCAATATATATCAATATTTCCTATAGAAAAAGCTATTCTATTTAATGTAAGCTCTAGCCCCATCTTAGGAAAAGATAAAATTTCAACCACTAGTATTCCTCCTAATTTGTTAACACCAAATTAAAAATATATAAAAATTATTTTATAGGATTAACTATAGATATAGCAGAATTTTCATTTAAAAAGTCTTCTCTAATCATTCTATTTATATCATTTATATCTAATTTATTTATAATATCTATTTCATCAAAAATAGTTGCACCTTTAAAATAATTAGAAACTAGAGAATTTGCTACAGCTTCAACATTATTAAATTTTTTTATCATATTTCCATAAAAAAATTTCTTGCACCTATTAAAATCATCTTTTGATATTCCTGTTATTTTTAACTCTTCTATACTCTTTTTCAACTCTTCGTAAACTCTTTTAGGAGTATTTGATTCTCCCCCAAATATAATAGAAAAATATCCTGGACCAGTTATAGTTTCCCCACCAAATGAAGAATTTATAAGACCTTCTTTATACAATTTATCATACAACTCGCTAGACTGAGACGCAATGCTTTCTATGATAAATGAAGCCATCAATTCTTTTTTAACTATCTCTTTACCATGACATGCTCTAAATTTATAACCAATATTAAAAAGAGGTATAGAAACAGAAAGATTTTGTTCAATTTCTTTTTTACAAACACTTTCTGGTTCATCATAAACTTTTTTTTCAATTGAGAAATCAATGTCTTTAACTAAACTATTAGAAACAATATCCAAAATAGTATCTGGATTAAAATTTCCTGCTAAAACTAAGACCATATTACTTAGATTATAAAACTTTTTATAAGTTGTATATAAAATATTATAATCTATTTGAGATATACTTTCTATACTTCCAGCAATATCTGTTTTAACTGGATTTTTATGATATAATGCTCCCAAAAGATTAAAAAACACTCTCCAATTACCATTATCGTTATACATCTCTATCTCTTGCCCTATTATACCTTGCTCTTTTTTAACCGTTTCATCAGAAAAATATGGATTTCTAACAAATGATAATAATATTTTTAAAGATTCCTCTAAATTATCTACACAAGAAAAAAGATAGCATGTTTTATCAAAAGAAGTATAAGCATTTGCCGATGCCCCTGTTTTTGCAAATAAAGAAAATACATCACTTCCATCTTCATTTTCAAATAATTTATGCTCTAAAAAATGTGCAATTCCATCTGGAACTTCTATAAAATCTTTATCATCTTTATTTTTAAAACTATTATCTATCGATCCGTAATTAGTTCCAAAAATAACATGTGAAGATTTATATCCTTCCATAGGATATAATAATATTTTTAAACCTGTTTCATGGTCTATCTCCATATATTTTTCATTTATTTGTTTGCATTCTAAAATTTTCATATACTATTTCTCCTATCATTTCTTAACTTAGAATTGTATATATAGAATTTAATCTTAATGTTTTCATAGCTTCTACGACATCTTTTTTTTCAACATTATTTATATAATTACACTCTTCCTCTGGTGTATTACTTGTTTTAGAAAACAACTGAGATATATTCCAAAGTTCTATCATTGATAAAGAATCTGAAAAGCTTTTATATCCATTTATTATTGCAAGCTTTGCGTTATTTAAATCATCCTCAGTAAAATCTCCTAATTTCATAACTTCTAACTGATTTAATATTTCTTTTTTTGTTTTCTCTATATTATTTTTTTCAACTCCACAATCAACCAAAATTCCACCATTAATTTTATCCATTCTGGATGAACAATAATAACAAAGGCTTAATCTTTCTCGAACATGCTTAAATAATTTAGAAAAAGGCATCCCTCCATAAAGGGTTACTCCAAGTTTTAAAGCATATATTCTATGGTTATCTGGAGATATATCTGTAGAAAATCCTATAGCCATTTTACACTGATTTACATCAAAAACATCTTGATTTTCAGTAATATTTTCATTAGATTTTAAAAGATTAATTTCTAAATCAAAGTTTTTTTCTATTCTTTCTAATTTAGATATTCTATCTTTAATAATATTTTCACAAATGCTACTTTCTCCACATCCAGTGAAAAAAACTTCAATTCTAGAAGACTTTAATAATTTTTTATACTGATCAGTTATATCTTTTTCTGTTAATTTTTTTATATCTTCAATTTTTCCATATTTGTTTATACTAGAAGGCTTTTCTTTGTACATATGCTCTTCTAATTTATTTATACAAAATGTTCTTTTATCATTTAATTCACTCTCTATAAGTTGAATTAAATTTGTTTTTTCTAAATCTAAAATATCTTTTTTAAACTCACCATTTGTAAAATTAGGAATTAGCATTATATTTAAAATAATATCTGTTATGCTTTTTAACAAACTATCTTTTTCTAAACAATACTCGTCATCTATTGCAGAAATTGATAAATTTAATATTTGATAATCTCCTATTTTTCTAACATCTGATGAAAAAGAAGTTCCGTACATATTATCTAGCATTATGCTAAATTCTTTAAAAGAATCATATCCTTTGTATCCCTTTTCTAAAATAAATGGAATTATAGAATTTTTTGAAACGGTCTTTTCATCTAATTTTGTAATTATATTAATGGATATTCTATTTGTTTTAAACTTTTTTTCGATAATAGAATTAAAGTATATGCCATCTTTCAATTCTACCCTTTTAAAAATATTATTCATATATTCACCTTTTATCCTTATATTTATAAATGTGTAATAAAAGTTAATATTTATATTATACTATATATTAATTAAATCTTATATAATTAAAATAAAAAAGATGCATTTAAGCATCTTTTTTATTAAAAAGAAATATTATATGATATATCAAACATTTCTTTATCAAATTCTTTTTTCATAGCAAGTCCTTCTTTTATATCATAATCAACAGTTTTATTGTCTTTTAATCCAATAACTCTATTTCCTATACCTTCTGCCAAAAGTTCTACTGCTCTATATCCAAACTGACTTGCAATAACCCTATCCCTAACTGTCGGACTTCCCCCTCTTTGAACATGCCCTAAAACAGTCGCCCTTGTTTCTATTCCTGTTGATTTTTCTATAATTTTTGACATGTCTTCAATATTGCCTATACCCTCTGCAACTAGTATTATAAAATGTTGTTTACCCAATTCTTTAGAAACTTTTATTTTTTCTATTATGTTATTTATATCATAGCTAATTTCAGGAACAATAATATAACTTGCTCCACATGCTATTCCTGTATTTAAAGCTATATATCCAGCATTTCTTCCCATAACTTCTACAATGCTGCATCTATCATGAGATTGTGCAGTATCCCTAATTTTATCAATCATAGATAAAGCAGTATTCATAGCAGTGTCGTATCCTATTGTATATTCTGAACATGAAATATCATTATCTATTGTTCCTGGGATACCAATACAAGGAATTCCTGCTTTAGATAGAACAGCAGCCCCCTCAAAAGAACCATCTCCACCTATTACAACAACCCCATCCATACCATATTTAAGACATGTTTGTTTTCCTTTTTCTACACCTTCTTTTGTCCTAAATTCCGCACAACGAGCTGTATAAAGTATTGTTCCTCCTTTTTGTATAATATCCGAAACAGTTCTCATTTCCATTTTTTTTACATCGCCATTTATAAGTCCATTATAACCCCTATATATTCCATAAACTTCTATTCCTTTTCTTATAGCCGCCCTTACAACCGCTCTAACAGCTGCGTTCATTCCTGGTGCATCTCCACCACTTGTTAAAACTCCTATAGATTTAACTTGCATAAAAATATCCCTCCTATAAATAATCTCTTAATCGTATAAAATAGATTTTACTAATATTTTTTTTTAATGTCAACATTTAAAAACTTTTATTTCTAAAATAGTCATCTAATGTAGATAAATTTTTTAAAAAGTATTTATAATTAATATCATCTTTTTTTAAAAAAATATCCCCTATAAACAATTTTCCTCTTTTAAAATATTTATTATATTTTTCTCCTATAATATCTGATAAAAAAACTTCTTCAAATATTTTTCCGTCAGATATTTCTATATAGTGCATTGATGGCTTATTTTTTATATAAATTTTTCTATAACTAAATAAATAAAATAAAATTTTTTTAGAATTATTTTCAGATAATACACTATCCCTATTTATGTGTAGATAATCTAAATTATATATTTTTTGATTATCTACTATTTTATACCAATCTTTTATATAACTTACAGAAATCGGAAATCCAAATACTTCTTCTTCTATAGATATAGTTTCTTCTATTGTCGAATCTTCTAAATATTTCCATAAATAATTAATTTCTAAACTATTATCCATTTCTTTTACCATACTTGTCTGCCCACTAGATATATCTATATTATCAAAATAAACTTTCTCTATAATTTTATCAAAATTATAGAGCAATGTTTTTTTATTTATTCCTAAATTCTCAAAACAGCCTGATTTAATTAAATATATTATAGCCCTTTTATATCCATCTTTTTCACAAACCGCTTTACAAAAAGAGTAGAAATCAGAAAATAAACCTATGTCATTTCTAATATTCACTATATCATCACAGAATTTTTTTCCTATATTTTTTATAAATAAAAATCCAACCGATAAACCTTTTTTATAAATTTTAAAATAACTCTCACTGATATTAATATCAACAGGATATATCTTTATACCCATATTAACTGCTTCTTTAATAGATTCTATAACTTTTTCTGTATTTTCTATATATGTATTTATCAAAGAACATATATATTCAACAGGAAAATTTGCTTTTAAATATGCTGTTTGATACGCTATCATAGAATATGAAACAGCGTGAGATTTATTAAATCCATAAGAAGCAAAATGAACCATAATATCAAATATTTGGCACGCTAATATATATTCTATTCCATTATTAATAGCACCTTCACAAATTTTATTTCCTTCTGTATCTTTTCCAAATATAAATATATCTTTTTCTTTTTTCATAAAAGCCTTATCTTTTTTACTCATATATCTTCTAACCAAATCTGCTCTTCCATAAGAATATCCAGCAATATCCCTACACGCCTTCATAACCTGCTCTTGATATATAAAGCACCCATAAGTTTCTTCTAAAATGCTTCTTAAACTTTCATGAATATATTTTATGTTTTTTGGATTTTTTCTATTTTTCAAATATTCATCTACAGATCCACTCTCAATAGGACCAGGTCTATATAAAGATATTGCTGTCGCTATATCTTCTATATTATTTATCTGCATATTTTGTAAAATATTTCTAACCCCTCTGCTTTCTAATTGAAATACGCCAATAGTGTTTCCTTTTGATAAAAGCTCATAGGTTTTTTTATCATCATAACTAATATTACTCATAATAAAAGTTTTATCTTTACTATTTATAATTTTTTCAGATTTTTTTATAACTGTTAAATTTTTCAGACCTAAAAAATCTATCTTTAACATCCCCAAAAGTTCTAACTGTTTCATATCATATTGTAGTATAAGGGAATCTTCTACATCTACAGGTCCATACTCTTCAACTTTTTTATCACATATTATTATACCTGCAGCATGTCTAGATGTATGCCTAGGTACACCCTCAATTTTTTTAGACATATCCACTAGCCTTCTGCATTCTATATCATTTTCATACATATCTTTTAAATCTTTAGACATCTCTAAAGCTTGGGATATACTTATATTTAAAATTTTCGGTATAGATTGATTTATCTTATTTATATAAGATAAATCAATATTTCTAACTCTTCCTATATCCCTTATTGCACCTTTTGCACCCATTGTTCCAAATGTAATTATATTAGCTACATTATAAAATCCATATTTTTTAACAACATAGTCTATGACCTGTTGTCTTTTTTCATAACAAAAATCTATATCAAAATCTGGCATACTAGCCCTTTCAGGATTCAAAAATCTTTCAAATATAAGATCATATTTAATAGGATCTACATCTGTTATTCCAATACAATAGGCAACTAAACTTCCTGCGCCAGAGCCTCTTCCTGGTCCAACATTTATTCCATTTTTTTTTGCATACTTTACAAAATCATAAACAATTAGGAAATAACTTTCATATCCCATTGCAAATATTATTTTTAATTCATATTTCAATCTTTCTATAATTTTTTCTTCTAACCTTTCTTTATACCTTTTATTTATCCCCTTATAACTAATTTTTCTTAATAAACTTTTATTATCAATATTATACTTTGATATAAAATTTGGAATTTTTATATTTCCAAATTCAATAATTAAATTGCATTTATTAGAAATGTTTACACTATTTTCTATAGCACCTTTAAAATTATTAAAATTTAAAGCCATATCATCATATGATTTTAAATAAAATTCTGAATTTTCTAAATTAGAAATTTCTACCTCAAAATCTTTTTTATTATTCTTTATACAATATAATATTTTTTGAATATAGCTGTCCGATTTATTAATATAATGAACATTATTAGTTGCTATAGTTTCTATATCCTCACTTTTAGAAGATAAATATAATAATTCATTTACATCACATTGCCACTCTAAATTTTGATTCTGTATTTCTATATAAAAATCTTTTTTAAATATATCTTTAAAAATATTTAAATACATCATAAATTGTGAATTTTTATCTAATTTAATATGCTTGATAAATATAGAATTTTTATATCCAGAAAGACATATTAAACCTTTATTATACTTCTCAATTATACTAAATGGAACAGCTTTTATACCAGAAATATATTTTCCATTTGAAACTATTTTTATTAAATTATAATATCCAAAAATATCTTTACATAACAAAACAAGACTATAAATATTATTATTAGATGACCCTTTTTGAACTTCATTATCAAAAAAATAATTAATTTCACATCCAATAATAGGCTTTATACCCTCTTTTAAACAAGTTTTATAAAAATTTATAGTTCCATACATATTCATATTATCTGTAATAGCGACACTTTTTTGACCTAATAATTTAACATTTTTTATAAGCTCATTTATATTACAATTTCCATCTAAAAGACTGTATTCTGTATGGAGATGTAGATGTGAAAATTCGTTAGCCATCTGTTTTCCTCAAACTATCTGCTATTTTTGATATTTTTTTGATTTTATAATAAACCGAAGATCTAGTAATAGATGGATTTATCATTTCTCCAATATCTTTTAATGATATATCTTGATTATTTAAACGAAATATTGCTAATTTTCTTAATTCTAATGTCAAAAAATTTAAACCTTTTTTACTATCTATAAATAATATATCTTCTATTTGTTTTTCTGATGCCTTTAAAACTTTGTCTATATTTGCTGTTTCACAATTTACAACTCGATTAACTTTATTTCGAACATTTTTTAATATTTTAATATTCATAATTTCTAAAGAGCTTTCGGTATCACCTAAAAAAGTTAAAAAATCTTCTATATCTTCGCTGCATTTCGTATAGAATAAAATCTGTTCTTTTCTTTTCTTTTTTTTCATAATAATACCGATATGACTATATGTTTCTAATAATAATTGATATTTTTCAGAATTAGATATATTAAATTCTAAATAATATTCTAATTCTGGATTAGAAATTCTTCCACACGCTAAAAAAACACCTCTATAAAAACTTGATAAACAACAATATTTATGATTATTATCAATATCTATTTTTAATATATTTAAAATAGATATTTTATTTAGTTCTTCTTTTATCGATAATGTATACAATATTTCGCTTTTAAAATTAAATTTGGATATAAAATAAGTATAACTGAAAATTTTTTTAATTATACTACTTATAAAATCAAATATATTTTTATTGTTAGTTAAAAAAAAATTATTGTTTTTTAAAAAATTTTTATTGAAAAATAAATAGCCAAATAAAAAATATTTACTGCATAAATGACATTTAAATGGTATATTAATTAAATTATTTTTTATTTTATCTTTAAACAAATTTTTCAATATATGTCAACTTTCTAAATATATTAATGTCTCTGTATATCTCTATGATTTACCGAAACATAAACATTTGATTCATCTAAATGTTTATATAATTTTTCTACAAATGTCACTGATCTATGCTTGCCTCCAGTACAACCTATAGCAACCGTAAGTTGTGTTTTTCCTTCTGCTATATACAAAGGTATTAAAAAATCTATCATATCAACTAGCTTATTAAAATATTCGTCAGCCTTAGGATCAACCATAACATAATCTTTTATCTCTTTATCAATACCTGTAAGATTTCTTAGTTCTTCTATATAGTATGGATTTCTAAGACATCTAACATCAAACATCAAATCTGCATCAGATGGAAAACCATATTTAAAACCAAAAGACATACAATTTATAAGCATACCTTTTGATATATTATCTAGAAATATATTTGATATCCTCTGCTTTAATTGTGATGTGGATATCATTGATGTATCAATTATATAACTTGCCATAGCCCTAAGTGTTAATAATTTTTCTCTTTCTTTTTTTATTGCATCTCTAGTTGAAAAACCATCTTTATCTAAAAGTGGATGTGTTCTTCTTGTTTCTTTAAACCTTTTTTCTAAAACTTCATCTGATGAATCTAAGTATAAAATTTTATAATTTACATTCATTTTATCCATCTCTTTTAATTCATCATAAATACCATCAAAAAGCTCTCCACCTCGAATATCTGTAACTACTGCCATCTTTTCTATCTTACCATTTGTTTTATCGCATATATGAAAAAACTTTGATATAAGAGTTGGCGGCATATTATCTACACAATAATAACCTATATCTTCTAAAGCATCTATAGCTATAGATTTTCCAGATCCTGAAAGTCCAGTTATAATTATTAACTCCATCCATACTCTCCTATCTATTTTTATATCTTTTTGATTTCATATTCTAGATAATAATTTGTTTTTTTAAAAACTTCCTCTCGAATATGTTCCATAAGAGAAAAAACATCACTACAAGTTGCATTACCTTTATTTATAATAAAACCCGCATGTTTTTCACTAACTTGAGCATCACCTATGCTATATCCTTTTAACCCACATTCAGAGATTAAAAACCCCGCATAACTTCCATTTGGTCTTTTAAAAACACTTCCTGCACTAGGAAAATTAGTTGGTTGTTTTTCCAACCTTCTAGATATAATATCATCCATGTCCTTCTTAATTTCTTCAGATTTTTTCTTGGTTAAATCTATAGTCATAGACAATATACAATATGATTTTTTCATAAATATGCTAGTTCGATACCCTAACTCCATCTCATTTTTATGAATCTTGTATATATCACCTTTTTCATCCATATATTCTGCTTCTATTATTATGTCCTTAATTTCTTTACCATATGCACCCGCATTCATATATACGGCTCCCCCAACAGAACCTGGTATACCCCAAGCAAATTCAAGACCAGATAAAGAATTTTCATATGCAGTTATACAAAGTTTTGATAACGGCATTCCACAGTGTGTTTTTATTTTATTTCCATCTATAATAGTTTCAGAAAAATTATGAGAAAATAATATACCTACACCTCTAATACCATCGTCATCAACTAAAATATTAGAACATCTTCCTAAAAAAATATAATGTTTTTTCTTTTTCAAACAATATAAAATTATTTTTTTTATCTCTAAAATAGTTTTAGGAAATACCAAAACATCAATATTTCCACCTATTTTAAATGTTGTATATTCTTTCATACTAGCGTTTAGTTTAAAATCTATATTATTTTTAAAAAAATACTCACTTATACAAGGAATGAAATCCATAGAAAACCTCCTAGACATTTATCTATTTAATTAAATACTATCCCTCTTTTTTTTAAGATATAATCTTGAAATTTATCTTGATCTAAATTTAATATTAAATTTTCTTTAAAATCTATATTTTTTAACATCTCTATGGATTTATCAAACTTTCCAACAGCTCCACTATAATGTGCATCAGAATCTATTATTATTTCTATATCATATTTATTACAAATTTTGGCAATTTCTATGCAATTCGGCTTAGAGTTATTTCTACTAACAAAAGATCCTTCATTTATCTCTACTATTTTTCCATATTCTTTAAATTTTTTAAGACATTTTTCATGATCAAATGGATAATTTCCATTTCCGCTATGCCCTATAACATCAATATATTTATTTTCACATAAATTTAAAAAAGCATTAGTATGAGATTCTTTTGTAGATGGTTTAAAAACTGGTTCATGTAAAGATGCAATAATCCATTCTAAATTTTGAACAGTATCATTGTCTATATCCACATCTCCATCTTCATTTAATATATTAGTTTCAATTCCATATATCATATTAACACCCTCTATAACACGTGGCAAAGCCTTATAATTGTGAAAATGCCATATATGTGGAGAGTCTGGCATCTCTGGACCATGATCTGTTATTCCTAAAAATTTTAATCCTGCTTTTTTTGCAGCTAAAGCATTCTCTGTGATAGTGCTATAAGCATGATTAGATGCAATCGAATGGCAATGCATATCTGCTATTATTTTCATATATTCCCCCTATCTATAATTTTAAAATAAATCCCAATTTTTAACTTTATCTTCTTTTTTATCTATATTCATACCTATATTATCCATAAGTTCTTGGGCTGCATTATATCCCATTTTCTTTTGTCTATTATTTATAGCTGCAACTTCTAGTATAACAGCGAGATTTCTTCCTGGTTTTACTGGAATTGTCAAAGATGGAACTTTAACATCTAAAACAGAAACATACTCATTCTCTAAACCCATTCTATCGTATGCTTTATCTTTTTTCCACGGCTCTAGTTCAACTAGCATATCTATTTTTTGAGAAGTATTCACAGATCCCATTCCGAAAAGCCTTCTCGCATTTATTATACCTATTCCCCTAATTTCTAAAAAATGTCTTATATTTTCTGGAGATGTTCCTATAAGTGTATTTTCATTAACTTTTTTTATTTCCACAGCATCATCAGCAATAAGTCTATGCCCTCTTTTAACTAATTCTATAGCTGTTTCACTCTTTCCAACACCACTTTCTCCAAATAACAAAACACCTTCTCCATATAGTTCTACAAAAACTCCATGCCTAGTTATTCTTGGTGCTAAAGCAACACTAAGAGCATTTATTATTGAAAACATGAAATTAGAAGTTCCTCTATATGTTTTTAACAAAGGGATATTATATTTTTTTGCATATTCCAACATTTCTGGAAATATATCTTGATTTCTTGTTATAACAATAGCTGGAACTTTTCTAGAAAATAAAGATTCTAAATTATTTTTTCTAAGATCTTCGTCCAAACTTTCCAAATATGCAAATTCCATTTTTCCTAATATCTGTATTCTATTTGGATCAAAATAATGAAAAAATCCTGATAAGTGTAATCCTGGTCTATTAACTTCTGTATTTGATATTTTAGTGGGTTGTTTGTCATTTATGTATAATATTTCCATCTCAAGTTCTTTAACAATTTCTATTAAATCTACTGATAATTCTATACTCATAAAACCACCCTTTTCAAATATATTTATTTATATAGTATACTATATAAATAAAAAGTATACAATTCTAAAAATAACTTTATATTATACTGTAATATTTTTTAACCTATATTTCTCACTATATCCAACAATTATTCCACCAATACTATTTCCTATAAATACAATTATAAAATTAAAAATCATAGACATTTTAAAATTAATATTAAATATATAAACACCATAATAAAATATATTTGCAACAACATGATCAAACCCGCATATAACAAAAGCACCTATGAATATTACATTTAAAAAAATTGCTATACCCTTATCTTCTGTCATTTTTTTAGATGATAAAACAGCATACCCAACTAATAATCCACAAAAAATGCTCATTATAAATACACTTATATAACTATCAGATAGTTTTGTATCTACCATTATTTCTATTTTAGGCAAAATTTTATCTAATATTCTAGTATTACTTATTAAAAATGCATACATCAATCCCCCGACAATATTTCCCAATATAGCATATAATATATCTACCTTTTTATAATAACCCAATATTATATATGGAAAAACTTTTGTAAAAAGCATATCATAAAAGTGCATAACCAAAAATATACCTACGGTAAAAATAAATGGAGCAAATACGCTATCCCCACTTAATATGTATGCAGTTGCTCCTAAACCTATATACATTCCAGCAAATATTGCGCTTATCCATTTTTTTATATTCATATATATATTCTCCTTAAAACTCTATAATAAGACGCTATCAAAAAGATAGCGCCTTATTATATTTTACTATTTATATAATCTTGTTATTTAACACCATAATATGCCAATTGATATATCTCTTTAAGCTCTGAAATTAGCGGATATCTTGGATTTGCAGTTGTACATTGATCTTCAAAAGCAAGTTCAGAAAGATAATCTAGTTTTTCTAGATATACACTTTCCTCAACTCCACAATCTTTGTATGTAAGTGGTATTCCAACAGATTTAGCTAATTTATTTATGGCATCTATTAAACTTGTAACACCTTCTTCTGTTGTAGAAGATTTTAAACCAAGATATTTTGCAATTTTCGCATATCTTTGATCTGCAATAAATTCAGAATATTTTGGAAATGAAACAAATTTAGTTGGTTTTGTAGCATTATATCTAATTACATGTGGAAGCAACACCGCATTTGATCTACCATGAGGAATATGATATTCTCCACCAATTTTATGCGCTAATGAATGGTTTATTCCTAAAAACGAATTTGTGAATGCCATCCCAGCAATTGCAGAAGCATTATGCATCTTTCCTCTAGCGATAGGACATCCTTCATTAACAGATTTATGTAAATTTTCAAAAACAAGTTCTATAGCTTTAATTGCCAAACCATCTGTAAAATCAGAAGCTAGTATAGATACATATGCTTCTATTGCATGTGTTAAAACATCCATCCCTGTATCTGCTGCTATAGATTTTGGCATAGTCATAACAAATTGTGGATCTATTATTGCTACATCTGGTGTAAGCTCATAATCTGCAAGAGGATATTTTATATTCCCATTTTCTTTATCTGTTATAACAGTAAAAGATGTAACTTCTGAACCTGTTCCAGATGTCGTAGGAATAGCAACCATTTTTGTTTTATTTCCTAAATTTGGGAATGCAAATGCTCTTTTTCTTATATCTAAGAATTTTAGTCTTGCTCCAGCAAATGAAGTTTCTGGGTGTTCATAAAAAAGCCACATTCCTTTTGCTGCATCAATAGCCGATCCTCCACCCAACGCAATAATAACATCTGGTTCAAATTTATTCATAGCTTCAACACCACGCATAATTGTCTCTACTGATGGATCAGGCTCAACATCAGAAAAAATTTGAACAGTACAATGAGAATTATTATATGATTCTCTTTTATCTAAATAATGTTGAACTTTTTCTACATATCCTAATTTAACCATCATAGGATCCGTAACTATTATCGCTTTTTTTATATTAGGCATTTTTGCAAGATATTGAACACAATTATCTTCAAAGAAAATTTTTGGAGGAATTTTAAACCATTGCATATTGGTTCTCCTTTTACTTAAACGTTTCTTATTAATAAGATTAACAGCTGTAACATTGGAAGCAGTAGAATTTTTTCCATATGATCCACATCCAAGTGTTAAAGATGGTAAATTTGTGTTATATATATCTCCAATTGCACCGTGTGTAGAAGGAGCATTTTCTAAAATTCTTCCTGCTTTAACCCTTTTGGCAAACGCTACACAAACATCTTTACTATCAGAATGTATAACTGCTGAATGTCCTAATCCTCCAAATTCTAACATTTCACAAGATTTATCTATACCTTCTTTTTCATCTTTTACAATAAAATACGCAAGGATTGGAGAAAGTTTTTCCGCAGAAAGTGGACAAGACGGTCCAACTTCTTTAAGTTTTGCAATAAGTATTTTTGTTTTTTCAGGAACAGAAACTCCTGATTGTTCCGCTATCCAATTTGCTGTTTTTCCAACAATATTTGGATTTAAAGCTCTATTTTTTTCTATAGGCATTGCAAAATCTGTAACTTTTATAGTTTCTTCTTCTGTTAGAAAATAACAATTATTATCTAACATTATTTTTTCAAATCTTGAAGAAATTTCTTTATCCACTATTACAGCCTGCTCAGAAGCACATATCATACCATTATCAAATGTTTTTGACAACATTAAATCGTTGCATGCTCTATTTAAATCTACACATTTATTTATATAACAAGGAACATTTCCAGGTCCAACTCCTAAAGCTGGTTTTCCAGAACTATAAGCAGATCTAACCATTCCACTACCGCCAGTAGCCAATATTAAAGATACTCCATCATTATTCATCAGTGCAGATGTCGCTTCTATAGAAGGTTTTTCTATCCATTGTACACAATTTTGCGGAGCTCCCGCCGCTATTGCTGCATCTCTAAGTATTCTTGCTGCTTCTACTGAACATTTTTGAGCAGATGGATGAAAAGCAAAAATAATTGGATTCCTTGTTTTTGCTGTAATAATAGTTTTGAACATAGTAGTAGAAGTTGGATTTGTCACAGGTGTTACCCCTGCTACAACACCAACTGGTTCTGCTATTTCCATATATCCGTCTAATTCGGATTCGCTTATTATTCCAACAGTTTTTGCATATTTAATATCGTGCCATATATATTCTGTAGAAAAAATATTTTTAATTACCTTATCTTCAAAAACACCTCTTCCAGTTTCATCTATTGCTAATCTAGCAAGATTCATATGATTTTCAAGCCCCGCTAAAACCATACTATGAACAATTTTATCAACCTGTTCTTGATCTAATTTCATATATTCATCTAATGCTTTTTTCCCTTTTAGAACTAATTCATCAATAAGCGTATTTGTTGAAATCGTATTATCTACTATTTTTTCTTTAGACATTAAAAATACCTCCAATATAGAATATAATTAATATTGTTATTAATTTAACAATATTAATTATATTCTATATTTAATATTATGTCAACATAATTAACTCTATTTTTTATCTACTCCCTCTGTACTTTCAGAAATAAATATTGTCTGAAATGTAAGAAATATAATCTTTATATCTAACCAAAATGAATATTTTTCTATATATATTAAATCTAATTTTATTTTATCCTCTGGTTTAGTGTTATACTTTCCATAAACCTGTGCATATCCAGTAAGTCCAGATTTAACCTTTGTTCTCATTGCAAAATCAGGATAAACTTTTATATATTCACTAATAATCTCTGGTCTCTCTGGTCTTGGTCCAACTAACGTCATATCGCCTTTTAATATATTTAAAAGTTGTGGTATCTCATCAATTCGCGTTGATCTTATAAAGTTTCCAATAGGGGTTATCCTAGAGTCATTTTTTGATGCTAAAATTGCTTTTCCGTCTTTCTCTGCATTTATAATCATACTTCTAAATTTATATAGAATAAAAACTCGTTCATCTTTTGTAACTCTTTTTTGTTTGAAAAAAACAGGCCCTTTATCATATAATTTAATTACTATAGATGTTATTAGCATTATAGGGCTTAATACAACAAGTCCTATAATTGAGACTATGATATCAAATATTCTTTTTATTATTAATTGTTCTGGCATAAGACCTCTATTTTTACAGAGCATAATAGGTATATCTGATACCTGTGTCATAAATGAATTTTTTATTATTATATCCGTTAACGTAGGGATAATATACAATCTCTTATTCTTGCAATAACAATAATTAATTATTTTATCTGCAACATCCCCTTTTATAGAATATAAAAAAACTCCATCAACTTTATCGATTATATCTATAATGGATGTAATATCATCCTTCTGTGATTTGATATTTATCAAATTATATTTTTTATCTTTTTTTATTATTTTTAAAATAGTTTCCTCTGAAATATATTCTCCGTAAATAAGCATGACATCTTTTATAGGATATAGCATATAGTATAATTTTAAAGACATCAAAGAATATATTATTGATATTAAAAATTGTGAGATTATTAATATTATAAATTTATCTATTCTTAAAAGATTTCCACTAATTAAAGATATAATAAAATATATAAAAACATTTGAAGAAACTATTACAAAAAACCAAGAACTTAATATATTACTAGTACTTTTTCCATCTATTTTTCCTACAGAATATATATGATATAATATAAAAAATATACAAGTATATATAAACATAACCAAATAATTTCCTCTATTATAAAAGAGTGTTTCACTATAGAATGAGCTCCAAATAGTATAAAAAGTGCTGAATAATGAAATCAGCATTGTAATTTTAAGAATAAAAATCCAAGTTTTTCTGAATCTTATTATAAAATCTGACATTTATACCCCCGTAAAAATATAAAATTTTTATCAACTTTATATATTCTATTATATATTTAAAAAAAAATCAAATATGTAATTTGATTTCAATATATTTAAAATTAAGAATAGGAGAGTCTATAAAATATATGAGTAACTTTAACAATGATTGGGATGTAATTTTAAAAAAAGAAATTTATAAACAATATTTTTTAAGATTAAAAAATATTCTAGATAAAGAATATGAAAATAAAATAATATACCCTCCAAAAGATAAAATATTTACTTCACTAATATTATCATCTTTTGAAAATACAAAAATAATAATATTAGGACAAGACCCCTACCATGGAGTTAATCAAGCAAATGGGCTGGCGTTTTCTGTAAATAATATAGAAAAAAAACCTCCTTCTCTTATAAATATTTTAAAAGAAGTTAGATCAGATATTGGTGAAACTATTATTAAAACTGGGGATCTAACACCATGGACAAAACAGGGTGTACTTCTTCTAAACTCTGTACTGACAGTTAGGTCATCTACACCTTATAGCCATAAAAATATTGGATGGGAAACCTTCACAGATTGCATAATAAAAAAATTAAATCAAAAAGATATACCAATTATATTTATATTATGGGGAGCTAAAGCTATTGATAAACAAAATTTAATAACAAATCAAAAACATCTTGTTTTAAAATCTCCCCATCCAAGCCCTCTTTCCGCATATAGAGGATTTTTTGGAAATAAACATTTTTCTAAATCAAATAATTTTTTAATAAAGAATAACATGAATCCAATAAAATGGTAAAATAAAAAGGCAGTTAATCTAAACTACCTTTTTATTTTATTGCCCTTTATATAAACTGACTCTATTGTAAAATCTTTATTTAAAATAACTATATCTGCATATTTACCAATAGAAATACTTCCAACAATATTATCTACTCCAAGTAGTTTAGCTGGATTATATGATGCCGCTTTAACTGCTTTTTGAAAAGGTATACCTGATCTTGATGCATAAATCATACATTTCATTAGATTAGTTGTTGAACCAGCTATTGTGCCATCCACCAGAGTCGCTTTTCCATCAACTATATTTACATCTTGTCCACCTATCTGATAAACTCCATCTTTCATTCCAGCAGCAGACATGCTGTCACTAATCAAAACTAATCTATCTTCACCCAATATTTTATATGTAGTTCTTATCACAGATGGGTGTATATGTATACCGTCACAAATCAATTCTGCAGTTATATCACTTTCTAGAATAGCCCCTACTGTCCCTGGATCTCTATGTGTAAAAGGGGTCATCGCATTATATAGATGTGTTCCATGTTTTATCCCCCTAGATATCCCTTGTTTAGAAATTTCATAATTAGCATTTGTATGTGCCATTGATAAGACAATATCACTATCTTTATAATAATCTATAAACTCCATAGCTCCTTCCAATTCTGGGGCTATAGTAACTACTTTTAAATTATTACCACTCTCTTTATTTAGAGCATTTATAAGATTTATATCTGGATTAATTATATATTTTTCATTTTGAGCCCCTTTTTTTGCTTTACTACAAAAGGGGCCTTCCAGATATATTCCATGAGGATACGCTGTATTTAAATTAGATTCCATAAAAATACTCATGCTTTTCATCATAGATAAAAGATAATCTTTTGATAAAGTTAGAGTTGTCATAAGAAATGATGTTATCCCATTTTGTCCAAGATAGTCTGAAATTGTTTGATAACTTTCTATACTATTATCACAAAAATCACACCCACATCCGCCATGCGTATGAATATCTATAAGACCAGGAATTATATACTTATCTTGGCAATCTATGATATCTCCATCCATAGATATACTAGGTTGTATAGACTCTATAAATTTACCCTTAATCTTTATATCTTTTTTTACCAACTCAAAATTTTCATCAACTATAGTTCCATTTTTGAAAATCAAAATAAACCCTCCTATTTACTAATAGCTGTTCTAATTGCTCTTAATTCGTCTGGTTTTAAATCCCTATATGTACCTGGTTTTAACATTCCAAGTCTAAGAGGTCCTACTGATGTTCTTTTCAATCTAGCAACTTCTAATCCAACAGCCTCACACATCCTTCTAATCTGTCTATTTTTGCCCTCTCTTATAATTATATCTATAACAACTCTATTTCTTTCTTTTGTCAAAACTCTAATTTCTGCTGGAAGAGTTTTATACCCATCTATTTCAACACCTTCAGAAAGATCCGCCGCTTGTTTATCTGTTATATCTGGTCTAACTGTAACTCTATATGTTTTTGTTACATGCTTTCTAGGATGCATGATATCATTTGCAAAATCACCATCGTTAGTAAATAATAATAAACCCTCTGAATTTACATCCAATCGTCCAACTGGATAAATTCTTTCTTTTACATCAGTTATTAAATCTGCAACACATTTTCTATTCCTATTATTTTCATCTTTCATCGTTGTTATGTATCCTCTTGGCTTATATAAAATTATATATCTATAATTTTGTTTTTTAGGAATAATAATATTTTCTCCATCTATACTTATAAGATCTTTAACTTTATCAACTTTTACACCTATCTCTATATCACGACCATTAACTTTAACTCTTCCTTTTTGTATTAATTCTTCTGCTTTTCGTCTAGAACAAAATCCACTTTCAGAAATAACTTTCTGTAATCTAATTTTTTCCAATTTTATATTCCCCAATCTATATTTTAAACTCATAATTTATTAATATAATAAATTATGAGAATATTTTAGATATATTTTTAAACATATTTTTTATAGAATCAAAAAGTTGACTAAATATATTTTCTTCTTTTTCATCTTCTATAATATCTAATCTATCTATAGTTTCTCCAGCAAATAAAGGGATCTTCACAATAACATTTTTATCTAACGTATATATAACTTCTCCTATAATATCATTTTTCATAACAGGTGCATAATAAAAATGTTTAAAATTTATCTGTTTTTTTAAATTTTGGAAATCATCAGGATGAATCCCAATACTTATAGAAGATGGATTTGATATACTAAATTCTGATTTATTTCCATTAACTATAGCTATAGAAGTTTCTCCTATATCAGGTGATAATTCTATAGGCTTTATTTTTTCAAAACCATAATCATATAAAATTTTATGATCATTCCAGTCTTCTTTTGCATCTAAAGTTACAGCGATTAAAGCTGTGTCATCTTTATAACCTATTGATACAAGACATCTCCCCGCAGGAGTTGTAAACCCTGTCTTTCCTCCAACTATCCAATCATAAGTATTTAACAATCTATTATGATTCGTTAATGTTCTTGAATAAGGAGGATTTCCATACTTTATTGTTGATTTATATTTTGAAGTTATATCAACAAAATCTGTATTTTTCATCGCATGTTTCATAAGAATAGCCATATCATATGCTGTAGAATAATGGTTTTCATCATGTAATCCCGATGGATTGGTAAAATTAGATGATTTCATACCAATTTTTTCAGCATATAAGTTCATAGTATCTGCAAATTTTTCTATCGATCCTGATATTTTTACAGCAACTACATTTGCTGCATCATTTCCAGAAGGAAGCATCATACCATATGATAAACTTATTAAATTCACAAAATCTCCATCCAACAATCCCATAGATGATCCTTCTGTTTTTATAGCTTGACTATCGACAATAAAGTATTCTTCTATATTTTCTTGTTCTAAAGCAATTAAAGTTGTTAATATTTTTGTCGTACTAGCCATCGGAAGTTTTTCATCCATATTTTTATCATAAATAACTCTACCTGTTCTCGCTTCTATAACAATAGATGATTTTGCAGAAATATTAGGAATATCTATAGCATATACCTTATCAATAAAAAAATTAGAGTATATCATAAATAAAAATAATAATAAAGTTGAAAATATTTTTTCTTTCAATTTAAAACCACCACCAATTAATCTATATGATAAAAAATAATTAACTATTCCTCAATATCATCTTCAGATATTTTTTCTTTTTCAGATTTGATTTTATTTTTTTCTTCTCTAGATTTTGAAAATATTTCATATAATTTATCCATAACTTTCGGAACCATTTCAACAGCTTTATCAGCTGTACTATCATTAGTATTTAGCTGTAAAAGTTTAACATCTCCCTTTGATACAACCAAAAAAGCTATAGGTTGTATCGAAACACCTGCTCCACATCCTCCACCAAAAAGCTCGACTGGAGTTTTAGCTGGAATATCCGAACCACCAGATCCAAAACCAAAACCAACCTTAGAGATTGGAATAATGGTTGTCCCGTCTGGTGATATAATAGGATCGCCTATTATAGTGTTTACATCAACCATTTCTTTTATTTTTTCCATGGCTGTTCCCATCATTCCTTGTATTGGATGCTCTTTCATATTTAAATACCACCTTTTTATTTATTTGACCTATTTACTTTTCTTTTTAAAGTATTAATCAAAAAATTTATAACTATTCCAAATATTAAAAATAAAATAGTATAAATCTTTATAGAAATATAAAAAGATACGCTATAACTATCTTTTTTATCTTCATCAAAATCTGGAGCTATATTTATACTTTCTATATCTAATTTAAAAAAATTATAAATAATAGAAATTAACCCATAAAAAAGCATACAAAAATTTCCATAACTAACAGCAGTGTCAAATGCATTTCCTTTTGCAATTATAGCATATACTTTGAATTTATTTATACTAATTTTTTTTATAAAAAAAAGTATAGGTTTTTTTAAAGATTTAATAAAATCTATTACTATTTCTAATATATTTAAAAATTGCAAATTATTATTAGATTTTTTTGAAGATTTTTTTTTATACTTATATTTATCAGTAGATTTTTCTATATTAGACTGATCAATAATATCTATTTTATCTTTTATATTAAATTTAAAAAACCAAAAATATATCTTAACTTTTAGTTTATGAGTAATATCAAAATACACCTTAATATTACTCATAATAATTATAATAATAAATATTATTATGATAATAAAAATAATATTTATACACCACCCTTATATCTAAAAATTTATTTTGGTATCTCTATTTTATCTGGTATAGGTGGGAGATCTTTTAAATTTTTTAAGGAAAAACTTTTTAAAAAATGGTCTGTTGTTATATAAGTAATTGGTCTCCCTGGAACATCCAATCTACCATTTTCTTCTAATAGTTCTTTTTTTGTTAAATTATTAATTATATATGAACTATCAACTCCTCTAACCTGTTCAACAAAGTTTTTTGTCACAGGTTGATTATATGCAATGATAGACAATACCTCCATCGATGCAGTTGATAGAGGTATTTTATTTTTTATCTCTAAAAACTTTTTTATATCTTCAGATAAATCTCTATTAGCTATAAATTGAAATTTATTATTAAAAGAAATTAATTCAATTCCGCTATTTTTATGTATATGTCTATCTTTTATTTCTTCTAAAATTTTTACTATAATTTCTTTATCTTTAGAAAAAAAAATAGATAATCTTTCTATACAAACAGGTTCAGCAGATATGAAGATTATTCCTTCAATAATCTTATTAATATTTTTATACATTATATAACCTTATCTCCAATAATTTAATTTATATTTAAATATATATGCTCATTATCATTGCTCAAAATTATTTTTTTTGTCTTTACAAGCTCTAACACAGCAGAAAATGTAGCAACTATATCGGATTTATCTTTTTTCTTAAAGATTTTATAATAGCTTAAATATTTTTTTTCTAATAAAGATTCTAATATTAGATCTATTTTATCTTGAATAGAAACAAATTTTCTATTCACTAAATTTGATATATTATCTATTGGTTTATCTTTTAATTCTATACTTTTTAAAATTAATTGGCTATATCTATCAAAAAGAATATTTTTATCATGCACTAATGAATATTTTTGATTAATAAAACTTTTTTCTCCTTCTCTAAAAAAAATTTTATCCTCTATATATCTAAGTTTAATATTTTCTGCAACTATTTTACAAAGATGATATTCTAGAAGTATACCAGTTAATTTTTGTTTTTCTTTTTCAATATGTTTATTTTTAGGAATAAGTGATATAGTTTTTATATATACAAGCCTAGCTGCCATCTCTATAAATTCGGTAGAAATATTTAAATCTGTTTTATCTTTTTTATCTATAAATTTCATATATTGCTCTAAAAGCTCAAAGATTTTTATATCATATATGTTTAACTTATGCTTAAAAATTAAATGTAATAATAAATCCAAAGGCCCTTCAAATATATCTAAATTAAAGTTTAATTCATTATTCATTATCCAAATAATTTTCCAATGATATCAATGAATGATGTAAAAAAATTTAATATATTAAAAATAATTCCAGATAAAATTTGAATTGGGACGTTTAATATTGGAGAAGACATAAGTATTATTAATCCTATAAATAAAATTTGTTCATACTGCATCATCTGAAAATATATTTTTTCTGGAAGAAAATACATCGCAACTCTAGATCCATCTAACGGAGGGATAGGTAAAAGATTGAAAACTCCTATAGATATATTTACAGTAATCATTATATTTAAAACTTGCATAACACCTGATATAGGGCCTACATTACCAGTCATAGGAATAATTGATATTATTTTTAATATTGCTAAAAATATAAATGCTAATAAAAAATTTGATGCTGGTCCTGCAATAGCTGTTATAGCCATCCCAAATTTTTGATTTTTAAAATTTCTAGCGTTCACAGGGACGGGTTTTGCCCAACCAAATCCAAAAATCAAAGTTGCTATTGATCCTATAATATCAAGGTGCTTAATTGGATTAATAGTTAATCTACCCTGCATTTTAGCAGTCGGATCTCCTAATTTATAAGCTACATAGCCATGAGCATATTCATGTATAGGAAGAGCTGTTAAAACAACTATAAGTCTTACGCAAAGTTGAAATAAATACGAACTCATAAAATTCTCCTAATATAAATTTATTAATATTATTTAAAATTTATTTTTTATTCTTATTATTAATCATATAACATAAAGTCATTAGACTATCTTCTAAATGAACATTTTCTATAACTATATCTCTATAATCAACTTTTAATTCGAAATTACTAAAATTCCAAAAACCTTCAACACCAGCACATCTTAAAACCTCGACAATATGTTTGGATACATCTTCTGGTATACATAATATTGCAACTTTCACTATATTTTTTTCACAAAATTCTATTATATTAGATATAGATAAAATTTTTAAATCATTAAAATTTGTTCCAATTATGTTTTCATCTTTATCAAATCCGGCAATCATATCTAAGCCTTTTTCAGAAAAATTAATATGATTGAATATAGCCTTTCCTATATTTCCAACACCAACAATAATCGTTTTTAAACTATTTTCAACTCCAAGTATCTTTCCAATTTCTTTTTTTAACTCAGAAACGTTATAACCATATCCTTGCTGTCCAAATTCTCCAAAACAACTTAAATCCTGTCTAATTTGTGGAGCGGTTAATCCCATAATTTCTCCTAATTGCTTAGAAGAAACTCTATTAATATTTGTTAATAAAAGCCTTTCTAAATACCTATAATACTTAGGAAGTCTTCTTATAACCGATTTAGAAATATCTTTTGTTTTTTTTTCCATATAATCCACCATTTTTTATTTATTTATTAATATTATATCAAACAGAAATTATTGTCAATTGTTCAATAATCTTTTAATTAAATATTTATATTTATTTTTATATACTTTTTATGTATAATGTTATTATAGCTTTTAATAAGGAGTCATTTTTCTATGGATTTACATTCTTATAGATCAGAAATAAATAAAATAGACGCAGAATTGGCACAACTTTTAATAAAAAGATTCAATTTTGTAAAAAAAATTGCTAATATTAAACTTTGTGGAAATATACCTATAGAAAATACAGATAGAGAAAATTTTGTAATAAAATCAATTTCTAAAATTATTCCTGAAAATCACAGAAAAAAAAAATATATAATTTCATGTTTTTTTAATATAATAGAACATAGTAAAAAATATCAATTATCTATCTTAAAAAATGAAAGAGGTGAATAATATTGGATATCTTAATTGTAATTATACCCGCATTAATAATATTAGCAATAATTATAATTTCTATTAAATCTATTATGAAATCTATAAAAGCTTCTAAAACATCCGATTGTTCCTGTGCTGATAAAGATCATCATTGTAATAACTAATATATAAAAAGCCTTAGATAATATCTAAGGCTTTTTATATATTAGTTATTACAATTTAATTCTAGCCTAATGTACAATCACTATTCAAATCAAAATTAGTATCAAATCTATTCCTACTATTAGACTCTTCTATATCTTCTTCATCTAAATTTATATCATCTAGAATAACATCCGAAAACATACTTTTTAATTTATTTCCTAATATATTAAAGAAAATTTCATTATTCCCAATAGTTGTAAGAGTAGCAATTCCAGTAACCATCTCAATAGCCTTTTTATTATCTATATCTACAAAACTTTCCTTATTAAACCTATTAAAGATGATGCCTTTTAAATCTACATTATTAGATAATAGGTAGCTAATATTTAATGATGTGTCATTCAAAACACTTTCTTCATCACAACTAGATATAAAAACAACTCCTAAATCAAGTTCTTTTATTATATCGATTGGCATAATATCCTCTTCAATACTACACGGAACTAATATTTCGCTAAAACCTTCAACAATTATATAATCAAAATGCTTACATAGATAATTAAAATCTTGTTTTATTTTATCTATATTTATCTTTTTATTTTCAACTACAGAAGCTATATATGGTTGAATATTATTTTCATATCCATAAGTAAAAAAATCAGAAATATTAGCTTCTATATTACAAAAATTATATACAGAACTTATTTCCTTAGAACACACAATATCATTATTATAAGAAACACCCATAGCCACTGGTTTATAATATGCAACTTTTAGACCCATATTAAATAATTTTTTAAACATTAAAGTTGAAATATATGTCTTTCCAACATTTTGTTTTGTTCCTAAAACGAAAATCCCCTTACTCATATAAACCACCTTTTTATCATTTTTTTATTTGAATAATAAATTATACTATATATATAATTGATTTAAGAATTCTATATTATAATCTATATATCGTATTCTATGTTATAATCTTAAACTTATAATAAAACGCTCCACTATGTGTAGCGTTTTATTATATTATTTACGATTAAATAAATCCAGTATATCTCCAAATTCTATATCATTTTCGCTAGTATTATCTCTTGTAACTGTAGAATCTCTATTTGACGTTGATTTTCCAAAATTACTCGCAGAAACTGTTTTAGTATCAGAATCAAAACCTGTTGCAATAACTGTAATCTTCATTTCATCTTTTAGGGTATCATCAAAAGCAACCCCCCAAATAACTATTGCATCCTGATGTGCCGCTTCTGTTATCATAGCAGAAGCAACATCTGCATCTTCCAAAGAAAAATCTGTAGATGCTGTTATATTTATGATTACACCTTTTGCTCCATTTATAGAAGTTTCTAATAGTGGACTAGATATAGCCAACGACGCCGCTTCTTCTGCCATATCTTTTCCTCCTGCTTGTCCAACTCCCATATGTGCATATCCTGCACCCTGCATTACACTTCTAACATCTTCAAAATCAAGGTTGATAAATCCTGTAACATTTATCAAATCTGATATACTCTGAACTCCATGTCTTAAAACATCATCAGCCGCCTCAAACGCATTTGCTAAAGTTATCTTTTGTTCAGATATAAGTTTTAATCTTTCATTAGGTATAACAACCAAAGAATCTACATTTTCTTTTAACAAAGAAATTCCTGTCTCCGCTTGCTCCATTCTTCTCTTAGACTCAAATACAAATGGTTTAGTAACTATTCCTATAGTTAATATTCCAAGATCCCTTGCAATATCTGCAACAACAGGAGCAGCTCCTGTCCCCGTTCCGCCACCCATACCTGCAGTTATAAAAACCATTTGAGTTCCTTTTAAAGCATTGGAAATTTCTTCTCTACTCTCTTCAGCTGCACGTTTTCCAATTTCTGGATTTCCTCCAGCTCCTCGACCTTTTGTCAATTTTTCGCCAATCTGTAATTTTATTGGCGCTTTGGAATGATTTAAAACCTGATGATCTGTATTAATAGCTATAAATTCTACACTTACCATACCCGCTTCAATCATCCTATTTATAGCATTTCCGCCACCGCCGCCAACACCAATAACTTTTATACTGGTTACTTTATCCATATCATTATCTAACATAAAATTCACAATGCTTATCCTCCCGTTTTATGCATAGAAAATCAACTATGCAAATTCATCCCATAATAATAATCTATCAGATTTTAAAAGAAATTTCAACAACTATTTATAATTATTATAATGTCATGTAGATAATTATACACTATTATTCTCGAGGCGTAAATACCGCTTTTTTAACATTTTTAATATTAATTGTTCCAAACTCTGTTTTTCCTAGTTTATTATCCAATATAAATTTAACTAATCTCATCTTATAGTCAAATTCTAATAAATCTCCTGCTAATATTTCTACTCGATTATCATAAATTAATTTTATATCATTTACATCAGAAATATCTATAAAATTGATATTTTCTACTGTTTCAGTCTCTATAACATTTACTATAGAATCTAAACATTTTATTTTTTCATTATCACTTTTAGTAATAAAATCTCCTGTAGACAATAAAACATCTTCAAGTCCATAAATTTCTATATTTTCTTCATTTCCTTCAAAATCGTCTGTACCTATTATTCTACCTTTTTTACTTATATAAATATAATTATCATTTTGTTTGATACTTAAAAAAATTGATGCATCTTCAACTTTGATATCTAACGAGTCTGGTATTTTAACCTGTATATCTACATAATCTATAAATTTAAATTTCTTTAGGATTTGTTCTCTTAAATCTTCAACATTTATGCGAAATAAATTATCTCCCTTTTTCAAAGATATATTTTCTAATATCTCTTCAGTAGAATAGATATCAGATCCTTGAATATTTATCTCCCTTATATTAAAAAAAACTGTAACACATAAAATAACTAAAGTCATTATAACAAAAAATAAAAGCACTATATAATATAAAAAGTAATTTTTTTTCCTATTTTTAACTAAAAATATTGCGTTTTTTTTATTTGCTTTCTCCCTAAGTAATTGTCTTTCTTTTCTATTATCCTTTATTCTTGTATCTTTCATCTTTCATTATTGCTCCCTTTTTATATATGCTCCTAATATATGAAGGTTTTTTTCAAAATCTTCATATCCCCTATCAATATGGTGTATATCAAAAACATTTGTATCACCTTCAGCCGCCAATCCCGCAACAACTAAAGCGGCACCACCTCTTAAATCAGTAGAATGAACTTTTGAACCATATAGTCTACCAACACCCTCAACAACACACACTTTGCCTTCCACGCTAACATTTGCTCCCATTTTTCTAAATTCATCTACAACTTTAAATCTATTTTCAAATATATTTTCTATAAATACACTAGTTCCTTTACAAACAAGACTAACAGCCATTATTAGCGACTGTGAATCGGTTGGAAATCCAGGATACGGCATTGTTCTTATACATTTCATAGCAGCTAAATTTTTTTTTGATTTTATGTATATACTATTTTCATTTAAAATAATTGTGCATCCTATCTGCCTAAATATGGGAAAAACACTCTCCATATATCTAGCATCTATATTTTTTAATAGAATTTCTCCCCCTGTAATTGCTGCACAACTTAAATATGTAGTAGCCACTATTCTATCCGACATTATTGTGTATTCGCAACCATATAATTCTTCTACCCCTTCAATTCTAATAACACTATTTCCTGCACCTATTATCTTTGCTCCACATTTATTTAAAAAATTAGCAAGATCAACTATTTCTGGCTCTTGTGCAGCATTATTAATAGTAGTTATTCCTTTAGATCTAACAGCGGCAAGAATTATATTTTCTGTTGCCCCTACACTAGGAAAAGATAAAGATATTTTTGTTCCTATAAGTCCTTTATCCTGAATATAACAGTTTAATATTCCGCCCATTTCGTCGATTATAACACCTAAATCTCTTAAAGCTGATAAATGCAGATCTATTGGTCTAGAACCAATCTCACAACCACCAGGAAAAGATATTTTTGCTCTTCCCAACCTCCCAATTATTGCTCCTAAAAATACTACAGAAGATCTCATCTGTCTCATCAAACTATCAGATATTTCATAATTTTTAATACTTTCCGTTTTTATTATAAAACTATTATTTTCTAGTCTTGTTTTGCATCCAATATATTCTAATATATCACCTGCCGCTTTAACGTCGGATAAATTTGGACAATTATGTAAAATTGTTTCTCCTTTACATAATATAGCAGCCGCTAATAACGGTAAAGAACTATTTTTTGCACCTTGTATATTTATTTCGCCTTCTAACTTTTTGCCACCTTTTATAACTAATTTTTCCAAAATTATTACACCCTTCCAGATAAAAATATCACATGTTTCTTTTTATATATACTATGTTTTAATTTTAGAAAGGTGATTATTTTTAATATAATATCTTAATTATTTCATCATATATATCTTCGTTTGCAGATTTTATACCCATCTTTATTACATTAGACTCCATCGCCTCAATCTTTCTTTTATCTCCTATTAAATTTAATAGGAGTTTTATAAAATCTTCTCTTTTATAATTCTTTTCCTCTATAAGAATAGCAGCCTTATTATTTACCAATACCATCCCATTATGATATTGATGATTTTCTGCAACATGAGGAGATGGAATAAGAATAGATGCTTTCCCCATACACTGTATCTCGCTAATAGTCAAAGCTCCCGAACGACATATAACCAAATCTGCCGCTGATAAGCAAAGTTCCATATTATCAATATATTCTTTTACAATAATACCATTAATCACATCTTTGTTTATATTATTTTTATGCATCATCTCTTCAAATTCTTTTTTACGAATTTTTCCAAAACCATGTATATGATTTACAATGTTAACATCTTGATTCCACTTTATTAAATCAATAGCAATTTCATTTATTTTTGTAGCTCCTAAACTTCCTCCAAAAGAAAGTATGCAAAATTTATTATCCAACCCTAGCTCTTTTTTTGCTTCCAATTTTGTTTTTATAACTATTTCTTCTCTTATAGGATTTCCACAAACTACAATCTTTTTGCTATTTTTAAAATGTTTATTACAATCAGAAACTGCAGAAAAAACTATATCAACCTTTTTAGACAAAATTTTATTAGTTATTCCTGCAAATGCATTTTGTTCATGTATACAAGTTTTTATTCCCATTCTACTAGCAGTCATAACAACAGGACCACTTACATATCCTCCTGTTCCTATAACTATATCTGGTTTAAAACTTGATATGATTTTTTTAGACATATAATTAGAAACAGCTATACATCTTAAAACATCTATATTATTTATAATATTTTTTATTGTTAATTTTCTTTGAAACCCCTTTATTTTTATAGAAAAAAATTTATATCCCTGATTTTTAACTAATGTATTTTCCATACCTTTTTCTGTTCCTACAAAAGCTATTTCAACATCTTTAATTCTTTTCTCTATATATTTAGCTATAGAAATAGCTGGGTTTATATGCCCTGCCGTTCCTCCAGCTGCAAATAGGACTTTCATGATAAATAACCCCTTTTTATAAAATATTATTCTTTTTCATATATACAATGCCTAGATATATTTAGTATAACTCCCATCTGTGCTAGCTGCATCATCAAGGCTGTTCCACCATAACTAAAAAATGGTAAACTTATGCCTGTATTAGGTATTGTATTTGTAACAACTCCAATATTTAACATAACTTGTATACCTATCTGTGCTGTAAGACCAACAGCAAGCATCATAGCAAATTTATCTCTAGATTTAGATGCAATTACAAATCCTCTGTAAATAAATAGACCAAATAGCGCTATTACAACAGTCGCTCCTATAAATCCAAGTTCTTCAACTACTATAGAAAAAATAAAATCATTTTGTGGTTCTGGAAGATACAAATACTTCTGCCTAGAATTTCCTAAACCGAGACCCATAACACCACCAGATCCAATAGCTAATAAAGATTGTACCGTCTGAAAAGTACTATCAGTCGGATCTGAAAATGGATCAATCCATCCTGCCAGTCTATCAGAAACATAATCTATACCTCTTATAGAAACAATAAGAATAATTCCCAACACACCAATCAAAATTGCAATAATAAAATACCTGTATTTAGTCCCTCCCACAAACATCATAAGCATCCCTATAGAACCTATAAGAACCGTACCAGAAAGATGTGGCTGTAATAACATTAAAAAGGCAACTACTCCTAAAAAAAACATGAATGGTACAACACCATATAAAAACGTTCCCATTTTATTATAATTTTTATAAATAAGATAAGAAAATAACACAATTATTGCAAATTTCATTATCTCAGAGGGCTGAAACGTAAAACCTCCTGGTATATTTATCCATCTTCGTGCCCCATTTAAAGGTGGCATAAATAGCACAATAACTAAACAAGATAGGGCTATTCCAAAAATTAAAAAAACATACTTCTTTATATAATTATAATTAATATAAGATATCAATATCATCGCAGAAACTCCAGCAATTGCAAAAACTGCCTGCTTTTTTATAAAATGAAAGCTATCATTAAAATAATAATAAGCATATGCATAACTTGATGAAAATAACATTATAAGTCCAAATGATAGTATAACAAAAATTAAAATTAAAAAAGTAATATCTATCTTTCCTTGTTTTTTATATAATCGCTTTTTTATCCTAGCCAAGTCTAATCCCCCTATCTTATAAAATTTTTAATACTTTAAATTTTTATTAAACTAAATATAGCAATAGAACCAACCAATGCAGTAATTACAGAGAAAGTTAAAACAATACGAACTTCACTCCATCCTATCATCTCAAAATGATGATGAATAGGACTCATTTTAAAAATTCTTTTTCCTGTAGTTTTAAAGCTTATAATCTGCAATATAACTGATAAAGTTTCTATAATATATATTATTCCAATAAATATAAGAAATAACGGCTGTTTAATTCCAAAAGCTAGAGCAACAACACATCCTCCTAAAAACATAGAACCTGTATCTCCCATAAAAACTTTCGCTGGATAAAAATTCCAAATAAGAAAACCTAAACAACCCGCCGTAACTGCAGATGCAAAAATACCCATAAGAGTATATCCTAATATTCCAGATATAATGATAAATATTATCCCTGCAATAAATGTAACAGATCCCGCAAGCCCATCAACTCCATCTGTTAGATTTACAGAATTTACGCATCCAATTATAACAAATATGGCAAATACATAATAAAATATTCCTAAATCATACTGTCCTAAAAAAGGCATATCTATAATTGTAGAAATATCTCCTGATAGATATATCATAAATATATACGTAACTGCTATTAGTATCTGCATTATAGTTTTTTCTCTAGCTCTTAATCCAAGGTTTTGCTTTTTAACTACCTTTATGTAATCATCAATAAATCCAACAAAACCAAATGCTAATGCCATAATTATTCCAGCTATAAACCTTATAACATCTAGCTTAAAATCAATAGGTTTAGCTTCTATAGAAGATATGTATATTAAAATTCCTATAATACAAGAAAAAACAACTCCAACTATAAACATTATCCCCCCCATAGTTGGAGTTCCTTGTTTTGTTTTATGCCAAATTGGACCAATCTCTTTAATAGTTTGGCCAAATTTAATCTTTTTTAATATAGGTATAAGCAAAAATCCAAGTGAAGCTGTTATAAAAAAGGATATGACAGCTACAATTACATTAAGATATCCTATCATATTTATAAACACTCCTCATATATTTTTTTAACTATCTCTTCCATTTTAATCCCCCTGCTTGCTTTAAATAAAATTAAATCTCCATAAGATAAACTAGACTTTATTTTGTCAATTAAAGAAGAACTATCCTCAAAAAATATTGATTCTCTAGAATTATTAATATGATTATTAAGCGTTTCGATAGTATATTTTGTGTTATTCCCTATTGCAAAAACTCTAGTTATATCACTAGATAATATAATATTTGCTAATTTTATATGTTCAGATATAGATAAATCTCCCAACTCTAACATATCTCCCAAAACTAATATTTTTTCTTTTTTAGATTTTATTTTATTTAATATATCTATAGCAGATACCATAGATTCTGGGCTAGAATTATAACAATCATTTATTATCGTTATTCCAGATATAATATCTATTTTTTGTCTCATCCCAGTTGAAATATATGTTTTTATCCCCAAATAAATCTCTTGTTTTGATAATCCTAGTTGTTTTCCTACAATATATCCAACTATAGCATTATATATATTATGTTTTCCTAAACATGGAATTTCAAATGGAATACTTTCTTTTTTATCAATTATATTAAATCTTGTTGATATAGACTTTGAAATAATATTAGTTGCAATAATATCACAATCTATATTATCAATTCCAAAATAAATAATTTGTCTATTAACTGTTTTTTCTAAATTCCATAAAAGCTTATCATCTCCATTTAATATTAAAATTCCATCACTATCAATTCCATCTAAAATTTCTAGTTTTGCTTTTTGAATATTTTTAACAGACTTTAAATTTTCTATGTGAGACATTCCAATATTAGTAATAACACCAATATTGGGTTTACATGCTTTTGATAGCCTAGATATTTCCCCTAAATTAGACATACCCATCTCTACTACAGCAAATCTGTCTGAATTTGATAAATTTAATAATGTTTTAGGAACTCCTATATCATTATTTAGATTGCCTTCTGTTTTAAGACATAATCCTTTTTTAGAAAGTATAGAATAAATCATATCTTTAGTTGATGTTTTTCCTACACTACCTGTAATTCCAATAACTGGTATATCAAATTTTTTTCTATAATAATTAGATATATCAAGAAATGCTTTTCTACTATCACCAACTTTTATTACACTTTCATTAATACCAGTATAATTATCACCTATAGCTAATATAGCTCCCTTTAGTAAAGCATCATCTATATAAAAATTCCCATCAAAATTTTCTCCTCTAATACCTATAAATATGTCACCTTTTTCAATTTCTCTTGTATCTGTAGAAATTTTATTTATAGCAATATCTTTATCAAATATAATACCCATTTTAAAAAGATCAAATATTTCTGAAACTTTTAAATTTTCCATATTTACACTCCATATTTACAATGATAATTCCTCGAATATCTCCTTTACAACTATTTTTTCATCAAAATCTATAGTTTTTCCATTTAAAACTTGATAATTTTCATGCCCTTTACCTGCAAGAAGAATAATGTCTCCTTCTTTAGATATTATTATACCTTCTTTTATCGCATTTCTTCTATCTGTCATTGTTATATACCTTATATCAGAATCAACTATACCTGATACAATATCATTTATTATTTCATCTGGATTTTCTGTTCTTGGATTATCCGATGTTATTATTAAAAAATCTGAATATTTTGCTGCCGCTTTTGCCATTAATGGTCTTTTTAGTTTATCCCTGTCTCCCCCACAACCAAATATCGTTATAACTCTCCCTTTGGTGTATTCTTTTATACTAGGAAGAATATTTAGCAAACCATCTGGTGTATGTGCATAATCACATATAATAGCAACACCATTTTTCACTCCTATTATTTCACTTCTTCCTCTAACTCCTTTAAATTTATTTAAAGATTCAACTATAATATCTATATCTATACCTAAATTTATTATCGTTCCAAATGCAGCCAAACAATTTTGAACTGAATAATTCCCTGGAATTATAAAATTTACATCCTTTTTCATTTTTCCATAATTTATCTTAAAATTTGATCCTGTAATATCATTAGATATATTATCAGCAAAAAAATCTATATTTGTATTTTTTAATATACTATAACTTTTTTTTATACATTTTATTTCTTTATCTTCAAATAAAGATAATCCATACTTATCATCTAGGTTGAATACCCCAATTTTACAATAATTAAATAATTTTCTTTTAGCAAGAAAATATTCATTCATATTTATATGATAATCTAGATGATCTTGCGTTAAATTGGTAAAAACACCTACTTCAAAAATCATATCACCAATTCTATTTTGATCTAAAGCATGGGAAGAAACTTCCATAATAACATAACTACAAGATTCTGTAACCATTGATTTAAGAATTTTTTGTAATTCATATGCATCTGGTGTTGTTTTATCACAAGATATAATTTTATCACCAATTTCAACCTGTATAGTTCCTATAACTCCAACTTTTTCCCCTCTATTTCTTAATATATCAGCTATTATATTTGTAACAGTCGTCTTTCCATTAGTCCCTGTAATACCTATTAATTTTAATTTTTTAGACGGATTTTCAAAAAAGTTTTGGCATATTTTAGAATAAGCAAATCTAGTATCTTTAACTATTATTTGATTATCAATATTTAGATTTTTTTCTGTTAAAATATAGCTTGCTCCCTTATCTAAAGCATCTTTATAATGATTATGCCCATCATTTTTTTGACCTTGTATACATACAAATATACAATTTTCTATAACATTTTTAGAATTACACACGATATCCTTTATATAAAGATTTTTAAAAAAATTACATTCAAAATTTATTCCCTCTAATAAAGTCTTTAATTTCATATAGAAAATTTCTCCTTAAAAATATGATTACTATCCTAATTGATCGCTATTTAATATATCTACAACTATCAAACTTCCTTTTTTAACAACAGTTCCTACAACTTTATCTTGTTTAAAAACCTTACTTGTTTGATATTTTGTACTTCCTCCAACAAATTTTATATTTAAACCACTATTAATAGCTAATTTATTTGCTTGATCAGGAGATAAATCTATAAAATTAGGAACTGTTACAGTTTCTTCATCATCTTCTTGAGTATACAATATAACTGTGCTTCCTTTTGGAACAGATGTCCCAGAATCTGGAGTCTGTTTTAATATTTTATCAGAACTACCCACAATACGAACATTTAAACCTTGATTTTGCAGTTTGTTTTTTCCACTTTTTATATCATCACCTATAAGGTTTGGAACTATAACACCCATAGTTTTTAACTCTTCTTCTGTAAATTGTGTTTGAATATTCATATATGGCAAAATATCTTTCATTATATTTGCAACAACAGGCGCAGCTACAACATTTCCAAACACATGTCCTGCACCTGGTTCATCAACCATAACTAAAACAGCAATTCTTGGATTATCAGCTGGTGCAAATCCTGCAAATGAAGATATTCGAGCTGTTTTGCTTCCGTCTAATTTTTCTGACGTTCCAGATTTACCACCTATATTATACCCTTTAACATATGCATTGCTTCCACCTGATGAAACAGCCTTTTCTAAAATAATTTTCATTTCATCAGAAACTTTTTTTGATATAACTTGTCTTTTAATGTTTTTATCAAAGTTTTCTAAAATATTGCCTTCTTTATCCAAAATACTTTTAACAATAAATGGTTCAAGTAGATATCCACCATTTATTGTAGAAGCAAAAGCTGTTATCATCTGCATAGCTGTGACCTTGTTGGATTGTCCAAAAGAACTACTTGCAATTTCTACAGGTCCATATCCTTTTTCTTTTATGTGTATACCCGAAACTTCTCCTGGTAAATCTATTCCTGTTTTTTCTGTTAATCCAAATGATCTGAAATATTTATAAAATTTATTTGCACCTAGTGAAGTTCCCATTTCCACAAAAGCTGGATTGCAAGAAACTATCATAGCCTGTGCGAAATCTGTAGATCCGTGACCCGATAGTTTCCAACATTTCATTCTAACTCCAGAAACTATTGTATATCCTGGACAACTAAAATAATGATTATCTTTCTTTAAACCCTCTTCCATATACCCAGAAGCAGTTACAACTTTAAAAACAGATCCTGGCTCATAAGGTTCTGTAATTAATTTATTTTTCCATTGCTTTTCTCTTTCTATAGAAGTTTGTGTTTTTAAATCATCTCCAGAAAGTTTTTGTAAAGCAAGCCTTGTATCTTCATCAAATATTTCAAAAGGTTCGTTTAAATTAAAATCTGGCTTTGTTGCCATAGCTAATATTTCTCCCGTATTAACATCCATAGCTACTGCTGCAGCGCGTTGTTGAACTTTATGAGTTATAACAACCTCATTTAAAGCTTTCTCTACAAAATGTTGTATATTTTCATCAATTGTTAAAACTATACTTTTACCTTCTTTTGGATCATATAGTTTTTCATATCCAAAAGGCATATCATTTCCTTTTGCATTTTTAGCAGAAACAATTCTGCCTTTTTCTCCATTTAATATATCCTCATACTGAGCTTCTAAACCATACAAACCCTGATTATCAGATCCCGTAAAACCTATTATATTAGATGCAAAATTTCCCTTTGGATAATATCTCTTCGTATCTTCTACAAGATGTATACCAACTATTTTTTCCTCTTTGATGAAAGTTCTGATTTCATCAACTATTGGTTTTTCAATTTTCTTTTTTATTATTTCATAATAATTCTTTTTATATGATTTATCTAATATTATATCTTTTTCAATATCTAATATAGAGCTAAGTCCATCAACTATTTTATTTCGCATATCATCTGTTTTTATATCTTGAGGGGATATAAAAACAGTCCAAACAGTAGCACTTTGTGCAATAATATTTAAATTGCTGTCATAAATAGATCCTCTATTAGGATTTATAGTTACATCTCTTGTTTGTTGTGCAGATGCTTTTTCTCTATAAAATTTTCCATTAATTATTGATATAAAACCAATTTTGAATATTAATACTAAAAAACCTACTATTATTAAACTTAGAGTAACTTTATTTAGCCTATTCTTCATCTTTAAAGTTGGACCACTTCTTTTCATTGTAAATAACTCCTTTAAAAAATAAACAGATATTTATAAAAATAAGGGCCAAGAAATCTGTTCTTAACCCTTTTATATACTTCTTATTTAATTTATATTTAATAAATTTATTTATATGATAAATTATTTCACTAAATATTAAAAATATTTTTGAAAAAATTAGCTATCTCATCCAAAAAATAAATAATATTAAAATTATTATCTATCTTTTGTTCAGCTATATTTGATAAATTAGATGACACACTTATATATTCAACCTGACCAATCGAGTTAGGGATCATATTTAAATTATTTTTAGCATACTCTTCTAAATTAGATAATGATGTTTTTGTCTGTAATTCATTTTCATATGTAACTTTTTCACTTTTAAGATTATCAAGTTCTTTTTGGTATTTAGTTATCTGTGAAACTTTTTCATTCATCATTAGTTGTCCCATGATAAAACTTCCAGCAACAATGATTCCCGTTATAAGTATAAAAATAATAGGAAGTATCCTGACTTTGTTTTTAGGTTTTTTTACCGATATAATATTTGGTTGTCTTTTTTCATTAATCTGTCCTTCAAACAAAGATAAATCATACGCAACATTTACATTTGTATGTAAATTAAATTTTTTTGACATTATAACACTTCCTTTTAAATAAAAATAAAATAAAATTTAAACTTTTTCTATTATTCGCAACTTAGCACTTCTACTTCGATTATTTTCACTAAGTTCATTTAGCGATGGAAAAATTGGTTTTTTTGTAATTTTTATACATTTTGGCTTTTGATTGCATATACAAATAGGAAAATTTTTGGAACATATACATCCTGTCGCAAATTCATTGAATTTTTTCTTTATTATTCTATCTTCTAATGAATGAAATGATATTACCACTAATCTTCCTTTAGGATTTAAAATATCAAAAAAATTGTCAATACCAATAGAAATATCATCTAATTCATTATTAACAAATATTCTTAAAGCTTGAAATGTTTTTTTAGCAGGATGCTTTCCTTTTGTATATTTATATGGAACTGACCTTTTAATAATATCAACAAGTTCGAATGTTGACTCTATATCTTTTATATTTCTTTCTTTTTCTATATTCCTAGCTATAGAAAATGAAAACTTTTCTTCTCCAAAATTATATAATATTTTAGCAATCTCTTCAACACTAAAATTATTAATAACTTCTTTTGCAGATATACCAGTTTGTCCCATCCTCATATCTAGTGGAGCATCATATCTATAAGAAAACCCTCTATCTGGATTGTCTAATTGGTATGAAGAAACGCCCAAATCCAATAAAACTCCATCAACACCTAGTAACCCTATATCTTTAATATGATTAGGTATATCTTTAAAATTTTTATGAATAACACTAGCAAAATCAAAACTTTTTAACCTTTCAGAAATGATATTAACTGCTTCTTTATCTCTATCAGCAGAAATAAGCATACCCTTTTCTAATTTTTTTGCAATTTCTATAGAGTGTCCTGCACCACCCGCTGTTCCATCCACATATACACCATCACTATGTATATTTAGTCCCTCTATACATTCATCTAATAGAACAGAAAAATGTTCAAATTTCAATATAACACCTTCTTCGTTTTAAAAGCCGAGCTCTTCCATTGTTTCTGCTATTGATTCTGCTGAAAGATCATCACAAACCTTTTTCCATCTATCAGTATTCCAAATTTCTGCCCTATTTAATGCTCCAACAACAACAACTTCTTTTTCTATATTTGCATATTCTCTAAGATTTATGGGTATTAATATTCTTCCTTGTTTATCTGGAATAATCTCTTGAGCACTTCCAAAATAAAATCTCTGCATCGCTACTGCTTTTGATCTAGGCAGTCGTTTTATATCTTCCGCTAGCTTATTCCATTCTTCCATAGAAAATACAAATAAACAATTATCAAGACCTTTGGTTAGTATAAAAATTTCTGAAAGATAGTCTCTTATTTTAGAAGGAAAATTCATTCTACCTTTAGGGTCAATATTATAACTATATTCACCTATTAACAAATTTTCCACCTTCTTTTTTAAGTTTTAAACATTTTCCACATTTTCCACATTTTCCACATAGTTTTCAACCACTTTCAACCACTAATAACCACTTCTCTCCTATTATAACCACTTGAATAGCAAAAATCAAGATAATAATACCAAGATTAAAGGTTTTTTATTATCTTTAATCTTGGTATTATTTATACCAAAATTGTTTAAATCTTTTCAGTTTTTATTTAATTAGATAAACCTAGTTAAAAACTTTATAATTAAAGTATAATATATAATATTTTGTTGAAAGATGTTATATATTATACTTTAAAATAAAAATGGTATAACAATAAAGTTATACCATTTTTATTTTATTTTTTCTTAGATGTAATTATAATTGTATATTCTCCTACTGCCCATATATTTCCACCATTTATAAAATCAAATTTAATAGATACAGATGATTTCCCTTCAGAAAATTTAGTATCAAAAAAGTCTAACACTCCTACAATATCACTAGGTGCTAAATTTTCTACCATAGATTTATTTCCTATAACTTTAACATTTTGTACTATCTTAGTATCAATTACAATATCAAAATCAAATGGCTGATTTAATATTCTAATATTAGAAACATTATAATTTCCAGAAATAAAATCATCATTATTAAACTTAATAGAGACATTTGTAACATTACTAAGATTTTTATAGCCAGAAGGAAGAACAATATCAAAAGTAAACTCTGATCCTATATCAATCCTTCTAAAATCAATCGTACCTAAATTAATATCAGTTATATTGTTATTACTTCCTGTTGGAACACCAACATTAATTTCTGAAGTTGATATAGTATGGCTAATACTATCTTTATTTAAATGGGATGGAAAATTTATATAATCAAAAGTTAAATAAACAATTTGAGATTTATACACTGGAACTGTTATATCAAATTTATTTATAGGTAAAATAATATTCGGTAATACCAGAGCTATTCCCTCTTTATTTTGAAATTCCAAAATACCATCTAAAACAAGTGTATTCTCTATAATTGCCTTTTTATCATTTTTTAAAATTATTTTATCGACTTTTAATATATCTTGCTCCGGTCCATATAATTTTATAGAATCATATAAATTATATGATTCTTCAACTATAAAACCATCTTTAGCCGATATATTAGGCGTTATTGTCTCTATAACATATTCTTTTTCCATCATCCTATCTAGTTTAACAACTATGCTAGAAGGAGAAATATTTATAACAGTATAGTCATCATCAGAAGCTTTTCCAGTTTTATCTATATCTAAATTTATTGTATAATCTAAAATATATTCTCCAGGCCCAGTAATACTTTTTAAATTAATATCTGCATAAAGATTATTTTTATTTAAAGACCCTAATATATACCTTTTTCCTTTTATAGTAGCTTTAACTGTTGTGTCCATCCCGTCTACAACTTTTAAACCTATTGTATCCAGCGTAGATCCCTCTATATTAGACCTTATTGGAATATCATAAACAGTTACCGAGATTTCAGGATTTATAACTAGAGAAACAAAAAACCAAGCAAATATAGATATAATAAGTGAAACAATTTTAATCATACCATTATTTCCTAATAATCTATTAATTTTTATCTTCATTTATTTTTTATCCTCCAGAATTTGGATCTTTTATTATTATTTATGGCTTTAAAATTATCAGATATAAGCTTTTTTGTTAAAAAAGATAATAATTCTTCTTTTGAAGTTTTCTGAAAAATTTGTCCATAATCAGAAACAGATACCGTTCCTTTTTCCTCTGAAACTATAATAACAATGGCATCAGAATTTTCACTCATACCAATTGCAGCTCTATGTCGTGCTCCAAATTTTCTATCTATAAATTCTTCATTTTGTGGCTTTGGAAGAAAGCAAGCAGCAGCTAAAATAAGGTTATCTCTAATTATAATTGCTCCATCATGCAGCGGCGAATTATGAAAAAATATATTTTCTAAAAGTTCTTTGCTTATCTTTGCGTTTAGGCAAACTCCTGTAGAAATTTGTTCTCCCAATTTTGTCTGTCTTTCAAAAACTATAAGAGCACCGGTCTTAGATTTAGACATACTATCAACAGAACTCACAACTATAGATATTATGTTTTTTAAAATTAAAGCTTTTTTTACATTATCGTCTGTATTTCCGCCAAACACAGTAAATTTTGAAACTTTTGTCCTTCCAACTTTTTCTAAGGCTCTTCTTAATTCTGGCTGAAACATAACAATAATTGCAATTATACCTATTTGGAATATATTTTCTAGTAAAAATCCTATTGTTTTCAAACCAAATATATTTACAAAAAAGAAAGCTAGGCTAAGTAAAATTATCCCTTTAACTAATTGTTCCGCTCTTGTTTCTTTAACAACATTTATACCTTTATATACTAGATAAAAAACTAAAATAATATCTATTACATCAGCTAAAGAAAACGTGTTTATCACACTAATAATAGAGTTCCAAAAATAAGAAATATATTCCATAAACTATGCCTCCTGTTAGAATAATAAACATTATTTACTATAATAACATAGATTAAAATATATTTAAATAAAGAATACTAAATATTATAAATAGTTGATAAAAAACACTTAATTTCTTCCATATTATTAAATGTAGATGGCGAAAACCTAACTAAACCTATTTTATCTGTTTTTAAATATTTATGTATAAGAGGAGCACAATGAAAACCTCCTCTTAATGAAAATCCTTTATCATTTAAATTATCAGCAACTTCTATAGAGCTTTTTCCTTTTACATTAAAGCTAACTATAGGTACATATTTATCTTTATAATAATTATTAACAGAAAGTTCTATTTTATCCATATTAGAAAGCTCGTCGTATAAATATCTACATAAAGAATATTCAAAATTATATATATTATTTATCCCTTTAGATTTTATAAAATTTAGTCCACACTCTAAACTAATAATACCTATAGTATTTAATGTTCCTGATTCAAATCTATCAGGCATAAAAAAGGGATGTGTAAAATCATAAGAAACACTCCCTGTTCCTCCCTCTTTTAGAGTTTTAATATTTTCTGCATTTATATTATTTATAATCATAATTCCTATACCAGGACATCCATATAGTCCTTTATGACCAGCCATACATAAAATATTTATATTATTTTTGACTATATCTATATCAATAACACCTGCTGTTTGTGCCGCATCTACAATAAAAATGACATTATTATTTTTACATAATATACCTATATCAGATATTGGCATTATTTTACCTATTACATTTGATCCGTGATTTATAATTATAGATTTTGTATTAAACTTTATATTAGACTTTATATCAATTATAATCTCTTCATCCGTTTTATCAACAACATCTATTATAGATAAATCTATAATACCATCCTGTTCTAATTTAAAAAGTGGTCTTAGAACAGAATTATGTTCTATATTCGTTGTTATTATATGATCTCCTTTTAAGATAATCCCTTTGATTCCTATGTTTAAACTGTCCGTGCAATTGTTTGTAAAAACAACATTTTCAATTTCAGATCCAAAAAATTCTGAAATCATCTGTCGAACCTGATATATCTTCTCTCCTGTTTTCATAGATATATCATGTCCACTTCTTCCAGGATTTCCCCCAAAATTATCTATCGAATAACAAAGATTTTCTTTCATATTAGGAGGTTTTGGATAACTAGTCGATGCATTATCAAAATAAAACAATATAATCACCTCTATAAAATAATTTATCTATTCCACATATCCTAAAACTTTTATGTTTGCACATTTTAATTCAAGATAAATTTCTTCAATATTATGTATTGTTTCCTTTATTTCAACACTATATCCACAACCTCGGGGAGAATATTCTAGAGGTGTTTTTAATATAGCTACCTGAATTCCTTTTTTAAATAAAAAATCTCTCGCCCTATATGCATATGTTATTGAGCTTAATATAATCAGTTTTCTTTTATCCATTTTATCACCCTCTGAAAACTATTATATGCTTGAATATTAAAAATTGATAACCTATTTATCTATATTTAATATACATACAGCATGACAAGAAACCCCTTCTTCTCTCCCTGTAAATCCCAATTTTTCTTCTGTAGTGGCTTTTATATTTAAATATCCTATCTCCATATTTAAATCTTCTGATATATTCTTCTTCATTAAATCAACGTATGGCTTTAAGTATGGCTTTTGTATTATAATGGTTATATCTATATTTCCTATACTATAATTACTATCTATTAATAATTTATATACATATTTTAATAATTCTCTACTAGATATATCTTTATATTTTTTATCTGTATCAGGAAATAAACATCCTATATCTCCCATCCCAGCTGCACCCAATAATGAATCTATAACAGCATGAATAACTACATCAGCGTCAGAATGTCCTAATAATCCCATACTATATGGGATTATTACACCCCCTAGGATAAATTTTCTGTCTTCTACCAATCTATGAACATCATACCCATGTCCTATTTTTATCATCCATCCACCTTCTCTTTTTCAGCTATATCCAATATAAGACTTTTAGCCAATAAGATATCTTCTTTAGTTGTTATCTTTAAATTGGTATAACTTCCTTCTGTAAAAAATATTTTATATCCCATCTTCTCATACATTTGTGAATCATCTGTAAAATCTAAACCATTTCTTATACAATGGTTTAAACTTTCTATAAAATTCTTTTTATTAAAAGCTTGAGGAGTTTGTGCATGAATTAAACTATCTCTTTTATATGTGGTTTTAATGAATCCTTCTTCATTAATTTCTTTAATAGTATCCTTTGATCTAACACCTAATACAGAAGATCCATATATAACTGCATTTTTTAAAACATTTATTATATCTTCTTTTAAAATAAGAGGTCTTGCACCGTCATGTATAGCTATATATTCAGTTTGACCATCAATATATCTCATCCCATTGGAAACAGATTGCTGCCTTGTTTCCCCCCCTGCTACAACATTTAAAACCTTTGTAATATTATTTTCTTTTACATAATATTTAACAAGATTTATATCTGCCGACCTGGTAACTACAACTATGTCATTTATAAGTCCTATTTTATTAAATTTTATCAAGCTATGACAAACAACAGGTATGTTGTTTAAAACTAATGTCTGTTTAGAAACTCCTCCCATTCTCGCCGAACTTCCTGCTGCTACAACTATTAAAGAAAATTTCTCCAAAAAATCACTTTCTTTCTTATTTATTATAAATAATATATTATAGAAATTTATTATAAATATACCAAATTTCTATAAATTTTTCAACAAGGATCATATAATTAAATAAGATATTTCTATGAATTGACTTTATCTAAATATTACAATATAATTCTAATTATTAACATTATAAAGTGAGGTTTGTTTATGTCTATTCTCATAACTGGAGGAACTGGGTATATTGGTTCTCACACTGTTGTAGAGCTATCAAAATCTATATCTGATAAAATTATTATATTAGATAATCTATTTAATAGCGATTTCTCTGTTATAGAGAAATTGCAGACCATAACAAAAAAAAATATAATATTCTTAAAATCAGATATATGCGATACTAATTTTTTAAAACATATTTTCACAAAATATAAAATAACATCTGTAATACATTTTGCAGGACTTAAAGCAGTTGGAGAATCTGTCGAAAAACCCCTATTATACTATAATAATAATATAGTAGGTACTATATCTCTACTAAATGTAATGAAAGAATTTAACTGTAAAAAAATTGTTTTTAGTTCATCAGCTACAGTTTATGGAAATCCTGAACATCTTCCAATAAAAGAAACTGCTAAACTATCAACCACAAATCCTTATGGATATTCTAAATTAATAATAGAAAATATTCTAACAGACATATATAATTCAGATCCTTCTTGGTCTATAGCTATATTAAGATATTTTAATCCTATTGGTGCAGATAAATCTGGAATTATTGGAGAAAATCCTTCTGGAATTCCTAATAATCTTATGCCATATATTATAAAAGTTGCTACTAAGCAATTGGATAGTCTAAATATATTTGGAAATAATTATGATACAATTGACGGAACAGGTGTTAGAGATTATATCCATGTTTCCGATCTTGCAGATGGCCATATTAAAGCTTTAGATTATATAAATAATAATAATGAAATTATAAAAATAAACTTAGGGACTGGTAAAGGATATTCTGTTTTACAGCTTGTCAAAACTTTTATAAAAGTAAACAATATTAATATACCTTATAATATTGTAGATAGACGCCCAGGAGATATAGCGTCTTGCTATGCTAATACTGAACTAGCAAAAAAAGTTTTAAACTGGGAATCAAAAAAATCTCTTCAAGATATGTGCTTAGATAGCTATAATTTTATTAAATATAACATTGTATAATCTATTCTAAAATTATAATAGATAGAGGCATTTTATGACAAATATAAAAAAATCTCTAATAGAATTAATTGGAAATACTCCTATGCTTGAATTAACAAATTATAATAAATCTCTAAATACTTACGGAAAAATAATAGCAAAGTTAGAATCCTTTAATCCACTGGGATCTATAAAAGATCGTACTAGTATCGCTATGATATCTAATGCAGAAAAATCTGGACTATTAAACTCTGAAACTATTATAATAGAGCCTACAAGTGGAAATACAGGTATTGGACTTGCTTTTATATGTGCTGCTAAAAAATACAAACTTATCCTAACCATGCCAGAAACATTGTCAATAGAAAGAATTCATATGCTTAAAGCTCTTGGTGCAGAAATTATATTAACGCCTGCTTCACTTGGTATGAAAGGGGCTATTCAAAAATCTATAGATTTTCAAAAGGACACTCCCAATTCTATTATTTTACATCAATTTGAAAATGTATCCAATAATGAAATTCATAGACACACAACAGCAGAAGAAATTTTGAAAGATACCAATAAAAATATTGATATCTTTGTTTGTGGGGTTGGAACAGGCGGAACCATCACAGGTGTTGGTGAGGTTTTAAAAAAACATATACCTTATATAAAAATAATAGCAGTAGAACCAGAAGAGTCTTCTGTTTTAAATGGTTATTCTGCTGGATATCATAAAATACAGGGAATTGGTCCTGGATTTATTCCTAAAATTTTAAATATGGATATTATAGATGAAATACATAGAATATCATATCTTGACGCTTCATATCACTGCAATTTAGTCGCACATGAAGAGGGGCTAATTGTTGGTCCTTCTTCTGGTGCTGCTTTAAAGGCAGCCACCAACCTTGCTCTTTTAAAAGAAAATAAAAATAAAAATATTATAGTTATATTTCCTGATACTGGGGAAAGATATCTATCTACTGACCTTTATAATAATAAATTTTAGGAGAATTATTTTGAAAAAAGTCTTACTAGGAATGAGTGGTGGAGTTGATAGTTCTGTAGCTGCCGCTCTTCTAATAGATATGGGATATGATGTAACAGGAGTTACATTTAAATTATGGCATCCTATGGATGATATTTTTGATAGAGAAGATTCTTGCTGTTCTATAGACGATGTAAACGATGCAAAAGACATAGCCGATATACTGGGAATTCCTCATTATACATTTAATTTTAAAGACGTATTTAAAACTAATGTAGTTGATTATTTTGTAGAAGAATATAAAAATGGAAAAACTCCAAATCCTTGTATTGTATGTAATAAATCAATAAAATTTGATCATTTTTATAATAAAGCTATGTCGATGGGATTTGATTATATATCTACTGGACATTATGCAAAAATAATACATAAAGACGGGCAAATATTTTTAGCAAAAGCAGAATATGATAAAAAAGATCAAAGTTATTTTTTATATAATATACCAAAATCTCATCTAGAAAAAACTCTTTTTCCACTGGGAGAATACACTAAACCCCAAGTTAGAGAGTTAGCAGAAAAATATAATTTGGGAAAAATTAGTAGTAAAAAAGATAGTCAGGAAATTTGTTTTATAGATAAAAATGGATATAATACTTTTTTAGAAGGATATACTTTTGAATGTTCTCCAAGGGGAAATTTTATTGATATAAACGGAAATATACTAGGTAAACATAAAGGTTTTTGGAACTACACAATAGGACAAAGAAAAGGTTTAGGAATAACATTTAATAAGCCTATGTTTGTATCAAAATTGGACCCTATAACAAAAGAAATAACTCTTTGTGATGAAATTCATCTGTTTTCAAACCAATGTAATATATCTGATACAAATTGGCTTGTTGATAAATCTACTTTATTTAATATATCTCTAAATATTAAAATAAGGAATCAAGCTAAATCAGCTTCTGGAAAAATTTATTTTATAGATAATAATATCACCTCTATAGAATTTGATAAACCACAACGGGCTATAACAAAAGGCCAATCTGCTGTTATATATATTGATAATATAGTAGCTGGCGGAGGAATAATACAATAAGTAAAAAGCACACAACATTTGTTGTGTGCTTTTTACTTAAATAAAATCCAGAATCCAAAAAATATTAAAAAATATATTAAAATAAAAATTCCACCTACAGGTAATATCATTTTTAAATATATCTTAATAACTTGTTTTCTCTCTAATTTAGATAATTTTGTATATGATCCAGAATAATGATTTTTACTTTTATTAACGATACTTTTATCATAAAAAGGCATACCATCAATATTCATCTCTGCTATCGTCATATCATTATCCTCAAAACTATTTTTATGTTTTTTTTTCATATTTAACTCTTAGTATAAAGATGACATGCAACCATATGACCACTGCCATAATCTTTATATTCTGGTGAAACTTTTTTACAAATATCCATTACACTTGGACATCTAGTATTAAATTTACAACCTAAAGGAGGATTAGATGCCGATGGAATATCTCCTTTTAATAATATTCGATCACATTTATAAGATGGATCAGGAATAGGAACAGAACTCAATAATGCTTTTGTATATGGATGCATACAATTCTTAAAAATATCATATTTAGATCCCATTTCTACAATATTTCCAAGATACATAACTCCAACTTTATCAGAGATATGCTCTACAACAGATAAATCATGAGAGATAAATAAATAGGTTAAAGAGTATTCTTTTTGTAAGTCTTTCAAAAGATTTATAATTTGAGCCTGTATTGATACATCAAGAGCAGAAACGGGCTCATCCGCAACTATAAGTTTCGGCTTTAAAGCAATTGCTCTAGCTATACAAATTCTCTGCCTTTGCCCTCCCGAAAACTCATGTGGATATCTAGAAATATGATAATCTTGTAATCCACAATCTCTCATTATTTTTAGAATATAATCCTTATATTCTGATTTAGGAACTATTTTATGCTCTAAAACAGCTTCTCCAATTATATCTCCAACAGGAATTCTTGGACTTAAAGAACTATACGGATCCTGAAATATTAATTGCATATCTGGTCTGGTTTTTCTAAGTTGAGATCTATTTAATTTAAATATATCTTTTCCATCAAAAATAACTTCTCCATCTGTTGCCTCATGAAGCCTTAATATTGTTCTTCCAACAGTAGTTTTTCCACAACCAGATTCACCCACTAGACCCATTATTTCTCCACGCTTTATGGAAAAAGAAACTCCGTCTACAGATTTTACAACACTTTTATTTTTTTTAGACATTCCTGTCCCTATAGGAAAATATTTAACCAAATTTTTCACTTGCAATATTTCCGATGACATTATCTCCCCTCCTTTATATCTTTATCATAGAGCCAACAAGAAACTTTATGACCATCACCTAGATCGTTAAGAGAAGGATAATCTCCATTACATTTATCAAAAGATTTTTCACATCTACTTTTAAAATAGCAATAATTTGGCATATCAATTGGGTTTGGAACTTGACCTGATATTGAATATAATCTTTCCGTATACTTATTTACAACGGGTTTGCTTTTTAATAATCCGATAGTATATGGGTGTTTTGGACTACTATATATATCCATAGCTGTTCCCTGTTCAACTATTTTTCCAGCATACATAACAACTACATAATCAGCCATTTCAGCAACAACTCCAAGATCATGAGTTATCAAAAGTATACTAGCGTTAATCTGATTTTTCAAATCTCTCATTAAGTCTAATATCTGTGCCTGAATAGTTACATCTAAAGCAGTTGTAGGTTCATCCGCAATTATTAATTTAGGATTGCATGATAAAGACATAGCTATCATAACTCTTTGTCTCATTCCGCCCGAAAGTTGATGAGGATAAGATTTATATATCTCATCAGCCCTAGAAATGCCAACTATCGTTAAAAGTTCTATTGTTCTCTCTTTAATTTGCTTTTTAGACATATCTTTATTATGTAATTCTATAGTTTCTGATATTTGATCCCCTATTGTAAAAACAGGATTCAAACTAGTCATTGGCTCTTGAAATATCATAGATATTTCATTTCCTCTAATTTTTTCCATATAAGACATAGGAATCTTAGTTAAATCTACCACTTCTCCACTTTCAGTTCTATATCGTATCTCTCCTCCAACAATCTGTCCAGATGGACCCTGCACTAATCTCATAAGAGTTAGATTAGTTACAGATTTTCCACATCCAGATTCTCCAACAAGAGCAACTGTTTTGCCTTTTGGTATATCAAATGATACCCCGTTGACAGCTTTTACAATCCCAACATCTGTATAAAAATATGTCTTCAAATTATTAAATTCTATAACATTATTTTTATCTTTCATATCTACAATATATTCCGAAGGATCAATATCTTTACGTTTTTTAATCTTTTCATAGTGATTAACAGCTTTTTTATTTGCTTTTGATATCTGTTTCAATTTTTCTCTAGACTCTTTAGACATATCAACCACCTACCTTTTCATCTTAGGATCAAAGGCATCTCTTAACCCATCTCCAATAAAATTAAAACCCATTACTGTAACAAGTATACATAATCCAGGAGGAAGCCATATATTTAAATGCTGATTCATTATTATAGGGTCATTAACAGCATTTACCATATTTCCCCATGAAGCATATGGAAAAGGAACTCCAATTCCTAGAAAACTAAGTGCAGATTCTAAAAGTATTACACTACCTAGCCCTAAAGTTGCAAAAACTATAAGTTGTGGCATAACATTAGGTATTAGATGTTTAAATATTTTTTTATAAGTTTTTATACCTGTAGCTTCAGTAGCAATCATAAATTCTTGTTCTCTTAGCCCTAGTATCTGTCCTCTAACAAGACGCGCTATGCCCGCCCATCCAAGAAATGCTATAACTAACATAAGTATATAAATTTTATTCTTTTGATCTATCTCTAAAACTAGCATAGCAGAACTAATAATAAGCATAATAGGAATGCTAGGTATCGAGTTGAAAATATCAACAATTCTCATTATTAAATTATCTATAAATTTTCCATAATATCCTGCAGCCCCTCCAAGAGAAACTCCTATTAAAAGTTGTATAAATATAGCAATAAACCCTATTATTAAAGAAATTCTTCCACCATACATAAGCCTAGTAAAAACATCTCTACCATCTTTATCAGTTCCTAAAAGATGGTTTAAAGAAGGATTTGCACGTAAATTAAGAGCTATTCCCTCTTGTGTAAAATCAATCTCTTCTTTATTAACAAATTCTACTCCATTTTTATCAAGAAAAAATATATCATACTCACCATAACTGCTAAATAAAGGTCCTGCAAATGAAAATATAAACATAAATAATATTATAAATATTCCAACTATAGCCAATTTATTTCTTAAAAATCTTTTTATAACAAGTTGTCCAGGAGTTATTACTTTTTTATTATCCTGTTTAATATCTTTTTCATCTGGACTTATTACAGAATCTACCGATTCATTAATATTAGAGCTATCTATATCTAATCCTGTAACATTATTATTCATAAAATATAACCCCCTTCTAACTTAATCGTACTCTAGGATCAACAACTGCGTAAAGTATATCTGATATAAGTGTTCCCATTAGAGTTAAAAACGCTAAAAATAAGTTGAATCCCATTATAAAAGGTATATCACCAGCCTTTAAAGCATGGAAAGCCGTATACCCCAGCCCGTCTATTGCAAAAATACCTTCAGTTATAATAGCTCCCGAAAATAAAGATGGAATAGAACCACCAATCATAGTAACAACTGGTATAAGAGTATTTCTAAAAGCATGTTTATAAATAACTTTACCTTCACTTAGTCCTTTTGCCCTAGCTGTTCTTATGTAATCAGAACTTAATACCTCTAACATATTAGTTCGTGTATATCTCATCCAACTTCCTATACTAGTGAAAGCAAGAACTACAACTGGCAATACAAAATGCCAAGCCATATCCATCATAAGTCTAAATCCCTCATAGTCTTCCCTAGCTGTAACCATTCCTGATATTGGAAATAATTGAAGATCAACCGCAAAAGTTTTTTGTAGTATAGCTGCAAAAAAGAATGATGGAAGGGAAATTCCTATTAAAGAAAATATAGTGACAGCATAATCTGTTTTAGAATATTGTCTAGTTGCTGATATTATTCCCATAGGTATAGCGATTAATAATTGGATTATAAAAGCCATAAAAGAAAGTGAAAATGATGTCCACATCTTTGAAGCTATAACTTGTGTAACAGGAGCTTTATATAAAAAAGATTCTCCTAAATCTCCAGTCAAAGCTTTTCCCAACCACTGAAAATAACCTTCTACAATGCCAACATCAAGACCATATAGCTTTTTTAATCCAACTACCATTTCTTCTGTTATAGAAGGATTACCAGCAACAGTATTTGATATATAATCCCCAGGCATAAGCCTAATTAAACCATATAGTATAATTGAAACTCCAAAAAGAACAAAAACACTTATAAAAAGCCTTTTTATTATATATTGTCTCACTTTGTCCCCCTAAATGCTAAAAATAGCAATATTATTTCTTTTTTATAAATAGTAATGTCAAATCAGTTATAGATTTGACATTATTATTATTATTATATACTATTTAACTAATTTTAATTTTTCAATATCATAAAATCCTCTTGTAAATGGAAATCTAAAAGGAGAATGATCAGAAGGTATAGAATCTTTATCTAATATTTTTTGATTAAATACATACATATTTTTTCTTTGGTATACAGGCATCTCTACAGCTTCATCCATAATAATATTAAGAGCATCTATATAATAGGTCTTTCTTATACTAATATCATTTGTTTCTCTAGCTTTAGTTATTAAATCATCTAATTTATCATTTTGAATTTTATAATGGTTTGTTGTTCCTTTACTATGATAAAGTTGGAACATATCTGGATCTATTACAGATTGCCAAGCAGCAACCCACATATCCCATTGACCAGCAGAAAGTCTATCAAATAAAATATTTGCATCAACATCTTGTATATCAATCTTTCCACCTAATGACTCAAGCTCATTTTTTAATTGTGTTATTATAGGTCCTGCCGGATGATCCATAGTTCCAGATCCACCTATACCAACTTCAATTTTTAATTGAACTCCATCTTTTTGAAGAATAGTTTTTCCATTTTGCTCAACTTTTTTATATCCAGCTTTTGTAAAATATTCCATTGCTTTAATGCTAGAAAAATCATATACTGGTTTTGCATTTTCTGGATAAGCCCATGAAATTCTAGACATAGGATATTCTATTACAGAGGCTAAATCTCCATAAAAACTTTGAACAGCTGGCGCTCTATTCATAAGATGCATTAGACCTTTTCTAACATTTTTATCAGGAATTCTTTCCGCATTCATACCAATATAACCATATCCTAAGTTATCTATAGTTATTGTTTCTAGTCCAGCGTCTTGTGCTTGTTTTAAAGAAGCTGGATTTCCAGAAGGATCGGAAACATCTATATTTCCAGCCGCTATAGATGGAATTTTATTTTTATCATCTACAACTTGCAACTTTAATTTTTCTATATGTGGAAGACCACCATAGTAATGTGAGTTTGCAACGAAAGAAACAACGTTATTTTTATATTCTACAAATTTATAAGGACCAGCACCCATTGGTGAATCATTTTTTTCCGAAATAATATCCATTTTACCTTTAGAATATTTATCTCCTGAAAATTTTCCACCACTTTTTCCAACTCCATAATAATTTTGAGAAGCAACTTCTATGTCTCCTAAATTCCAAATAGCTTTAGGGTCAACACCTTCAATTGTGATTTCTACTGTTCTTTCATCAATCTTTTTAATTCCTTCTATTTCAGAAACATTTACTGTTGATGAAGATAAGTTGCTACTAATATATTCTTTTTCTAGATCTTTATATTTCATACTTTGAAATATTTTTGTCATTGTTTCTTTATTGTTCGATTTAAGATCATTAATATTTGCTTCTATTAATGCTTTTTTTAAACTATCCCCTGAAAGATTATCTTTATTTTCAAAAGAAAGTCTTATAGACATTTTTTCTGCACCTTCTTTTATAAAAGAATCATCAGACATTTTAGCTAAATATTTTGTAGTATCTTCATCAGATATATTTTTAGATGATACTAATATTTTATCTATAGAAGCTTTATAATCTTTATCATCATAGAAATACTCATTAAGTCCTACAATAGGTGTTGATCTAAGACTTGATGGTCCTGTATATGTTGGATCTAATAAAACTTTATATGTAAAAATAATGTCATCCGCTGTTACAGCAGTTCCATCGCTAAATTTTACATCATTTTTAAGAGCAAAAGTATATATAGTTTTAGTGGTTTTTCCATCATCACCTTTTATCTCCTTAGGAGGAACATATGTAGCTATACCATCTACAGGTTCTCCACTTGGCGTATTACCTATCAACATAGCATTTGTTAAATTAACAACATAATTATCATAAGCTGTGGATGCTAAAAAAGGATTGAAAACACCGTTAAAAGCAGCTGTTCCAATAACTAATGTTTTGTTTCCGCCAGAACCAGAGGTTCCACTGTTACATGAAGAAAGCACAATAGAGGTTCCAACTATTATACTTATAATCCATGCCGCTATCTTTTTTTTATTAAACATGAAAAAATCTCCTCCTTTATAATAAATAAAATAAATATATGAAATTATTAAATAATTATAACAGATATAGTTATTAATCTCAATACTTTTTGCAAGTATAAATAATAAAAATTTCATAATATAAACTGAAATAAATAAAAAAATAATTATTCTATAGATAGTTTAATATAATTTTTTTTACCTTTTTTAATAATTATTTCATTTTTCAAAATATTTTCTTGGTGTATAAAGTAGCCTATATCATCTATAACAGTACCATCTATCGATATTCCTCCTTGTAAAACAACCCTTCTAGCATCTGATTTAGAATTACATAAATTTGATATAGTTAAAATAGATAATATATTAATTTTATCATCCTCAAAATATTTTTTTTGCAATTTAATATTCGGAATATTGTCAAAATTATTCCCTTTGCCAAATAAAGCATTTGAAGCCTGTATACATTCTTCTGCTTTTTCTTTACCATGGACCATCTCTGTAATATTAAAAGCAAGTTCTTGTTTTATATTATTTAATTTAGATCCTGTGAATTTCTCGTATTCTTCTATTTTTTCTATATCTATAAATGTCAAAAGTTTCATACAATTTATAACATCATCATCAGAAACATTTCTCCAATATTGAAAAAAATCATAAGGAGATGTTTTTAAAGGGTCTAACCATATAGAGCCTTTTTCTGTTTTCCCCATCTTTTTTCCATCTTTAGTTGTAAGTAGAGTAAAAGTGACACCATATGCCTGTTTTGCCATCTTTCTTCTTATAAGATCTATCCCAGAAAGTATATTAGACCATTGGTCATCCCCACCTAACTGCATGACACAATCATCAAACTTAAAAAGATGATAAAAATCATAAGATTGTAATAACATATAATTAAATTCTATAAAACTTAGTCCTTTTTCTAATCTAGATTTAAAACATTCTGCAGTAAGCATTTTATTTACAGAAAAACAACTTCCTATCTCTCTCATAAACTCTATATAATTTTTTTCTAAAAGCCAATCAGAATTTCTTTTAATTTCCAATTCATCTTGATTTAGTTTAAGTATATTCCTAATTTGTTGTTGAAATGCATCAGCATTATAATTAATTTCTTCTGTTGTAAGCATTTTTCTCATATCAGTTTTTCCACTAGGATCACCTATCATTGTTGTCCCTGTACCTAATATAGCGATGGGTGTATGTCCTGCTCTTTGCATATGTTTTATAACTATAAATTGTAAAAAATGTCCAATATGAAGACTATCTGCTGTTGCATCAAAACCTATATAAAATTTTATTCGTTTATTATTCAATAAATCTTTTATATCTTCTGGATGTGTCATCTGTGCAATTAGACCTCTTCTAGTTAACTCATCAAATAATTTCATAAATACACACTCCTGTTTTTTAATTTTTATAAATTTATATTAGAATTTAGCATCTCTTCTGCCATCTTTAAAGTTAAATTTGTAGTATCCGATCCGCCTATAATTCTTGCTATTTCCAAAACTCGTTCCTCTTTTTCTAATAAAGAAACCTCTGTAAATGTTTGATCTTTTTTTACATATTTTTTTATTTTAAAATGACTAGTGCCTAAAGCAGCCACTTGCGCAAGATGAGTTACACATATAACTTGGTTTTTCAAAGATATAGATCTTAACTTTAAACCTATTTTTTCCGCAGATTCTCCACTAACTCCAGTATCAACCTCATCAAAAATAAGACATGGATTATCTTCATTTTCTGATAAAACACTTTTTATTGCAAGCATAATTCTAGACATTTCTCCACCAGATGCAATATTTGTTATAGGTTTCAATTCTTCACCTTTATTAGTAGCAATTAATATTTCAATATCATCATATCCAAATTTAGATATGCTTTTTTTATTAAATTTAATCTTAAAATCTATATTTTTCATATCTAAATATTCTAATTCATTTAGTATCATTTTTTCAAGAATTTTACTTTTTTTATATCTTTTTTCATGAATTTTATCACAGACAGACAACATTATGTCATATATATTTTCCATCTTTTCATTTATCTCTCTAACAACAGAATCATTTGTATTTAATTCTTCTATTTCTTTTTTTATATTTAAAATATATTTTTCTATATCAATATCATCTGGTCCATATTTTTTTTTTATTCTACTTAAATCAGAAAGCCTATTTTCTATTTCATTAATATCATTGAATTCATAATCAGCAATATCTGTAAAATCTAAAACATCAGAAAATATATCTTTTAGATCAAATAATATATTTTCTAATTTTTCTTTATTATCAGAAAGTTTACTATTATATCTAGCTATATATTCTAAATTTAATATATTTTTCTCTAATTGTTCTAAAATACCTATAGTGTTATCATCTCCATCAAAAAATAATTTTATCATTGATGTTCTATGTCCAATTTCTATAGAATGTTTCATGGTTTCTTTTTGTTCTAACAAATTTTCATACTCGCCTATAATAAAATTAGAAGATTCAATTTCATTTAATTGATAATTCAAAATATCTAATTTTTTTTCAATTTCTCCTTCATCTATCATAGTTGATTTTAACTTATATGAAAGTTCAGAATATTTTTTATACTGAACATTCAGATCTTCTAATAGTTGATTAGTATCAGAAAATTCATCTAATAATTTAAGCTGGGTATCTTTAGAAAAAAGTTTATACGTATCATGTTGTCCATGTATATTTATTAAATATCTACCAATATCTTTAAGCATAGAGAGTGTTATGGGTTTTCCACATATTTTAGCATGACTTTTGCCATCTTTATTTATCTCTCTTTGTATTATAATTTCACTATCATTTAAATTTAACCCATATCTATCTAGTATGTCATATACTTTATTAGACACATTATCAAAAATGCATATTACAACTGCTCTTTCAAAACCATATCTTATTATATCTTTTGAGAGCTTATTACCCAATATAAAATTAATAGAACCTATTATAATAGATTTTCCTGCACCTGTTTCCCCTGTAAATATGTTAAACCCATAGTTATAGTCTATAGACATTTTTTCTATTATAGCCATATTTTCTATATATAAAGACTTCAGCATATTAAAACTTCCTATTCATAAAACTAGATATAATCATTTTTTAATTTTTCATAAAATACTATAGCTTCATCCTCTGTTTTAAAAAGTATAAAAATAGTATCATCTCCTGCAATAGTCCCAAGAAACTTATCCTTATATTCTTTATCTATAAAAGCACATATACCTTGGGCCATCCCATCAAAACATTTAATTATAACTATATTCCCACCAAAATCCACCGAACGTATTCCATTTAATAAAAAATTATTTAACCTAAATAGTTCATTAGAATAATTTTTATATTTGTAAAGACCATCATCTCCCAGTATTTTAACTAATCCTAATTCTTTTATATCTCTAGAAACTGTCGCTTGCGTTATATCAAAGTTCATATCTTTAAGTATATTTAATAATTCATCTTGAGTATGAATATCTTTTTCTTCAATTAAATTAAATATCATTTCATGTCTTATAGATTTTATAAAAAAACCTCCTTAAATATACTATTTAACTTAACCCTGTTCTTCCAGAAAATTTATTATTTATAACTTCAAAAAAACTACTGTTATTTATATTAATTAAAGAAAATGAGTTTTCTCCTCGTCTAACATTAATACTATTTTGATTTGTAAAAGGTAAAACTATATCCCCATCTAAAGTTAAGTATGCTGTCATATCATCCCTAAGCTTAGCTTTTATATGAAGTTTTTTATCATCAGAAAACATTATAGTTTTAGAAAAAAGAGAATGTGGACATATGGGAGTAACCATTATACAGTCTAAAGAATTATCAACTATAGGACCGCCAGCAGATAAAGAATATGCCGTAGAACCAGTCGGAGTTGAAAAGATAATACCATCTCCCCTAAAGTTTCCAACTAGCTTTTTCATACATAATAAATCAATATCTATTATCCTAGAAAGAGAGCCTCTGGATAAAACAATATCATTTATAACAGTATATTTTTTTATATATTCCATATCAATATATTCTATATCCAAAGTCATCCTATTTTCAATAGTATATTTCCCAGAAAATATATTGCTTATATCTTGTATTTGATTTGGTTCTATACTAGAAAGAAAACCCAATCTTCCAACATTTATAGATAATATAGGAATTTGATTTTTAAGGCTATGTTTAGCACTATGTATAACCGTTCCATCTCCACCAATACAAATAATTATATCACAATTTTCTGGAATATTTTCTATATTAGTAAATTCAATATTTTTTATTGATGCAAATTTATACGCATATCTAATATCAGAATATATATTGCAATTATATCTAGCTAAAAAATTTATAACACTTTTGGTAACCTTCATTTTAATATCATTTAAAGTATTACTTATTATAAATATATTCATAATAAACTCCTATAAACTTTCGTGAGACATATGAACAGCTTTATCAATATCACCATATGATACCAAACTTTGATCCCTACAACGTTTAATATACATTATATACTCTCTATTTCCCTTTGGACCTTTAACTGGGGAATAGTCTATATCTAAAACACTATAAAATTTTTCAATACAATAATTATATATTTCATATATAATATTTAAATGTATTTTAGGATCTTTGACAACACCATTTTTTCCAACATTTCCTTTTCCAGCCTCAAATTGTGGCTTAATTAATAGAACAACTTCTCCATCTTCTTTTAAAAATTTTTCTAAAATAGGAATAATAATTTTTAAAGAAATAAATGAAACATCAACAGAAATAAAGTCTATATCGTCTAAAACCTTATCTTTAGATAAAAATCTTATATTAGTTCTCTCTAAGTTTATAATATTATCTAATTTTCTAAGTTCCCAGTCTAGCTGCCCATAACCAACATCTACACAGTAAACTTTAGATGCAAAATTTTTAATCATACAATCCGTAAATCCACCTGTAGATGCACCAATATCCATGCATATTTTATTTGAAAGGTCAATAGAATTTTTTTTAATAGATTTTTCTAATTTTTGTCCGCCTCTACTAACATATGTATTTTTTTTCTGCTTAACAATAATATCAGAGTTTATATCAACTGTTGTTCCTGCTTTATCTACACGTTCTGTCCCTATAAAAATATTTCCAGCCATTATTAAAGCTTTTGCTTTCTCCCTACTTGAGCAAATACCTTTATTAAATAATAAAATATCTATTCTTTCTTTTAAAGACAATTTATTTCTCCTTATTTAAAATAGTTTTACATATAGATTCAGCATCAAATCCCAATTTTTTAAAAAGAAAATTAATATCACCTTGTTCTATAAAAATATCTTTTATTGCTATAATTTTATAAAAATTTCTAAATCCTATTTCAAAAGATTTATATAAAATATGTTCTCCTAATCCACCAGACTGAATACCCTCTTCAAAAAAGAAAACTTTTTTATATTTACATATAATATTTAATATTTCATCTTCTACAGGCTTTAATTTTATTATTTTTAATATAGAAATAGAAACTCCTTGTTCAAATAGCAATTTATAAGCTTTTAATACATTATCAAATATCCTGCCATAACAAACAACTAAAATATTATGATTATTATTTATATATGTATAATTTATAGATCGATCTTGATTTTTTATAGATTCATTTCTTTTACCTTCACTACCTTTAGGATATCTTATAATTACAGGAGAATTTATATTATCCACAGCAAAATTTAAACAATCTTTACATTCTTGATAATTAGATGGAGAGAATATAGTAATATTTGGGATCATCAAACTATAAGATACATCAAATATACCCTGGTGAGTTTCTCCATCATCTCCAACTATACCAGCTCTATCTACAGCAAATATCACCTTTTTTTTATCGATACATATATCATGTATCAATTGGTCAAAACCCCTTTGTAAAAAAGTTGAATATACACAAAAAATAGGAATCATACCAGATGAGGACAATCCACCACAAAAAGTTGTCCCATGTTGTTCCGCTATTCCAACATCAAAAAATCTATCTGGATGATATTCTTTAAGAAATTGTAAACCTGTCCCTAAAGTCATAGCCGCTGTTATTCCACAAATTTTTGGGTTTTTGTCAGCCATACTTTTGATTTCTTTGCCAACTATAACAGAAAAACTATCACAACTAGATATATCAGGATCTCCAGTTATTTTATCAAATTTTGGAATACCATGAAATAAAACTGGATCTTGTTCTGCATATTCATAACCTTTTCCTTTGGTTGTCTCAATATGTATAACTATTGGTTTTTTTACCTGCTTTGCATAATTCAAAATATTAACTAAATGTGATATGTTATGTCCATCAATTGGACCTATATAGTTCAAACCCATATCTTCAAAAAAATTACCATGATAAACCATATCTTTTATTAAATTTTTTGAATTAGATAAAGTGTTTTTAATTTTTGGACCTAAATATTTTGAACTTCCTAAAATATTTTCTAATGATTTTTTTATCTTTAAATATGATTCCTTAGACCTTATCCCTGTTATATATTTCGCAAAAGAACCAACATTCGGGGATATAGACATATCGTTATTATTAAATATAATTATAACATTAGAATTATCATCTCTACCAATATTATTTAAAGCTTCAAATGGCATTCCTCCTGTAAAAGCGCCATCTCCAATTAAGACTACACTATGCATATCTTTTTTTTGCAATCTATATCCAGCATCCATTCCGTATGCCGCCGATATAGAAGTGCTACTATGCCCTGCTATAAATGCATCATGCATACTTTCAGAAGGTTTAGGAAATCCAGATAACCCACCTGATTTTCTTAAATTATTAAACAATTTTTTTCTACCTGTAAGAATCTTATGGGTATAGCATTGATGCCCTACATCAAAAACAAACTTATCTTTTGGAGAATCAAAAACATAATGCATGGCTAGAGTTATATCAACTACACCAAGATTAGACGCAAGATGCCCACCCGTTTTAGATATAGAATATATTAAAAATTCTCTTATGTCTTCAGCTAATTTATCAAGATTTTCCAATTTTATCTTCTTTAAATCTTCAGGAAAATTAATATTATATAATATATTTTTATTCATATTTTAACCTTCTATATTATTAAACTAAACTATTATTGGATAAAAAGATCCCACTAAAATTCCTAAAATAGCCCCACCTATAACCTCTATTGGGGTATGTCCTAAAAATTCTTTAAGTTTTTTATCTATAGGATAATCAGAATTTTTATCATGCTTTTCTACAAAAAAATTGATAACCTTTGCTTGCTCCCCAGCAGCACGGCGAACTCCCATAGCATCATACATAACTATGGACGCCAATACAAATGATATGCCAAATAGACTAGATGAAACTCCTTCAATCCTAGCAATAGCAATAACTAATGCAGAAACAGTTGAAGAATGTGAACTCGGCATCCCTCCTGCTCCTATAAATCTTTCAAATGAAAATTCTTTTGTAAATAATAAATTAATAAAAACTTTGATAACTTGTGCTAAAAACCAAGAACAGATAGAAATATTAAGAATTTCATTTTTAAATATTTCTTGTAAAAAACTCATACATGATCTTCCCCTTATTTTTCTCTAGATAATAAACTTTTTGTCATCCATATTAAAAAATCGTTATCTGAAAAATTATTTAAACATTCTAACGACTTTTCGATATATATAGAAGATTTTTTATAAGAATTTTCCAAACCAAAAATATTAGGATATGTAAGTTTATTATTTTTTTTATCACTACCTATACTCTTTCCTATGACAGAGGTAGAACTGATAATATCAAGTATATCATCTTCAATCTGAAATGATATACCCAAATATTTTCCATAATTAGAAGCGTGTAAAATATTATTTTTATCTGCTCCTAATCCAGAAACCAAAACGCCCAATTTACATGACAGTTGTATCAGTTTTCCTGTTTTAAGAATATTTACATTATCTAAATATTCTTCAGAAACATCAATAGGTGGAAACATGTCCATAGCTTGTCCACCAATCATGCCTAAAATTCCAGACATTCTAGAAATTTCTAAAACAGATTTAGCTATAATACTGTCAGAAAGAGTGGATTTGGAAACCAACTCAAAAGCATGTGTTAAAAAAAAATCTCCTACTAAAAGTGCTGTGCTCTCTCCATACTCTATATGACATGAAGGTTTTCCTCTTCTAGTATCATCATCATCCATACAAGGCAAATCATCATGAATAAGAGAGTATGTATGTATAAATTCTATAGCCATTGCTAAATTAATTGCATTTTTATAATCTCCCGATAAAACTCTACAAAATTCTAAAAGAAGAACTGGTCTTATCCGCTTACCTCCATTAAACACACTATATCTTGCCGCTTCTATTATATCTTTTTGTTGTATATAATCCAAACTAAAACTATCGAAATATAATTCTATATTATTATCTATAATATCAATATAACTATCTAATCTATCTTTATTTTTCAATATCTTTTTCCTTTTCATCAACTGAATTACTTAAATTTATCTCTTTAATCTTTAAAACAGATTTATCTAGACAATCTTTACAATATTTAGAAAGTTCCATTCCTTTTTGATAAAGCTTTATATTATCCTCTAAAGTTATATTATCTTCCTCTAATTTTTTAACAATTTTTTCAAGTTCTTTTAAAGAACTTTCAAATGTTAAACTTTTCATATAAAACTTCTCCTTAAATTTCAAATTTGTTATCTAAAACTTTTGTTCTTAAATTTCCATCTTTCAACTTAATATCAATAATATCTCCTTCTTGAACACCATCAACACTAGATAATATTTTATCGCCCATATAAGATAAACTATACCCTCTTAAGATAATAGACATAGGATTTAACGCACTAAGTAATAAAGAATTTTCTTTAAATTTATTTATATATTTATTTATATTTGATTTACAGTTATTATATAAAAATTTTTCTATACTCAATATATTTTCTTTTTTAACTTTTAAAATATTTTTTGGAGATAAAAATAATAATCGTTGATTAATATTTTTATAACTTTTTTTATTATCTGTATAATTTTTACCAATATGATAATATAATAATTCTTCCATACTTGATATATAATTTAAAAGATCTTGTTTATTTGGTGTTGAAATTTCCGCAGCTTCTGAAGGGGTGGATGCCCTGATATCAGAAACAAAATCCGAAATAGTAAAATCAGTTTCATGACCAACGGCTGATATTATTGGAATTTTACTATCAAATATTTCTTTAGCTACTTTTTCGCTGTTAAAACACCAAAGATCCTCCGAACTTCCTCCACCTCTACCAAGTATAATTACATCGATATCATCGATAGAATTTGCATAAATTATAGATGAAGATATGCTTTCTTCTGCCATAACTCCTTGAACAATAGTTGATATAACCAAAACTTCCGCTATTGGATATCGTCTAGATAATATATTTAATATATCTTTTATAGCAGCACCTGTACTTGCTGTTATAACACAAATTTTTTTAGGATATTTTGGAATAGGTTTCTTCTTTTCAATATCAAAATATCCATTTTTTTCAAGTTTTTCTTTTAGCTGATTAAAAGCAAGATGCAAAGAACCATCACCAATTGGAAAAATTTTTTCACAATATAACTGGCAGTTTGCATCTCTTTCAAAAACTTTTATACTTCCAACTATACTAACTTCCATTCCATCATATATATCAAATAAAATTTTTTGCGCATAACCTTTAAACATTATAGCTTTTAAACTACTTTTTTTATCTTTAATTGTAAAATAAAAATGTCCTGTTTTTTTATGATTAGTAAAATTAGAAATCTCTCCTGTTATATAAACACTGGATAAAAACACATCCGAAGATATAACATCTTTTATATAACTATTTATCTCTGTAACACTCAAAGCTTTTATCAAAATATTCTCCCTTAAACATAAACTTATATATCTTTAGAATAAGCTCCTAAAACACCATTTATAAAAGCCGTATCATCTTGATCAAGATAATTTTTTGAAATCTCTACAGCTTCACTTATAACTATATTAGTTTCCATATTTTCTTTATAAATAATTTCATAAAAAGCAATTCTTAAAATAGACAAAGAAATTTTAGAGATTCTATCTATTTTCCAATTTTTTAAATATTTTTTTATAATAATATCTATCTCTTCTTTATTTTCTTCTATTCCAAAAAAATAATCTCTAACATCATTATCTATATCAAAAAGACCAGCCTGTAGATTAACCTCTAATATATCTACACAATCTTCTTGTTTAAATATATTTTGAAATACCAACATTAGAGTACTCTCTCTTAATTGCCTTCTAGTCATACTTTTAAAATCCTTTCTTTTAAACAACAAACAAAATAAAATAAACCAATAAGCCCTAATAAAAGATTTAAAAGAGCATATTGGATATTTTATTTTTAAACAAAAACAATATTATCAATATAAATATTAATATATTTAACATTTAGCCCCGTTATATCATAAATTGCGTATTTTATTCTATCACTAACCATTTTTGCAAATTTCTTAAAATTTTGATTATATTCTATATTTATATAAAGATTTATATAAATATCTTCATCTTGCTGATAAATTTTTATAGCTCTATTTAAAAAATTTAAAAAATCACAATAATCAAAAAAATGGAATTTGTTATTAAAATTATAAAAACCTTCTATTTCAGAAATTTCTTTCTTTACAATTAATGATAAAAGGTTGTTAGAATAAAAAATATAATCACAATTTGACTCTATAATTTTATACATAAAAAACCTCCATAATGGTCATACTTAAAACAATATTCTTTAATGTAATTAATTATAACACAATAAAAAAAAGACACAACTATTTTACTTCTGTTATGGTTATATTTTCTGGCAAAATTTTTCCTTGAGAAACAACGATATCCTTAATTTGTGAGGCTTGTTCTTTAGCAAGACCTTCTGTATGAACTATAACACTTACTTTTCCTTCTTCCAAATATGTCATGCATTCTAAAAATCCTTTTGCTTTTATCAAATTTTCCATCTTTGTTTCTTTCTCTGTAATTTGAACCATATTTGATTCTTTAACCTGTAATTTTTCTTTATCATCACTAGACAATTTCTCATCTTTTATCATATTAGACATAGTTTCTTTAGATTTATCTCTAGCTTTATCCCTCTCCATCCTTGCTTTAGCAAAATATTCTTTTGCACTTTTTTCCATCTTTGAATTTTCATCTTTTTTAGAATCTTTATCTTCTCCATTATTTACAAATTTTGCATCACCTAATTCTTTAGTATCCTTTTCATCTGATAAACTCCCTGTTACAGGAAAACCTTCCCCATCTTTTGCAAATTGCCAATTTAAATATACAGCTATACTTAATATAAAAACCAAAGATGCTAAAACAATTTGTTTTTTTCCTAAAATCATATTTAATTTCATATATATATTCCTCCAAAATTTATGATAATTTAATTATACTAACTTTATTTGAAGATATTCCTAAAACGGTCGTTAAAGCTTCAACAACTCTGTCTTGGACAGATATATCTTCTCCTCCACTACAAACAACTAAAACACCTTTTATACTAGGTTCTATCATAGTTTTTACCAATGGTTGGCGTTTTCCATTTGGACCATCTACAAGAATTAATTTCTGCTCATAATTATCACTTTTTTTAACCTTAACACTATCATTTTGACCTATATCTTCTGTTTTATCAGAATTCTTTTTTTCTTCACCCGCATAAACATACTCTATTCCGTTATTTAAACTAATCATAACATTAGCCTCACCCACTCCTTCCACTTTTTCTAATATTAATCTAACCTTTTCTTCTAAATTGTTCACATAATTTTCTGTACTAGTATCTATATTAGATTTTGAATCTGCATTTTTAATATTCTCAGAATCAGATTTTTTATCAGAAGAAATAAAAATAAAAAATAATCCCAAAACTCCAACTAATAATATTAAAATATTTTTCTTATTTTTAACAAAAACTCCAGAGAATTTATTTTTTATTTCTTCAACATTCTTCTTAATATCCATAAAACCACTTCCTTCAAAAACAAATTCTATTCGTATTCAATTTCTGGCTCATACAATACCTCCTTTAATATAACTTCTTTGACTTTTTGTTCTAAATTTATATCTTTTTTATCTAATAAAATTACTAGATTATTAATAGATATGCTTGTGTTATCATTTATATTAATATTTGTTGTAATTTTTTTTGGATTTATATTATTTTGCTTTAATATATTACCAATATTATTAGATATATTTTTTTCTGTAAGAGAAATAAAATCTTCATTTGATTTTTCTAAAATATCATTCTTATACATTTTTTGAGTATTAACCTCTATTTCATCCTTAAAACCAAAATTTATAGAACTTATTTTTGACACAAAAGGAGTTACTAAAGCAACTAAAAAAAATAAACTTAAAGAAAATTTCATAACTTTATCAAGTTGTCCTTTTGGAATTATCATAGAAAAAATCGTTATTATTAAAACGGTTATAAATATTGAAAACGCCCATTCTTTTAAAAAATTCAAATTAAACCCCCACACCTAACACCAACATAACAGTTGTAGACACAATAAGTAGAACTGCAAAGCATAAGACAATAATTAATATTAAAGATAATGTTGACGAACACACTTTTAATATATCCGTTATTCTTTTAGTATTTAAAACTTCAGAAAATATACAAGAAATATTTATACTAAAAATCATAAGTAATATAGATATAATAGTTGGCATAAAAGCCAATAATATTGTAACAACTCCAAAAACTCCTACTGTAGATTTTATAAAACTTAAACATCCTTGTAGAGAGTTAAACGCTTCGCTTAATGCACCCCCTATTACAGGTACAAAACTAGAAAGAGCAAATTTTGCAGCTTTTGTCGCCACAGTATCTGCAGAGGTAGAGACTATTCCTTGTAATGTTAAAAGGCTGACAAATGTAGTCAATAATATCCCCATACTCCATGTAACAGTTTTTTTAATAAAAGTAGAAATTCCTTTTAAATCTATATAATCACTTATAACACCAGCTATAGAAAATGTCATATAAATACCTGTCAAAGGAACTAATGTCTTAGAAGCTATCTGAGATATTAATTGAACTGTTCCAAATAAAAAACTATTATATGTAAGGGCTGAAATAGTTTTTCCAGATGCTATTAAAATAGATATAAAAACGGGTAAAAACATTAAAATAAAACTACTTGCTTGATTAATAGTATCTATTGCAGAATATATTAAATCAATAGTTGGATAAACCAACACACCTGATATAGATAAAATAGAAATAATATCATATGCTTTTACATATCCTTTATCAGATTGATCCGACTTTAGAGCAGCTGCCATAGACGAAAAAAGAATAATTCCTATAATAATAAAAAGAATTTTTATTGGTCTTTTAAAATAAATAGTGATATTTTCTATGCTATTTTCTATGAAACTTTTAAATGTAAATTTTTTAAAGGTTTCTATCTCAAACTCATCCACATTATTATCATCAAAATATTTTTTAGCAGAATCTGGTATATATTTAAATAAATCATTTCCACCTATATTTTCTATCTGCTTTTTGTATAAATCTTCCTGATCTACACCAGAAATATCTTCAGCAAACGCTATATATATAGGCGATATAAAAAACATAATCATCATTAATACAAAAAGGTATATTTTTTTCAACTTCATAATTTTTCACCTATTTAAAACTAGATATACTTATAATATTTTTTACATAGACACCAATTTTAAAGCGATATCTATTAGCTCGTTAAATAATGGTAATGATAAAATTATAATCGCTGCTTTCCCAGCAAAATCAACCTTATTTCCGATAGAAGTATACCCAGCATCTTTACAACTATCAGAAGCTATTTGAGTTATATAACAAATACCTAAGCTCTTTATAATAATTTCTAAATACAGGTCATTTATTTGAAGATAATTAAGAAAATTTTTCAAAACATTAAAAACATCATTTAATTGTGATAAAACCAAACTTATAACTAGACACCCGCAAACTAATGAAATAAACAAGCTATATTCTGGCTTATATTGATTAAAAAGAAGAGATATAACAACACTTACTATACAAATTCCTATAACGCCTAGTAGATTCATAAGCGTCTCCTATCTACCAAAGTCCAAAAATAGATTTTACTGCTTCAAAAAGATCATTTATTTCATATATAATTATCATTAAAACAACAATAAGTCCTGCAAGTGTAACCATCATCCCCTGTTCTTCTCTTCCTGATCGTATTAAAAGCTGATTAAGTACAGCTACTATTATCCCAATTGCAGCTATCTGAAATATTAAATCAACTTCCATATTTACACCTCCTATAACTTAATTTTATATAAATTTATATAAAAAATATCACCACAAAAAGCCCAAATAAAAATCCACAAGATGGATATAACATAGCTTTTCTTTTACTTATTTCCTCTGCTTCTTCCAAATTATGTATAATCATCTTCTTAAATGACTCTAATTCATTGATTTGCCCTAAAATATCACTTTTCCCTATTATTGTAGAAAGTCCTATAATTATCTTTCTATCATTTTGCTCTGTTTCTCCAAAAAAATTATCTATAGCCAATTTCCAACTAATAGAAAAACTTGTTCCTTTTTTCATATTTTTTGAACAATCAGATAAAAAATGAAGTTTGCTAAATTCTTTCATCCCAGAAAGATTATATATAAGATTTTTAGTTTTAATCTGGTTGTATCTTATATATAGTTGTATTTTTTCCACCATTAATATCACCTGCTTAAGTATCACAACTCTAGTAATAATAGTGTTAGATTTTAATATGCCTATCATAGAGCATGCAAAAACTATCATGACTATTCCTAAAAGATTCATCTTTTTTGCCCCCAAAATCTATAACTTTTAAAATATTTCCAATATTTTCTCCGCTATCCAAAATAATGCCATACTTAAAAACTCCAGATTTAACCATCTCTACAATTTCCTTTTTATTTAAGATATCATCAAAAGTTTTACCATGTATAGATGTTATTATTTCAACTCCACAATGCATAATTTTATCTATAGTCTTCATATCTTTTAATCCTATTTCATCAAAAACAATAACATCTGGTGACATAGTTCTAATAGCAATTTCCACACCATCACTTTTGCCATATCCTCTAAAAAAATCACAAGTTAATACATTTTTATATTGTATAGATCCTAGTTCTCCCCTCTCATCAATAGCAGAAACTTTATAAAAATTTCCTCTAATACCGCTAGATAGATAATATATAATATCTTTTAAAAATGTTGTTTTTCCACTAGACGGAGGTCCTATTACTAATACACTAGATAATCCATCTTTAAATATCTTAGAAAAAATACCATTCCACATCCCATAAGTTTGTTTCGCAATTCTAAAGTTGATAGAATTTATATCCTTTAAATTAAAAATTTTATCATCTTGATTTATTGCAGTTCCACAAAAACCAACTCTATGACCACCGTCTATGGTTATAAATCCTTCTTTTATCTCTTTTTGATAACTATGTAACGACTCTTCTGCTATAATTTCAAAAGTTTCTAAAATATTTTTATTATTTAACTTAAAACAGTTTTTAACAATTTTTCTTGAAGGATTACCCTTATCATCTAAAAAGAATGTCTCTGTACCCGTTATTAAACATATAGGGGTATTTTCTCTAAGCCTAATCTCCCTAACCTGAACCTTTATATCATCTGGTGTTTTTAAAATAATTTGTTTTATATCATCAGATATCTTTTCTAGTATTTTATTAAATATTATTATATCCTTCACTTCTTTTCTCTCCTTTTTTACCTTGTCCTATTATCTAATCTTTATGAATAGATACAATTATTTAGAACAATATAAATTATTTTTATTATTATTTTGATTTTAGAAAAATTTTAAAGTATAATAAAATTAAATAAACTATTAGAAAGTGATTATCGAGATGAATCAAAATTATCTATATACAAAAAAAAATGAACAAGACAAAACAATAATAGAAATTAAAAACAATAAAATAGGTCAAGGACATTTTACTTTTATAGCTGGCCCTTGCTCAGTAGAATCATATGAACAGTTTTTTACAACTGCATCCGCTTTAAAAAAAACAGGTGTGAATATTATTCGTGGTGGTGTTTTTAAACCAAGAACCTCACCTTATTCTTTTCAAGGACTTAAAGAAGAAGGTATAAAAATTTTATCATATGTAAAAAAAGAATTGGATATTTCTGTTGTTACAGAGATTACATCTGTTAAACAGATAGATTTATTTAAAGACATTGATATTATCCAAATTGGTGCTAGAAATATGCAAAATTTTGAATTTTTAAAAGAAATTGCAAAATTAAAAAAACCAGTAATACTTAAAAGAGGATTTTCTAATACTATAGATGAATTTTTATTAAGCGCAGAATATCTTTTAATAAATGGTTGTCATAATATTATCCTATGCGAACGAGGAATCCGTACATTTGAATATAAAACAAGAAACACTCTAGATATATCAGCCATTCCTATAATAAAAGAATTAACACATCTACCTATTATTATTGATCCTAGCCATTCTGGTGGAATTGATAGGCTGGTATATCCTCTTTCATTATCATCTATATATGCAGGATCTGATGGAATCATTGTAGAAGTTCATAACGATCCAAAAAATGCTCTATCCGATGGAGAACAATCTATAACACCTAAAGATTTTGAAAAATTATATGCAAACGCAAACAAAATCTTCAATTATAAACTTGAAAATAATATATGAAGGATATTTATAATGAAAATTATTTCATCTAATACGGTAGATAATTATAATATTTTTATAGAAAATAATTCTTTCGAAAAGTCTATTGAAATAATCTCTAAACTTACCACAACTAAAAAGATTATTATTATATGCGATAAAAAAGTTTATAATATATATCAAAAAAATATAACTACTATATTTAATAACAAAGGGTATAAAATATATTTATATTGTATACCAGCTAAAGAAAATAATAAAACATACTCTACTATTATAAACATCCATAAATTTCTATTTGATAATAATATATCAAGAGATGATATTATAGTTTGTATAGGTGGCGGTATTTTATCTGATATTGTAGGATTTGCCAGCTCATCATATAAAAGAGGAATAAAATATATAAATATACCAACAACACTTCTATCTCAGGTAGATGCATCTGTTGGTGGAAAAACAGGCGTGAATACACAATATGGAAAAAATACAATAGGATGCTTTTATTCTCCATCTGCTGTAATAATAGATAAATTTTTTTTGAATACATTAAATCAAACACAATTTAAAAATGGGTTATCCGAAATAATTAAAATTGGAGTTATTAATAATAAAAGTATTATAGATATAATACTTAATAAAAATTATGAGAAGAATATAGAAGAGTTAATTTATAAATCTATTCTATCTAAAAGAAATATAGTACAACAAGATCCAAGAGATATTGGAATGAGAAGGATACTAAATTTTGGACATACAATTGGTCACAGTTTAGAAAAACATCTTAATTTTAAAATTCCTCACGGATACGCCGTCGCTATTGGAATGAGTATGATAACTAAAAAATCAGAAAAATTAGGGATAACTAAACCATATGTATATGAACATCTTATAAATATAATAAAATCTGTTGGACTACCTAATAACATAAAAGTCTCTATGGAAGATATATATATAAATTCATTACAAGATAAAAAAATTGAAAATAATAAATTCAATTTAATATTAATAGATGATTTTCAATCCCCTATGATTAAATCATATACAAAAAATGAGTATGAAAAATTTTTATTTAAAGGACATCTCTAAAATGGATATAAAAATACTTCCATCAAAATTCAAAGGATTTGTATATATCCCATCCTCAAAAAGTTATTCACATCGGGCAATCATATCCGCTTCACTATGTAATGGAGTTTCTATAATAAAAAATATATCATTCTCTGAAGATATAAAAGCAACTATTAATTGCATGAAACAAATGGGCGTGCAATTTTATAAAAACAATAATAATCTCTATATAAAAGGTCCTATTAAAACAAATAAATCTATAATAAAATTAGATTGCAAAGAATCGGCATCTACATTACGATTTTTAATACCTATAACTATAGCTTTAAAAATAAACACAATATTTACTGGATCTATCAACCTTATGAAAAGGACGATACAACCATATATAACATCATTTAAACAACATGATATACATTTTAAATTAATTGATGATACAAGTTTTAAATTTGTAGGAAAATTTAAACAAGATAAAAATATTGAAATAGACTGTAGCAAAAGTTCTCAATTTTTAACTGGATTATTATTTTCTATAACTATATCAAAAATTAAAAATATAATAGTTAAAAATGAATTAGTTTCCATCCCTTATTTTAATATAACAAAAGACTTATTTCTGAAATTTGGAGTAGAAATTATAAATAAAAATAATAAATATTTTAGAATAAAGAAAAGAAGATCTGATTTTAAAAAAAATAGTATGCTTATAGAGGGAGATTTTTCTTCTGCCTGTTTTATCATATGTCTTGCAATGAAATATAATAAAATAACTATAAAAAACTTAAATAATAATTCAATTCAAGGTGATAAAATAATTTTAAATATATTAGATAGATTAGGGTATATTTGTAAATTTAATCAAGATTATTTGCAAATAAAAAAATATAAAAAAATAAATTACAATCATATAGTATTTGATGGAAAAAATTATCCGGATATCATACCTATATTATCTGTTCTTTTTTCCGTCTCACCTATAGAAAAATTAACAATTAAAAATATTTCAAGATTACGTGGAAAAGAATCCGATAGAATAAATTCAACAAAAGAAATGTTAATAAATTTTGGATATGAATGCCATACAAATAATAATAGCATTGAAATTTTAAAAAACAAAAATAATATAAAAAACAAAAAAATGATTATTATAAATTCTTTTAATGATCACAGAATAGTTATGTCAGCTACTATTCTTTCATATTTAACTGAAATACCCTGTATAATAAAAAATTATGAACATTTTAAAAAATCATATCCTCTGTTTTTTAAACACATAAAAGATATAGGAGGAAAATATATTGTCCTCAATATGGAATAATGGATTATCAATATCTATATTTGGTGAATCTCATGGATCCACTATTGGAGTTGTTTTGGATAAAATTCCAGCTGGTTATGACATAAATTTTAATGATATTATTAAATTTATGTCAAAAAGAAAATCGAATATAAATAAAGAAATATCCACAAAAAGACTAGAAACTGATATTCCAGAGATACTATCAGGTATATATAATAATAAAACTACTGGAACACCTATTGCTGCAATAATTAAAAATATAGATATTAAAGGAAATGATTATGACGAAATATCTAGTGTTTTTAGACCAGGACATGCAGATTTTCCTCTACATTTTAAACATAAAGGTTTTAACAATAAATCTGGTGGTGGCCACTCTTCAGGAAGGTTGACAGCACCTTTTGTATTTGCAGGAGCTATTGCAAATCAAATACTTAAAACATATAAGATATATTCTGCAAGTCATATTATATCTATAAAAACCATAAAAGATATTTCTTTTAATACAGAAAACCTCAAGAAAAAAAATATAGATATATTAGATAAAAAAACTTTTCCTATTATAGATGATTCAATAAAACAAAGTATGATAGACCAAATTTTATTAGCAAAATCAGAAAAAGATTCTGTAGGAGGTATTATCGAAACTGCCATAATTGGAGTTCCTGTAGGTTTAGGAAATCCTATATTTAATGGAATTCAAGCTAATATAGCCTCTCTTGTTATGTCTATCCCTTCTACAAAAGGGATCGAGTTTGGAAATGGTTTTGAATCTACAAAAATATATGGATCAAAAAATAACGATGAGTATTATATAGATAATAATATGATTAAATCATTCTCCAATAATCACGGAGGAATCTTAGGTGGAGTATCTACAGGCATGCCTATTGTATTTAAAACTGCTATAAAACCAACCTCTTCTATATCTAAAGTACAACGATCAATTAATTTTAAAACTATGAAGAATGAAAAAATTAAAATATCAGGTAGACATGATCCTTGTATAGTTCCTAGGGCAAATATCGTTATACAATCTTGTGCAAATATATCTATTTTATCATATATTTTAAGATAATTATTTTAAGTTGACAAATTATTTATATATTGATATGATTTTATAACATAGAGATTTTTTTGGATCATTTGAAATTTGTTTTGGAGTGTGAAATGTTATGCAAAAAAAAATACAACTATGCGTAAGTTGTATGAAAGATATACAAAATTCAAATATTTGTGAAAATTGTGGATATGATCAAGACACTCTTTATCTACCAGGTCAAATTCCACCTAAAACAATTTTTTTAGAAAGATATTTTTTAGGAAAACTTTTATCAGAAGATAAGCAAGGTGCAACTTATATCGCTTTTGATTTAAATATAAATCAAGTTGTTGAAATTAAAGAATATCTTCCTGAAAAAATATGTGTTAGAGAAAAAGATTCCTTAAATATTATTCCCATGGAAGGACTACAAACTCCATATAAAGCATATCTATCTGATTTTATAGAGCTGTATAAAGAGCTATCTAAAATTAGAACACTTTCACATATTGTTAAAATTTATGATGTTATAGAACTTAACAACACAGCTTATGCAATTTGCGAAAGAGTTATTGGACAAACATTAAAACAATTTCTTATGGACAATGTAGATTATATTAATTGGGACCTTGCAAAAGAAATAATAACTCCTGTTATAAAAAGTGTTGGAATATTACATTCTGTGAATATTATTCATAGAGGAATATCTACAGAAACTTTATTAATAAATAAAAAAAATGAAATTAAATTAACATCTTTTTCTATAAACCTAACAAGAGGTGCAAATTCATCTCTGAATTTTGATTTATTTTCTGGATATTCTGCACCAGAACAGTATTTCCCTAATGGAACACACGGAACTTGGACTGATATATATTCTATATCTGCTGTTTTATACAAAATAGTAACTGGAACTATGCCCCCAGATGCATATGCTAGAATGTCTAAAGATAAATATGTTTCTGCTAATAAATTAAATCTTGACATAACAGACTATCTATCAAATATATTAGATAAAGCTTTAAATTTATCTATTAAAGACAGAATATCATCTATAAATGAACTTCAATCATATCTAACAAATCCTGATTGCTATCCACCAATTATACAACCTGAAAAACCACTCCCTATAAGCGAAAAAACAAAATCCCAAAAAAATAAAAAGTATGGACTAATTTCTATGGGAATAACTACTATTTTTCTTCTTTTTATACTAATATTTGTATTTGTCTTTTTATTTGATTCTCCAAATAAAAATAATAATAATAACAATTTAAATAGCTTTATCTCAAATAATTCATCAAGTATATCTACAAATGAAAATTCTAGTAGTTTTTCTTCATCTTCATCAAGTTCAATTATAACTTCTAATTCCTCTCAAACTGATGTTAATAAAATTTCAGTTCCAAATTTTATTAACCAAAATTATACATCTATAAAGAATAACCCTACCTATAAAAATTTATTTTCTTTTATTATTAAAGAGGAATATAATGATGATTTTGGAATAGGTAAAATTTTTGAACAAAATATAGCTCCAAATTCAGAAGTTATTCAGAATACATCTATAATATTAAAAGTTAGCAAGGGAAAGAGATTTCCTACTATTCCAGATTTTTATGGCATTTCTGGTGATGAATATACAAAAACCTTAAAAGACCTAGGTATAAATTATGAAATACAACGAGAAAAAGTTTCTAACCTCCCTTCTGGATATGTGTTTAACACTAGCATAACTCCTGGAAATACCATAGATATAGAATCATCAATTAAATTAGTTATTTTTATAACAAAATAGAGATATTAAATAAATAGGAGATAGTAATTAACTACTATCTCCTATTTATTTAATATCTCTAAACTAATTATATTATATTTAAAACTATCTTTAACATTTATTACTCTTTGATTCCAACTTCCAACAAATGGAGATAAAAGAGTTTTTTTATCTATTTCAAACCTTCCATCTATAATAAAGTCTATAATATTTAAAGACTTTTTAATAAAATATTCATCCATATTCAATAAATCTTCAAATAAATACCCAGTATATACAATTATAGAAAAGTTAAATATAGATTTTATCTTTCTTAAAAGTATAAAAAGCTTATCTGGCTGTAAAAAGGGTTCCCCTCCACTTATAGTAATGCCTGTTATCAATTTATTATAATTAATTTCATCTATTATTTCATCTATATTTTTAAAATATCCATCATTTAAACTATGAGAATGAGTATTTTGACAGCCATAACAATTATGATAGCATCCTTGAAAAAAAATAACGTATCTTATACCTGGTCCATCAACAATAGACTCAGAGATAATTCCTGATATTTTTATTAAATTATCCATACAAAAATTAACCTAAAGCAAAATTATTTATTACACCTAATTATGTTTTACTCTATTACTTTCCTCTGATTTTTTTGCATCATTAAACCTATCAAGTGTTCCAACTAAATATCCTGTAATCCGTCTTATCCTTTCAAATTTAACATCGCCTTCATCTCTTCCGCATTTAGGACAAATATCATTTATTATACCAGAATATCCACAAATTGGATCCCTATCAATAGGATGATTTATAGATCCATACCCTATTCCACATTCTTTCATATATCTTATAATTTTTTCAAATCCATCAATATTATTAGAAGGATCTCCATCTAATTCTATATATGTTATATGTCCTCCATTTGTAAATGTATGATAAAAAGATTCTTTTTTTATTTTATCATATGCAGATATATTATAATATACAGGTATATGAAATGAATTTGTATAGTATTCTCTATCAGTAACTCCAGCAATAATTCCATATCTTTTTTTATCTAATTTTATAAATCTCCCTGAAAGACCCTCTGCTGGGGTTGCAATTAATGAAAAATTTAAATTTAATTCTAAAGATTTTTCATCAATTTTTTTCCTCATAAATGAAATGATTTTAATTCCTAAATCTTGTGCTTTTTGATTCTCTCCATGATGCATACCAATCAAAGCCTTCAAACATTCAGCAAGTCCAATAAATCCAATAGATAATGTTCCGTGTTTTAAAATATCTCCAACACGATCACTATTTTTTAAATTACTGCTCCCTATCCATATTCCTTGCCCCATCAAAAATGGATAATTAAAAACTTTTTTATCAGATTGTATATTAAATCTATGAATAAGCTGTTCAAAACATATCTCCATAATATCATCAAGATTTTTCATAAAAACTTCTACACTTTGGTTTGATCTAAGTGCAAGTCTTGGTAGATTTATTGATGTGAAACTTAGGTTTCCTCTTCCAGAAATAATCTCATTTTCTTTATCATAATTATTTCCAACAACTCTTGTTCTACATCCCATATACGCAACTTCTGTATTATAGTCTCCTTTTTTATAATATACCTTGTTAAAAGGAGAGTCTAAGAAAGAAAAGTTAGGAAAAAGTCTTTTTGCAGATACCCTACAAGCATATATAAAAAGATCATAATTTATATCATCTTTATTAAAATTAACTTCTTCCTTAACTTTAAAAATCTGTATAGGAAATATAGGTGTCTCACCATTTCCTAGACCCTTTTCTGTTGCTTTTAATATATTTTTTATAACTAATCTTCCCTCTACCGATGTATCTGTTCCATAATTTATAGAACTAAAAGGAACCTGTGCACCTGCTCTAGAGTGCATAGTATTCAAATTATGAATAAATGATTCCATAGCTTGAAAAACTTCAATATCAAGATCAGCTAAACTAACCTCTCTAACTACTTTTTGTAATATATCAACTCTGTCTGTATGCATATAGCAAGCTAAAATATTAAATTCATCTTTACTATATTTTTGATCTATATCTATCTTTAAAGAATCATCATTTTTTTCTTTCCAAAAAAATTTTATATCACTTTTTAAGTTTGTATATTTTATTTTATCTAAAATTTCTAACTTTAAATATTTTAGTAAATTTGATTTATAAATCTTTTTAAAACTTTTTTTAACTCCTATGGCCATAGCATAATCAAAATTCGGAATACTCTGTCCGCCATGTTGATCATTTTGATTTGATTGTATGGCGATACAAGCTAGAGCAGAATAGCTAAGTATATTACTTGGCTCTCTTAAAAAACCATGTCCTGTAGAAAAACCACCTTCAAAAAGTTTTATAATATCTATTTGACAGCAAGTAGTCGTCAATGCATAAAAATCCAAATCATGAATATGTATATCTCCATCATCATGTGCTTTTGTATGTTCTTTTTTTAACAAATGCATTTTATAAAAAATTTTTGCACCTTCAGAACCGTATTTAAGCATGGTTCCCATCGATGTGTCTGCATCTATATTTGCATTTTCTCGTTTTATTCCTATTTCATTTGATGATTTAAATGTAAGATCACCATATATTTGCATTATATTAGAGTTCATTTCTCTTACATATGTTCTATTTGCTCGATATAATATATATTTTTTAGCTGTTTGTGCATGTCCATTTTCTACAAGAACCTTTTCTACACAATCCTGTATATCTTCAACAAAAGGAAACTCTTCAAATGAAATATTTGCCCTTACATATTCTACAACTTTAAATGCCAGTTTTAAAGATTCTTCATAGTTAGTTCCACCACAGGCAACTGCAGATTTAAAGATTGCATCTGCTATCTTTTCTACATCAAAAGAAACTATGCGTCCATCTCTTTTAATAATTTTTCTGATTAATCTATTGCACATAGTTTTTCTCCTAAATTATTATTTAAATTTTTATAATTAAAGTAATAAGTTAATTGATTTTTAATCTATCATTATCTATATTAGACGTTTTCTTCGATGGATTTCTTAAATAAATATTAACGAGCATAGCAATAACTATACCTACCCCTGTTTCTACAATTCTATCAAAAGTATAGAGATAAACTTCGTCCCAACCCCCATTATAAAAAATAATTGACGTCATAACTATACATGATATAGGCGAACTACTTCCTTTATTTAATAAATTACATATATATATATCAATTATTATACCAACAGGAATAAGAATAAAATTATATCTACCTGATAAAAATATAAAATCAATATATAAAAAAATAAATCCCAATAGACCACCTATAATAGTTCCTATCATACGGTCCATACCAACTTTTTTAGTGTTTTTTATTGTAGATTGCATACACATAATAGATGCAATAATAGCGTAAAAAAAGTCGCCTCTATTAAAAAGTTTTGCCACAATTATACACAAAAAAACTGATATTGCTGTTTTAAAATTACGCATACCAATCTTTGGAATATTCACTGCCATAAAAATACTCCTATCAGAAATGTTTATAATACATATTAACATATATCTAAAAGAAATTAAATCATATTTTTATTTTTATATAAAATTTATATTATGTTAATATATATATACATTTATTTCAATATATTTCTATTATTATTATATAAAGTAGCTAAATAACTTCACTGTTAGAATAACATTTTAACGCTATTAATATATTCAAATTGAAAAGGGTGAATTTATGAAAAATAATAAAAAAATAATTTCTCTTATAATGGCTTTATCCATTATATCAACAACTGCGGTTCCTGCTTTTGCTTCTCAACCAATTATAAAAAAGACTTCTCATGTATCAGAGCAAAGTAATTCTTATATATTAGAATTAAATATACTAGTATCAAAAGCTTCAGATTTTTATGAACTAGACTATACAAAAGAAAGTTATACAAATTTTAAAGATAAATATAATAGCGCTAAAGAAGTTTTAACTACTATAGATGTAGATTATTTTACAATTAATAATGCCATAACATCTTTAAATTTATCTATTAAAAATCTTGTTTTTATAGGAAAATTTGATAGAACAAAGCTTAATCATATTTATAAAATGGCACAAAATCAAGATCTAGAAGGAGTGTCAGAAGAATATCTATTAAAATTTAATGTTTCTTTGGCTAGTGCAAAAGAAATACTACTAAAAGAAACTCCTACACAAGGTGAAATAAATAATGAAACTGATAATCTTTCTAATAATTTAGATATTATTAGAAATTTTATTGATAAAATATATCTTAAAGAAAAAATTGACTATGTTTCAACTTTAGATAAATCTATCTATACTGATGAATCATTTAAAAAACTTGAAACAGCTACACAAAATGCTATAGTAGTTTATGAAAATAAACTTGCATCTTCTAAAGATATCTTAAAAGCTACGGAAGATATACAAAAAGCTATATTTAAATTAGAAGAAATATCATCTAGAAATTCTTTACATAAATTATTAGAATTATCTGAAACATTTATACAAGATGAATACACTTCAACTAGTTGGTCTAAATTGAATAATGCTAAAAATAATGGTTATATTGTTTTTGAAAATCAAAATTCTACAGAACCATTGATTCAGGATGCATTAACTCAACTTCAACTCGCTATGGATAGTCTTGTAGAAAAACAACCAATAGAATCAGTTGATAAAAATAATCTTAGTAATCTTATTAATCAAGTTATGTATTTAGATGAATATTCATACACAAATGACAGTTGGTCTAATTTTATAAAAGCTCGTTCATCTGCAGAATATACTATGTACAACGCATCTGCAACTCAAAATGAAGTAAATACTGCTCTAAACCAACTTCAATCTGCTGTAGATAGTCTTGTAGAAAGAGAACTACCACAATCAGTTGATAAAAATGATCTTAGTAATCTTATTTATCAAGTTATGTATTTAGATGAAAATTTATATACATATGACAGCTGGTATAATTTTCTAAACGCTCGTTCATCTGCAGAATATACTATGTACAACAGCTCTGCAACTCAAAATGAAGTAAATACTGCTTTAAACCAACTTCAATCTGCTGTAGATAGTCTTGTAGAAAAACAACCAATAGAATCAGTTGATAAAAATGATCTTAATAATCTTATTTATCAAGTTATGTATTTAGATGAAAATTTATATACAAATGATAGCTGGTATAATTTTCTAAACGCTCGTTCATCTGCAGAATACACTCTATACAACGACTATGCAACTCAACACGATGTGAACACTGCTTTAAACCAACTTCAATCTGCTGTAGATAGTCTTGTAGAAAGAGAACTACCACAATCAGTTGATAAAAATAATCTTAGTAATCTTATTAATCAAGTTATGTATTTAGATGAAAATTTATATACATATGATACTTGGTATAATTTTCTAAACGCTCGTTCATATGCAGAATATACTATGTACAACGCATCTGCAACTCAAAATGAAGTAAATAGGGCTTTAAACAAACTTCAATCTGCTGTAGATAGTCTTGTAGAAAAACAGATAGTTGATAAAAATGATCTTAATAATCTTATTAATCAAGTTATTAATTTAGATGTAAATCTATATACAAATAATAGTTGGAATAATCTTATAAATGCTCGTTCATCTGCAGAATATGTTCTATATAGCATAGTTGCAACTCAAAATGAAGTAAATATTGCTTTAAATAAACTTCAATCTGCTATAAATAGTCTTGTAGAAAAAGATATACTTGATACAAATAATCTTAGTAATCTTATTAATCAAGTTATGTATTTAGATTCAAATTTATATACATATGATAGTTGGTATAATTTTCTAACCGCTCGTTCATCTGCAGAATATACTCTATACAACGAATATACAACTCAAAACGATATAAATATTGCTTTAAATAAACTTCAATCTGCTATAGATAATCTTGTAGAAAAAGAAGCAGTTGATAAAACTCAGTTAACAAATTTAATAAATCATTCATTATCTTTAAATCCTGATTTATATACAGATGATAGTTGGCTTAGTTTTTTAGCTTCACTTTCATATGCGGGAGATCTAATGTATATGAAATATCTTACACAATATGATATAGATTATGCTGTAGAAAAACTTCAATCTGCTATAGATAGCCTTGTAAGTAAATAAGTAAATATAAAATATAAAATAAAAAAAGAGAGTTATAATAACTCTCTTTTTTTTAAAATTATTTTTGTAAAATCTTTTATAAATATTTCATTAATAGAAACATTACAATATAGTGCTATTATTCTAACCCCTTTATTTTCTGCGTTATTGAGAGAATCAAAAAAACAAATATCCGTCTCATAATTAGGCGTAAAATAATCTATATTATCCATCTGAATAATAAAAAAAATATATGATATAAATCCATCTTCTAATCCTTCTATCAAATGATTAATATGTTTTACTCCTCTAATCGTCGGTGCATCAGGAAACAATGCAACCTTATCCCTCTCTAATGTAACTCCTTTTACTTCTATCATATATTTATTAAATTTTGTTTCAATAAAAAAATCTAATCTAGATTTTTTATATGTATATTCTGGCTTTATTAAAACTATATCTTTAAAAAATGAGCTGGATAAAACCCATTCATAAAATAATTTATTTGGCATTTGGCTATCCATATTTATCAATCTATCTCCCTTATAAACAGATACAAGATCATACTTTGTTTTTCTATTTATATTATCAGATTTTTCTAAAAAAACTCTTGCCCCTTCTACCAATAATTCTTTACATCTTCCAGTATTTTTAACATGAACTATTTCTACTTTTTCATCAACCATAACATTAGCGATAAACCTATTTGGCCTGGAAATAAATATTCCTTCTATTATATTATTATATTTCATAAAACATCCTTAATTAATATATTTACACATATTTATTATACATACTTATACTAATAAAACAACATAAGATTGTAAAATAATAAATATAATAAATTTACAATATCATTAATAAATGTTATAATTTTATAAAATTATATATAGGAGTTGTTTCATGAAAATAGAAGAAAAAATATTAGATATACTTTATAATAATTTTAATACATATATCTCGGGTCAAAAAATATCCGAAAGATTAAATATCTCTAGGATGTCTGTATCTAATTATATAAAGAAGTTGAAAAATAGAGGATATGATATATCTTCTTCTACAAATAAGGGATATATATTAAATAAACTCTCAAATATTATATCAAAAGAATCAATAAAATATCTTTTGAAAAATAAAGATATTAATATATATATACATGACTCTCTTGACTCGACAAATAATAAATCTAAAGAATATATATCAGATAAAGATACAAAAAACTTAATAATAATTGCTAAAAAACAAACAGATGGTAAAGGTAGATATGGAAAATTTTTCTATTCTCCAGATAATACAGGAATATATATGAGCCTAATAGTATCTCCAAATCTGGATATAAAGAATTCTTCATACATAATTATGGCAACAGCTATATCTGTCTGTGATGCCATAAAAGAAATTTCTAACATATCCACAAAGATAAAATGGATAAATGACATTTTTCTAAATGGAAAAAAAATTGGCGGAATATTAACAGAAGCTTTCTCAAATTTTGAAACAGGAAAAATACAAAAAGTTATTATTGGAATTGGATTAAATATCTCTACTAAATATTTTCCTGAAGATATTCAAAATATTGCAGGATCTTTAAATATATCAATAAATAAAAATATTTTAATTGCAAAAATCATAGATAATATATTATCTATCTTAGAAAATTTTAACCTAAAAGATACAATTTTAAAATATCGAAGTCTATCTATGGTATTAGAAAGCGAGATTTCTTTTATACTAAACAATAAAAAAATATATGGGATAGCAAAAGATATTACAAATACAGGAGAACTTATCGTTATATCTGAGGATAATCGGATATATACTTTAAAATCTGAAGAAATTTCTATAGAGATTAATCAAAAGATTTATGAATAATATTAAAGAAAATAAATTAATAAAAATAATTATATCTCCTATATTTACAATACTAATAGCTATAGGTGCTTTTATAAAAATCCCTCTACCTTATGTTCCATTTTCTCTACAATTTTTATTCGTAAATCTGTCGGGAATTTTTTTAGGTTATACTTTTGGATCTTATTCTATTCTTCTTTATATAATTCTAGGATTAATTGGCTTTCCTATTTTTTCTAAAGGTGGAGGAATAGGATATATTCTTCAACCAACATTCGGCTATATTATAGGATTTTTAATTTCAACATTTTTAATAGGAAAGATAACCATTAAAATAAAATCATCTTTTATAAATTATTTTATAATTAGTTTATTAAAACTTTGTATAATATATTTTATAGGAGTCTTATACTATTATTTGATATCTAATTTTTATCTGATAACTACAAAGGGAATAATCTGGATAATTTTATACGGTATTGTTATTTTTATCCCTGGTGATATTATTATCTGCTTTGTAAGTAGTTTTATAGCTGTAAAATATAAAAATTTTAAACTTTAAAAATGGTAGATATTATAAAATATCTACCATTTTTTCTACTAAATAATTATCTTTAATAAGTCCGTCTGAAATAGTAATTACCCTATTACTCAAACTTAAAACATCTTCTTTATCATGTGTAACAAATATACATGTCGTCTCTAATTTATTTAATATTTCTTTCATGTCCATCCTTATTTGATTTTTAAGATGACTGTCTAGATTACTAAATGGTTCGTCTAATAGGAGAATTGATGGATTAGGAGCTAAAGCTCTAGCAACGGCAACCCTTTGCTGTTGTCCTCCCGATAATTGATATGGATATTTTCCTAAATGATCTTTTAATCCAACTAATTCTATCATATTATCTAAGATATTTTTTTTATCTTTTTTAGAAAATTTTCTAAGTCCAAAAGTTATATTCTTATCAATGGTCATATGAGGAAATAAGGCATAATCTTGAAATATCATGCCTATTCCTCTTTTTTCTGGTTCTATAAATACTTTTTGATTCATAACAATTTTATCATTAATAATTATATTCCCTATGTATGGAATTTCTAAACCAGCAATAACTCTAAGTAATGTACTTTTTCCACATCCACTTTCTCCTAAAACACCAATAATCTCGCCCTTTTTTATCTCCATATTTATATTATTTAGATTATCAAAATTAGAATTTTCATATTTAAAAGATAAATTATTTATTTTCATATACATCTTTTTTATTCTCCCTTCCTATATTATTTAAAAATACTATTGCAATAATCGTTACAAAAATTATAAATAAGGAAGGTATAGATGCTTCTATAATCATTTCATCATTGGCATAATTAAAAACTTTTGTGGCTAAAGTATTAAAATTAAAAGGTCTTAATATCAACGCTAAAGGTAATTCCTTTATTATATCTACAAATACTAAAGCAAAACTAGCAATTATGGCAGGTTTAAGCATTGGTATATCAACTAAAAAAAATGTTTTAACATCATTTTTCCCCAATATTTTAGATGCTTCATAAAATTTATGTCCATTTTTTTCATATCCAGACTCTACCGCCTGATAACCAACTCCTAAAAATCGTATAAAATAGCCAAATATAAGCATATATATGCTTAAACTAAAGGTGAAATTTATATTTTGAATTCCAATATACCTAGTAATAAAATTTAATATTTTATCTAAATCTACAAAAAACAAAACAACAGTTATAGAAATAATAGCCCCAGGTATAGAATATCCCATGAGAGTTATTTTAGAATATAATTTGGAAGTCATATTTTTTGATAACCTAGTAAAATTTCCAATAATTAAACTAGCGATAATAATAAAAATAGTAGAAACTGTAGCTATAAATATAGAATTAAATATTAGCTTTAAAAAATCAATATTTAAAACATCTTTATATGATAAAAATGCCCAATATATTAGTTGTCCAACAGGAAGGATAAAACCTAGAAAGAATATACTTAAACCAAAAAAATATATAAAAAAAGAAGACTTGGCACCTAATTTTTTTCTTTTTATCTGTCTAATTTTTGAATTTGTTTGACAAAATTTCTTATTTCCTCTTAATAATTTCTCAGATGTAATAATTAAAAAAACAACTAATAACAAAATACCTGATAAACGAACTGCAGAATTTGTATCTGAAAAATTAAACCAACTAGAAAAAATAGCAGATGAAAATGTTTGAACACCAAAATATGAAACAACACCATAATCACTTAAAATTTCTAACATAACCAAACTAATTCCTGCAACTATTGCCCCTCTAGATATAGGCAAAAATATTCTGAAGAATATCCCTGTTCCTTTTTCTCCTAAAACTCTTGCATTTTCTATAATAGAGGCGGAATTATTAGATATATATGATCTGACTATCATATATATATATGGATATAAAAAAATTGTAAATATAAAAACTGATCCATTTATTGAAAAAATATCAAAAAATTTTGGATTAACTTGTATATTTAAATTATTTCTAAAAAAAGTTTGAATAAAGCCAGTATACGAAACTATACCAGAATAGGTATAGGCACCTATATATGGCGGGATAGCTAATGGAAGCACTAATCCCCATTTTAATAGATTTCTAAAAGGAAAATCATAAACAGATACAAACCATGCAAGGCTTACACCAATAATTAAAGCTAAAACCATACTTGGAACAGTAACCAAAATAGTATCAGATATATAATCTAACAACAAATATTCTTTTATATGTTCCCAATTTTCTGATGGTTTAGACATTAACTCTCTAATAATATCAATAACAGGTATTAATATTATAGCTATAATTATATTACTTAATATTAAAAATATATTAAGTTTTTTTTGCTTCATTTATATCATCTCCTTAAAAACAATATAGAGCAACTTTTAAAAGTTGCTCTTAAATTGTTTTATTTCCATCCAATTTTATTAAATATTTCTATTGCTTTTTTATTAAACTCTCCAACTTTTTCTAAACTAATGTCTTGTCTGTTGAAAGTTCCCCATGATAACAAAAGTGGATTTGCCGGAACAGCTGGATTTGAAGGATATTCATAGTTTGCATCTGTGAATTTTTTTTGTGCGTACTCTGATGTTAAATATTCAACTAGCCTAACCGCATTATCTTTATTTTTAGAATATTTAATCATTAAAACACCACTTATATTTACATGCGTATTCTCAGGAAAAAATACACCTAATTTTTCATAGACTTTAACTTCTTCTTTATCTGAAGAAGTTGACATTCTTCCTAGATAATAGGAGTTCATAATAGCCACATCTCCTATACCAGAAGCAATTCCTTTAGCTTGATCTCTATCATTTCCCTCTGGCTGTCTTGCAAAATTAGAAACAATCCCCTTAGCCCAATTTTCAGACCAATCATATCCTTTTTCTTCTATAAATGAAGCAAGTAATGATTGGTTATAGCTAGAGTCGGAACTTCGAACAAGTATTCTATTTTTCCATTTATCTGAAGTTAAATCTTCATATGTAGATAGTTCTTGAGGAGAAACTTTTTCTTTATCATAGGCAATAATCCTCGCTCTCTGTGTGAGAGCAACCCATTCATTATTTTTTCCTCTCAAATCGGATGAAACATTTTTATTAACTAGTTCAGAAACTATTCCTTCTGATAATTTTAAATCTATACCTTGATATAAATTCGCCATATCTGCTGTGATAAAAAGATCAGCTTTTGTATTTTCTCCTTCTCTTTTTATCCTTTCTAATAGTTCTCCTGGTTTTCCTTCTATTATATTTACTTTTATCCCTGTTTCTTTTTCAAAATTTTCATATATTTCTTTATCAACATCATAATGCCTAGCAGAGTATATATTAACTTCTTTTGTACTTTCACTTGAACTATTTTTATCATCTGAACTAGATATTCCTACACATGATGACAAAGCTAAACTTGATATAATTACTAGTGTTATGAAGAGTAAAAATTGTTTTTTCATATATAATCTTCCTTTAAATAAATTTTATTTAACTCATAGTATGTATATGCTAACATATATGTTAGCGTATGTCAACTTATGTATTTTAATTTTATTTTTAAGTTGTATTATAAGATATAATATAATATAATTATACTATACTGTTTTTAAATATACTTAAGGAGATGACTTTTATGTCTAAAATAGTTGATTCTAAAAATTTTAGTTCTGAAATAGCTTCTGGCGTTTCTGTAGTAGACTTTTTTGCAACTTGGTGTGGTCCTTGTAAAATGCTTGGTCCAATTTTTGACGAAGCTGCACTATCTATAAATGATAAAGCTAATTTTTTCAAAATAGATATTGACAACTCTAGCGATATAGCTAGTAGCTATAAAGTTTCTACTGTTCCTACTATTATCTTTTTTAAAGATGGAGAAGAAGTTGAAAGAATTGTTGGATTTGTTCCAAAAGAAAAACTTATAACTCTTACAGAACAGTATATGTAGATAATATAATAAAAAAACAACTATATAGTTGTTTTTTTATTATATTATTCATATGTATTGAAACCTGGAATACTTCCTTCTGGTTCTGGTTGGACTATTTCTTCTATTGGGAATCTTATACCAATATCTATATATTTATATTTACTAAGGCGTAGAGCCTCCTGAAGCTTAACATAATACTGGATAACAACATCTTGCGCTTTATTCATCTCTGACTTTGCTTTTTTTATTTCTTCTGTTAACCTAGATCTTTCCGTCTTGCTTTCTTCACTTTCTGGTCCTTTTTCTTCTTCTAGAATTTTAATTTCTTCTCTTAAACCACCATTAAAATCTTTTAATTCATCTATCTTTATAATAAGGTTATTAATATCTTGACCTAAAACACCTGTATTATAATCAAGCGTATTAGCGTGTGTCACATAAATATCAGAATCTTTATCATATTTAGTTGCTTTTTGTTCTATATCTTTTAATAATTCTGATTTATCTATTCTATTTGATACAGCCACTCCACTTGTAAAAGCAATAGTGCTTCCTATTAATATTGGTAATATTATTTTTGTAAACATATATAGTTCATCCTTATTTTATGATTTTTGTGTTGGTTTAGGTCTTGCTTTTTCTGGTATAATTAACTCGCTTATATCGTACCTCTTCTCAACATTCATATATCCAAATCTATTATCATCTAAAGCTATTTCCATTTCATCATGATAATTGTGAAAAGTTATATCTGCTATTTCTAATTCTCGTTCAGCTTTTTTTAATTCTTTTCTCCATGCAGCCGTTTCTGGATTATCTTCTTTTTCTAACTCTAATATTCTATCTTCTAATACTTTTTTTATACTTTGAAGTTCATCTATTTTTACAATAAGAAGCTTAATGTCCTCTCCTCTCATATCTGCCATTTGTTTCAAACCTTCAACCTGTTCAATATATTGATTAGTCGTATTATCAAGTAGAACAGCCATTTTTTCTATATTTAATAAATCTTGATCGATAGTGTATTCATAAGGAGCCATACCTGCAGCTGTGAAAGAACATAAACTTCCTATTAACAGCCCTGCTATTATTGTTTTAATCATAAATATTTACCTCGCCTTTAAAATATAAATTGTTTATTATTATATATAATGTATCATGTATAGACACATAATAATAAAAGACAACTTTTTGTTGCCTTTTATTATTATGTGTCTATACTAAATTCTACGCTACTGGTGGAGCAACTGGTTCTGGTTTAACTATTTCTGAAACATCTACTCTTTCGTCAATAACTATTTCTGTAAATTTATCAGAATTTAGTTTTTCTGTCATAGATACTAAATGATCAGCAACTTGTGTATTTGCTTTGTCAATTTCTAGATTAGCTTTTTCTAATTCTGCTTTAAGTCTATCTAGTTCTACTTTATCGCCACCAGCTTCTAAATCTGCGATTCTATCTAATAATGTTTGTTTAAGTTCTTGAAGTTCAGTTACTTTTCCAACAAGAAGAGTAACATCTTCGCCTCTTCCATCAGAAAGTGCTTTTAATTCTGTAACTTGCGCAATATATTCATCAGCTTTTAAATTAAATTGATCAGTTAATGTTTGAATTTCTGCTAATGAGTCAGTACCGTCAAAAGTTCCTGCAACGATAAGTCCGCCTGTGAAAGCAACAGCAGCACTTACTACTAATGGAAGTATAATTTTTCTTAACATATGTATTACCTACCTTTTATTATATTATTTTTGTTATAAATATATTACAAATATATAAATATTTGTAATATATTTATAATGAATATGTTACTATTATACAATTAAAATTAATATTTTACAACTATTAATTACAAAATAGTAAACAAATTATGAAAATAAAATTTAAAAAATAAAAAATAAAGTTACTCTTTAAACTTTAAAAATTAACAATTAAATGTTTATTTTCATGTAATAAGTAGTATAATCATTAGAATATCATTTGTCAATATAAATTTTATAAAATAAATTTAAAAATTATACACATTTAGATAATTTATACTAGAAACAAAAATTATAGTATGATATATTTATTAACAAGGAGTGTGTTTTATGAAAAATAAAATTTTGTTTATCTCTCTAGCACTAATTGTAACTTTAAACACAACTATTCAGGCAAAATCTTTAGAATCAAATGATATAAAATATTATGATCATTGCATATCAGATATTCCAAATAGTATAACACCTATTGTATTTAATTCTCAAGAGGAATTTGATTTATTCATAAATGACATAAATCAAATAGATATACATTTTTCAACTAATATAACAACTGGAGAAGTTTCTATAACAGATAGAACGAACGGTGAAACTACTGATTATAACCATACAATAATAGAAGATAGATCCCAAAAATATGGATCTTATACAACATACAAAGAACTATCTGTAGCAAGATTAAACTTAAAAACAAATTATACTTATGAAAATAAATTTTCTGGAATAGGACCAACACATCCAAAAGATGATCAATTTACATCTGTGAATCCTTCTATTTATCTATCTGGGATAACTTTGGGTGTTAATATAGGTAATCATAGTACATATAGTAATATATCTAATAATAAGAGAAGCATATATACTGTATCAAGTGGTGTTTTAGAATACTATATAATAATACAAGGAATAGGGAAATATATAGAACTACCTTATAACATTTCTCATACTTTTAACAAATAATGGACTATATGAGATTCGCAACTATTTTTTCAAATATAATCAATATTTCTCTTATTATATTAATTATATTTTATATATCTAAATCTATAAAATATTTTTCAACTATACGTAGAATAGAAGAAAAATTAGACAGACTTCTTAATAATAAAAAATAGATATTAAATTAATTTTAAATATATAGATAAAAAATATATGCCATATTGACTATTAAAGATATGTTATATATTTTTTATCTATATATTTAAGGATATACAATAATCCTTGTATCATTCCACCTTCTCCAATATCTTCCACCTGAGGATATCGCAAGATCAAAAGTTAGTCCTATTTTTCCACTTTTATATCCTAAAGATATAGTTGGGCTATTAATAATAAATTCTTTATATGTATGAGCGTATTCTGTTCCAAAGTGGAGTTGTCCACCTCTAATTGGTCTAACTCTTACATATAAAACCGTGTTTTCTCCCTTTGAAAGTTTGTTGTCTTCTACATTAAATATCACAAGACCATTATTTCGTTTCGTTGCATCTCTAACAGTGCTTATTCTATTGTCCCCTTTAGATGTTTGATATGAAGCATAGTTTATATCCCATTCTATACTTGCTATATCTAGTGGTCCTGAAAACCACTCTGATCTATCAGAAGCTATTGTAGTTTGTAGATATATATCATTTGAACCAGATATTCTATAAGAATATGTAATCATGGAATAATCAGAAGGATTTATGCTTTTTTCAGAATTAGTATCTATATTTTCTTCTATAGAAAATGATAAAATTTCAATATTATTTTTACTTAATTTTTGTTTAGCAATATCAATTTGATTATTCATTAAAATATCGGAAACAAGCGATACTGTATTATCCTCTGATATATTTTTTTTGGATAACTCAATTGCGTATGCAGGTATATTATATACATTTAACAATAATATACATATTGTTATTAAACTACTTATTATTTTCATGATGTTTTTTTTCATTTTCATAAACTTCCTTTCCATGTTTTAATTCATAGATTAAAATTTTTAGGCCAGGTATAAATAATAATAATCCAGGAATTAAAAAAAATGCTCCCGAAAAAATATCCATACTTGGCAGAATATTAATAAATGCTAACAACATAAAAAACCCTAATAAAAAAAATGTTAGTCCTATTATCGTCCTCTTAATATCTATCACCTCTATTTACATTATTATTTTTTTTATCCTCTTGTATATCATGTTTTAATTCATAGATTAAAATTTTTAGACCAGGTATAAATAATAATAATCCTGATATTAAAAAAAATGCTCCCGAATATAATAAAAAACTAGGTAAAAATATGATAAATCCTAATAATATAAAAAACCCCAATAAAAAAAACGTTAGTCCTATTATCGTCCTCTTAATATCTATCACCTCCTATTACTATTACTATTACTATTACTATTACTATTAGTATTATAACATAAATTGTATTCTTGTTCTAGCTTTATTTCTGCTCATTAATATAATAATAATTAATAAAATTTAGTGTATGAATTAAAATAATTTTACTTTAATACATGTTATAATTAATATAAATCATATTTTAAAAAATTAATTATAATTATAATTATGAAAGGATAAAATAAAATGTTTAGTAATAAAAGAAAGCGCGTATTAGATGACCCCCTAAATCCAAATAAACTTGTCATAGATACAGATTATGATTCTGATCAAGATGAGACTCCAAGTCCAAAAAGGGTTATTATATCTTCTGATTCTGATGATTCTGATGACGATGATCCAAATAGACTTGTTATAGATATAGATTCTGATTCTGATTCTGATTCTGTCCAGGATGGACCTCCAAGTCCAAAAAGAATTATTATAGATTCTGATTCTGATGAATCTGAATATAATCAGCCTAGCACCTCTACTGCATATAATCAACCTAGCACCTCTACTGCATATAATCAACCTAGCACCTCTACTGCACATAATCAACCTAGTACCTCTACTGCATATAATCAACTTAATGATAGTTTAACAGCATACGCAGCGCTTTATCCTGTACCTGATTCGGATTGGCAAGAAGTACTATCGTTTTTAAACGAAGATAGTCAATCTTCATCTAGTCTTCAAGATTCTACACCAAATTCACCATATAATTTTCCAACTCCATCATTAAATAACCACCCAATGTTGGTAGAAATAGATCCTACAATAGATAAGAGAGTTCTTGAATTTAAAGAACCTGGTTTTTTTTCCATGCATTTAAATTCTGTATTTAATGATGACAAAATTGTAACAGTTGTAAAATCTGGAGATAATTTACCACCACCACCTACACCTACACCTCGATCTCCATCTCCACCTCCATCTCCACGAGAACTAAGACGATTAGCACAACAAGAAAAACAACTAAAAAGACTAAAGAAACAACAAAAAGAACAGTATAAAAGACAAAATAGACCACTACCACCACAAAATCCTCGACCTCTACCAGAACCAATGCCAGAATCACAACTTAATTATCCTATACCAGAATATCCAACACCAGATACACTTACATCTGATTATATGTTCTCTTATATACTATATATTGCAGGATGTGTAAATAATACAAAACAAGTAGATACTAATTATTTTCCTAATGATAATGAATTATGCAGATTAGTAGAAAAACTTAATATCAAAATAACTGAATTTAACTTTAGAAAAAATCAATATCCAAAACAAAATATAAATGATAGACCAATAAATACATCCAGGACAGCTATTATGGCTCATTTAAAAACATCCTATTTACCTGTATATCCTTGTGTACAAATATCAGATTTGACAAAAGCATATCCCTATAATTTAACTGATGAAATATTTTTTTTACACGAAGATGGGCTACCCATTATGGTTCAAAAAATTAAAGGCAAAATATACACTTATAATAATACTCCTCAATCAACAAACCTTTCAGTACAAAATAAAAGATTTACTACTATGTCAAGATTAACAGTAACATTAAATATTGCATATAGAAAAATTTATAATCTTCCTCCAATAACTAATACATAATAATAATTAAAATTAATATCATATATATGACAATATTAATAATCTATTGAAACATTATAGATTATCGTATAACATTATATATATAATGTTATGGAGTTGATTTATTATGTTCAGTGGATGTGTAAAAAATAAAAATAAAAATAAAAATAGTATGAAAACACCGTGTAGTAGCGATGGTGGAATGGATTTTAATGAATTTCCACCAATGTCACCCATTTCAACATTACCAAGAATGAATCCACCGTTTAATTCGGATACTCCTACAACATCTTTTGGTTATGATTGTTCTCTTCCCCCACATCTTCCTCCTAAACAACATGGTTCAACTACTGGTTTTCCCCCTCATCTTCCTCCTAAACAACATGGTTCAACTACTGGTCATCCCCCTCATCTTCCTCCTAAACAACGTAGTTTAACTATGAATCTATCTACAATTCCCCCCTTCGTAAAAGGACCGATTAATGTAGACTCTAATAAAACCACACCACCTATAGATGAAACAGACACTTTATTAGTTGTTCGTCCAAAAGAAACTATAAGAAATGATTCTTCTAGAGATAGCTACTATGATAATGATGATTCTTCTAGAGATAGCTACTATGATAATACGGTATATCATCTGATGCCTTGTTCTAATCAAAATTGTATCCAAGATATATTTCCTTCTCCAATTACTAACAATGATGCAGATTATGTAGAAATGGATGGGAGAAAACAAAGGTCTTTATCAAATGCAGGAGATAATTCCTCTATAATAAAGCATAATCCAATACCACTTTCCAAAAGTGAACTTTCTACAAAAACTCACCTAACAAAACCATTTCCTAAAATCACTACAAAAAACAGCGATGAAGAAGATAATTTTAAAATATTACTATACTATTTTAATCTATTGAAAGAAGAAAACATTCTTCTAAAAAGTGGAAAAATTCATACAGTTAGGCTAGATAAATACAGAGTTGATAAAACCAAAGGAAAATATAAAACGGCATTAAAAAATCATAGTGAAAAATATGGTGTTCCAATATGGTCATTAACTGATATGGTGGAAAATAGAATTTAAATACATAGCTATTCTAAAATTTGATAATTAATATAATAAAAAGAAGTTGGAATTAAATATCCAACTTCTTTTTATTATATTAATTAATCTATTTTATTAAAAATAAATTGTTGACTAGTATTTCCTCTTTTATATGCAACGCTAATATTTGTGTTATTTGAATCTAAATTTAAAAATTTATCAAAATTATATGCATTTACTAAAGAATATCCTCCTGTGGATGGATTAAATTTTAAATACCAAAGTTGATCATTATATTCTACTCCATCATCAAAATGTATTACATCATCACCTTTAGAACTATTCCAACTTAAATAATCATTAGTATTTAAGTTTTTAATTCTATAAGCTTTTTTAACATTATCATATGTAATATTAAATTGTTGTTGTGTATCATATACATTTGTATTAATAGCTTTAACAGACATATCTCCTTTAATTACACTAAGAGATTTAGCCTGATTTTTATATGACTGAATACTATAATTTCCGTCTGGTAATATATTTTGATCAACATACTGAGCATATAGTCCTTCTTCTTCAAGTCTAAAAGCAATATTATTACTATAATTAGAACCAATATTGTATGAATAATCTGCACCAGTTAAATTGTTATTAATAAATCCATTAACTGAAAGATCTCTAGTCGCACTATTATTTATAATAACTTGAACTGACTCACCAATTCTAATTGAAATTTGAAATAATTCAAAAGCGACATCTCTCATTCTAGTTCCTACTTCAAACTTAAGCTTTTTATATACTCTATTATCGCTATATCTAAAAACAAATGTAGTTTTAGCATGTAAAAGATCTGACTTTCCTATGTCAGCATAATCATAGTAAATTCCATTAGCCATATTGCATAAAAAATATCTTCCATCTTGTCTTCGATAAAATCCAAAATCTGTCCAAAATTGATTAAAAAGATTAAGATTACGTGTAGTATTTAATCTAATAGTATTATCTAGAAGAGAATGTCTCGTTGTATTATTAACGGATTTCTCTATGCCACCTATAGGATTAGTATTTAAATTGCCTAATTCTATTGCACTAACAGAACTTACCATTGATACACTTATTATAGAAAAACATAACATTGATGATATAATTCTTTTGATAGACATTTTTTTCATATATATCTCCACTATCTTATATAAATTTGATAAAACATCCTACAAAATAATCTATTTATATTATCTTATAGGATGTTTCATCTATTGACATTATATAACCATAAACTATACCTGTCAATTAATAATTATCTACAAAATAATAAATATTAAATTTAAGTGGTTATAACACGTCTTAAAATATTTTTATTAAAATCAAAATCAAACGATATAAGTTTTGGTGAGTACAGACATTCCCATTTTCCGCTTTTTTCAAAATACCTAATAAGATTAACATATTGATTTAAATAAATACTAATATGTTTTTTTCCTGGATAACAACCTTCACTTCCATCTTTTAATCTTTGTAATCTATATCCTGTAGATAATAATCCTATAAGCTCTCTAGCAAATATACTTAATCTTCCACAAGTCTTATCTGGTAAAATAATATCTTCACAATAATATATAGATTCTCCTGTTATACTATTTAAATTTCTTTTTGACGCTAAATGAATATCCTTTCTATTATCTATAATTCCTAATATATACATATCATTTATAAGCAAGCTCCATAAACTTAATTTTAATACACAGCCTTGTTTCTTATAATGCTCGGAAATCGTATACAAATTTTTTTCTCAAACTTAAATCTAGTATTGGCTTTTCTTCTGTAGAAGTATAACAATCTTCTTTAGAATCTGTCCCTAAAAGTATAAAATTTAGATTTAAATTTGTTGATATTAAATATGCCTCATATAATTTTAATATAACATCATCCTTGCTTATTCCAGATTCTCTCATAATTCTTCTTATAGATTTATTTTCTACATCATACCCTTTACTTTCAGCTAAATATGAAACTAGATCAAAATATGCAGTTTCACAAAATTCATCACACATATTAAGTCCCCACTTCATTTCATCACATTCTGATATAAACTCTTCTTTCGTCTTTATTTTACCATCTTCAAACTTTTCTTCTCCTAAAAATACGCTACTGTAAGAACCAGATCTATTTAAATTAGACGAGCTTTCACCTTCTAAATCATCAACATTTAAACTAGTATCAGTCTCCAAATCTATTTTATTATCTTCACTTAAATCAATCTCTTTCCCAAATTGATTTAATAATTTATTATTAAACATTAAAAAAATCTCCCTAATTAATATAATTAATTATATTATAATATACATATTGTAGTTTTTATATATACATTTATTTACAAAAATTTACACAATACTCACAAATATTATATTAATATGATTACGATATTAATATAATATTAATGTCGTATGAAATTTAATTATATAATAATTTAATACATTAAAATTAAGGAGTCGTTAAATTTATGAAAAAGATAATTATATCAATGTTTATAATACTACAAATATTTATAAGTCCGTTATTGCAAACTGTCCATGCTTTAACTCCTCAAAAAAATGCCACATCAAAAATATCAGAAGCCCCAAAAAACATAGATATAATATCCCCTGAATCATGGGAATATGAAGAACAAGGATTATTAGGATATTATTATAAAGGCTGGGATTTACAAGAATTATCCCATATAGATCCAAATGTATCAGGAGAATTATTTTTTGATACCAATAATTTGAAAAAAATAAAAGGAGCTAAATTTACAGGAAATATAAAACCATCTATAACTGCAAAATATAAAATATCTGCATCCAAAAACAACAATGTAGTTATAAAATTGGACGGAGTTATAATTTTAAATAAATCTTCTGGAATTGAAGAAATCGAGGTGAATTTAGAAAAAGATAAACTTTATAAAATTGATATTGAATATAAAAAACCAATATTAAGTGTATCAAAATTAGACCTATACTGGTCTATTAACGACGATAATTACCAAATAATTCCCTTAGAAAATTTAAGAACACCTGAGCTTCAAACAAATGACGATGAAAAATTATTACAAAATTTTTCTTTAGATAATTCATACACTATCAAAGATTCTGATAAAGATGGAATCCCTGATGACTGGGAAATCAATGGATACACTATAAAAAACAAAAAACTTGTATTATGGAATGACAAATATTCATCTAAAGGATATAAAAAATATTTATCAAATCCATTTGAAAAAAAGACAATTTCTGATCCATATACAGATTTGCAAAAAGTTCTTGGACAAATGCCAAGATCTACAAGTGTAGAGGCTAGAGACCCTCTAGTTGCTGCATCCCCATCTATCACAGTTGGAATAGAACAAATATCATTCTCTAAAAATGAAAATGTTTCAGAAGGTACTGATGGAACAAAAAGTGTATTAACCGCTAAATCAAATGCAGCCAGTCACGGAGTTACTGTTGGAACGTCTGGAGGAATAGATTCCCAAGGTTTGAACTTTTCTGTATCTGCTCAATATAGCTATTCAAACACATCTACTCTATCTACATCAGATACCACTTCTGATAGTTGGTCAAAACAAATTGGCATAAACACAAATCAAGCCGCATTTATAGATGCAAATTTAAGATATTATAACACTGGAACTGCACCTATTTATGAAGTTACTCCAACTACAAATTTTATCTTAAGAAATTCTAAAAAAACATTGCATACTTTAGTTGCTGATCCTGCTCAAATTGGAAATAGCTTGGCTCCTTTAGAAACATATCCTAATATAAAACACTCTGCTATTTCATGGAAAGGTCTTGGCTTAAATAGAGTTACTATGTCAAGTGATGATTTAGATAAGGTACAAACAAATGAAGAACTTTTGGATGTAGAAACAGTACAAGTGCAGGGTCAATATGGTGTAATAGATGAACATACTGGAAATTTAGTTATAAATAAAAGCCAAAATTGGGCTCCCATACAAACAGATATAAATGCTGTTTCTGGAACTATTATACTAGAAACAGATAAACAAACATTAGAAAGAAAAGTTGCAGCGCCAGATAGATCAAATCCTGAAGATAGAACTCCAATATTAACTATAGGAGAAGCTATAAAAAAAGCTTTTAATGCTACTGATATAGATGGACATCTATATTATACTGATCCAATAAGTAAAGATAAATATAATATTGGCGAAAATACATTAAGCATAATCGTTGATAAAAATACAGGGAATGAGTTAAAATTACAACAAGAAAAAACCAAATATATATATGACATGATATTTACAAGAGATATGAGTTTAACTCTATATTCTCCAACAGTTTATGATAATATGAATTCTGATAATAAATGGGACAACATAACATATGAAGAAGATGAGTCAAAAAAAGATGAGTATGCAATATTAAAAAATCATCAAACTTCCCATAGAATTGAACCTCTTAAATTAGAAAATGGAACTAGTTATTCTCTAACTGGTTGGGTTAAATCATCAAATGAAAATGATTCTACTATATCTATATCTCTAAAAAATGGTAAGCAAAATACTATTGGTATTGAAAAAGAATTTAAATTTAATGGACAAAATTGGGCTAAATTTATGATAGGTTTTTTTACCGATATAGACCCTGAATCATTTAAAGATATATCTATAGAAAATAAAGGTGATAACGATATCTTTTTTGATAATATCGCGCTTACTAACTGGGGAAAACGACCAGATCCTTCTAAAAAACATATTTTAGATTATATGGATAGACCTACCTTCGGGTATATAGATGGAGTTACATTTCGTAATATTTCTCATAATGATGTATTCTATAGTTTAGATGTTAATGGAAAAACTTTAGGAGTTATTCCTGGTAAACCTGTTTCTGATGATGATAAAAGGCATATAGATTTTAAAGAATTCAATGGTGGAAAAGGTGTTTTTGCAGGAGATAAAATAGATTTATATGTACAAAATACTAAAACTGGTAGTAATAGATCAAAAGTATTTACATATGGACATGTCGACCAAGGTATACTAAATGAACTTATCCCTATACGATATTCATACTTAAATGATCCCTATACAGAACAACCATTATTAAGAGCTATTTTAAGTAATCACATATTAATGGATAATAAATATACATTAATTAATTTAACTACTAATAAACAATATCCTATGCATCCAGAAGGAGGAAGTCCAACTGGTGATGGACAGTACATAAAAGTTTACCACTCTATCGAACCTAATCATGAATATACTATACTAGCAGAATATAATAATATTGAATATTATGTGTTCAAAGGAAATGGAAAAGACTTTATTGGTATTCAAAAAGATGGATTATATACAATATCCATTAATGAAAATGGAAAAAAAAGATCAATAGATGGAAAACATAATCCCATATTATTTAACTCAAAAAATTATTCTTCTTTACAACAATTTTATTTTATATATGATAGAAGAAAAAATGCATATAAAATAATTCAAAAATTTACAAATGATACTTTGATCATGTTAAGCAGTAGTGGAAATACTATAAAACTTGATGCTGTGAATATAAGTTATGATGATCAATATTGGATACCAGAAAAAAGATCTGACGGAAAGTATAATATACGTAATTATTATAATACAAATATGCTTTTAACTGTTCACAGCAATAAAACTAATCTAACCTCTTCTATGTTTAATCCTGATTTAGATCAGTCATTTGAATTAAATCAGATAATAATTGATAATATTCCACCTATAGACTATAAAATATCTATGATAAATAATCCTCTAAAATCAGCAACACCTGTTGGTAAAGATTTAAATTTATTCTTGACTACAAATATAGAATATGAAAAAAATCAACAATTTAAATTTGAATATCTAAAATCAAAAAATGCTTACCAAATAATACACATACCTACTAATAATGCAGTTACATGGTTATCATCATCTGGATTAAATGTTAAATTATATAAAAATTTAATAAACTCTGATCAGCTATGGATACCAGAAAAAATTGGTAAAAATACCTATATATTTGCTAGCTTAAATAATCCAGACTATGTTCTAAATATTGACTCTGATAATATAAATATGGCTGTTCAAAAAAGAAATAATACTAATAATCAAAAGTTTGTAATAAATAGTGTAGCAACAAAAATTAATCAAGGAGAATACAAGATACATTCAAGTTATGACTCCTCGAAAGTAGTATCTAGTAATAATCCATCTTCAAATAATGTAATTCTAGAAGATGAAAATAAATTAGATAGCAAACAAAAATTCGTAATTCAATATATAGAGGAAAAAGGTGCATACATAATAATAAATAAAGATAGTTCTCTATCTCTAACTAGTCAAGCAGAATATGGCAACAACGTAATTTTAAATAAAATAGATAAAAACTTTGATAATCAATTATGGAAATTTGAGTATTTAAAACATAATACATATACTATATCTAGTTTAGATAATCCAAACTATGTTTTAAATATTGGTTATAATAATCCTAATATAAATATTTCTATAAGAAATAATACACCAAATCAAGAATTTGTATTAGAGCATTACACATCCAATGCTCTTAATGGAAATTATGAAATACAATCAAAATCTAATCCGAAAAAAATATTATCTAATATTAATACTAACATAGAACTGAAAGATAAAATTGAAGGATCTGAAAATCCAAAATTTATATTTAAATATATAGAATTGAAAAATGCTTATCAAATATTAGATATAAATACTGGTTTAGCATTATGTTGGCCATCTTCTTCAGGATCATTTAATGTAATTGCATATACTGCTGATTCCAATTATGATGATCAACTATGGAATCTAGAACGCATAGATCTATCAAAAAATATTTATACTATATCTAGTAGAAAAAATACAAATTATGTTTTAAATATTGATACTAATGGTAGTAATATCATTGTTACTACCAAAAATGATACTGATAACCAAAAATTTATATTAGAATATATAGATAAAAATTTAGAAGAAAAGAATTATTATATAAATTTAGCAAGTAATCCATCAAAATTTATATCTAGTAATTTTGATAGTAAAATTATAGAATTAGATGATAGGATGGAGGAACCAAATAATCAAAAATTTGTTATTAAATATGTAGCTTCAAAAAACGCTTATCAAATATTAGATTTTAATCATCAGGATATGGCTGTAATTTGGCATTCTAAGTTAGCTCACAACGTAATCTTATATAAAGCTAATATAAATTATGATGACCAACTATGGAAGTTTGAAAAAATCCGTGGCAATATATATACTATATCTAATCTATATAATCCAGATCTTGTTTTAAATATTGGAGTTAATGGTAAAAGTATAAATGTAGCTAAAAGAAATTCTAGTATAAATCAAGAATTTTCATTAGAATATGAAACATCAAATATTATTGATGGAGATTATGAAATAGCATCAAGCTATAATGAATCAAAAGTATTACATAATAATAATACAAATATAGAACTAACAGATAGTGTTCCAGGTTCTAGAAATAATCAATTTACTATTAAATATATAGAATCTAAAAAGGCTTACCAAATATTAGATAAAAATACTGGTCTAGCATTATGTTGGCCATCTAATTCAGGGGAATTTAATGTAATTGCATATGATGCTAATACCGATTATGATGATCAACTATGGAAATTTGAGCTTTTAGAAAATACAGAAGATACTTATATTATATATAATCTATATAATTGGAGTTATTTTTTAAATATTGATTCTGATGGAAAAAATATAAATCTTTCTAAGAGGAATAATTCCTATAGACAAAAATTTAAAATTAAAAAATATCATAGTATAAAATAAGTAAAAGATAAAGATCTAGATGTAACAATCTAGATCTTTATCTTTTACTTATTTTATACTAAAATTCATCTATCCCTAACTCTTTCAGATAAACGTTAAGTTCTTTCTCCACACCAAGTATTTCTGTGTCAATAACTTTAATTTCATTTTGTACTACACTAATATCGATAGGTTCTTCTTCTTCAAAAGTATCAACATATCGTGTAATATTCAAGTTGTAGTCGTTACCTGAAATTTCTTCCATGGTTGCTAAATGACTATACTTATCTTCAAACTTACGGTCAGTATAACAAGATATAATTTTATCAACATCACTCTCACGGAGTATATTTTGATTTTTACATTTCTCATAGCTCTGTGATGCATCTATAAATAGTATATTATCAGGGTTTTCACGGCACTTTTTAAAAACCAAAATCACTGTCGGGATGGACGTCCCAAAGAATACGTTAGATGGCAACCCAATTACAGCATCTAAATAGTTCTTTTGTTTGATTAAATATTTACGAATAACACCTTCAGAAGCGCCCCTGAATAATACTCCATGAGGCAATACCACCGCCATTGTACCATTGTCGTTCAGATGATAGATCATATGTTGAATAAAGGCATAATCTGCTTTGGATTTTGGTGCTAGTTTGCCATAAGCAGAAAAGCGTTCATCATCTAGAAATTTAGGGTCGGCATTCCAATTTTGAGAATAAGGAGGATTTGCAACGATAGCATCAAAGAGCATATCATTAAAATGAGGATGCTCTAAAGTATCATCATTACGAATATCAAATTCTTTGTATGACACATCATGAAGAAGCATATTCATTCGTCCCAGATTATACGTGGTAGATGTGAATTCTTGACCATAAAAATTACGTACATTAGACTCACGTGCAACGCGAAGTAGCAAAGACCCCAATCCACAAGTAGGATCATATACGTTTTTGAGATCACTTTTCCCAATCGTCACTATTTTAGCCAAAATTTTAGAAACCTGCTGTGGTGTATAAAACTCACCCGCTTTTTTTCCAGCATTGGCTGCAAACTGTCCAATCATATATTCATAGGCATCCCCCAGCACATCAATTTCGATATCATCATGAGAAAAAGAAATCTCAGAAATGTTTGCAATAACTTTTGCCATAAGCGAAGAACGTGTTTTTACGTCTCGTCCTAGTTTTGAAGATGTTAAATCCATATCTTCAAATAGTCCCTCAAAATTGCCTTGACTAAGAGTGCCAACAGATGAATTTGAAATACTGTTAACAGCATGCTGTAACATCTCGATATCAAAATCACCAGACTCTATCGCTGTAATCAAACTTGAAAACAGATACTTTGGCTCGATATAATACCCTATCTGTGTAAGCATCGTATCTATAATAACATTTTTATTATCATCTTTTCCCCAAGCCTCAACAAATGATAATGTATCATATTCAAGCAAAATTTTAGCACGCGCTTCCATTTTCTCAGATAAATATCGGTAGAAAATAAGTCCTAAAATATAGTTTTTAAATTCGTTAGCTTCCATATTTCCACGTAAGTCATTTGCGATTGACCATAATCGGGCATGTAATTTTGCTTGCTGTTATTTTTGTGTTTCACTGATCGTCATTTTCTAACTCCTTAGTTCACTCGAACTTCTTAATATGCGCTATGATAAAATTAATTATCTTTTTGGTAATGCTTATTTTTTCAAGCAATGGCTTGCGAATCATATCGCTTATAACATCTTCTCGTAATATTCCAGAATATTCATATTCTGAAACTTCTGCTTTAATAATAGATATATCTATCCCGATAGAATTCGAAAATTCTTCAATCTCCTTAATTCTTTCAGTATTCTCAAATTCATTGTAAGCATCGTCAACAGAATTAGCCTCTGTAAGATTTGGTACAACTTTATCAAGGAATGATCCAATGAGATCAACCTTGAGACGCAAACTTTCATTATCAGCGCGGTCAATTTCTTTATTGATTTTATCAATTTCTTTATTGATTTTATCAATATCATTTTGACGTTTCTTAATATTTGAAAGATCTATATTACGTATTAGATTCATAATATACGAAACATTAATTTTATCAGTCTGCATAAGCTCTATGCCAAAATCAATGTCGGACAATATTGATGTTTTTTCTACTTCTCCACGCTTTACAATGTCATAAATAAGGAAATACTTGCTTTTAAAATCCATATACTTTTGCTGAGTTATCCCTAATAGAGATTCTTCAAACACAAACTTGGTAAAACTTTGAAGTTTTACCAAAAGCCTTGTCAGCTCGCGGAAGATTAAAATAAATTTCTTCTTTTCATCTTCGCTCTGAAGCTTATCAACGTCATCAGGCGTTAGTGAAAAAGAGTAAAGATCTTTTAAAGAAACTTTGAAAGCATTTAGATAATCGTCAAAACTCCCTTGAATAACCGTATCAATATCATTTGTTTGAGAAAATAGCTTGATAGCAGTATCGGTATTACTTTTTAAATTTCGATAGCAGACGATATTACCAAATGGTTTTGTTGACTTTTCCACACGGTTGGTTCTGGAAAAAGCCTGTAATAAATCGTGATACTTTAAGTTCTTATCTACATATAAAATCTTGAGAGGTTTACTATCAAACCCCGTAAGAAACATATTGACCACAATTAAAATATCAAGCTGCGCTGTTTTAAGCCGTTTTGAAATATCACGAAAATATCCATCAAATTTATCGGTACTATACCCTGTTCCGTATATATGGTTATAATCAGTAATGATATGCTCTAGGCTATCTCTTGAATGTTCATCTTTACCTTCGCTGTCTTCATTTGCACCAAAAGTGAAGATAGCAGAAATTTTTAATTTAGTATTCTGTGATTTAAAAGCTGCATAATATTTCAAAATCATAGGTATGCTCTGTACGGTAAAAAGAGCTCCATACTGACCATCACGGCTTTTTGCATTATGATGCTGAACAATATGTTCTGCTATCATATTTATACGCTTATCGCTCATCCAAACTTCATCGGTGTCAATAGCTTTTACAAGAGTATCGTCGTCAGAATCAAATTCTCCATTGACTGTTTTTATATATTCAACCGAAAATCCGAGTACATTACCGTCATTAATAGCATTTTTTATAAGATAAGTATGTAAACATTTATCGAACAAGTCAGCAGTGGTTCTATCGTCCTGACTTTTGTTTTCGATAAACCTTGGCGTCCCTGTAAATCCAAAATATTGTGCATTTTGGAAATGTCTAGCTATATCTCTATGCATATGACCAAACTGCGAACGATGACATTCATCTATTACAAATACGACTTTTTCAGTTTTATATTTCTCCATATCCGACATATAGCGTAGAGAATTTGTCGCATTTGAAAGTTTTTGAATTGTTGTGACAATAAGCGTTCTATTTATATCTTTGATTTGGCGAACCAAAACATCAGTTCGATTTGTAGTATCCACTGAACCAGATTCAAATTTATTAAACTCCTGTATAGTCTGGGTGTCTAAATCTTTTCTATCAACGAGAAAAAACACTTTTTTAACAGATGGTTCAGCTGCGATAATCTGACTTGCTTTAAATGAAGTTAAAGTTTTACCGCTTCCAGTAGTGTGCCAAATATATCCATTATTGTTTGTTTCAAGTGCCCTGTAAACCATCGCTTCAACAGCATGTACCTGATATGATCGCATAACCATAAGAGATCTTTCAGAATCATTAATCACCATATATCGCGAAATCATTTTTGCAATATGGCAACATTCCAAAAATGTCATAGAAAATTCAGCCAGTGTTGTTATACGATTATTTTTCTCATCATTCCAGAAAAAAGCATAAGCATAGTTAATCTCTTTATCTGCATTTGCAAAGTATTTTGTGTCAACGCCATTGCTAATGATAAAAATTTGTATATAGCGAAATAGACCAGAATATGAATGCTTTCGATAACGTTGAATTTGATTGAAAGCTTCTTTCATATCTAAGCCACGTCTCTTTAATTCAACCTGTACCAAAGGTAGTCCATTAATAATAATGGTTACATCATATCGATTTACGTATTTTACCATCATTGTAGTTTGATTGGTTACTTGAAATTTGTTTTGACACCATTGATGCGTGTTCATAAATTCTATATACACATTTGTCCCATCATCTCTCTCTAATATAAACTTATCCCGCAAAATTTTAGAGCTTTGGAACACTGATTTTCCCTCTATATGGGTTAAAATTCTATCGAACTCTTTATCTGTAAAAGGTACTTCACTCAATTTTTCATGATTGTGATTAAAAAGCTGGGTACGAAAATTTAAATTAAGTGTTTCTTCATTATTTATAGTAACACGCTCATAATTGGTAGAAGATAACCAATTTATAAGTTGTCGCTCAAGCTCTGCTTCACTTTGATATGACATTTTAACTTCCCATCCTTACCGTTAGACGCTTATTGATTTATTCTAAAAAATATAATTTCTATATATAATATTCATGTCTTATCCATGCTTCATTGTAACCAATCATTTTTAATTTACTATCACCATTTTATAAGAAATATTAAAATTAACCGATATATCACAAAAAAACACTCGGTTTCAGAGCATATAAACAGTAGTGTGAGTGGGTTAGGATAAATCTAATTTTAGCTTCGTCATCAATAGAGTTATTAACTGCTAATAAATAATTATAATCTAAATTTGATTTTTCAGCTATAGTCTTTAAACTGTCATTGTTATGAACTATTCCATCACCATTCTCGATTCGTAAATACTTCTTTGTTGCTCAACATATTTACCTATAGTCAATTTGTTTTCCATATTGAACACCTACGATTAATATAGCATAACTGTAACATCAATGAAACAATTATTGGTAAAATTATTGATTTAGCGTTGTACTATAAATTATAATAAATCCTGATAAAAATAGAATACAAACAAAGTATTTATTGTTGAGCATCTATATCTTACTTCTTGCATTTTTACTTAAGGCAGATTATCAACAAAAACTGAAAAGAAATCTGAATTTCGTATAATCACAATGTGTTAAACAAACATCTTTTGTAATAGTCCTTTTTTAAATAGATCTAATTTTTCTAATTTTTGTTTGTTTAACTTGATAATTTTGTCCAACTGTTTGAATACTATAGAGTATTTGCTCCATCAGTTGTCCATATAAAAAATTTACCATTAAAATCATAAACTGAATCATAGACAATTATTAGTTGTTTAAGAGTAATAAATTGGATAACAATTTATATTTGTTTGTTTTTCTGATATATCTGTTTTGGTTATAACCACACCGCGAGTTACTTCAAAAATTTTAGAATATAGTATAAAAAAATAGTATTAAATTTTGAAAATCTAATACATAATATTGCTTGATTTATTGCTACATTAATTTTAGATATACCAACTTAACAGCTATTAGAACCATATAAAGCATAGATTAAATCACCTTTATCAACCAATTTAGCAGATGAATTTTTTAAACCTTCATATGTGATTTTAGATTGTGTAGTTCTCGAAGATAACTCGCCTGATTTAATAAATGGAATATTTTCATCATAATACTTAAATTTTGAAACGCTTGGTGTGCCCCCAGAAAAAAATTCACAAACACCACCCAACCTTTTCTCTTGCCACTTCCACGAAAACTCAGGAAACCTAAGCTTTGGAACCGCCATATTCTCACCTGATTTATAATAAAAAGTTTATATTAATTAATTAGTATTTCAAATATACAACAAAATATCTTATAGATGACATATAATCATCTATAAGATATTTATTTTTTATTTGGCGGAGAAGGAGGGATTTGAACCCTCGCGACGGTCACCCGCCCTACACCCTTAGCAGGGGCGCCTCTTCAGCCACTTGAGTACTTCTCCATAGCCAAAAATTATTTATATAATATAAAATTCACCCTAAGATGCAAATTTATATGTATATGGCAGAGAGGGTGGGATTCGAACCCACGGTCGCTCGCACGATCACCGGTTTTCAAGACCGGCTCCTTAAACCACTCGGACACCTCTCCATATGCTTAATAACAATACATATTATACCATGCCGTCATTAAGCTGTCAATATATTTTAAAATTATTTATTATATATATCCACTCTATTCAGAGCTCTTTTTAATTTAAGCTCCGCCATTAATATATCACTATTTTTATTTGAAGATGATATTATTTTTTCTGCTTTTTTTATTGCATTTTTTGCACGAGAAATATCGATATCTTTTTTTGATTCTCCAGTAAAAACCATTATAACAGTCTCTTCCAAACCTATGTTTATAATTCCATTTGAAACAGCTATAATCTCTGTATCACCATTTATTAAAAATATCTTTATAAATCCTATATCAATCATGGATAAATAATTTACATGCCCTGGTAAAATTCCTATATCTCCATGCTCAGTTCTTACAATCGCTTTAAGACATTTATTATTAAAAATTTCTTTATCCGGAGTTACAATCTTTAAATTAAAATTAGACATATAAAATTACTCCTATTGGTTAGATTTAGCTTTTTCTAAAGCTTCTTCTATAACTCCAACAAATAAAAATGCTGATTCTGGAACAGAATCATGTTTTCCATCTATTATCTCTTTAAAACTTCTAACCGTTTCTGATAAAGGAACATACTTTCCTTTAATTCCAATAAATTTTTCACCAACTGTAAATGGTTGTGATAAAAAATTTTGTATCTTTCTTGCTCTCATAACTATCTTTTTATCTTCTTCAGAAAGTTCATCCATTCCTAAAATAGCTATTATATCCTGAAGTTCTTTATACCTTTGTAAAATAGACTGAACTGATCTAGCAACTTTATAGTGTTCTTCTCCAACTATTTCTGGAGACAAAATTTGTGAATTTGATTCTAAAGGATCAACAGCTGGAAAAATCCCTAAAGAAGATATATGTCTAGACAAAACAGTATTTGCATCTAGATGAGCAAATGTTGTGGCTGGCGCTGGATCGGTTAGATCATCTGCGGGAACATATACAGCTTGTACAGATGTTATAGAACCCTTACTAGTAGATGTAATTCTTTCTTGTAAAGCCCCCATCTCTGTAGCAAGTGTTGGCTGATAACCAACTGCTGATGGCATTCTACCTAATAAAGCAGATACTTCTGAACCCGCTTGTGTAAATCTAAATATATTATCTATAAATAAAAGAACATCTTGACCCTGGTTATCTCTAAAATATTCAGCCATTGTAAGCCCCGATAATCCAACACGCATTCTTGCTCCTGGCGGTTCATTCATCTGTCCATAAACAAGAACCGTTTTATCTATAACACCACTTTCAATCATTTCATAGTACAAATCGTTTCCTTCTCTAGTTCTTTCTCCAACCCCTGTGAAAACAGATATACCTCCATGTTGTTTAGCTATATTATTAATAAGCTCCATTATAAGAATAGTTTTTCCAACACCCGCTCCACCAAACAATCCAATTTTTCCGCCTTTTAAAAAAGGTGCAATAAGATCTATAACTTTTATACCAGTTTCCAAAATTTCTGTAGTAGCCCTCAAATCTTTATATTCAGGAGCATCTCGATGTATAGGAAGATATTGATCACAATCTGGTTGAGGCTTATTATCTACAACTTTTCCTAAAAGATTAAATATTCTTCCTAAGGTTTTATCTCCAACAGGAACCATTATCGGGCTTCCTGTATCTATAGCATCCATGCCTCGTCTCAAACCTTCAGTAGAATTCATGGCTATACATCTAACGGTATCATCACCTATATGTTGTGCCACTTCTAAAATAATCATATCATTATTATTTTTAATTTCAATTGCATTTAAAAGATTTGGCAAACTAGAGCAATCAAACTTTATATCTAATACTGGACCGATAATTTGTACAACTTTACCAATATTATCATTCGGCATTTATATTTCCTCCATAATCTAAAAATAAAACTATTTAGAACTAATTGAACCAGCAACAATTTCAGATATTTCTTGTGTTATTGCTGCTTGTCTTGCTCTATTATACTTTAAAGAAAGAGTGTCTATCATATCTTTTGCATTATCAGATGCAGATTCCATAGCTATTCTTCTTGCAGACTGCTCTGAAGCAAAAGATTCTATACAAGCTCCATAAAGTATACCGCTTATATATTTTGGAACAATACTATTAAATACCTCTTCCCCTGATGGCTCATATTCTATAAAACTTTGTTTAAAATTATTAATCTTTTTATCTATTCTTAGAGGCAAAATTTTTATAGTTTTAGGAATTTGTTCTAAAGGAGAAATAAGATTAGTATATGTTAGATAAACTTCTTGATATTTACTATCTATAAAACCAGATATAATTATATTTGAAATATCACTACTAGTAGCAATATCCATATCTTCTAAAACATCAACATAACTTTGTATAATATTAAAATCTAACCTAGCAAAATATTCTAACGCTTTTTTACCTATACATAAAATATCAATATTTTTTTTATCTTTTATATTAGATAATAAAGATTTAAATAAATTAATATTATATCCCCCAGCCAAACCACGATCACCAGATATAACAATATATAAAGTTTTTTTTACCGCTCTATCATATGTATAAATAGATGTAAAGTCAGTATTATTTTTAACTATATTCTCCATAGTTTCATAAAGCGTTGTAAAAAAAGGCTTACTATCATCAGATCTTTTTTTTGCTTTCTTTAATTTAGAAGACGCAACAAGCTCCATAGCTTTTGTTATTTGCATAGTATTCCCTACACTTTTTATACGTCTTTTTATATCCTTCATATTATCAGCAGCCATGGATTAAAAGCACCTCCTATTTTTTATCATTTTTATATTTTTTTACAAACTCTAATATAATTTTTTTAGTAATTTCTTTATTTTCATCTGTAAATTCTTTAGTAATATTTATAGATGAAATTATTTCAGGATGATTCTCATCTATAAAATCATATAATTCATATTCAAATTTTCTAATATCTTCAACATTAATATCTGTTAAAAGATTATTTGTTACTGCATATATAATGATTACTTGTTGTTCTATAGAGACAGCTTTATTTTGACTCTGCTTTAAAACTTCTATAATTCTCTCACCTTGAGAAAGTCTATCCTTTGTATCTTTATCAAGGTCAGAACCAAATTGAGCAAAAGCTTGTAATTCTCTATACTGAGAATATAAAAGTTTTAACGAGCTAGAAACTTGTTTCATTGCTTTTATCTGCGCACTTCCTCCAACTCTCGAAACAGATATCCCAGGGTTTACGGCAGGCCGTATTCCAGAATTAAAAAGCTCAGTTTCTAAAAATATTTGGCCATCTGTTATAGATATAACATTGGTTGGAATATATGCAGAAACATCTCCCGATTGTGTTTCAATTATAGGTAAAGCAGTTAAAGAACCTCCGCCATTTTCTTCATTTAAATTTGCAGATCTCTCCAAAAGTCTTGAATGAAGATAGAATACATCACCAGGATATGCTTCTCTTCCAGGTGGTCTTTTTAGTAATAATGATAAGGCTCTATATGCAACAGCATGTTTTGATAAATCATCATAAACACATAAAACATCTTTTCCCTCATACATAAAATGTTCACCCATAGAACAACCTGCATAAGGTGCTATATATTGTAGTGGAGAAAGTTCTGAAGCAGTTGCAGAAACTATAATTGTATAATCCATAGCTCCATTTTTTTCTAATATTCTAGCTATATTTGCTACAGTCGACCTCTTTTGACCTATAGCCACATAGATACATATAACATTTTTTCCCTTTTGATTAATTATAGTATCTACACATATAGTAGTTTTTCCTGTTTGCCTATCACCTATTATAAGTTCTCTCTGACCTTTTCCAATAGGAATCATAGAATCTATAGCTTTTATACCCGTTTCTAAAGGACGATTAACAGATTTTCTTTCAATAATTCCAGCAGATTGCATCTCTATTGGTCTGGTTGTTTTATATAAAATATCGCCTTTACCATCAATAGGTAAGCCTAATGAATTAACTACTCTTCCAAGAAGCCCCTCACCAACTGGAACAGATACGATTTTTCCTGTACCTTTAACACTATCTCCTTCTTTTATACCCTGATCTGAACCCAACAATACAGCTCCAACAAAATCTTTTTCTAAATTTAGCGCCATACCGTATATTCCATTAGAGAATTCTAAAAGTTCACCAGACATACAATTAGATAGCCCATGTAATTTTGCTATACCATCACCTACTGAAACAACTTTTCCAACATCTGTAAAACTTAAACTGTTTTTATAATTAGTTATTTGATTTTTTATCAGATAACTAATTTCATCTGGACGTAATTCCATTATTAAACCTCCATCTTATAAAATGATATATAATAATTAAATTTTATATCAACATAGAGTCTAAATATTTTTTCATATCATTTATACTAGTTTTTACACTTCCGTCAATATATAAATTTTCTCCTCTAATTATGACTCCCCCAATTATCTTTTCATCAATAATATTTTGGATAACAATATTTTTCTTAGTCATAATAGAAAGTTTTTTTACTATTTTATCTTCTAAATCATTGGATAAAATAATTGCAGTTATTATATCAACTTCAATAGTGTTTGTATATGTCATATATAAAAATTTTATCTGATCTAATATATAAATTATAGAAGACATTCTTTCATTATCAATAATTAAAAACAGAAAGTTAAAAATATTGCTTAATAATTTACCTTCAAATATATTAAGCAATATTTTTTGTTTTTCAATTTTAGAAATACTGTGAAATGATAATATATCTATAATTTCTTTATCATTTTCAAAAGATTCTTTTATAAATAAAATCTGTCTATATCCTTCTTCTAAACAATCATTCTCTAAAAAAACACTAAAGAGAGATTCAGAATATACCTTTAAAGCTAATCCACCCATTTCATCTCCCCTAAACTTTCTATGAATTTATCTATAGTATTTTTATGATTATCTTTTTCTATCTCTTTATTTATAATTTTTTGTGCAAGTAAAAATGCGATAGATGATATTTCAGATTTTGATTCATTAATTGCTGTCTTCTTTTGTGATTCTGCATCTTTTTTTGCCCTATTTAATATTTCATTAGATTTTTTATTTGCTTCTTCTATTATATAATCTGATTTTTTTTCTGCTTTTTTTATATAATCTTTAAAAATAATTTCGCCTTCTTCTTTAACACTAGCTAATTTTATATCATAATTTTTTTCTAAATCATAGGCAGTTTGTTTAGATGTTTCCGCCTTATTATATAAAGAATCTATCTCTTCTTGTCTATCCAAAATAATTTTTTTAACAGGTTTATATAAAAGTTTTTTAACAATTATATAAACTATAATTAGATTTAAAAGAACGCTAATTATAGTCCATCCGTCAACCGATACAATACCTAAAAAATCGCTCATACATCCTCCATATTTTTAAATAGGTATAATATTTATTATAACAATCCTATAAGCGGATTTGCAAATAATAAAAGTATTGCAATAATTAAAGAATAAATCCCTGTAGATTCTGCGACAGCAGCACCAACAAGTAATGTTTTTAAGATATCTCCTTGTGCCTCAGGTTGTCTTCCAACTGCTGCAGCCGCATTCCCTGCAGCAATTCCTTGTCCTATCCCCGCTCCGATTCCTGCGACCATCGCTATTCCTGCACCTAACGCAGACATACCTAATATAAATGCTTTTGGATCCATAATTTTTCCTCCTAATTATAATTAATTTGAGCTAATAAGATTATATTATTAATCTGAAGCTTTAGACACAAACACCATTGTCAACATACAAAATATAAAAGCCTGCATTAATCCGCTAAACAAATCAAAATAAAGCGATAAAAATGCTGGTATTCCAACTTGTAAAAAAGGAATACTTGTAGAAAAAATAATTGTAGTTAAACTAGAAAGCCCGCTATATACTAACGTAGTGATAACCATACCAGCCATAATATTTCCAAAATGCCTAAACCCCATAGAAACTGGTGTTGATAATTCTCCAACAATGTTTAAAGGGAGCATAAAAGGCATCGGTTCCATTAAACCCTTATAATGCTTAATTCCTTTTGATTTAACACCGGCAATCTGTATCATGAAAAATGTTATTACAGACCAAGTCATAGTTGTATTAATATCTGCCGTTATTGATCTTAGCCCCACCAAACTTATAAGACTTCCAAATATTGATGATAAAAATAAAGTTAAAATATACGGAGTATAAGAAATATTTTTTTCTCCCATAGTTCCTGATACCAAATTATCCATCATTATAACAAGTTTTTCAGCAATAATTTGCTTTTTTTGGATGGGTTTTTTTTTCAAATTTTTTCCTAAAATAAAACATATAATAAATATTAAAAAAACAACTATCCATGATGCTACAATAGTCTCTGTAATCTTTATACCGCCAAATAAAGGAATTTCAAATAAAATTTCCGGACCATTTATTTCTATTCCACTACTATTAATTTTGAAACACCTCCTATTTTTTAATTAATATATTTTCTATATAAAAATATATCTTAATATTTAAAAGCATAGATATAGATGCAAATCCATTAATATTCTGATTTGTTATAGATATGAAAATAAATATAAATAATAAAATATATCTAAACATATAATGTAAAGATGCGTAAATTGGAACATTTTTAATAGGTCTATTAAAAATGTTCGACATTGAACTACACAAAGATAAAAAATGAAGAAGACTAAATATAAAACCAAAAATAACACTAAACAAAGTAATTTTTATATCTTTGGTTATAATATAAAATAATATGAAAATTATTAATCCTATAATAAAATTGAGAAATAAAAAGTGTTTTTTTTCTTTTATAAATATTCTAATCAGCACCTAACTAGTTTTTAGATATTATTTTTTTTATACTTTTATAAGTGTTGTAAAAAGATGATACTATTCCTAATAATAAAAATAATATTAAAAAATTTGGATGGAATTTGAAAATATTTTGGAAATATCTCCCGATATAAATAAAAATAAAGATAGGTGTAGCAAAAGAAAATCCTATATATGAAATATATGAAATATACTTTATTCCATACATAAATTTATTATCTTTCATATCTCTCTCTTTTCATATATCCATAAAATTAAATAAACTCTATTTTACTAATATTTAAAAACTATACAGCGTAATTAATTTTAGAAAAATATACGAAATATATGGGATAATATTTAAAATATTAAACCTAAAAACAAATATTAAATCTATAATCAAACTTTCTGTAAAGTTAAGTAAATAAAATAAAATAGAGATATATATATAACATAAATATTTTTAAAAATTAATCACTAACATAAGGCAATAAAGCTATATATCTAGAACGTTTTATCGCATTTGTTAACTGTCTTTGATGTCCAGAACAAGCTCCAGTTACACGTCTAGGAACTATTTTTCCTCTTTCAGAAAGATATCTTTTAAGTTTTGCTACATCTTTATAATTTATAGTATTTAATTTTTCTACACAAAAAGCACAAACTTTTTTGCGAGATCTCTTCATACGATTAGGTCTTTCCACCAGAAAATTCCTCCTTTATTTCTAAAATGGTAGTTCATCATCATCTATTTCTTCAAAATCTTCGAAATCACCAATAGAAAAATTGGCTCCTTTTGGAGTTTCTTCCGTTTTAGGCGGAGAAAAAGGCGAAGATGAATTAGATGCAGATGATGAATTTTTACTTTCAGCAAAATAAACTTGATCAGCAACAACTTCAAATGCAGTTCTTTTATTACCCTGTTTATCTTCATAATTTCTTGTTTGTATAGTTCCTTCTAAAGCTAATAATTGTCCCTTTTTAAAATACTTACTAACAAACTCAGCAGTACCTCTCCATGTGACAATATTTATAAAATCTGTAATATCTCTATTATAATTTCTATTAACAGCTATAGAAAATGCACAAACCGAAACTCCATTAGGGGTTTGTTTTAACTCTAAATCTGAAGTTAATCTGCCCATAAGTATGGCTTTATTAAGCATAACTTAAACCTCTCTTGTAACAACAAGTGTACGTAACAAACCATCAGTAATATTAAATATTCTATCAAGTTCCGCTGGAAAATCAGGAGCACTTGTAAAATTGATAAGTATATAGTGTCCCTCTGTTTGATCATTGATTTCATAAGCAAGTCTTCTTTTGCCCCATTCATCAACATTATCAATTACACCATTAGTAGAAATAAGTTCAGAAAACTTATTAATTAAAGCTTTTATACCGTCTTCTCCTAAAGTTAGGTTAATAACAATAATAGCTTCATATTTTTCTTTAATTTTTGGCATTATAAACACCTCCTTTTGGACTTTGGCTATATTTATAAATATAGCAAGGAATTTATTTAATTATATCAACTTAATTTAACATTGTCAATAAATAAAAAGAGGATCAAATTAAATTGATCCCCTTTTTATACTTAAACTATTTTATTAAAAATGTATATTTTTGAACAATATCCCATCCAGCTGTTTTTGATATAAAATATTTAATATTATTAGCATCATTTAAGGTGTAAATATTATTGCCATCTATATCGGCAAGATGTTTAACATTTTCAAAATGAGCTTTTATTGATTCTATATTTCCTAGATAAAGCATATAAATTCCTATATCACTATCATCTAAAATATTTCCAGAAGAATCTCTATCCCCATCAATACGTCCGTTTTGATTTAAATCTCCTATTTGATCAATTATAAATATTTTTCTTTCAACAGGTTCAGCAAGGGAATTTAAAGTATATTCTATTATGTAATTACCAAATACTACATAATCATTTCCTAATGAATCTTTTGCAATTCTATTTATATCAAGGTTTTCATCAGGTTGATATTTTGGAAGATCAAATGATTTTCCTCTAGATCCATCTTCTAATATTTCATAAACTTTTCTATTAATATCATTTGATAAAGTTGGTTGACTATTTCCATCTTGATTAAAAACTTCAAATCCTGTATCTCTAAAATTGTTAAGTCTATATCCGTAGATATCTTTAACTTCTGCTGGAGAAGCAGTTTCTGGATTTTCACTAGCATTTCCATCTTTTAATATAATTTCATTATTTTCAACTGAAATAATCAAAAAATTTGATGTTTTTGCTACTCCATTTTTAATAGAAGGATCTGCGTCTTTTAAAGTCGCTTTAATTTTAACAGTTCCATTTCTATTAATTTTCAAAACTCCATTTTCATTACTACTAAACATATCTGTAGGACCTTCTATTATCTCTACATCTAGTTTCATCTTATCAGAAATTGTGAATTGAGTTTTATTTTTTATAATTTCTTGCTCATACCCTAAAGCATCTCGAACGTCTATTGTATCTCCAATTTTTAGATTTGTTCTATAGTTATCAGAAATAAATCTAAATTGATTTCCCGTGCTATCTTTTAAGAAATTATAAGCTTTATATAGCTCTGGAACCTCTCCAAATGCTGTATCTAAAGTTACAATAGAGTTATTTCTAATACTAAATCCATTTGTATTATTAACACGAGTTGACCTAACATCAAGATTTTCTATTCTATTATTAGATAGGTTAACATTTATTAATGCTGTATTTTTGCTAAGATCTATTTCTTTTATATTATTTTCTTTTAAATATATAGCTCTTAGTCTAGTAGAGTCAGAAACATTTATATCATTAAGTCTATTTGTATTTAAATCTATTGTATCTGCATTAACTATTCCAGAAAAATTTGCAGATTCTATTTTATTATTTTTAAATCTAATATTTTCTGCTTTTGGAAAATTCTTAAAATTAAATTGTTTTAATAAGTTATCTTCTAAAATAATTATTTTAGAATTAACCATAGAAGAATCATTTAAATTTCTAATTCTATTATAACTTGCTCTAAAATCAGTCATTTGAGGATAATTAGGAGCTAAAATCATCTCTCTTATTTTATTATTTTCATCTTCTCTATATACATTATCTTTTATATCTTCTTCTGTTCTACTATTAGCATAAACTACCAATAATTTTTCACTTCCAGAAATATCAAGATATTCAAGATTAGTGTTATAAGCATGAATACTTGTTAATTCAGTTTGATTTTTTGCATCTAAAGATATTATAGGATTTGAATATACTACTATTTGATCTATCTTATTCATGCTGCTTATATCTAATTTTTCAATACTATTAAACCCTAAATTTAAATTATTAAGATCAGTATTTCCAGATAGATCTAATTCTTTAAGTAAATTTCCTTGAACTTTAACCTGTGAAATACTTCCACCTTCTGGAAGTGTGATTTCAAGTAAACTAGATGCTGGAAAATTTATCTCTGTAATTTTCATATTTTTAGACATATCAATATCCAAAAAACTTGTTTCTCTAAGCATATAAAATGTTTGCAGATTAGTCATATAAGAAATACCAATAGCTGATTCTGTTTCTTTGGATAATTTTTTTATTTCTTCAGTATATTCAGGATTATCGCTATTACCAATACTAAAGCCACTTCTGCGATTAACTTCTTTATATGTAATATCTCCAATAGAAGCGGACGGATCTTTTCCAATTAAACCTAGAATACCTATTACAACTTGTTTGAATTTATCGTCTAAAAAAGGAACAATGTCATTATCATGAGATTTATCAGGATCACTATATAAAGGAAGATTTCCATCATATTGAGTATATATATAATAATTTGATGTTCCTCTTAATTTTATATCCTCTTGAATATTTTCTAATACATATTTCTTTTTAGCACCACCGACAGCTTTAGAAACTTCTTTAGACTCTATATCTTGAATCATATTATTATGATTTATCAAAAGATCTCCAACTTGAACCAATTTATGATTTATTGAAAGTTCTTCTGATCTAGGTCCATCAAGCACATTAATAATATTTGGATTTGCATCTGGTTTTATATCAAATTTACCCTTATTATACACAACATAAAAATCAGAATTTAAAACTTCTAAAGTTTCATCAATATCTAATTTTTTTTCTTTAGCTATAAGAGATATATTTGTATCTCCTCCAAAAAGTTGAGAATCTAGAAGAAAATTGTTATATGTTAAAAATGATGATAAATCTTTTCCACCATAATTTAAATTAATAAGTTGGTTATGATCTACTTCAAATTTTGATAAATTTAAAGCAGAAACATCTAATGAGTCTATTCTATTTTTTGATAGATATAATTCCGTAATATTATTACTTCCTGTAATATCTAAACCATTTATTCTATTACTAGAAAGATTTAAATTTGTTAAAGAAGTATAATTAGTTCCATCAAAAAATTCTAATTTATTATTCGATGCATCTAAAACAGACATTTTGTTTTTTCCACCTAAAGATAAACTTGATATTCTATTATCGTTTATATTTAAAGAATTTATATTATCTGCTTTAGAAACATCTATAAGTTCTATTAAATTATTAGATATATTAACATCTATTAAAGAAATATTTTCACTTAAATCTAATACTTTAATATCATTTGTATTTAAATTTAGATTAAATAAAGATGTTAATTTTGAAAGATCGATAGTGGTGAGTTCATTATTTGATATATCTAATCTTTCAAGATTAACCATAGCAGAAACATCTATACTAACTATATCATTATTTGAAAGGTCTAAACTTTTCAATATATTACTAGATGATAGACTATATACAGAAATATGGTTATCTGAAAGATCTAAATTTTCAAGAGAACTATTATTAAATAGATTAACTGTCTTAAATTTATTTCCTTTTAAATTCAAAGTTTTTAAATTTTTAAAATATTCTATACCAGTTATATCCTCCAAATTCCAATGGCTTAAATCAAGTGTTTCAATATTTTTTATTTCATCATATGTTATGTCATCTACACTAGCTCTAAAATCTTTGTTTAAAAGACCCAACTCTTTTATGACAGCCTGTTTTAAAAGAGAGCTGCCAAAGATAACAAAATCAGAATCATCTGGTGTAAAAGGTATGTCTTTTTTTGAATTTAATGCTATATTTTCAAAAATACCTTCCTCGCCAAAAAACGCTCTTCCCAACCCCGATACAACAGGGTTAACAAGAAATATTAATGCTGCTAGAAAAATTGCGAAAATTTTTCTATTATTATTATTTTTCATTTTCATCCTCCTAAAAATCATCATAATAAACAAATTGGATTATACCATACTTATTATATATCGTTTGTTATTTATAATTAAATAACACTATTATAATCTGAAATGTAAAAAATATAAATAAAACAAATATATTTAATATATTAATTGTCGACATAAACCTTATATAATTCTCTTTTACTAATACCTGTCTGTATAGAAACAAATTTTATTGCTTCTATTGGTTTTTCACCATCTTTAACAAATTTAGAAACCATATCTATTGCATCGTCAATAGATACAAAATCTTGATTAGAAGGTTCAACATATCCCTCAACTAAAACTACATATTCGCCTTTGGGTTTATTATTTGTATAATATTCTATCGAATCAAGCAATGAAAACCTCATTACGGATTCATTTATCTTTGTAATTTCTTTAACTACAGAAATAGATCTATCACCAAAAATTTTATACATAGAATTTAAATCACCAATAATTTTATGAGGCGATGCGTAAAATATTAAAGTAGTATCAATATATTTTATTTTTTCTAGTCTTTCTATTCTATTTTTAAGTTGAGTATTTAAAAATCCTTCAAAATAAAATTTTGTAGTATTCATTCCACTTATTGCAAGTGCAGAAATAAGTGCAACTGGACCAGGGATAACCCTAACATCTATATCTTCATCTAAACATTGTCGAACGAGATCCGCGCCAGGATCAGAGATACAAGGCATTCCAGCGTCTGTTATTATTCCACAATTTTCTCCATTTTTTATTCTATCTATTATTACCTCTCCACGGTCTTTAATATTATATTTAAAATAACTCATCATTTTTTTCTTTATATTTAAATGATTTAAAAGTTTTATACTAACTCTAGTATCTTCTGCTGCTATAAAATCTACAAGCTCTAAAGTTTCGATTCCTCTCCTACTAATATCTCCAAGATTACCAATAGGAGTTCCTATAACATAAAGTTTCCCAAACAGTAAAATTCCCCCTCTAACAAAAGCTTATTCAATAAAAACATTATATAGTATTTGTAATTAATCATATCATAAAGTTATATTATTTTCAAAAATTAATATTATTTGATATTATTTGATATTATTTTGAAACTTTATAATAAACTGCGATAATTATATAATATATAAATTTTTAATAGACAAAAATAGTTATATATTATATAATTATCGCAGTTTATTAAATTCCTTTAAGTTAATCCTGTGAGGTTAGCAAGGCATATTTTAAATATAATTATTCTTTTAAATATGATATTACATATTCTGTTTGTGATATCAAAATTTACATAAATAAATTTTTTATTTGAATCTGTCTAAAGCTAATCTGTTTTATAAAACAGTTTAGCTTTTTTTATTATAAAAATTAAAGTAAGGAGTATACAAATTTATGTATCGAGAAACTGTAATTATAGAAGAAAATAATATTAAAAAAATTATAAATAGAATATCCTATGAAATAATAGAAAAAAATAAAGATATAGAAAATATATGTATGCTTGGTATTGTTTCGAGAGGATCGGATATAGCAAAAAGAATAGGAGAAAAAATAAAAGAAATAGAAAATATAAATATAGATGTTGGATTTCTAAATATTAATTATTTTAGAGATGATAATAAAAAAAATGATATATCCAATAATTCTATAATAGAATTTGATATAGAAGGAAAAGATGTAATAATAGTAGATGATGTAATATTTACATGTAGAACAGCACGTGCTGCTATAGACGCAATCATTTCAAAAGGAAGACCATCATCAATACAACTAGCTGTTTTAGTTGATAGAGGACATAAAGAGCTTCCCATTAAACCAGATTATATTGGAAAAAATATTCCTACATCTAAAAAAGAAAAAATTGTTGTTATGCTTAAAGAAAAAGATGGCATTGACAGTATAACAATATTAAGGGAGATATAAATGAAATCAATTTTAATTAAAGGTGGAACAGTTATAGATCCATCACAAGAAATAAACAAAAAATTAGATATATTAATAGAAGATAATATTATAAAAGAATTATCTGAGGATATAAAAGGAAATTTTGATAAAATAATAGATGCAGAAAATTTATATATATCTCCTGGATTTATAGATATTCATGTCCACCTTCGTGATCCAGGGTTAACATATAAAGAAGATATTATATCTGGATGTAATTCCGCTTCTGCTGGAGGGATCACTTCTTTATTACCTATGCCAAATTCTCTCCCCCCGTGTGATAATCCAAAAACGGTTGAATATATAATAGAAAAGGCAAAATCTGCGACTGCTAGAGTTTTTCCTGTTGGTTGTATCACTCAAAATTTAGGAGGAAAAGAGTTAACTAATTTTGATGAATTGAAAAAAGCTGGAGCTATAACATTTTCTGATGATGGCCGACCTGTATTTAATATAGATCTTATGGAAAAAGCGTTAGAAATCACAAAAAAATATAATATTCCTATAACATCCCATTGCGAGGATTTAACTATTGTTAAAAAGGGTATTATTAATAATGGAGAAATTAGCAAAATATTAAACCTTCAAGGAATGGACAGAACTTCAGAAGATAGCGTAACCCAAAGAGAGATAAATTTGGCTGATAAACTAGATTCTATGATCCACATAGCTCATGTAAGCACAGAGGGGTCAAAAAAAATAATAGAAGTTGCAAAGAATAAAGGTGTGAAAGTTACAGCTGAAACTTGTCCACACTATTTTATACTAACTGATAAAGAACTTTTGAAAAAAGATGCAAACTATAGGATGAACCCTCCTTTGAGAGAAGAGAAAGATAGACTTTCAATTATACAAGGTCTTAAAGATGGAACTTTCGATTGTATAGTTACAGATCATGCACCACACTCTGTAAAAGAAAAAGAAAATTTTGAAACAGCTCCAAATGGTATAATAGGTCTTGAAAGCTCATTCGCCCTTTCATACACACACCTTGTACAACCTAACCATATTTCCTTATATAAATTAATTGAGCTAATGTCTACAAATCCAGCAAAAATAATGAAACTTCCAGTAGGAACTTTAAAAAAAGGAAGCCTTGCAGATATAGCTATATTTGATATAAACAAAACTTGGATTTTTGATAAAAATAAATTGAAATCTAAATCTAAAAATACTCCCTTTGATGGATATAGTCTATCTGCAAAAGTTTTATATACCATTATGGATGGAAATATAGTATATCAAAATTCACATACAGAAGAAGGAGAATAGCTTTATGGATAGATTAATAGAAAAAATTATAGAGAAACAAAACCCCTCTGTAATAGGACTAGACACAAAATTAGATTTTATTCCAAACTTTATAAAAGAAAAAGCATTTTCTAAATATGGAAATACCTTAAAAGCTGCATCAAAAGCAATGCTAGAATTTAATATACAACTAATAGATAATCTACATGATATAATACCTTGTATAAAACCACAGTTTGCATACTATGAAATGTATGGATATCATGGAATGAAAACTTTATATAAAACTCTTAAATACGCAAAAGAAAAAAAATTATATATAATATCTGATGGAAAAAGAAATGATATTGGTTCCACAATGGAAGCATATGGAAATGCACATCTTGGAGATATTAATATAAATAATAATATGGTAGAGCCATTTCCTTCCGACAGTTTAACTGTAAATCCTTATCTCGGAAGAGATGGAATTGATCCACTTATAGAAATGTGTAATAAATATGATAAATCTATATTTGTTCTTGTAAAAACATCTAATCCATCATCTGGAGAATTACAAGATAAAAAAATTGACGGAATAACTGTATATGAAACAGTTGGAAATATGGTGGAAGATTTAGGAAGATTAACAACTTCAAAATATGGATATTCTAGAGTGGGAGCCGTGGTTGGCGCCACTTACAAACACCAACTAAAAGAACTTAGAGAAAAATTAAAATCCACATTCTTTCTTGTTCCAGGATATGGAGCACAAGGTGGCGGAGTTTCTGATATTATACAAGCTTTTGACAATAATGGACTTGGAGCAATTATAAATTCGTCTCGAGGTATAATTGCTGCCTATCTTTCAAAAGAAAAAAATTATAACGAAAAAGATTTTGCAAAAATAGCAAGAGACCAAGCTATAAAAATGAAAGATAGTATTACATCGTCTATAGGAAAAATTAAATTAGATTAATTATAGGAGAAAGATATGAATAAAACAAAAGCTTTTCTTATACTATCTAACGGAGAAATTTTTGAAGGTATTAGTATAGGGATAAAAGGAGAAACTGTAGGAGAGATTGTTTTTACTACTGGTATGACAGGATATCAAGAAACTTTAACAGATCCTAGTTATTATGGGCAGATAGTTGTACAAACTTTTCCTCTTATAGGAAATTACGGTATAAATTCTTTAGATAGCGAATCATATAAACCTTATGTAAAAGGATATATAATTAAAGAAAGTTGTGAATATCCTTCAAATTTTAGAAAAGAATCAACACTAGAAGAATTTTTATGTAAAAATAATATTATAGGTATTAAAGATATTGATACTAGAAAATTAACAAGAATAATTAGAGAACATGGAAGTATGAATGTAATTATTACAACCAAATATCCAGAAGATATATCTATAATTTTAGATAAAATAGATCAGTTTGAGATAGAAGATTCTGTTAAAAATGTATCTATAAAAGAAAAACAAATTTTTTTACCAGAAAATTCATCCAAACTAACAATCGCTTTATTAGATTTTGGATATAAATTTAATATAAGAAAAGAATTGTTAAAAAGAGGGTGCACTGTTATAGTTCTACCATATAATACTAATATGGAGGATATAAAAAAATTAAGACCAGATGGAATTATGCTGTCGAACGGTCCTGGAAACCCTTCAGAAAATATAGAAATAATCCAAAATTTAAAAGAAATTTCTAACTTAAATATACCTATATTTGGCATATGTTTGGGACACCAACTTATGGCTCTTGCAAATAATTTTAATACAGAAAAATTAAAATATGGACATCGTGGAGCAAATCAGCCTATAAAAGATTTAGAAAAAGAAAAAATTTTTATAACAACACAAAATCATGGATATGCAGTTGAAACTCTATCAGTTGATAGATCAATAGCAGATATAAGCCATATAAATGTAAACGATAATAGCTGCGAAGGAATCAAATATAAAAACAAAAAAATATTTACTGTCCAATTCCACCCAGAAGCAGCTGCTGGTCCAAATGATACATCTTATCTTTTTGATGAATTTATAAAAATAATAGAAAGTGAGCTATAAAATGCCATTACGTACTGATATTAAAAGCGTTTTAGTTATTGGTTCTGGTCCTATTATAATTGGACAAGCTGCAGAATTTGATTATGCAGGAACACAAGCTTGTAGAGCTTTAAAAAAAGAAGGATTAGAAGTTATACTAATAAACTCTAATCCTGCTACAATAATGACAGATAGATCAATGGCAGATAAAATTTATATAGAACCACTAACTATAGAAGTTATAAAAAAAATAATTAAAATAGAAAAGCCAGATAGCATACTTTCCACACTTGGAGGACAAACAGGTCTAACACTTTCTATGCAGCTTGCAAAAGAAGGTTTTTTAGAAGAAAATAACGTGAAACTTCTAGGAGCAAACCCAGAAACAATAGATAAAGCTGAAGATAGACAAACTTTTAAAGACACTATGGAAAAAATTAAACAACCCTGTATTCCTTCAAAAGTTGTAACAAATATAAAAGATGCATTAATATTTGCAGATGAAATCGGATATCCTGTTATTGTTCGACCAGCTTTCACAATGGGAGGAAGCGGCGGAGGAATTGCACAAGATAAAACTGAACTTGCTGACATATGCGAAAACGGTCTCCGTCTATCTCCAATAACACAAGTTTTAATAGAACGTTGTATATCCGGTTGGAAAGAGATAGAATTCGAAGTTATACGAGATTCTAAAGGCAGTATTATAACGGTTTGTAGCATGGAAAATTTTGATCCTGTCGGAGTACACACAGGAGATAGCATAGTAATTGCACCATGTATAACTTTGGCGGATAAAGAATATCAGATGCTTAGAACCGCCGCTTTAAATATAGTATCAGAATTAAAGGTAGAGGGTGGTTGTAACTGCCAGTTTGCTTTACATCCAGAAAGTTTTGAATATGCAGTTATAGAGGTTAATCCTAGAGTTTCACGTTCATCAGCGCTTGCTTCTAAAGCAACAGGATATCCAATTGCAAAAGTATCTACAAAAATTGCAATTGGATATACCCTTGATGAAATTAGAAACGATGTAACAAATAAAACCTTTGCATGTTTTGAACCTGCTTTAGACTATGTAGTAGTAAAATTTCCTAGATGGCCATTTGATAAATTTGTCTATGCTAAAAAAACTCTTGGAACACAGATGAAAGCAACAGGAGAAGTTATGAGTATCGGGACAAGTTTTGAAGAAGCCATAATGAAGTCTGTTCGTGGAGCAGAGATAGGATTAGATAGCCTATCTCTGCCAAAACTTTCTAAAAGATCTACAAAAGAGATAGAAAAACTTTTACATAGCGTAGACGATGAAAGATGTTTCGTTATATTTGAGGCTCTTAAAAGAGGAATTACCGTTGATTATATAAATGAAATCACAAAAATAGATAGATGGTTTTTATATAAACTAAAAAATATTTCTAATCTTGAATTATCTTTAAAAACAGAATTAAATAAAGAAAATTATATTCAAGCAAAAAAATTTGGATATCTAGATAGCACAATAGAGAGGATATCTAATAAAAAAATACAAAATAAAATAAACCCTATATATAAAATGGTTGACACTTGTGCAGCCGAGTTTTCTGCGCAAACTCCATATTTTTATTCTACAATAGGCGATGAAGATGAAGCAGCAATATTTATAGAAGAAAATAAAACTAATAAAAAAAGTATATTAATTATTGGTTCTGGTCCAATTAGAATTGGTCAAGGTATAGAATTTGATTATAGCTGTGTTCATGCCGCATGGGCAGTTAAAAAACTTGGGTATGAAGCAGTTTTATGTAATAATAACCCTGAAACCGTTTCTACTGACTTTGATACAGCTGATAGGCTATATTTTGAACCTATAACAAAAGAAGATATCATGAATATAATTAAAGTTGAAAATCCATTAGGTGTTATAGTTCAATTTGGTGGACAAACAGCCATTAAATTAACAGAGTTTTTAAGTAAAAATGGAATAAAAATTATCGGAACAAGCTTTGAAGATATAGATAGAGCTGAAGATAGAGAGAAATTTGATAATCTTTTAGAAAAATGTAATATACCTCGTCCAGAAGGTGAAACAGTTTTTACAACTAGAGAAGCAGTTGAAGTTTCTCATAGATTATCATATCCAGTTTTATTACGTCCGTCATATGTTCTTGGTGGACAAAATATGATTATAGCCTATTCAAACGAAGATGTTATAGAGTATATGGATATTATCACAGCCACAAATATAGAAAATCCTATTTTAATTGATAAATATATAATGGGTCGTGAAATCGAAGTAGATGCCATATCTGATGGGGTAGACTTTCTTATTCCCGGAATAATGGAACATATAGAAAGAGCTGGTGTTCATTCTGGTGATTCTATATCTATATACCCCGCACAAAATATATCTGAACATGTTAAATCTACTATTATTGAATATACAAAAAAATTATCACAAAATCTTCATACAAAAGGTCTTATTAATATACAATATGTAGTGTATAATGAAAATGTATATGTCATAGAAGTTAACCCTAGATCATCTAGGACGGTTCCATATATCAGTAAAGTTACAGGGATTCCAATGATTGAAATTGCAACAAGAATATCTCTAGGAGAAAATCTAAAAGATATTGGATGTGGAATAGGACTAAACCCTTCGTCTAATTATATTGCCGTTAAAGTTCCTGTATTCAGTTTTGAAAAATTACATGATGTTGATAACCATCTTGGTCCAGAAATGAAATCTACAGGTGAAGTTTTGGGTATATCTAAAACATTTTCTGAAGCATTATTAAAAGGGATTGTTGGTGCTGGATATACGATAAAAAGATCTGGTGGAGTTTTAATAACAGTTCGAGATCAAGATAAAAATGAAGTTATATCTATCGCAGAAAAATTTTCATCTCTTGGATTTAATATATATGCGACATCCAAAACAGCCCATATTTTAAATAAAAATATGATACCAACAAATGTCGTTAAAAAAATTCATGAGGGGAAAGAAAATACTCTAACACTTATAGAAAGTGGGAAAGTTGATTATGTCATATCAACTTCATCTAAAGGAAGACTACCAGCTTTAGACGATGTTAAAATTAGAAGAAAAGCGGTTGAGAGATCTATATGCTGTCTAACATCTATAGATACAGCTAATGCAATCATTGATAGTATTATACTAGATAAAAATGTAGAAGATCTAGATCTGATTGATATAAATAAATTATAATATAGGAGATGAAACATGATACAAGGAAAATTTTTGGTTTTAAAAAAAGATGAGATTGGAACTAATGTGTTTAAATTATTAGTACATTCTCCAGAAATTGCAAAAAAATCTCTATCTGGGCAATTTGTAAATATAAACATTGAAGGTTTTTTACTAAGAAGACCTATATCAATATCTGATATAGATTTAAAAAATGGAACTATAACCATAATTTTTGAAATTCGTGGAGAAGGCACAGAAAAATTATCACATATAAAATCAGATGATTATATAGATCTAATTGGCCCTCTTGGAAGAGGTTTTAAGCTTATAGATAACACCATAAAAGCTGTAGTAATTGGTGGTGGAATTGGATCTCCCCCACTTGTTAGTGTTTCTAAATTTTATGGAAAAAATTCTTTTGCTATATTAGGTTTTCAAAACAAATCAAAAGTTATTTTAGATGATGTATTTGAAAAATATTCTAAAGAAACTATAATTTGTACAGATGATGGCTCTATGGGGCTTAAAGGATTTGTAACTAATGGATTAAACCAACTTTTATTACGCGAAAAAATAGATATAATATATACTTGTGGTCCTCTTGTTATGATGAAAGGGATCGCAGATATAGCCAAAAAAAATAATATTCAATGTCAGGTTTCTATGGAGCAAAAAATGGCATGTGGTATTGGAAATTGTTTAGTTTGTGCTTGTGAAGCAAAAAGAAATAACAAAAAAACTTATGTTCATGTCTGTAAAGATGGACCAGTTTTTGATTATAAAGAGGTGTTTTTTGATGAGTAGACTTAATTTATCTATGTGTAATATAGAATTTAACAATCCTATTATTCCAGCATCAGGAACTTTTGGATTTGGGTTGATGGACTTTTTTCCTTTTGATAAACTAGGAGCAGTAATTACAAAAGGAACAACAAAAAATCCTAAATTAGGAAATCCTGCACCACGAGTTGCAGAAACTCCAAAAGGAATGTTAAATTCTGTAGGACTACAAAATGATGGTATAGACCATCTTATAGAAAATATTATTCCATATTATAAAACTTTAAATCAAAATATTATCGCAAATATAGCAGGTGAAACAATAGAAGATTTTATAGAAATGGTAGAAAAATTAAACCATTCTGAAGTAGGAATGATAGAGCTAAATATTTCATGTCCAAATGTAACAAAAGGTGGAATGGCTTTTGGAACATCAAAATCAAGTATAAAAACTTTAGTATCATCGGTAAAAAAAGTTTCAAAAAAACCAATAATAGTAAAACTTTCTCCTAATGTAACAAATATATCAGAAATGGCAAAAATCGCAGAAGACAGTGGTGCAGATTGCATTTCTCTTATAAATACAATCCTATCTATGAGAATAGATATAAGAACTAAAAAACCTATATTACGAACAAATTACGGCGGTCTTTCAGGAGAAGCAGTTTTCCCTATTGCTCTAAGAATGGTGAATCAAGTTTATAACGCTGTAAAAGTTCCTATAATAGGAATAGGTGGTATATCAAATTGGAAAATGGCTGTAGAAATGATAATGGCAGGCGCAAGCATGCTTCAAATAGGTACTGCCACATTTAATCAACCAACCACTCCGATAGACATAATTGATGGATTAGAAAACTATTTATTTGAAAATAATATAGATAATATTACAGATTTAACTGGGTCTGTAGTTTTGTGGAGCTAATAATTATATGAAAATTATGGCAATAGACTATGGAGATGCAAGAACAGGTATATCTATCTGTGATAAAACAGAACTTCTTGCTTCTCCTTTTTCCGTTATACATGAAAAAGATATGGATAAATGTATAAATAATATAAAAAAAATATCCGATGAAAATTTTGTTGAAGAAATAATAGTTGGACATCCAAAAAATATGGATGGATCAGTTGGTCCAAGAGCTATTATATGTGAAAATTTTAAAGAAAAACTTCAAAATATTTTAAACAATTCTATACCTGTTATACTATGGGATGAACGATCAACAACTGTTTCTGCTACTCATTATTTAAACCAATCAAATGTTAGAGGTAAAAAAAGAAAAAATACAATTGATGCTGTAGCAGCCACGATTATTCTTGAAAGCTATTTAATGTATAGAAGAAACAAAAAGCTAACTAGTAAAAACTAGTTAGCTTTTTGTTTCTTCTATACATTAAAATTATAAAAATAATTTTATTATTAAAATAAGATCCACCAAACCGTCGAATCACGAATAAAAACCCGTCTAAGACAGGACGGAGATGATCCTTTTTATATCCTGCTCCCTTCATCCGAAAAAATCGGGAGGTCTGCCATACTTAAAAAGAGATTAACTCCTGATTATTAATAACGTTGGATTATTAACGCAAAACTAACGAATACAGCAGATCAAATTTTAAATTATATAGATTTTAATCATCTTGTGGAATATCTTGATCAGATTCAGCTTCATCAATATTTAAATCTAATTCCATTTCATTCATCATATCTTGAAATTTATCATAAAAAACTTGGCTAATCATTTCATATTCTTGTTCATCCTCGATAGTAGCCATAATATCTTCGCCATCTTCATTTTTATCAACTTTTAATATAACAACCTCTTGTTCCTTATCTTCATCATCTTCACCATCTTCATCTTCTGGTATGAAAGGTGTTAGAGCAAAATATCGATTATCATCTAGATAAGCTTCATCTATAAGCTCAAATTCAGATTCTTCCCCATTTTCATCTACAAGTGAATATATTTCTGGCATATACTCCATATCATCATTTATATTATCCATTAAAATCCTCCTACAAGACTTTATTTATAAAATAAATATTACATTAATATTAATATAAAGTCAATTATATATTATAAATTTATATATAAGTCTTCTAGAGGAGCCCCCTCCTCCAAAAGATCCGCCTCCTCCAGAAAAGCCTCCTCCTCCAGAAAAGCCTCCTCCTCCAAAAGATCCTCCTCCAGAAAAGCCTCCTCCAGAAAAGCCTCCAGATATAAATGGTCTTCTTCGACCAATTCCAGAAAATCCCCCACCAAATCTAGAAATAAATAAAAATATTATAAGAGCAAGTATTCCCAGCATCCCATATGTTTTATCAGATCTCTCGTTTTGTACATCACCAACTATATAACTAGAACTATACTCCAATCCATATTCTTTATAAACCATAGCAGTAATAGCTTTATATGTTTCTAAAAAAGCTTTAGACAGATCGCCTTCCCTAGCTGATTCTAAAAAAAACATATCTAAAATTCGACCGCTATATGAATCAGTAATAGCTCCCTCAAGACCATATCCAACTTCTATTCTAACATTTCCTTCTTGTTTAGAAAATATAAGTAAAATACCATTATCTTTACTTTTATCCCCAATTCCAAAATTATCGGCTAATTTAATAGAAAAATCTTCTATAGAATAATTTCCAATATTATCAGTTGTTACAGCTACAACCTGTGATGTCGTTTTTTCATATAACTGAACCCCCATAGCATATATTTCATCTTCTACACTACTACTGATAATATCCCCATAATCATTTACAAAAAACTTTTCTGTAGGCTTTAAGTCTAGAGGAGATATCTCTTTACCATTAAACAGAAATAAAAAACATATAAATATATATGAAACTTTAATAATTTTTTTTAAATTATTTTCCAAAATTAATCTCTGGAACATCATCTGCACCCTCATCTGCCTCAAAATATTTTTTTTCATCAAAATTCATAATAGATGCAATAATAGATGTAGGCATAAGTCTTATCATAGTGTTATATTCCTTTACAGATTCATTATATTTTGTCCTATGTTGAGCTATTCTATTTTCTGTACCTTCTAATTGATCTTGTAAAGCAATAAAATTTTGATTTGATTTTAAATCAGGATATTGTTCTGATATAGAAAAAAGACGTCCTAAAGCTGATGAAGTTTGATTAGAAGCTTGAGCACTCTCTTCAATACTTTTTGCCCCCATCATCGCTGCTCGTGCATCACTAACGGATTTTATAACTTCTTTTTCCTGAGAAGCAAATCCTTTAACAGTTTCCACTAAATTTGGGATTAAATCTATACGCCTTTGCAGCTGGGTCTGAATATTGCTATACGCCTCATCAACTCCAATATCCGACTTTACAATTTTATTATAAGATCCAAACCAAACAAAAGAAATAGCAATAATAATAACCAAAATAGACCCTATTATTATATAAAACGATTTTTTAGATTTCATTAAATAAACCCTCCTTTCTATTATTTATGAGTATTTGTTATTATATTATTTACAAATTTTTTAGAATTATTATAATTTAAAATAACTTTTTCTTTATTTTTATCAGAAAAATCTTCTATATTTCTTATAAGTATAGAAAAATCTTTTGGAAAATTTTGAAGATTTAATCTTTCTAAAAATTCAGTATTTTCTATATTAAATTTATCGCCTTTAACTCCATAAATATCTCCATATTCTAATTCTAAATTAATAAAAGCATTCTCTGTGCCTATAGAGTCATAAACATAATCATCTATAATATAAATAACAGTAGTAGACAATGTTAGATTGGCCATAAGCTTAGATAGATTAAGCGCATTAGGGTATGGGTTTTTTGAGTTTTCTTCATCTTGTATGGTAAAAGGAACTAGTTCTATTAAAATTTCTCCATCGTTATTATAATCATCTGCGTATTCTTTTAAAACTTGATCTATCCTATCATATTCAGATAAAAAAGAATAATCTCCAACTATTAGTACTGTTAAATCATAGGATGGCCTATTAAAAAAATTAATAATAAGGATAATAATAATAGAAATCACTATTATTAAAATCATTACTATCCATTTATAATGATAAAAAAAATTCTCAAGCTTATTTTTTACACTATCATATTTAGAATTATTTTCCACAAAATTCACCTAGTTTTTTGGTTTCATAGTTGGAAAAAGCAAAACATCTCTAATAGATAGACTATCTGTAAGAAGCATAACCAGTCTATCCACCCCTATTCCCAGTCCGCCTGTTGGTGGAAGTCCATACTCTAAAGCAGTGATAAAATCATCATCCATATCAGTTGCTTCTTCATTTCCTATACTTTTAAGTTCAACCTGTTTTTGAAATCTTTCTTTTTGATCAATGGGATCATTTAACTCAGAAAAAGCATTTGCATATTCTCTACCAATTATAAATAACTCAAATCTTTCTGTATAATCTGAATCATCTTGTTTTCTTTTTGACAAAGGGGATATCTCTACAGGTTGTTCTGTTAAAAATGTTGGTTGTATCAATTTTTCTTCAACATATTTTTCAAAAAACAGATTTAAGATATCTCCCTTTTGATGATATTTTTCAAAAGTTATATTATGACTTTGGGCAATTATTTTCGCCTCATCTAATGTCAAAATATCTTTAAAATCAACACCAGAGTATTTTTTAACAGAATCAACCATACTTATTCTTTCAAATGGTTTAGAAAAATCTATCTCTATTCCTTGATAATTAATTTTGCTAGTGCCCAAAACTTCTTCACATACATATCTTATCAAACTTTCTGTTAAATTCATTATATCTTCATAGTCACTATAAGCTTGATAAAGTTCTAATATTGTAAACTCTGGATTATGTTTTATAGAAATTCCTTCATTTCTAAAAACTCTTCCTATTTCATAAACTTTATCAAATCCGCCAACTATTAGCCTTTTAAGATATAATTCTGGTGCAATTCTCATAAAAATATCCATATTTAATGCATTATGGTGGGTCTTAAACGGCTTTGCTGCCGCTCCGCCAGCAATAGTATGAAGAATTGGAGTTTCCACCTCCATATAGCCTAAATTATCAAGAAATTTTCTAATTTCTTTTATTATATGGCTTCTTTTATAAAAAGTATTTTTAACATCTTCATTAACTATTAGATCAACATACCTTTGTCTATATCTCATATCTGTATCTTTTAGACCATGAAATTTTTCTGGAAGAGGAAGAAGAGATTTAGATAACAAAACTATTTCATGAGCTTTTACAGAAATTTCTCCTTTTTTTGTTTTAAATATTTCTCCTTTTAAACCTACAATATCTCCTATATCAAATTTTTTAAAATCTTGATAGCTATCTTCCCCAACTTTATCCTGTCTAATATATCCCTGAATTTTACCTAAACTGTCTAATATATTTATAAAACTTGCTTTTCCCATCTCTCTAAAATTAACAATACGTCCTGCAATATTTACAATTTTGTCACTATATTCATCAAAATTTTCTATTATATCTTTTGAGTAATCAGTTACATTATATTTAGAAATACAAAATGGGTCTTTTCCATTATCTTTTAAATAGTCTAGTTTCTCTTTTCTAACCTTAACTTGTTCTAAATCTTCTATATCCATTATATTATTTTTTATTTCTTCCATATTAAACTCTCCTAAATATCAATTAAATTAATTTATTGATTTCTTTAATAATAATGCGAGCCTTTCAGCCCGCATTATTAAAGATTTATTTTGATATATTTAAAACTTCAAAAGAAGACATTCCACCTGGGGTTTCTATTTCAACTATATCTCCAACTTTATGCGTTAATAGTGCTTTCCCTACAGGAGATTCATCAGAAATTCTTCCATTAGTAGGATCTGTTTCAGTTGATCCTACTAGATGATAATTAACGTCTATATTTTCTTCAATATCTTTAAGAAGTATTTTACAACCTATATTTATAGATTCTGTATTTAACTGAGATTCATCCAACACTTTAACATTTTTTAGTATAGAATCTAGTTGCATTATCCTTGCTTCAACCATAGCCTGTTCATTTTTAGCTTCATCATATTCACTATTTTCAGAAAGATCTCCAAAAGATAAAGCCACTTTTATCTTTTCTGCAACCTCTTTCCTTTTAACAGTCTTTAATTGTTCTAGTTCTTTTTCAAGTTTTTTAAGACCTTCATCAGTCAAAATAACTTTTTTATTAGCCAATGTCCAACCTCCTAAAAATATAATATTAAACTTAATTATATTAAATCTATACACACATTGTCAAGCGTTAAATATTTTTAAAAAAATATCGTCTATAAAAACCCTTTTTCCAGCTATATAACAATATTTTGGTATACAATCTCCTATAGATTTTATATTACAACAACTATATAGAGCAGATTTAAATCTGTGTATATCTATCCCTTTAGGTATATAATCTTCTATATATTTAATTTCATCATTTTGAAAATTTGAATATACCAAACTTTGATTTGCTTTTCCAGAACTAATAATTGGTATATTTAAATTTTCTAAAAATGTATAAGAATTACAATCAGGGCAGATAACTAAATTATTTTCATCCAAATTATTAACTATTGGAGTAACAATTACAGAATTTCCATAATTATAAGCAATCTTTTCAGAAAATTCACTATAAAAATCTATTCTATTTGTTATTACTTTAAATTTATGACTATATTTTGCAATAATATTTGCATAATCTATAAATCGTCCTCTAAAATCTATAAGCGTAATAATACTATTAAATTTATTGGTATATAATTTTTTTAATATATACCCAATACCATTCTGCGTAAGCTTATTATCATAATCAGAAGTATTAAATTGATCTATTCCAACCTCTTCTGTTATGATAAAATCATCCTCAAAAATAACTTTACCTAATGTTCGACCTAAAAAAAATTCTATCTCTCTCCAGTCAACATATTTATAATTTTCTATACGTATAACATAAAATTTTATTCCATTATCATCAATATTATCTATATAAAAAGACTTTCTTCTACAAAATTTTTTTATACTTTTAAAAATATTGTTTTCATTTTCATTTCTATTTTTTATAATAACACTAAACAAAATTATACCACTCCAAAATATATTAATATAACTAATTAATATGTCTTTTTTAGTGGTATAATTCTTAATTTATTATTTTAATGTGTTCATAACTTCAATTGCTTTTTGTAATTGTGTATCTTCTTGTTCGGATATATCAGGAAACCTAGATTTTATATCTTCTGACATAGATATATAAAAATCTGGTTCAATACCTATTCCATGAAAATTTGGACTTTTTGGTGGATTAAAATATGCAGTTGTTAAATTTACCCCTGTTTTTTTAGATAAAGGAATAAGTGATTGCATTATTCCTTTGCCAAAAGTTTTTTCTCCAACAACTATTGCCTTATCATAATCTCTTAAAGCTCCTGTGAATAATTCTGACGCACTTGCACTATTTCCATTAGTTATAATAACCATCGGAATGTTTATCTCATTTTTATCAGATACATTTAAAACCTCTGTTTTACCACCTTTATACTCCGCAATAATGATTGGACCCTCTGGCACGATCATATCAACCATAGCCGAAACACTTTTTAATGTTCCTCCTGGATTATCTCTAACATCAAAAATAATTCCTTTTCCTTTTTGCATATCTATTTCTTTTAAAGCATTTTTAAATTGCTGTGTAGTTGAGTTATTAAATTCACTTATTTTAATATACCCTATATCACCTATCATTTTATGATTTATTGATTCTACAGTTATAGATCTTCTAATAATATTTATATCAATTTCTTGGTTATCCCTAATAAATTTTAGCTTAACTTCACTTCCAATTTCTCCTCGGATTTTTTTTATATTATCTTCAAATTTATTAGGAGTTATATCCTCTCCATTTACAGAAACAATAATATCTTCTCTTTTTATCCCTGCATCAAACGCTGGGGAACCTTCGAATACACTTATAATTTCGATTCCACCATTGACCGTGTTTTCCTTTGCTGTAACTCCGATTCCCACTAAAACTCCATCAGATGATTTCATATAATTTTCAACTTCTGATTCATCCATATAATTAGAGTATTTATCCCCTAAAGAATCTATCATCCCTCTTGCTGCGCCCTCTATAATATCCTCTTCTTTTATATCTCCAACATAATATTCTTCTATTGCATTATAAACTTCTGATATTTTATTATATGTGCTTTCTTTAAGTGTAATATTATTAATTTTTAAATTAAAAATATTCATACTAATAATAATAGAAACAAATGTAGTTAAAATAACGCTTAATAAAATTAATATTATACTAACTTTAACTGATATTTTTTTATTCATAAAACGCTCCATTCCGATAAAAAAAATAATATGATATATAATTATATCATATTATTTTTTTTATTTCTATATAACATTATAAAATTAAAAATATCCTAATTATTAAGGTCTCTTTATATAATTCATAGGATTTTGTGCAGTTCCATTAACTCTAATTTCTAAATGAAGATGGGGACCTGTTGACCATCCAGTATTTCCAACTTTACCTATAGGCTGACCCCTTTTAACCCAATCTCCAACACTAACATTAATACCACTCATATGACCATATAGAGAAACATATCCACCTCCATGATCAACCATAACATACATTCCATAGCTATATCCCGGTCTATGATTTTTTTCGACTTTAATAACTTTACCACTATTAATCGAAACAATTGGCTTTCCGTGAATACCCGATCCAGAAATATCTGTTCCTTTATGAAGATATCCATCTCTCCATCCATACTGTGATGATATATAGTTATATCCTGGAACAGGCCATATCCAATCTCCACCTATAAAATCCATATTTTGGTCCGCTTCTTTTAAAGCTTCAAATATTTCATTTTCTATCTGTGCTTTTTGTGCCTCTAATTGTTCTACAGAAAATCTATGTTCTGCCTGAATTTTGGATATATTACTTACATTTTCTTCACTATGTTTTAAAGATTCTTCTAAAGATTTTTTGTTTTTTTCAACTTCAATTTGATTTCTCTCTATGGATTTTTTTTGATCCTCTATCTTCTTTTTTGATAATTCAATCTTTTCTTTTGCTTCCATTAAATCATTTATGAGCTTTTTATCATAATCTTTTATCTTTGTAATAGATTCGACTCTTCTAAATAAGTCACCTAGTCCAGTAGAATTAAATAATATATCTAAAAACCCGCTATCTCCTGACATATGATGAGCTTTGAGTCTAAGCTTATAGAGTTCATATTTGCTATCTATTTCATTCTCAAGAACCAATATCTGTTCTTCTAAATCTCTTATATTGTCTTCAGTTCGATTTATTTCTTTTTCTAGCCGAACAATCTCAGATTGTATTGTAGAAATTTTAAAATTTATCTCTTGTTGCTTTTTTAATTCTAATTGCTTTTCTTCTTCTGATTTTACTATCTTTGACTCAATAAGTTTTTGAGCCTCTTCAACACCATCATACTGATCTTGAAGTTCACCTATTGGATGCGCTAATGCGGATCTATAATTAATAATAGTTCCACCAAAACTAGATATTAAAACAGAAAAAACTAACAAAAAAGTCGAACATTTCTTTAAAGTCTTATTATTCATAAAATAAAAAAATCCTTTCGATTAAACCTTTAGATGGCTTTTTATACTCATTCCACTTCCCAAAGTTCCTATAATAACTCCAGAAATAACATAGCTGTATAATATATAAAACATAACATCTTTAAAATTTAATAAAGATGTAGCTATACTTTCTATCCATGTATTAGTAGATGTAGATATTATTGATAGAAATGCTGTATATCCGCCCCAGGTTATAAAAAACGCAGCCCCTGCAGATAATATTCCCATAAATATACCCTCTATTATAAAAGGTAACCTTATGAAACTGTTAGTGGCACCAACATATTTCATAATGCTTATCTCTCGTCTCCTGGTGAAAACAGAAGATCTTATTGTATTTGCAATTATAACAAGAGAGACGATTAAAAGTGCAATAACTACAGCACCGCCAGAAGATTGGACAATCTGCCTAATCAATATAAGTGTATCTGTAACTTGCGTAGACACATTTATTTTTTCCACATACTCAAATTGTTCTATATCAGCTACAACAGAATTTATCTTTTCAAGATCAGATATAATAATACTAAAAGAAGCTGGCAAGGGATTATCTTTATCTAAACCTTCTAAAAGAATTGCCTCATCTCCTAGTCTATCTTTTTCTATTTTTAAAGCTTTTTCTTTAGAAATAAAATCAATTTTATCTACAAGTTCATGCTGTTTTAAAAAATTTCCTATATCTTCCATTTGTATCTGGCTAGTTCCATCTTTTATAAATACAACTACTTCATTTTGTTTTTCGACATGAGAAACCATATTATTAACGTTTATCGTAAATAATATTGCAAATCCAACAAGTAATAAACATGTTGTTAGCACCGCAATCGAAGCCATGGTCATAAGGCTATGCATCCACAAGTTACGAGCACCTTGTGCTATAAGATAAAAAAAATTATTTGATTTCATTTTTACCTCCTATATAACTATCAGAAACAACTAAACCTTTATCTATATCAAGAACTCTCCCACCAAAATAATTTACAAGACTATGCTCATGAGTTACCATAACTACTGTCGTTCCTTTTAAATTTATTTTTTTTAAAAGTTCAACTATATCTTCAGAAAGTTCTGGATCTATATTTCCTGTTGGCTCATCAGCAATAATTATAGAAGGATCATTTATAAGCGCTCTAGCTAGTGCAACTCTTTGTTGTTCTCCCCCTGAAAGCTGTGAAGGCATTGCTTTAATTTTGTGTAATATTCCTAATTCTTTCAAAATTTTAGGTACTTTTTGTTTAATGTTTTTTTGTTTTTCCCCTATAACTCTCAAAGCAAAAGCAACATTTTCAAATATATTTAAGGTTGGTATAAGTCTAAAATCTTGAAAAACTACACCTAAAGTTCTTCGAAATTGACTTATTTTTTTAGATTTAATCGAGCTTAAATTAAACCCATTAACACGTATAATACCGCGAGTTGCTTTGCTTTCTCTCAAAAGAAGTTTTAATATAGAACTTTTCCCAGCACCAGAAGACCCGACTATAAAAACAAACTCCCCTTTTAAAATTTCTATATTTATTTTATTAAGAGCTCTAGTTCCATTTTCATAAACTAAATCTACGTCTATTAAACTAATCATATTTTACCTCTTTAAATAATAAATTTAAAACTTTATAGGATTAGAAATTAAATATTTCTTAACCATTAAAGCAATTTTAAATATTATTGCATGATCAAATTCTCTTAAATCTAACCCAGTTATTTTTTTAATTTTTTCTAATCTATACACAAGTGTATTTCTATGAACAAATAATTTTCTAGATGTTTCCGATACATTTAAGTTGTTTTCAAAAAAACTTTGTATAGTAAAAAGGGTTTCTTGATCTAAATTATCTATAGATCCATTTTTAAAAACTTCTTTTAAAAATGTATCACATAAAGTTGATGGTAATTGATAAATTAGTCTTGCAATACCTAAATTTTCATATGTAATTATCGATTTTTCTGTATCAAAAACTTTTCCCACTTCTAAAGCTATTTGAGCTTCTCTAAAAGATCTAGCGAAATCTTTTATTCCACTAACAATAGTTCCTATTCCAATAGCAGACTTTATATAGAATTCACTTCCTAAAGTATCAACAATAGATAATGAAAGTTTTTCTATATCTTGTTTAGAAACATTGTCTTTTATCTCTTTAATTAACACTATATCTGTGTCATTTATCGTAAAAATAAAATCAGAAGCTCTATCTGGAAATAAATTTAAAATTATATCATATGCAGATAAATCTTTAGATTTTGAAACTCGAATAATAAGGGCAACTCTATTCACATCAGATTTAAACTGTAGTTCTCTTGATTTTACATATACATCTCCAGGTAAAATATTATCTAAAACAACATTTTTTACAAAATTATTTTTATCGTATTTCTCATCATAATAATGTTTTATATTAGAAAGAGAAACCGCTAAAAGTTGAACATAATTTTTAGCTATTGCATCAATTCCTTCAACAAAAACAGCATATTCAGGTCTCAAATGAGGACCAAAAAATTTATATGTATATCCATCTTTTGTAAAAGTATGATATATATCAGAATTTTCTACTGTTATAAAGTCTTTTTTTTTACCTATTTTTGATAATTCACTACAAGCAATCACTATCGCGCTTTCATCAATGACTCCAATAATCCTATCAATCGTATCCCTCATTTGATGAACAATACCTTGAAGAAGTCTATTTGACATTATTGAATCTCCCTTTTATTTTAATATTATATCATAATACATAAAATACTATTTTATTGCAACCCATATTTTACTAAAATATGTATATATTATATACATATTAACTATTTCGACATTTAAAATAATTTTTTATGTGTTTTTATAATTTAATTAGTATTATTTAATAAAAAGTTACAATATAATACGAAAAAAAACCATTATTAGTATTATATTGACTTTTTTTACCATAATTGCTATAATAATTTCCATAAGAAAAATAAATTTACATTTAACATATTTGGAGGCAAAAATGAAATCAACTGGTATTGTTCGACCTGTAGACGAACTTGGACGCATAGTTCTTCCTATGGAACTTAGAAAAACTTTTTCAATAGAAAAAAAAGATTCTTTAGAAATATATGTAGATAATAATAGTATAATTCTCAAAAAATATCAACCTTCCTGCATTTTTTGCACTAGTTCTGATGGTATTTCTGATTTTAAAGGAAAAAATCTTTGTAATAAATGTGTTTTAGATATTAATAGAATAAAATAAAAATAGCTAAAAAGATTTTAAATCTTTTTAGCTATTTTTATTTTATTCTATTAATAGGATTTCCTTTTATAAAAGATACTATATTATTCTCACAAATTTTTAACATTCTAGCCCTTGCTTCGATTGGACTCCAAGCCATATGAGGAGTTATTATACAATTTTTTGCAGTTAAAAGAGGGTTTGTGGTTTCTATAGGCTCCACAGAAACCACATCCATTCCTGCTCCCATTATTTTTCCATTATTTAATGCATTTGATAAATCAACTTCATTTATTATACTTCCTCGTGCTGTATTTATAATTATACCATTTGATTTCATAAGATCTATTAAATCTTTATTAACCATATTATATGTATTTTTATTTAGAGGACAATGTATAGATATTATATCGCTATTTTTAAACAAATATTCTTTATCAACAAAAGTTAAAATATCAGATTCATATTCTTTTTTTACAGTTCTAGAATATACAAGAATATTCATCCCGAAAGATTTTGCAATTTCCGAAACTTTTTGTGAGATACTTCCAAATCCAATAAGGCCTATAGTTTTATTAAATAATTCATAGGTATCCCCATTATATATACAAAATTTTCCACTTGTTCCCCATTCTCCAGATTTAACAATTTTATCATATATAGAAATACGAGAATAAAATTGTAATATCAAAGAAAATGTAAACTGTGCAACAGCCATGCTAGAATAATCGGGAATATTACTTATAATTATATTGTTTTCTTTTGCAGCTTCTATATCAATAATATTATAGCCTGTTGATAATAGGCATATAAATTTCAAACTATTAGATTTATCCATAATTTCTCTAGAAATAGAAACTTTATTAGTTAAAACTATCTCTGCATCCAAAATTCTATCAGAAATTTGAGATTGATCAGTGTAATCATATATAAAAACATCTCCATAATTATCAAGAAATTTATATGATAAATCCCCTGGATTAACACTAGAACCATCTAAAACAACTATTTTCAATTATAAACCTCCAAAATAAAATTATTTTATATTTGTAGAATCATCTACAATGACTTCTTTTTCTTTTTCTTCTTTTTCTATTTCAGATAAATCTGCCTGCTTATTCTCAGAAGATTTGTCCAATGCTGATTTTTTTTCTTTAAATAAAAAAAATAACATTAATCCAAATAATATAAATTGAAAAATACCAACTCCTATTAAAAATATCCTATTATCACTTATATATCTTAAACCACTAAAAGGTATCCAGATAAGTAATATTAATTGGTATATTTTTTTTTCTTTCTTATATTCAAAAAGAAAAAATATCATAGCAACAACTATTAATATCATATGTAGATAAAAATATGTCATAAGTTTCCTCCAAATTAAATTTATATAACTATTCCCATTCAATAGTCGCTGGTGGTTTTGTAGTTATATCATAAACTATTCTATTTATATGTTTAACTTCATTTACTATTCTAACACTTATTTTTTCTAAATATTCATAAGGAATTTTTGCAAAATCTGCCGTCATAAAATCAGTAGTCGTAACCGCTCTTAAAGCAAGCGTATAATCATACGTTCTAAAATCACCCATAACCCCAACTGATTTTACAGAAGTTAAAACTGTAAAATATTGGTTTATATCTTTATCAAGTCCAGCTTTTTTTATCTCTTCTCTAAATATATAGTCGGACTCTCTTAAAATATCTAATTTTTTTTCTGTAATTTCGCCAATAATTCGTATAGCCAAACCTGGACCAGGAAAAGGCTGTCTAAAAACTAGGTATTCTGGTAGACCAATCTCTAATCCTAAATTCCTAACTTCATCTTTAAATAAAAGTCTTAAAGGTTCTATAATTTCTTTAAATTCAACACAATCTGGAATGCCTCCAACATTATGATGACTTTTTATAACTGCAGAATTTCCAAATCCAGATTCTATTACATCTGGATAGATAGTGCCCTGAACTAAATATTCGACAGTTCCTATTTTTTTTGCTTCATCTTCAAAAACCCTTATGAACTCTTCCCCTATTATCTTTCTCTTTTCCTCTGGATCAACGATACCCACTAGTCTATCCATAAATCTTTTTTTAGCATCTACAATTATAAGATTAAGATTCATATCAGTAAAAGCAACCCGAACTTCTTCCGCTTCATTTTTTCTCATAAATCCATGATCAACAAATATACAAATAAGATTATCACCTGATGCTTTTGAAAGAAGAGCAGCAGCTACAGAAGAATCAACCCCACCCGAAAGAGCCAGTAATACTTTTCCGTTTCCAACCTTTTCTTTTATAGAAATTATAGATGTTTTTGCATAATTTTCCATTGTCCAATCTTTTTTTGCTTTACATATATTTATTAAAAAATTTTGAATCATTTCCTTGCCAAATTCTGTATGTGAAACTTCTGGATGAAATTGTATAGCATACAATTTTTTTGATTTATCTTCCATTGCTGCCACTGGGCATGATGATGTATATGCTATTTTTTTAAAGCCTTCTGGCATCTTTGAAATATAATCGGTATGACTCATCCATGAATAAGCCTCGATATCGATTCCAGAAAAAATATCACTGCTATTATCATAATTTGTTAAAGTTTTTCCATATTCTCTAGTTATAGAACTGGAGACTTCTCCTCCTAGAGTATCCGCCATCAATTGGGATCCATAACATATTCCTAATATTGGTATTCCCATATTAAATATTTCTTTATCCAATTTAGGAGATCCCTCTTCATACACACTATTAGGACCTCCTGTCAAAATAATCCCTATAGGATTATGTTTTTTTATATCACTTATAGAAATATTATATGGATAAACTTCACAATAAACATTGCTTTCTCTAACTCGTCTAGCAATTAATTGATTAAACTGTCCTCCAAAATCTAGAACCAAAACGGTTTGATTCAAAATAATACACCATCTTTCAAAATCTTTATTATTATTTTTTATTATACACAAGATAAACATCTATTACAATTTAATCTTTAAACATATTTTTAATTTTATCAAAAAAACTTTCTCTTTTTTCATAATTTTTTGTTGTCAATAAGTTCTCAAAATTTCTCAATGCCTCTTTTTGTGTTTTGGTCATATTTTTAGGAACTTCAACATTGACCTCGACATATTGATCACCTTTTGACCTACTGTTAACATGAGGAACCCCTTTTCCTTTAAGTCTAAAGACTGTTCCTGGTTGTGTACCAGCAGATATACTATACTTAACTTTACCATCTATTGTTGGAACAATAACATCATCACCCAAAACAGCCTGCATATATGTTATAGGAAGTTCGCAAATAATATCATAACCTTTTCTTTTAAACAAACTATCAGCTGATACAGAAACAGTTAAATTCAAATCTCCTCTTGGACCACCATTTAAACCAGAATGACCACTATTTCTTATCGAAAGAGTTTGACCGTGATCAATTCCTGCAGGGATATCTATATTTATATCAGAAATTTCTTCTTTAAATCCACGTCCACCACAAGGTGTACATGACTTTTTAATAATTTTGCCTTTTCCATTACAACTAGTACAAGCTCTTGAACTGGATATCGCTCCAAATGCTGTTCTCTGTTGAACTTTTATAACGCCTGAACCTTTGCATTGTCCACACGATTCTAAAGATGTTCCCGATTCACTTCCATTTCCTCTACAACTTTCACATGATTTTTTATATGCTATATTTATATTTTTTTTAACACCTTTACATGCTTCTAAAAAAGATATAACTACAGATTGATTAATATCTTCTCCAACTTTCGGACTGTTTGGGTTAGAATTTCTTCCAAATCCATTTCCACCAAAAAATCCTTCAAAAATATCTCCAAAATCAAACCCTTCGAATCCGCCAAATCCACCTCCACCGAATCCTCCTCCGCCGCCTCCGCCTCCTTGTGAAGAATGTCCAAATTGATCATACTGTCTTTTTTTATTGCTATCTGATAAAACTTCATATGCTTCGCTTATTTCTTTAAATTTATCTTCTGAAGCTGTATCATTAGGGTTTAAATCTGGATGATGTTTTTTTGATAATTTTCTATAAGATTTTTTTAAATCTTCTTCTGTACAACCTCTATCAACTCCTAAAACTTCATAATAATCTTTCTTCTGAGACATTAATAATTACCACCTTTATATTATATAATAAAAATTAAACCTTTATAATTTAAAAGAAAAGGCTTTTTAAAAGCCTTTTCTTTTATTAATTCATTTATTATGCTTTATTAATCTTTCTTTTCTTCCTCAGAAGAATCTACATCTTTAAAATCTGCGTCAACAACATCAGGATTTTCAGCATCTCCAGATGCTCCTTCTGGACTAGACTCTCCTTCTTGTGGTGGAGCAGCTTGTTGATACATCTTTGTAGTTATTTCATAAAAATCTTTTTGTAAAGAATCTTTTTTATTTTTAATTTCTTCATTATCAGTTCCTTTTAAAGCTTCTTTAACTTCACCGATCTTTTTATTTATATTTTCTTTATCTTCTTCAGAAACTTTATCACCAAAATCTGCAATAGATTTTTCACATTGATACACAAGTTGATCAGCTGAATTTCTAGATTCTATATCATCTTTTTGTTTTTTATCTTGCTCTGCAAAATTTTCAGCTTCTTTAACAGCTGCATCTATATCAGTTTTAGACATATTAGTTGATGATGTTATAGTTACATTTTGCTCTTTTCCTGTTCCTAAATCTTTCGCAGAAACATGAACAATACCATTGGCATCTATATCAAAACTAACTTCAACTTGCGGAACACCTCTTGGTGCTGCAGGAATTCCATCTAATTTAAATCTTCCTAAAGTTTTATTGTCTTTTGCAAACTCTCTTTCTCCTTGTAAAACATGAACTTCAACAGAAGGTTGATTATCAACAGCTGTAGAAAATACTTGTGATTTTTTAGTAGGAATAGTCGTATTTCTATCAATAATTTTTGTGAAAACTCCACCTAATGTTTCAAGTCCTAATGATAAAGGAGTTACATCTAATAACAATAAACCTTTAACATCTCCAGCAAGAACTCCACCTTGTATAGCCGCTCCAATAGCAACACATTCATCAGGGTTTATACCTTTAAAAGCGTCTTTCCCAGTTATACTTTTAACAGCATCCTGAACGGCAGGTATACGAGTTGATCCACCAACTAATAAAATTTTGTCAAGATCACTTGCAGAAAGTCCAGCATCTTTAAGAGCTTGTTTAACTGGATCCATTGTTCTTTTAACTAGATCACTAGTTATTTGATTAAATTTTGTTCTTGTAAGTGTTATGTCTAGATGTTTTGGTCCAGATGCATCTGCTGTTATAAACGGAAGATTTACATTTGCTTCTTGCATACCAGAAAGATCTATTTTTGCTTTTTCTGCAGATTCTTTCAATCTTTGCATAGCCATTTTATCAGATGATAAATCTATACCAGAGTCTTTTTTAAATTCATCTTTTAAAAATTCGATAATTTTTTCATCAAAATCATCTCCACCAAGTTTATTATCTCCAGCAGTAGAAAGAACCTCTTGAACACCATCCCCCATTTCTATGATAGATACGTCAAAAGTTCCTCCTCCTAGATCATAAACCATAACTTTTTGTTCTAAATCTTTATCTGCTCCATATGCTAAAGCTCCTGCTGTTGGCTCGTTTATTATACGTTTAACTTCTAAGCCAGCTATTCTTCCAGCATCTTTTGTAGCTTGTCTTTGTGCATCTTGGAAATACGCAGGAACTGTAATTACAGCCTCTGTTACAGTTTCTCCTAAATACGCTTCTGCATCAGCTTTTAATTTTTGTAAAATCATACCAGAAATTTGTTGTGGAGTATATTCCTTTGAATTAATATTTATTTTTTTATCTGTTCCCATCCAACGTTTTACAGACATAATAGTATTTTCTGGATTTGTAACAGCTTGTCTTTTAGCAACCTGTCCAACCATTCTTTCTCCTGTTTTAGAAAAAGCGACAACAGAAGGAGTTGTTCGTGCCCCCTCAGCGTTTGGGATAACTACACCCTCTCCACCCTCAATTACTGATACGCAAGAGTTGGTTGTACCTAAATCTATTCCTATAATTTTACCCATATAAAAAACCTCCTATAAATATTTAAATATATAAACCCGCTTTATAAGCAAGGTGATATCACTAATTAACTTTTTGATTACTAAGGATTAGCAACTATTACCATAGCATGTCTAATAACTTTATTTTCTAGTTGATATCCTTTTTGACAAACTTGTGAAACTATACTTTCTCCCAAATCCTTATCTTTAACCTGGCTTATCGCATTATGCAAATCGGGATTGAAAGGTTTATGAAAACAATCTATCTCTTTAATTCCCATCTTATCTAGAGTAGACTTAAATTGCTTTAAAATCATTTCCATACCTTTTTTGAATTTTTCATCGGAACATTCATAAGAAAATGCACTTTCAAAAGTATCAAGTATAGGTAATATTTCTAAAGCTGTATCACAAATACTAGCTGATTTTATATCATTTTTTTCTTTTATAGTTCTTTTCCTAAAATTATCAAACTCAGCAACTTTTCTTAAAAAACTATCTTTTAATTCTTGATTTTCTTTAATAAAATTTTCAAGTTCTCCATCAATAGAAATATCCTCTACAATTTCCTCATCTTTTAAAATTGGTTCTATAACTTTATCTTGATCAATATTTATCTTATTTTCTTGTAAATCTTTCTCAATATTTAAAGATTTACTATCAATTTTTTCCGTTGAGTTGTTTTTTTTGTCCGACACAAACATCAATCCCCTTTCAACTTACTATCTTCTTCATTAGATGAAACAAACTCTAATAATAGCTTGGTTATGCTTTTAGAAAAATATTCAAGATATGGTATAATTTTTGTATAATTAAGCCTAATTGGCCCAATTAATCCAAAAGAACCATAATCTAAATCACCAATACTACATTTTGATAATAATAAACTAGAATTTGTAACAACAAAATCTTCACTTTCATTGCCAAATATAACATGAATTCCATCAAAAACATCAGACGCTAAATTATATAAATTTTGTTTATCTGAAAGAAATTTAAGAATTTGAGATATCTCTACATTATCTCGCTGAAGTATGTTCGAATGTCCTCTAAATTCAAATTTTCCACTAATAACCTCTTCACTTAATATGTGTATAGCGTTTAAAAAGGGCGATAAAACCATTGTATATATGCCTAATGCGAATGTCAATTTTTCTAAATATGCTTCTGTAAAATCTTGAACATTTATACCAGACAAATTTTCCTTTATAAAACTATAAAAAAATTCTAATTGATCATTGGACAAATCAATACTTACTCTAAAAACTTTATTTTTAATAAATCCACTAGACGTTATAAGTATTATTAAATACAGCCTTTTTCCTGTAGAAATAACCTCAACTTTAGAAATAACAGAATAGTCTATCATATTTATCGATCCAACAGCCAAACATCCTGTTAAATTAGACAAAACATCTAAGGAATTTTCTATTATATTCTCCATAGTAAAGTTTTGGCATTCTAATAAATTATCGATTGTTATTTTATCATCTTGAGACAATTCGTAAGGTTTCATTAACAAATTTATATATGTTCGATAACCCTTATATGAAGGAATTCTCCCCGAAGAAGTATACAATTGATCTAAAAATCCTTGTTTTTCCAAAATAGCCATATCATTACGTATAGTAGCTGAAGAAACTTTAAAAGAAAGTATATTAGAAATAGTTTTAGAAGAAACAGCCTCTCCTGTCTTTATATATTCTCCAACAACAATCGAAAGAATTTCCAACTTTCTATTATCCATTCTTTCTAAAGCCTCCTCCTAGAAATCCTATAAAACAAGATTATCATTAGCACTCATCTTGATAGAGTGCTAATGATAATCTAACACGTATTTAAACTGTTGTCAATAGTTTTTTTGAGTTTTTTTCTATCTTATTCTATTAATAATTTTTTGTGTATCCTGTGCTATAAGCAACTCTTCATTTGTTGGAATTATCCAAGCTTTAACTCTAGAATTTTCACAAGAGATTTCCGCTTCTTTTCCATTAAGTTTTATGTTTTTGTCTTTATCAAAATTTAGTCCTAAGAAATTCATATAATCGCAAACTTTTTCTCTAACAAGCGCAGAATTTTCCCCTATTCCACCTGTAAAAACAACAGCATCTATTCCACCCATAGCCGCTGCATAAGATCCAATAAGTTTTTTTATTTGATATCTTTGAATCTTCCCAGCCAAAGTTGCTCTTTTATCTCCCTCAGCAGAAGCTTTTCTAAGATCTCTATCATCTGTTATTCCCCCAGAAATACCAAATATACCTGATTTTTTATTCAACATATCACTCATATCCCATGGAGTGATACCTTCTTTATCCATTATATATAATAAAACCGATGGATCTACTGCACCAGATCTTGTTCCCATCAAAAGACCATCCAAAGGTGTAAATCCCATTGAAGTGTCTATAGATTTTCCCCCATCAATTGCCGCTACTGAACATCCGTTTCCAAGATGACATGTAACTATTTTAAGATCCATAATATGTTTTCCCAATAAATCTGCCATTCTTCTACTTACAAATCTATGAGAAGTTCCATGAAATCCATATTTTCTGATATTATATTTTTCATAATATTCATATGGTATTCCATATATATATGCTTTTTCTGGCATTGTTTGATGAAATGCGGTATCAAATGTTGCAATCTGTGGAATATCTTTTCCAAAAATTGAGATACATGCTTGTATAGCCTGAACTTGTGATGGATTGTGCAGTGGTGCTAAATCAGATATGTCTATAATTATCTTTAACACATCATCTGTTATTAAAACAGATTCATGAAACTTTTCTGCACCTTGAACAATTCTATGTCCAATAGCATCTATTTCAGATATACTATTTATAACCTTACCTTTTCCAGTTAAAAGTACATCTAATAGTTTAGAAAATGCATCCGAATGATCACTAAAATCAGTCTCCTCTGATAGAACAACTTGGTCGCCTATTTTATGAACAATTTTGCCACCTACACCTATTCGTTCGCAAATTCCTTTGGCTATAACATCTTCTCCATCCATATTAATTAGTTGATATTTTAAAGAAGAACTCCCCGCATTTATAACAAGAATTTTCATGAATACAAATTCCTTTCAAATTAGAAAATATATATATATTTAGATTAATATCGTATAATATAAGTATTATATCATAGCTAAGCTATAATTCAAGTAGGGGAGATTTATATAATGATAGTTTCTAGCATAATATGCGAATATAATCCTTTTCATAAAGGTCATAAATATCAAATAGATTCTATAAGAAATACTGGTGTATCCCATATTATAGGAATTATGAGTGGTCATTTAATGCAAAGAGGAGATCTTTCTATATTTTCTAAATGGACTAGAACAAAAACAGCAATAGAAAATGGAATAGATCTTATGATAGAAATTCCTCCTGAATTTTCTGGCTGTTGCGCTGAAATATTCTCCAAAGCTTCTATCTATATACTAGAAAATCTTGGAATCGTTAATCAACTTTGTTTTGGATCTGAAGATGGAAACATTAAAAATATAATCCATGGAGCAAATATTTCAACAAATTTAAAAAATAATGAAATGTTTAAATTAAATATAAAAAAAGGAATAAGTTATCCTTCTGCTATTTCAAAAACAATTTCAGATATATACGGAGAAAATATCGCTGAAATATTTAATAAACCAAATAATACACTAGGAATAGAATATATAAAAGCTTTGAATTTTTATAAATCATCTATTATACCTACAACCATAAAAAGAAAATTTGTAGACCATCATCAACACTATCCTATCCAAGAATTTGCTAGTGCATCTTTTATTAGAAATAGCATAATAACTAATGGATTAGATTCTATAAAAAATTTTATTATGGAAAATAGTTATCTAGAATATATAAAAAGTTCTAACAATATATTTAATATTAACAATATAGAAAATATTATCCTATATAAATTAAAAACTTCTACTCCAGAAAATTTTAAATATATATTAGATATAGATGAAGGTCTTGAAAATAGAATAATAAATATTGCAAAAAAATCTAATAGTTTAAAAGAATTTTTCATAAATATAAAAACAAAAAGATATACATTATCAAGAATTAGACGAATAGTTTTTCAACTTGTTTTATATATGACAAAAAATCAAAATTTAGAACAACCCAAATATATTAGAATACTAGGTGCAAACGAAAAAGGAATTGAACTTATTAAAATAGCTAAAAAAACTTCTTCTCTGCCAATATTTAACAGCTTTGCACCTATCCAAAAAAAATTTCCAAAACAATCAATAAACACTTTAAATACATCTATTCTATTCTCTATGGGATGTTCATCTAATTTTGATATATCAAAAGAATATCAATCTATGATAAGGATATAAATTGTCTAATTTACACAAAAAATATATTTTATCTAAAAAAGACTTGATTTTTTTTATTTTATTAGTACAATTAATATTATCAGTTAGCAGTATAATAATAAGAGTGCTAACTAATCAAATTTTTATTAATTTAGGAGGAATATCCAATGAATATAAAACCTCTAGCAGATAGAGTTGTTATTAAGATGACCGAAGCAGAAGAAACAACTAAAAGTGGAATAATTTTAACAGGTGCAGCAAAAGAAAAACCACAAATCGCAGAAGTTGTTGCTGTTGGTCCTGGTGGACTGGTAGATGGAAAAGAAGTTAAAATGGAACTTGTAGTTGGAGATAAAATCCTTATAAGCAAATATGCTGGAACAGAAGTTAAACTAGATGGCGTAGATTATACTATTGTTAGACAGAGTGAAGTGCTTGCTAAAGTTTAATTTTAATATAAATAATAAATATATTTTACATTGGAGGAATTTTTTACTATGGCTAAAGAAATAATTTACGGAGAACAAGCTAGAAAAGCTCTACAAGCTGGAATCGATAAACTAGCAAACACTGTTAAAATAACTCTTGGTCCAAAAGGAAGAAACGTCGTTTTGGATAAAAGTTTTGGGTCTCCTTTAATAACTAATGATGGCGTAACTATTGCTAAAGAGATAGAATTAGAAGACGCATTTGAAAATATGGGAGCTCAACTAGTTAAAGAAGTGGCAACAAAAACAAATGACGCTGCTGGAGACGGAACAACAACAGCAACTCTTCTCGCACAAGCTCTTGTCGCTGAAGGAATGAAAAATGTTGCTGCTGGTGCAAACCCTATGATTCTTAGAAAAGGTATTAAAAAAGCTGTTATAGCAACTGTAGAATCTATTATATCAAACTCTAAATCTGTTTCTGGAACAGAAGATATCGCAAAAGTAGCTACTATTTCAGCTTCTGACGAAGTTATAGGAAGACTAATAGCAGATGCTATGGAAAAAGTTTCATCTGATGGAGTTATAACTATAGAAGAATCTAAAACAGCAGAAACATATAGCGAAGTTGTTGAAGGAATGCAGTTTGACCGTGGATATGTTTCTCCTTATATGGTTACTGATAGTGATAAAATGATTGCAGAGGTAGACGATGCCCATATCCTTATCACAGACAAAAAAATCACATCTATACAAGAAATTCTTCCTATATTAGAACAGATGGTTCAATCAGGAAAAAAACTTGTTATAATAGCTGAGGATATCGAAGGCGAAGCTCTTGCAACTCTTGTTGTTAATAAACTAAGAGGAACTTTTACTTGTATAGCTATTAAAGCTCCTGGATTTGGAGATAGAAGAAAAGAAATGCTTCAAGATATTGCAATTCTAACAGGTGGTCAAGTTATAAGTGAAGAACTTGGATTTGATCTTAAAGAAACAACTGTAGAACAACTTGGAAAAGCTAGACAAATAAGAGTAGAAAAAGAAGCTACTATAATTGTTGATGGAGCTGGAGAAAAATCCGAAATAAAAGCTAGAATATCTCAAATCAAAAGCCAAATTGAATCTACAACATCTGATTTTGATAGAGAAAAACTTCAAGAGCGTCTAGCAAAACTTTCTGGAGGAGTGGCTGTAATTAAAGTTGGAGCTGCTACAGAGATAGAAATGAAAGAAAGCAAACTAAGAATAGAAGACGCTTTAGCTGCAACAAAAGCCGCTGTTGAAGAAGGAATTGTTGCTGGTGGTGGAACAGCTCTTATAAATGCTATCCCTTCTGTTTCTAAAATAGTTGAAGAATGTATAGGCGATGAAAAAACTGGAGCAGAAATTGTTCTTCGTTGTTTAGTAGCTCCTATAAAACAAATTGCACTAAATGCTGGTCTAGAAGGTGCTGTAATTATTGAAAATATAAAAAAATCTGGAAAAATCGGATATGGATTTGATGCATACACTGGCGAATATAAAGATATGATATCAGCTGGTATTGTTGATCCTACAAAGGTTACAAGAAGCGCTATTCAAAACGCCGCATCTGTTGCTTCTATGGTTCTTACAACAGAATGTCTTGTGACAGATATAAAAAATGACAATGATTCTGCTGGAGGCGGAATGCCTTCTATGCCTGGTGGTATGGGTGGTATGGGCGGAATGTACTAATATATTAATTAGATACTCTTATATTTATACATAAAAATAAAAGAAGAGGGCTTTATAGTCCTCTTCTTTTATTTAAATTAACAATTTTTTTATCTGGTTCCCTTACCCCAATAAAATTAAATCCTAATAACAGCTAATTTTCTATATTCTAATAACCGCTACATACATAATATCGTCATCTATAATATATAATTTATATTTCAAAAGTTTTTTTACAAACTCTATCTATTTTATATTTAATAAAAGAAATTATTTCAAGATTAATTTCTTTACTAATTGTATTATAGAATTCTATACTATCAGACAATGAACTAAAACAAGAATCGTTCTGCTCAATAAATAAAACAAATAATCTTTCATATAAAGTTTCACATAATCTATCAATATATGCAAAAATATCTATATACTTATATATATTTTTCTTGACAATACTAAGATTATTATCTATATCAATATTTATAAAATATGTAATAAAAAATGATCCATATCTACCTAACATCTTTTTATCTTCAACTGCATTTTTTACATTGCTTATTTCAATATGCATATAATTAATCTCCCTATATAAAATATTTAAATAAAAAAAACACTAAACAATATTATAAAATATTTGTTAGTGTTTTTTAGCATTTATTTGTCTTCTTATTTACATATTTTTCTATTTTATATTCTATATTTTTATATACTCCAGTAGAAATAGTTTCATCCAAAAGCATATTCCCATCTTTAAAAATATCTGGAAAAAAACAATCTGCATTAAAAGAATAATCTATCTGTGTGACATATCCCTCTGTAAAATCTTTTTGAAAAATATTATATATCTGTTCTCCGCCTATTACAAAGATGTCTTTTAGTATCTCTTTTTCAAGATATTCTCTAAGACTTTTTTCTGTATAAAATGTTATAAATCCATCTGGGTTTATATCTTTATTTCTGGTTAATATAACATTTATTCTCCCAAAAAGAGGAGCTTTATTTGGCAAAGATTCATATGTGTTTCTCCCCATGACTATAATATTTCCTAAAGTTGTTTTTTTAAAAAAAGACATATCTTCTGGAATTTTTAAAAGAAGATTTCCGTTAAATCCAATTCCCCTATTTATATCTATCGCAACTATAAATTTCATAATATACCTTCACAAATTTCTATATAGCAACAGGTATATTATTTATTTTTTCACTAAAATTATACCCATCTAATTTAAAACTACTAACATCAAATTTATAAAAATCAGAAATATTATTGTCAATAACAAGCTTAGGAGATGGATGAGATTGATTTTTTATTAAGGATTTAACAATATCTATATGCCTATCGTATATATGAGCATCTGAAATTACATGAACTAATTCGCCAACTTCTAGTCCAGATGATATGGCAAACATATGCATTAGAATAGCATACTGAGTTACATTCCAGCTATTTGCAACAAGCATATCCTGAGATCTTTGATTTAAAATTCCGTTTAATCTATTTCCAGTAACATTAAAAGTCATGCTATATGCACATGGATATAAACCCATCTCGGATAAATCCCCATGGTTATATATATTTGATATTATACGACGACTATATTTATTATATTTAAGATCGTATAAAATTCGATCAACTTGATCAAATTCACCTTCATTATATTTATGTTTAACCGCTAATTGATAGCCATATGCTTTTCCTATTGTTCCATCTTTATCCGCCCAATTATCCCATATTTTACTAGATAAATCAGACGTTTTATTTGACTTTTTTTGCCAAATCCATAATATTTCATCAACTAATGCTTTAAAATTTAAATATCTCAATGTCATAATAGGAAATTCTGTTGAAAGGTCATATCTATTAATTAAACCAAAAGTTTTTGCTGTATACGCAGGTGTCCCGTCAGACCATTTCGCCCTTGTTTCTATATTATTATCAACTTTATTAGATAATATTTTAATACAATTATCTATAAATAATTCGTCAAAACCACTCATAAAATATACCTCATTTATTATTATATTAAAAACCGTCTTTTTTTTGAATGTATATTGTTTTCCCTTCCTCTTCTATAAATCCAAGTTTTTTATAAAATCCATTTGAAGCATTATATGACATCAAAACTTTAACCTTTAAATTTTCATAAAACTTAAGCATAGAACTCATCATAGCTTCACCTATTTTTTTACCATGATAATCTGGATGAACTATTACATAACTAAAATATACAACCATATATCCATCACTAATCCCATTTATTATCCCAACTAATCTATCCCCATCAAAAGCTGTTATCACTTGATGAGAATTTTCGATAGCTTTTGTAAGGTCTTCTGGATAGTCTCCTGATTTCCAGTCTACAGATTTAAAAAGATTTACAAGTTTCTGTGTATCAACCGTTTTTTCAAATTTATATAATATATCCATGAAATAAATACACTCCAATCTAAGTATAAAATAATTATGATATTCAATATGATCTAATTGTGGTATTATTATAAATGATTTTATAATAATACACAGAGGTAAATATGATTATAGCATTTTGCTCTAAAACAGGCAACGTTCTAAAATTTGTTAAAAAACTTAATGTAAATCACACCATAGTAAATATAGAAGATATTGACACTATAGATGAAGAATTTATAATTATAACATATACCGCACAACTTGGAGAAGTTCCAAAAAATGTAGATACATTTATAACTAAACATAGTAAATTTTTAGTTGGAGTTATTTCTAGTGGAAACAGATCTTTTGGTAAATATTTTGCAAATTCTGCGGATATAATCTCATATAAATTTTCTGTACCAATACTTCACAAATTTGAATCTTCTGGATTTCAAAAAGATGTAACTATAGTAGAAAAAGGAGTTAATAATTTTGATTTATTTAGAAAAAAATAATGAAATTATGATGAAAGTTGACGGATTTTTTAACCTTAAAAAAGACAAAGAAGCCATCATAGAATTCCAAAAAGAAATCGATAATAAGATGATTAGTTTTGATGATTATATACAAAGAATAGAATATTTAATACAGAATGACTATTATGTAGACTTTTTTGAGACATATAGTAAATCTGATATCTTGAAAATAAAAGAAACTATATATTCTATAAATTTTGAATTTCAGTCGTTTATGGCTATATCAAAATTCTATAAAGACTATTCTCTTAAAAGCAATGATAAACAAAAATATTTAGAAACATATCAAGACAGAATAATATCTGCTTCTCTATACCTTGCTCAAGGAGATATAGATTTGGCAATATCAATGGGTCTTTCTATGATAAACCAACAATATCAACCAGCAACTCCAACGTTTTTAAATGCAGGAAAAGCTAGAAGAGGAGAGATGGTTTCTTGCTTTTTATTAGAGTTAGATGACACATTAAATTCTATATCATTTAATATTGGAACATCCATGCAACTTTCAAAAATAGGTGGAGGAGTTGCTTTAAATCTCTCAAAATTACGTGGAAAAAGCGAGACAATAAAGGATGTTTCACATGCATGTAAAGGAATTGTTCCTGTTATGAAATTGTTAGAAGATTCTTTTAGCTATGCCGATCAAATGGGTCAGAGAAAAGGAGCGGGGGCAGTCTATTTAAATATTTTTCACTGGGATGTAGAAGATTTTCTTGATACTAAAAAGATAAATTCAGATGAAAAAAGTAGAATACAAACACTTTCCGTAGCTTTAATTATATCCGATAAATTTTTTGAACTGGCGAAAGAAAATAAGCAAATAGCTCTATTTGCTCCACTAACTGTTTATAAACAATATAATAAACATATGGATGATATGGATATGGACATCATGTATAATAAACTTTTAGAAAATAATAAGGTTCAAAAAAAACTTATTAATGCAAGACAACTTTTAATAAAAATTGCTCAAACACAATTTGAATCTGGATATCCATATATTGTATATAAATCAACTGCAAATAAATTTAATCCTCTTAAAAATGTAGGGGATATAAAAATGTCTAATCTTTGTACAGAAATATTTCAAATACAGAAAACTTCTATAATAAACAACTACGGTGAAGAAGATGAAATAGGATATGACGTAAGCTGTAATCTTGGATCTTTAAATATAGCAAACACGATGGAAAGCAAAGATATCAGAAGTATTGTTCATACAGCTGTTGATGCTTTAACATGTGTTAGTATTCTATCAAATGTAAATAACGCACCTAGTATATCTAAAGCAAATAGAGATTTTCATTCAATTGGTCTTGGTGCTATGAACCTTCATGGATTTTTGGCCAAAAATCATATAAACTATGAAAGTGATGAAGCTAGAGATTTTGTAAGAACTTTCTTTATGATAATAAATTATTATTCTATAGAAAAAAGCATGTTAATCGCAAAAGAAAAAGATGAAACATTTAAATATTTTGATAAATCAGACTATGCTTCAGGAGTATATTTTGATAAATATCTAGAAGAAGATTTTTCTCCCAAAACTGATATAATAAAAAATATATTTAAAGACATTCCTATCCCAGATATTAATAAATGGGATAGTTTAAAAAATGAAGTTATGCAGAATGGATTATATCACGCATATAGACTTGCCATAGCCCCAACACAATCAATATCATATATCCAAAATTCAACTCCATCTATAGCTCCGATTGTAGATCATATAGAAACAAGAACATATGGAAATGCAACTACTTATTATCCTATGCCATACCTTTCATCTGATAATTTCTTTTTTTATAAATCAGCATATAATATGGATATGAAAAATGTTATAGACCTTGTTTCAGAAGTTCAAAATCATGTAGACCAAGGAATTAGCACAACTCTTTTTGCAACAAATAATACCACTACAAGAGACCTCGCCAAATTATATATATACGCTTGGCAAAAAGGACTAAAAAGTCTTTACTACACAAGAACAAAAAATTTAACTATAGAAAATTGTATGGCGTGTTCTGTATAACCCCCTATTAAAAGGAGATATATTATATAATGAAATATTCTGCAATAAATTGGAATAGAATGGAAGATGATTTTACCAAAATTTTTTGGGATCAAAATGTTAGACAATTCTGGGTTGATGAAGAGATTCCTTTGACAGACGATAAATTAGACTATATAACTTTATCAGATGAAGAAAAATATACATATGAACGCGTTCTTGGTGGACTAACCCTTCTTGATACACAGCAAGGAGATATTGGAATACCACTAATGTCAAAAGCCCTTAATAATCCACATCAAAAATCTGTTTTATCTTTTATGGGTGCGATGGAGCATATGCATGCAAAAAGTTATAGTAGTATATTTTCCACCCTATGTAGTATGGATAGAATTGACGAAATTTTTGTTTGGATTGAATCAAATGATCATGTTCAAAAAAAAGCAAATATTATAAATAAAAGCTATGAATCCATAAATAATAAACAAACATTAGTTGAAGCAATGGCGACAAGTGTTTTTTTAGAAAGCTTTCTTTTTTATTCTGGATTTTTCTATCCTTTATTTCTTTCGGGACAAGGAAAACTCATGAACAGCGGTGAGATTATAAATCTAATAATTAGAGATGAAGCTGTTCATGGAGTTTATATAGGAATTTTAGCTCAACAGCTATTTTCAGAACTTTCTATGAAACAGCAAGAAACTGTATATAAAAATATTATAAATACATTAAATAAACTTTTTGATAATGAAACTAGATATACAAATGAACTATATTCAACACTTAATCTACAAGATCAAGTTCATACATTTGTACAATATAATGCTGATAAAGCCATGATGAATCTTGGGTTTGACCCTTATTTTAATGTAGATGAATCAAAAGTGAACCCTATTATAATAAATGGATTGCGAACTGATACAAAAAATCATGACTTTTTTTCTACCAAAGGAAACGGGTATATAAAATCCACAAAAGTTGAATCTTTAAAAGACACTGATTTTGATTTTTAAATAGAGGAGATTGTTTAAATGTCTATACATTATAATGAAGTTGTTAAAAGAGATGGTTTAAGAGAAAGATATGACGTTATAAAAATAGTAAATGCTATACGAAAATCTGCTTATGCTACTGGAACAGAGATAGACTATACAAAAATTATGAAAATTACAGAAGAGATAGACAAAAAAATTCAAAAAAATCCACTACATGTAGAAGAAATTCAAGATATCGTTGAGATAGGATTAATAAAAGAATATGCTGAGGTTGCTAAAGCTTATATACTATATAGAGATATGCGAAATAGAGAAAGAGAAAAAAACAAATAAATAAAAATAGCAGAGTTTATAAACTCTGCTATTTTTATTTATTTATTTTTTATTTGTTTTAAAAATTCTTTCTCGGTAAATACAGTATCATCATACCGTTTTTCATTTATAAATATAGTAGGAACGGCTATTATGTTTAGAGTTTTAACTTCTTTTATTATTTGGGACTCAAATAATTTATAGTTATTTCCAGATTTAGAAATTTTTTCCTTAAATATAGTTTCAAATAAGTTTTTATCTTTTTTTGAATATAATTCAAATTTGCTAAAAATAAAACCTATATCATCTAAACTTTCTATAAAAATATTTTTATTTATAAAATCATCTATTTCAAATTTTGGTTTATATACAGGTTTTATTATTAAAACTAAATTAGATTTCATTATTTGATCGTTAAAAATATCCTTTAAATTATTATATAAAACTAAACAATCTATACAACTAAAAGAAATATATATAACAACTTTATTTCTATTTTCTTCGTTTCCAAAAACATATCCTTCATTTATTTTAGATATAATCATTTTAACATTTCCCTATCTTTCTATTGGAATGATCTCTATCCAATAATTATCTGGGTCTGATATGAAATATATCCCCATTTTAGGATTTTCATAACATATACACCCCATATTTTTATGTTTTTTATAAGCTCCATCATAATCATCAACTTTAAAAGCTATATGAGACTCATTATCCCCTAAATTATATTTTTCTTTTCTATTTTTAATAAAAGTTAGCTCTAAACTATACTCAGTTTGTCCATCCCCTAAAAAAACTAAAATAAAACTACCATCTTTAGATTCTTTTCTTTTAATTTCTATTAATCCTAAACTTTCTTTATAGAAGTTTAAGCTTTTATCTAAATCAAACACATTTATATTACTATGATAAAATTTAAATTTCAAAAATCTCATCCTTTCTAGATAACATAATTTATATATAAATTATATCATAAATTATTAAAAAAATAATAATTTTTTTAATAATTACCTTTATTATTTTTTTTAGTAAACGATAATATATTTGTAATAAATTGATAAACATCCCTATAAAAATTATATTATTATATTATTTTTTTAAAAAATTTGAATAATAATGATTTACTTATAAATAATAATATGGTAGTATACTTTATGAAGTTGTATAACTAATATACTATACAAAACTATTTCAAATATTTAGTAGTATTATAAAAATTTATTAATTTTCATAATACACTTAAAAAAAGGAGACGAATTTAATAATGAATAAAAATTTTAAAAGAATTATTTCTTCTATTTTAGCCGCTATGATCGTCCTTTCTGCAACTACTGCTTTCGCTACAGAGGTTACTGTAGATACTGTAGACGATAGCTCATCATCTACAACAGTTGGAGTTAAACCTATCGGAGCACACGGTAATATTAAAATTACTATTAAACCATCAGCTCTAAATACAACAGTTAGTGGTATAGAATTAAAATTAGAAAAACTTAAAGATGGAAGTGGTGATGTAGATACAACTACTCCTCTATCAATCACTTTAACATCTGACAAAGATGGTGTTGTTTATTTTGAAGGAACAGACGCTAATCCAATTCCAGCAGGAAATTATAAAATAAGTTTTGTTAAAAATGCTTCTGCATACAAAACTCCATCTGTAGACGTTACAACTACAGATTTAGCTACTACAGTAACTGGCGAATTAAGCCTAGAAATTAATGTTGGTACTGTTACTGGTAAAATTGTAGACACAGCAACTCCTCCTGTTGGTGTTCCTGATATAGAATTAGGTCTATATTCTAAAGTTTCTAAAACAGGTGAACCAGTATCTACTACTACATCTACTGCAGATGGATCATATTCATTTAAAGATGTTCCTTATGGTATGTATACTTTAAAAGCAGTAAATACTCCTGAAGGTTCTACAATTAAAGGAATCGATGTTACTGTTGATAAAGCTGCTATTACTGCAGGCGATATAATTATTGCAGATTTAACTAAATTTACTGTTAACGGTACTTTAATTGATTCAACAAATAAAACACCTATACAAGGTGCTACATTTGAACTATATTCATACACTAAAGATGATATGTCTGATCAAGCTCTTGTAAGCGAACTTGCTACAACTGATATAGATGGTAAATTTTCTTTTGTTGATGTTGACTATGTTAAAGGAACTAAATATTTTATTAAACAAAAATCTACTATAGAAGGTCAAACACTTGATACAACAATGCATAAATTAAATGGAACTGGTATACCAACTGGAGATGTTTTAAACATGTCTTTTGATAGCGTTCCAGTTTCAACAGATCCAACAACTCCTCCAACTACACCAGATACAAATAAACCTGGTACAACAAATCCAACTACTGGAGATTCCTCTTCCATGCTTCTGTTCCTAGTATTAGGATTAGGTGCTGTTGGTTTTGCTGGATCTTCTTTAACTAAAAAAAATAAAAAATCATCTGACGCATAATTAAAAATAAAAAGAGCTATTCTAATAAGAATAGCTCTTTTTTTTATATACTATTTATATAAAAAAAGAAAGTCTAAGATAATTATCTTAGACTTTCTTTTTTTATATATTCTTTTTTAGCTTTATATACCAAAGACTTGATAAAATCAATATTAATAATATAGATGGTATTATAAATATTTTATTTGATCCTGTACTTGGATTTATAGTTGGTTTTTCTGGGTTTACCTCTGGAACTACAATATCTGTATCTGTATCCATTGGTATAGAAATCGACTCTTGGGATGTTGTTCTATCACCATATAATGTATTTTTATACATCAGATAAAACGCAGATGCCGACCAACTGAAATTTTTAGTATGAAGTCCTCCTCCAGTTAAAGGATTATAGTTTTCTCTAATAGGTCCATCTTCTAATAAACCTTCTGCATTATTAAACATCTTTGTTGATATTTCTACTGCTTGTTTTTTATATCCATAATTTTGAAGAGCTTCTACCCCATATAAAGCTTGATCCATCCATACAGGTCCTCTCCAATATTTTGTTGGATTAAAACTTGGATTATCTTTAGACGATGTTCCAAAAGGAACAAAAGTATTAAATTTATCTTCATCCATCATATTTTTAACTGTATCTGCTGCCTGTTCTTTTGTTGCCAATTTTGCCCATAAAGGTATCCATCCTTCTGGTCCTTTACCTCTATTAACTAATATATTTTTATCTGTTCCATCCTGATTTATCTGTAAATCATAGAAAAAACCAGTTTCTTTATCAAACATATATTCGCTAATATATTCTTGTATTTTATTTGCTTCTTCGCTATATTTTTTTGAATCTACTCCATTACCTAAAACATCTGCCATAGATTTTAAAAATCCTTTTTCTGCATAAAGATATGAGTTTAAATCAACCGATTCTTGATTTATAGAATATCCTACTAGATTACCTTTATCATCAAAATTTTCAAAAACATCAACTCCAGTATCTGTTTCACCATATCCATCCACATCAAATCTTGGTGCATTATCCATTCCACTTTCCCATGCCGCTGCTAATATTATATCTTCTTTTGTTTTATTTAAATCGTGTACCATACCACCATATTCTGCTATTCCATTTTTATCATGATCTCTATTTAAATACCACCAATTATGATATAAAACTAATTTTGGATACATCTCTTCTAAAAAAGCTTTATCTCCTGTAGATTTATAAATATTCCATACACTCCATGCAGCTAATGCTGGTTTAGAATTTCTTTCATTCCAATTTCCACCATCACCAGCTCTATATTTATCTTTATTATAAAATATTGCGTCAAGTATAACACCACTATCTTGTGGTCTCAAATCATCATCGGGTGTTATTTGATAATCAAATAATGCACGTATATTATTTTTAGCTAATTCTCCATCAAAAACAGATGTCGCCACTGCTTGTTTCCAAGAATCCCATGCCCACATTCCTATAAACCATTTATATGACATAGAAGGTACAATTCCATCATGCAATAAAGCTCCTGCTGGACTTCTCCAATTTGTTGTTAACGTTTCTATAGATTTTATTGCAGCATTTTTATATTTTATATCAGAACTAACCGTTGTATTTTCAAAAGTTTTATCTAAATATCCTTGCCATCTCTCACTATTTTTTTCAAAATACTGTGTTGGTAATTTCATAATATCTTGCTTAATAATTTCTTCTTCTAATAATTCTTTATCTGTAAAATTATAACTTTGGGTTGAATATGTTTTAAAAGATTTTTTTCCATCTATAATAACTTTATCTTTTAATCTCGTTCTATATTCATTTATGTTAACTGTTGTTTCTACATCTCCTTGATAATCAACAGTAAATTTTGTTTGGTCTGTAGAAAGATATCTCCATGTTTCTCTAATTTCAGAGAAATTAACCTTTACACCATTTTTTGTACTTTCTAAAGTTTGTTTTAATTCATAAGTATTTCCATCTTCTTTTTCTTTAAACTTATTAAATATATTACCAGACCATTCTAGATTTATATTTAAAGGAATATCTAATTTATTATCTATTATTGTCTCTATCAATGCTGTTCGATTGCTAGCAAAAATTAAATCTATCTTTAATATTAAATCAGATAATTCATATGTTTGAGACAACCTTCCTGGATAATAATTAAATTTAACATCTGCGGTTGTTAAATCATATACTTTTCCATCATCTGCATTTGTCAACTTAAGTTTACTTATAGATTTTCCTAAATTTACAGGATATTCCTCTGCAATAATTACAGGCCCTGCAAAACCTCCATAAATATCCGTCGCATCCTTTGCTGGAAGATAGTATCCATGCCAAGCACCCATATCAGAAAAATTATTATGCTTATTTGTAGAATAATCTCCATATAAAAGTTCTGTTGGATTAGATGTTATATCTAAAATATTTGCAAAATCAGATATACTTCGTCTTGTATCTCTGGCCAAAACAGAAACAGGTATTAATTGAAATAGCAAAGCAACTAATAGTATAAATGCTATAACAGATTTTTTTTTAAATTTCATCTTCATATTCTTTATTCTCCCTATTTATTTTGTCATAATCTGTAATACAATATTAATAAATTATAGATAAAAATGTTATAAATTTAATATAATTATCATATATTACAAATTTATTTTATATCTTAGAGATAAATTTGTCAATATTTCGTCATTATATTTTTAATATTCATCAAATTAGCTAAATATTAACTAAATAATTATGTAAATGTTATATAGTTTTGGGATAAAGAATATATGTATATTAACATATTATAATTTAACTGCATAATATATAAATATTAGCTTTCAAATATTAAAATTATGGAGGTCTTTATCATGTCATATAATAATATAAATAATTCCCATTGTAATAATACTTCTATTTTAGGTAATTCCATCGATGTAAATATCGATTCTACCTGCTGTGATGCTGAAATAAGAGCAGATATTGTTGTTTCTGCATCCGATTCTATACGATTATGGGGTATGGTTAAAAGTTGTGAAGGTATTCCTATAGAAAACGCTCTTTTAAAACTTGTTAAAGTTGTCTGCCAAAATGGAGATACACAACATCAAGGAATCGCCCATACTGTAAGCGATTGTCAAGGATTTTACCAATTTGACCTATGTTCAGAAGATAAAAATTCCTGTTATAAAATTTTAGTTGGAAAAGCAAACACTGGATCAGAAAAAATTCTTGACACTGGTGACGGAAACTGTCGTAGCTGTACAGATGGATATCAATATAATCCTTGTAAACCATATTCTTCTCACACCTCTAAGTCTACCCCATGTTGTACCAATGGTAAACCTATTTGCAATAATCATTGTAAATCATGTAATTCTAATTTTAGATAATAAAGGAGAGGCGAAAAGTGACTGATTATAATGCTTCTATAAATTATCAATGTGAGTCTGGTATATTAGGAACTTCTATAGACGTTACTATCGACCCTATATATTCTAATCAAGAAATACGATCGGATATTATTGTTTCTAAATACGATAATATCCGTATTTGGGGTCAGGTTAAAAATTGTAAAAATCATATTATTTCAGGAGCATTTATAAAACTTGTGAAATTTAACCATGATTCTAAAGATAAAAGTCTAGAAGGAATAGCTCATACTTTAAGCGATTGTAACGGTTTTTATCAATTCGATATCTGCGGTGATAATCCCAATATATCCTATAAAATTATTGTAAGCAAAGCAAATAATGAATCAAAAAAACTATTGGATACTTACAATAAAATCGGAAAAATATGTAATGAGCATCTATTGGATGATTATAGAAGCTACTCTTCTAGCCTTTCCTATATATATCCAAAAAAATCTGATAATACTAATAATTTATATAATCACTCTTATAAACCAACACCAAAATTCCAAAACCAATCCTGTAATTTGAAAAAAGATTTATCTAAATGTAATCACGAAGAATGCTTATTTCATGATACCAACTATAAAAAATATATACTATGTAAATAAAATTTACTAATAAACTTTGTTCAATTTTAAATTATCTAAAATAGTTTATTTATTATATTAAATATGATTATTTTATGTAATTATATTTAATATTTTTACTATTAAAAATATAATTTCTAGATAAGGAGAATATTTATGTCTATGGTTATGAACCAGCTAATAGAATATAATGGAATACAAAAATCTTTTCCAGAAAATAATAAATACTTTAAACAAGAAAATATATCAAATGTTTTTTGTGTTCCTAAACAAAAGCCAGATATAGAACAAATCGTAAAAGTTTGGGCAGAAACATCTGTAGAAAAATATAATTTTGTTACAACTCCTATAGGACTCTCACTAGAAGGACAACAAATGACTGGTCTAAAACTTTTTGTTTCTGGAACAATATCTTTAAAATATCAATATATAGCTTGTGATACCGAACAAACTGTCCATACCGCTGAAGGGTGTATGCCTTTTTGTTCCTATATAGTTATGCCAAAGGATACTAATATATCACAACCTATTTTTGTTCGGGTTACAATGGAAGATATATTTTCTAAACAATTAGATTGTAGATGTATCCATAATAATTTCACACTTATGGTAAGTGCTGATCTATGCTAAGGAGAAATTTTTTATGAACTTTAAAAACCAATCATCCTATTCAACCAAACTTCCAAAAACATCTAGCTATTTTAAAGAAGAAACAGTCTCCGAAACCCTAACTATACCCTCTCAAAAACCAGATATGGAGCGTATTTTAGATATTATGGTTTGGGCAGAGATAGAGAATTATAAATTAATAGAAACAGAAATTGGAAAATCATACGAGGGTCAAAATTTAACTGGCTATAAACTTATAGTAGAAGTTAGTTTAAAAGAAAAGGTTACTTATGTTGCAGATAGACCAGAACAGTCTGTTCATGCTGCACATTTTGAAACTTTAAAAAGCATGTTTATCATCCTTCCTAAAGAGATTAATGGAAAAAATATATGTAATTTAGTAGATTCAAAAGCAATATCAGTAACACCATATATAGAAGCTGTTCATGCCAAAATGATAAACGCAAGAACTCTTCATAAATGCGTTTTATTACTTGTAGATGCTGATTACTGTTAATTTTAATTTGAAAGGAGATATATTTTATGTCAACTCCATTTAAGTGTAAACCCGTCGGATATCAACTTGCTGGTAATGCAGTTTCTACTTTATATGAAATAAATTTAGTTACTGGTGTGGAAACGATTATAGCTGATCAAAAACTTTTTATGAATGCTCTAGGATATAATACTACCGATAATTTTTTATATGCGCGAAGCGGTACAGATAATACTATATACCGTATAGATTCAATAGGAGAAAAAACACCTCTACCAGTTGTATCTAATCTTCCTGATGATTCTTATAATATAGGAACATTTGATAGTGATGGACATTATTATTTATATAAAAGTAATATCGAATTATACTATTGTATAGATTATAAATTAGGCTCTATAAATTACGGTCAATTAGTTGATCCAACTAATAATTTTAATCCAACAAAGACAGGAACTTCTATTAAACCTCCTATAAATATAGCAGACTTTGCTTATTGTCCTATAGATAGTATGTTATATGCTGTAATTAATGGTTCAACTACTCCTACAGATTCAGTTGTTAGAATAGATCCTAAAACAGGTGTAGTAACTAATTTAAAAACAACATCTGTTCCATCTGGAACATATGGAGCAACCTTTGCGGATTCAACTAATAATATATTCGTTATAGACAATAATACTGGTATTATCTATAAAATAGCTATCTCTGGAAATGATGCTATAGGTGTTGTTTTTGCCCAAGGAGTTCCTTCTTCAAATAATGATGGAGCTAGCTGTGTAAATATTTCAATTAATCTTGATTATGGAGATGCGCCAGATAATAGCCCTGAAAATGGAATAGGAAATTATAATACATTGTTAGCCAATAATGGTCCTAGACACCAACTTTTAGCAAATGGATTATACTTAGGCACAACAGTAACTTCTGAAGATGATGCAAACCAAAACTCTACAGCTACAGGGGATCATACTTCATTATCTATACCAGACGATGGAACAATTCTTCCTTTAAAAACACTTAAAACTACTGATACCACGTATAGCTTTGTAGAAACTATAACAAATAATAGTGGTTTAAATGCAAATTTATATGCATGGATAGATTTCAATAAAGATGGTCTGTTTCAGCTAGAAGAATCTGCTATAGGTTCTCCATTAATTATTCCTCCAACTAAAGCAGGAACACAGGATATAACCCTACAGTTTAATGTTCCAATTGGCACTATTATAACTCCTGGAGAAACTTTTGTTAGAGTTAGATTAACAACCGATTCATTAGACAATAAAGGTGATATTACAACAGAAGATACTAGATCGATAGGTCCAGCTGGAGATGGAGAGGTTGAGGATTATCTTTTGAAAATTTCATCTCCTCCAACATGTCCTACAACAAAAAATGTTTCTACAACTTCCAATAAAGAAGTTTCAGGAAATATTACTGCTGTGGATTTTCAAGGTGAATTTGTTTCATATTCTATCTCAACTCTACCATCTAATGGAGTTGCAAAGATAAATCCTAATACTGGAGACTGGTCTTATACCCCTAGTCTAAACTATTCTGGTTCTGATTCTTTTATAGTTACAGCCACAAATACTAGTGGATTATCCTGTACTACAACTGTTAATATAACCGTTTTAGCTATTTCTCCTACCTGCCCTCTTCCCCAAAATGTTTCTACCACTTCCAATAAAGAAATTTTAGGAAATATTACAGCAATCGATCCTCAAAATAAAACTATATTATATTCTATCTCAACTCTACCATCTAATGGAGTTGCAAAGATAAACCCTAATACTGGAGACTGGTCTTATACCCCTAGTCTAAACTATTCTGGTTCTGATTCTTTTATAGTTACAGCCACAAATACTAGTGGATTATCCTGTACTACAACTGTTAATATAACCGTTTTAGCTCTTTCTCCTATCTGCCCTCTTCCCCAAAATGTTATAATATCAAAAAATGAAATAGCTACAGGAACAATTTTATCCATTGATCCTCAAGGTGGTAAAATTATTTATAGTATAGAAAAACAAGGCGAAAATGGAGTTGCCTCTATAGATAGTTTGACAGGAATTTGGGCGTATACACCAAACACCAATTTTTATGGAAAAGATATATTTACAGTTCGCTCAACAAATGAAATAGGGCTATTTTGTAGCACAGTAGTTGAAATAAATATTCTTAACCCTGACGTATCTATTAAAAAAGTATCTAATGTAGAAAAGGTTCAAATTGGAGATAGTTTTTCATACTCTATAACATCTGAAAATATTGGAGATACCCCAATATCAAATTCTATAATAAAAGATAATCTTCCAACCAATTTCCAAATTCAATCTTTGCAACTAGATGGAATTAATATTGGAGGAAGCCTAATATCTGGTATAGATATAGGTCCTTTAAATATTGGGCAATCTAGAGCTTTGTTTATAAACGTGAAGGTTCTTACCAGCCCAACTCCAAACCCATACACTAATATAGCTACTGGAAATTATCAAGCCATTATAAATCCTACAAAACCACCAATTAATATTTTTAAAGAAGCATATACAACTATTCCTATAACTATTGTTGATCCTAAAATAGCTCTTATTAAATCTGCAAACAAGGTGACTACAGCAGTTGGAGAAACAATTATCTATTCTATAACCGCTAGAAATGATGGGAATATTCCTTTAGATGATGTTATCATTCAAGATCCTCTAACACCAGAATTAAAATTTGTTTTAGGAAGCGTCAAGATAGATAATATTGATAAAATAGCTGATAGTATTATTTCTGGCGTAAATATTGGAAGTATAGGAATTGGAGAATATAAAATTCTAGCCTTTAGCGCTTTGGTTATTTCATCTAGTTCCCAACCTGTTATAAATATCGCTAATTCATCGTTTAGGTATACAGTTGATCCAACTAAACCACAAAATTATGGATCTAATAAAAGTAACCCTTACACTATTAGTATAAAAAATCCACATCTAAGTTTAGAAAAAACATCTGATATAGAGATTGCTATTCTAGATGGAACCATCACTTATACGGTTGCTATCACGAACGATGGCGATGTAGATGCTATATATAGTGTCTTTAAAGACACTCTTCCACCGAATGTTTCTCTTATAGATGGATCATTTTCTATTAATGGAAAAATTATAAACTCGGTTGATATAATACATGGAGTTGATATTGGAACAATTTATATAGATAAAACTGTAATTGTTAAATACAGTGTTAAAGTTATTTCTACAAATTGTAAAGGAAATATTATAAATTCAGCTATTGTAAACTTTGGATACCAAACATCCAATAGTAGTACAATTACAAGAATTGATTCTGACCCTGCAACTAATAGTATTTTACAAGCAATATCTTTATTTAAACAATTTAATCTTGAAAACTATCTGTCTATTCCAGAACAAAAACCAGATATGGAACAGATAAATGAGATCACTGGACTAATTGAAATAAGTAATTATTATACTATTGACACCCCTATTGGTCTTTCTGAAGAAGGGCAAACTCTTACTGGAAATAAGTTAATAATTCATGGTATCCTAACTTTAACATTGAATTATACAGCCGATATTCCAGAACAAAGTGTCCATTCTAGTCAATATTGTGTTCCTTTTAGCTCATTTATAGTTATTCCAAAAGAATTTAGTATAAATTGTTCTGCAGGTATAAAAGGACTTGTTGAAGATATATATTTTAATCAAACAACAAATAGATGTTTTTTTACAAATGCAACCGTTATACTAATTGCTAGTTCTAAACAATAGTTTAATATTATACGAAGGCTAATAGTCTTCGTATAAATACATATAAAAAGATCTGGAAGGATGGTTAATTTTTATTGAAAAAGTCTACTATATATACTGGATTATATAAAAATATCTCAAATATAACTTCAAATTTCCAATATTTTCAAAAAAGTAATATGATGATTATTCCTTTTACACAAAATAGGATCAAACATATAGATAAAGTAGATATAAAATTTCATATGATAGATTATAGTATAAATAATAATTCTATTTATCAAAAACAATCAAATGTTTTGTACATATTTGGCTATCTAGAAACAGAAATTGAATATACTAATATTTCTTTTGATGAGACCATCCATAGAGTTTATTTTAAACAATATATTTCAAAATATATAAGATTACATAATAAATCTTCTTTATATCAGTGTGTATTTCCAAATATAAAAATATATGATAATTACTGTAATTTACTAAAAAATAATGTTATATATAATAATATTTTATTGCTAGTTTCAATTATTTAATTTAATATAAATATACAAAATAGTCGATTATAATAAGTTTTTGTTGACAAATAGTATATATTATTTATATACTATTAATATTGTATACAAAATATATTTATATTAGGAGAGATTTTATTGATAAAGTTAAAAAAAGAATCATATTTAAAAATAATAGGAATTTTTATATCATTATCTATTATATTTTCTACTATTTCTATTATAAAAGCTTCTGCTACAGAGCTAAATTTAATAGATCAGACAGAGTCCAAATCAGATTTATTTATTGAAACCTATCAAGCTGTTATGGACAATCAACAAAATATAGCACTTGGTAATAAAAAAGAAGTATTTGCTCCGGACGATACGTTTATAGCCATTCTACGTATGACAGATTATGAAAAGATTTTTGGATTTTCTGGACTAGAATATAGCCTCGGTTATGATCCGTCACAGTTAACACTTATGACATCTCTATCTACTGAAGATAATGCTATTCCTTCTGAAGGTTCTACACAAACCGACTTTCAAAATAATCTATGGAATAATATAAATTCTGGAAAACTAAAACCCGCAAATTCTGAATATGGCGAATTTAGACTTTCTAACTATGACCCAACGGGATACTTAGACTCTGCCGTTGAAGGACAAAGACAGATAGAAGCATATATATATTCTACATCTAGTAGATTAGGTAAAGACTATAATGATGAAAAAATATTTAAAGGCTCTGAAGACGACAATATAATTGGGGTTTTTATGTTTAAAGTTAATAAATGTTATAACAAAAATCCTGATATGCCTGCTTTAAATATCTTTTATGATGAAAGTTCATTAATTCTTTCACATTATACTCAACCAAACTTTAATTATATTGATTATATTATATCTGGCGGATATGGGGAGAATGATCTATATACATATTTTAACCCTATAGATTATCAAATGGGAAATATATATTATTATGATGTTGAACTTGTAAAGTATGCTGATAAAATTTTGAGTATCGATTATGTAGCTCCAAATCTTGGAGATACCTATGAGAGATTTTGGGATTTTGAGTTTACAAGAGATAATTTAAAAAGAATTTTAGCTTTAGAATGTCCTCCAAAAAGAGAGATTGAATATTGGCAAAAATCTTTGATGTATTATATAAAAGAGATTGGTCAAACATATATTCCTAAAACAGATCCTATAGATTTTTCAAGATAAAAAAAACCTCACATTTATAAATGTGAGGTTTTTATTTAGAATAAAAATCATAATCAACTTTATACTTTTCTACTAAAATAGATTCTTGATTAAAAACTTCCATTAATTCATCCATAATTTTTGATATATCATCTTTACTAGCAAAATATATATGATAGATTAAACTATTCTCTGTTGTAACAATATTTTTATCATTTTTAAAAGCACCTTCACCATTTAATTTCGTATAACCATCAGCATATTTTAAAATAATATCTGATGCGATATCTTCTGATTCTTCTATAGACATCTTTTGAATATAATCATCTTTATCATTTAATCCCAAAAATATAACCCATTTTATTCCCTGATTTAAAAAATTTTTATCTACGATACTACAACCAGATAATAGATAAAAAGTTATGCTGAAAACAACTAACATTATTCCTAATTTTTTATATATAACAGAACCCACCTTCCAAAAGTATACTTATTTTATAATATTTACATATATATAAAATTATAAAGATAATTTTATATATCTATTGACTTATACGTAGAATACATGATATATTCTATTAACTGCTAATTTAAATAATGAATTAGCTATTTAATAGAATATATTATGTATTGTAATTTCGACATAAAATATATTTGATAAAATAAGGAGCGTCATATGAAAAAAATTATTTCTTATGTTATAGCAACAACAATGGTGGCATCTATAGTATCTCCTATATCTGCAATAGAATCAAATAAATATAGTGAACAAGAGCAAAAATCATACTCCACATCACAAAAAATTTCAACAAATCAGCCCCAAATTAAAGTAGAAGGATTGGGTAATAGATTAGCTTTAACTATTGATTTTGATTTTAAAAACAAAAAGTTTATAGCTAAATCAAGTGGAGGTACTGTACACTCAGGTTTTAGCGACAAAACTCCATATTTTTCTTTATACCAATATGATAAAAATAATAACCTAATAAATGAGTATCATTTAAACCCTAAAGGAAATGCAAATCAAATAGCAGAACAACTTAACGCTGCAACTTTTTCAGAATATGATTATATAAAAATTAAACATTTAGAGCAAGATCATAGACTAGAATTTGATGGTGCTCTTTATAATACATTGGAAGATTTTTCTAATGGATTTAGATATAAAAATTTAAATAATTCTCTTTTTATATTTAAAAATAATGTTGTTTCTATTATAGAAGAACCAGAACTAATACTTCCAACTAATATAAATTTTGATAAAATACCATCAGCTATAGATGTTAATCAAATTTTTCAAGCTACAACAATCTATGATAAAAATGTAACATTTAATGAACTAGTATTTGAATCTAAAGATAATTCTATAGTTTCAATTGATAGTTTTGGAAATATAAAAGGTGAAAAATCTGGCACAACGACAATTAAAGCATCTTTTAAAGATTATCCAGAAATTTTTATAGAACATGATATAACAGTTAATACTAATCAAAAAGATAGTATACATAATAACGGAATATATTTATCTAATGAAAATAAAAGTTTTTCAGACGATAACTATCTAAATGTTGTTATAGAAGAAAATAACTTTTTAACTACTATAGAATATATAGTTAGCAAATACTTTAAAGATAGCCGTATAAATAAATTATATGATACATCGTTAGAATTAAATGGAGATACTGTTGGAATACCAAAAAATTCTGATTTATATATAGATGTTAGAGATATAACTATGAATATAGCTAAACTAGATGTTTTACACGTTAAAAATAATGGAACTTATGAACTTAAATCATTGGATATTGTTGATGGATATGCTAAAATAAATGTAAATGAACTTGGTAAGTTTATCCTTTTAGAAAGAGATTTTTATACATTATCTAATACTATAAATTCATATGATTCTGAAGCTTATCTTAACAGCTTAGAAGATAATATGTTTAATCCAGAAAAAAATGGTCTATACCATAATTTTTCTTCATTTTCTAGCATAGATGCTTATTCTAAAAATATTATATCAACAATGATGGATGAAAAATTTTCGAAATATAATGTACTAGGAATTCATTCTTTAGACTATTTATTAAATGGAAGTGTAGATAATATTGAAAATATAAATAATAATTTAGAGTTATATTTAAAAAATAAATCTACAAAAAATAAAAATATTAAAATTCTTTCTTGGGATTATAGCAATAATTTTAAACTAGAAGAAATTGAAATTACTTCATCAAATTATATTAAATTAAGCCCAGAAACATTAGGCAGATTTATTATTATAGAAGAAAAATAGAATCTATTATAAAAAAGTATATCAGTATAGTTAAAAAGAGTTCCAGATATTTTAAAATATTTGGAACTCTTTTTAACTATACTGATATACTATTTTAAATTTGTAATTCCCATTCCAGCTAAATCATTGGCAACAGATTCTTTTAACTGTTCTTGTAGTAAATATCTCTTTGGATCTAACTTCTGCTTTTTTGCCTTACGTTTAATATCTTTTATTTCTTCTGCAGATTTACCAAAAGTTAAAGATTCCAATGAATATTTTCCGTATACTTCTAAAATATCTTTTCTTCTTTTTTCTTCTGCCTCTCTTCTATCCCTCATATCCTGTACAGCTTTTCTACATCTCGCCTCTTCTCTTTCAATTTTTTCTTGATATTCTCTTTTTTCATCTTCTGTTTTTTTAACTGCATCTGGTTTATCCAATAAATCAGCTTTTGTAGAAAATCCCTCTTTTTTAAGAGCTTCATCACGCTTTATATATGGTCCAGCAAGTTCTAACTCTTTAAAATGTTGATCCTCTAATTCATCATCGGATAATTCTATTTTTTTTGGCTTTTCTACTGAATTAGTAACTCCGAAAAATGCTAAAAATCTTTCTTTTAGCGTTGGTTCTTTAGGAATTGGTATTGGGTCTGGTGTTGGAGCTGGTATTGGCGTTGAATTTTTTTTCAACTTCAAATTCTGAATATCTAACTGCAAAAGACCTGAAGCTGTCCAATCATTATCTTGTTCAGCTTGTTGTTGCATCTCTGTTAGAACCAATAAAGTATCTCTTTTACCAGTTGGATAAGGAAATACAGACTCATAACATTGATCTATAGGTGGATGTTTTATCATATTTACACCCGCTTTAAAATCTGGATATTTCGGATTTCCTGGTCCTTTATATTCACCAACTTTGGTACTATTATTATTTATTCTTAATATTCTGTCTAATATTTTTATGGGCAAAGTGATTACATCCTATCTTTAATAGATATATATACATATCGTATTAAATTAAATTATTTAGATATAAATATATTTTATATCATTATGGCATTGACAAGCTTACTTAGTTAGTATACACTAACTAAGTAAGCTTGTGCTAATAAAATTATTGGTATTACATAAATATAAGGAGGTCTATTCATTTGGCTAAAACTATAAAAAACAAAATCATATCAATTATAATTATAATAATAGTAATTTTATCTATAGGTATTATTATTAAAATAATACCTATAGATAATCAAAAAAATACAGAAACTTATAATAATAATAAAATAAATTCCTCCACAATCGCAGTTGGATCTATAATACCCTCTTTTATTTTAGAAACGTTAGAAGCAAACGTAGTTGGAATTCCTGTTACAAGTGGAATTTTACCTGAACAATATATAAATCTACCAACTATTGGATCGGTTATGGAGGTTGATTTTGAAAAACTAATAGAATTAAATCCAGATTACTTTATAACAGATATAATTTTTAAAGAAAAATTAGAAGCTAATCTAGATAAGTTTAATATAAAAAGTTTTTTTATAGACACAAAAAATTTAACTACATTAACTCAAAGTATTATTTCTTTAGGAAATGTATTAGATAAACAGGATCAAGCAGAAACACTTGCAGATTCTCTTGAAAATCCTTTAAAAAACATACAAGATAAAATAAATGCAGATAATAAAAAATCGGTTGCTATTATGTTTGGTTCTTCTCAAAGCAATCTTCTAGCTGATAAAAATTCATACATCGGAAATATTGTAGATAAACTAGGTATAGAAAATATAACAGATGATTTAGATATGCAACAAACATCAGGATATATTCCAATAAATACCGAAAAAATAATTAGCTATAATCCCGATTATATTTTAAGAATTTCTCATGGATCAAAAGAAGATACAAAAAAAATGTTTGATGCAGAATTCGACAAAAACCCTGCTTTTAAAATATTAACCGCAGTTAAAAATGATAACGTTTTTGATTTAGATTCATCAATATTTTCATCTACTGCAAATTTAAATTCGCCAATAGCTATAGAGGAGCTTATAAATATATTTTATGAATAAAAACAAACTCTTAAAAATTATTATATCAGCTTGTATATTAATATTTTTAACAATATTTTTATCAACTATTGGGTCGGTCAATATACCAATAAATGAAATTTTTTCATCCCTTATAGATAGATCGTCAACATCTTTTTCTATTATATATCTCATACGTCTTCCAAGGAACATATTAGCCGTAATAGTTGGGATGAGCTTGTCTGTATCTGGAGTTTTATTACAAGCTGTCATGAAAAATCCTCTCTCTGATCCTGGTATAACTGGTGTTTCTTCTGGTGCAACTCTCATGGGACTGATTGTTATGCTTGCCCTTCCTTCATTAACACCAATCCTAAGTATACTAGTTTTTCTTGGTGGATTTATAACTTGTGTTATTGTATATACTATTTCATGGAAAAATGGGATTTCTCCTATTCGTGTTATTTTAGCAGGTATTTCTGTAAACAGTATACTTGGGGCAGGAATTTCATTACTATCAATTATTTTTAGCGATAAAATACAATCAGTTCTACTTTGGTTAAATGGTAGTTTAGCTGGAAAGTCATGGGAAAGTGTTCAATCTATATTTATTTATATTATTATAGGGTTAATACTTGCTGTTTGCTTTTCTCCTATGGCAAATATCCTAAGTCTTTCTGATGAAACAGTATCTAGTTTAGGATTTAATATAAATATAATTAGACTTATTTTATCTTCTATAGCTGTACTCCTCGCTTCTATAACAACTTCTGTTGTTGGAATAATTGGATTTATCGGACTTGTTGTTCCTCATATTAGTCGACTTATTATCGGTTCTGATCATAAATATTTAATACCATTTTCTATGATTCTTGGTGGAATTCTACTATTAGGGACGGATACGATATCTAGAACTATTATACAAAATATAGAACTTCCAGTAGGCATAATTATGTCTATTATCGGAGGCCCATTTTTTCTATACTTACTTAGAAAAAAAAGTTAAATAGGAGAATAAATATGATAGAAATTAAAAATCTAAAAATAAATTATGATAAAATTCCTATTATAAAAAATCTTTCTTTATTAATAAAAAAAAAAGAAATCGTTTCTATAATAGGACCAAATGGATGTGGCAAATCGACTCTTCTTAAATCTATCGCAAAACTAATAAATCCAATATCTGGTTATATATTACTAGACGGATCTCCTCTATCCTCATTTTCAGAGAAATCGTTGTCCAAAACGCTAGCAATCCTTTCACAACATAATACATCTCCAGAGGATATAACTGTTAAACAACTTGTAACCTATGGGAGAAGTCCACATAAAAATTGGTTTGAACAATATAGTAAAAAAGATTATGAAGTAATTTCATGGGCAATATTGCATACCAATATATCTAATATACAAGAAAAAAAATTATCAAATCTTTCTGGAGGAGAAAGACAGCGGGTTTGGATAGCAATGTGTTTATGCCAAAAACCAGATATACTTCTTTTAGACGAACCAACTACATACCTAGATATTGGACATCAATTAGAACTTCTAACACTTATTAGAGAATTAAATAAAAGACTTGGAATAACCATAATTATGGTTTTACACGATATAAATCAAGCGGCAAGATTTAGCAATCATATTATAATGATGAAAGATGGTAATATTATTGCAGACGATACCCCTGATAAAACTATAACTAAAGAAAATATAAAAAATTTATATAATATAGAGTGTCATATATCAAAAGACCCTATATCAAATTCAAAATATGTATACCCTTTAGATTTATCCATTTAATAATTTTTTTAACTGAAAGGAATTCAAATTATGAAAACATTAATAAACAATAGTAAAACATTATGCATATCTTCTTTATCTAAAGATAATCTTCCTTGTATTAGTTATTCTCCTTTTGTTTGGCACAAAAACAAAGCATATATATACATAAGTAAAGTTGCAGAACATTATAAAAATTTAGTAGATAATAAAAAAATATCTATTATGTTTATACAGCCAGAAAATGAAGCAGAGGTAACATTTTTAAGAAAAAGAGTTTGCTTAAATGGTATAGCAGAGATTATTACTCAAGAATTATCAGAAGATATTATAAAAATGTTTAGAGAATCTCATGGCAATCAAATTATGGATACCCTTACAAAGATGGATTTTGATGTGTTCGAAATATCTTCTACTAAAGGTAGGCTTGTCGAAGGATATGGAAAAGCTTATGATCTTATATTAAAAGAAGATAATTGGGAAAAAATGCATGTCGTAATTGACAAATCAAAATAATTTATATAAACTTATTTAATTCTTTATAAATAAGGAGTTAATAATATTTATGATACGAGATTTTGAAAATAAAGATTTAAATAAAATTATGAATATATGGCAAACATCTACGACAAAAGCTCACCATTTTATAAATAAAGATTATTGGAATAAAAATTATTATCTTGTAAAAAATGTTTATATACCAAATTCAAAAACTTATATATATGATGATAGATCTATTATAAAAGGTTTTATCAGTATACTAGATCATAATTTTATAGGCGCTTTATTTGTAGATATAAACAACCAATCATTAGGTATAGGAAGTATACTTTTAGAATATGTTGTTGAAAAATATAATAATTTAAAACTATCTGTTTATAAAGAGAATAAACAGGCTGTAAAATTTTATATTAAAAAAAACTTCCAAATAATTAAAAAACAAACAAATAAAGATTCAGGTTTTGTAGAATATAATATGGAATTTATAAATAAAAATTAGTTAATCTTCTTCTTAAATATTAAGTAATCAATATATAAGCTAAAAGCAGGATAGAAATATTTCTATCCTGCTTTTATCTATTTTAACACAACTTCTTTTAAACAATTATCCTTAAAATTAAATTTTAATTCTTTTAAATCAGAGTTGTATAAATGTTTCCATTCTCCACTAGATTCAAAAAAGCTAACTGCATTAAAATATTGTTTTAAAGTCATATTCATATATTTATTTGGAGGAGAAAGTGCTTCAGTTCCATCTGTTAATTTTTTTATTTTATATCCTGCACATAAAAGTCCTATAAGTTCTCTTGCAAAAAAACTTAATCTCAATCCAGATAAAACTAGTTTTCCTTTACTATCATTTCTGCCAAGCATATTTCTTTCATGTCTTTGAGATGCTAAATGAACTAAAGTCTGGCTATCTATTATTCCTAAAACAAGCATATCATTTGTAAATAAATTCCAATCTTTTGCTTTTAGAATACTTCCTAAATTTTCACTAGAATTATCAACTAACATAAAATTATCTTGCATTATAGTATCTATACAAGAACTTCCCTCTTTTGAGTCAGAACTTCCTATAGCCCAATTTCCTAATATTATCATAGATAGATTTGTTTTCATTACATTTTCATAAACACCATATTCTGAATCCACAATTTCATCCTCAAACTCTTCTAGTTCATCATCTTCTAGATCTCTATCATCACATATAGTTTGTTTATAAAAAACATCTTTATCTTCTAAAGCTAGTCTATAATCATCTTTAATTTCTTCTTTTGTTTTAACTATTCCAGATTCAAAATCTTCTTCCATATCAAATACACTATCATAATTTGTTTTGGATAAACCTAATCCCCCGACAGCTCCCAAACTTTCTTCTTTTTTATCTTTACCAAACATAATACACCCCACTATAATTATTTACAAGAATATAAGTATACCAATAAATTTATTGATATACTTATATTCTCGTAAACTTAAAATTAGTTTATCTCCTTTTTAAATACTAAATCATCTATATATAATAATTATTTTAAAACAAATTTATACACTTAGTAGTTGTAATAACAGATTTTAGCCTATTTTTTTTAAAATCAAAATCTATACCAACTAAATTTTTTTCTAAAATATATTTCCAATATTCAAAATATTCAAAAAACATAATAGCACACGCATAATCTTTTAACTTTAATTTTTTATATTTTTTAGGGGGAACTAATATTTCTCCTAAAAGTGTATGATTTATTCGATACCCTGATAATAATAAACCTATAATCTCTCTTCCAAAATTAGTCATACAATATTCTTTATTTTTATAACCTTCAAGATCTTTAACTAGAAAACTTTGGTAATGTGGCCTAGTTTTTGATCTAACAAGTATAGTATAAAAAAGTCTAGGCGTCCCTATATGAACCTCTACACGATTATCTATAAGTCCTATTATTAGCATATCATTTGTTAAAATCCACCAATCTTGCAACATCATAATACTTCCATATGAATTTTCACTAAATACACCAGTATTTTCACGAATTTGAGTATCTAGATGTGGTGTTATTTTAACTTTATCTTTAGGCAAACTAAGTTGTCTACTGCCTATAATAAAGAATGGTAAATTTAATTTTTGAATTTTTAAATATAATTGATAGTCTTTGTTACACTGAACTTTTAGTATATCATCTCCTTTTAAATGTGTATAATCTTTATTAGATTCAACTTCCATAAGCATCTCATTATATACTTTGCAGAGTAATGTATCTAAAATATATAAAGTATCGTCCATAATTTCTTTAAAAGACATGAATGTTGACACTAATTCTAAGTCTTCAGTTCTAACTTCACTTTCAAATACACTATCATAATTTGACCCAGATATAGTTAATCCCCCGACAGCTCCAGAACTTTTTTCTTTTTTATCTTTACCAAACATAATACACCCCACTATAATTATTTACAAGAATATAAGTATAGCAATCAATTTATTATAACTCTATAATCTTTTTAAAAAAATGTCATTAAATATATACTATTTATATATTTAATGATATAATATATAAATTAATACTTTAAGTAATAAAACGGAGGATGAATATGAAATATTTAAAAAATTTATCAAAAATTATAGCAGGATTAACAGCAATATTTATGCTGGCTTCTATGACTCCCTCTTCTGCACTTGCTCAAGATTTATCAACTGAAGAATTTGTACTCGAACAAGAAAAACAATATATAAATTCTGAAGTATCCCCTAGAATATCACAAGCAAAAACATTAAATATATCAAACAATAGAGGAACTTTAACATCAAATACATGGAGGCAAACTATTCATTCATCATCGGGAAATACTTATCAATGGGATTATCAAGTATCCGCAGTTTATAATGGTAATGTAATTGTAGAGTCTATTAAAACAGAATGGTATGCTTCTGCATCTTTAAGAAATTCTGCTAGCATAGATCTAGGTATCAGCGGTTCAGGAATAACTGTTGGATCAAGCTCTTCATGGACAAATATAAAAACACCAACTAAAGATTGGACTAATACTAATGGAGCAAAAACATCGGATTATAGAGCAAATGTTATAATTACTCCTAAAAGAGATTACAGACAAAGCACTATTTCTGTTATAAATACTGCTAAACTAAAATTACAGGGAGACCCTAAAATACATTACATATCTTCTGGCGTTTAAAATAATTATCTAAAAATAAAACTATTATATGTAGGAGAACTTATGAATAAATATTGTGTATATTCTAAATTTATATTTATATTTATATTACTAACTATATCTATATTATTTTCATCTTGCAATAATATTACTCAAGATTATGATCAGATAGATGATAATCAAATATATCTATATCATAGATATAATAACAAAATTGTTAAATATAGTCCAGATACAAAAAAAATAACACTATATCCAAAAGTAGACAATCTTGTTCAATACGAATTTTCAAGTTCTTCTAATATATATACTAGCGGACATAGCACTTTTAATAATTTTGAAATTATTAAAAACAACTCAAATAATATTGAAACTTTATTTAAATTAAATAAAGATGAGGGAATTTTCCCTTTAGCAACAAATAATAAAGACTATCTTTTTATACATACATATTATTCTAAGGATGGCGACACGCTTAAAACTAAAATTGCTAAATTTGATTTAGATAAAAAAGAATTATACGACTATCCAAATACTGATGGTTTATCTTCAACTGGAATTATTGTAGATAATGATCTCTATTTCACAAGATATGAAGAAGATAAAAATAATCATACTCTCTTGAAAATGAACTATATAGATTTAAATTCCACTCCAGAAATTTTAAAGGAAAATCTTGAAACAAAATTTATATCATATGCCAATGATAAATTTTGGATTATCCAAAACAATAAACTAATATCAGAAAATGATTCTATTGATGCAGGTTTATTAAATTATTTTAACAATAATTTCTTAATACAGATAGGAAGTTTTAACGATACGAGTAGCAAAATAATAATAACAAATATAAATAATAAAGATATAATTTATAATAACCTATATCCTATTGATTTTATTATAGATGAAAACCAAATAACTATATACGGAAATGATTACATAGATAAGGTGAACTTATATGATTGAATTAATCAATGTGAAAAAAAGCTTTGAAAATAAGATAATATTTAAAAACTTAAATTTTACAATAAAAGCTGGAGAAATTTATATACTACAAGGATCAAGCGGTGTAGGAAAAACCACAATGTTAAATATGATATATGGATATGAAAAGAACTATACTGGAGAGATTAAAAAAATTTCAGATAAATTAAAGATAGAATATCTATTTCAAGATGATTTAATATTTAATAATATCTCTGTTTTAGAAAATATGAAACTAAAGATGATTGCAGATACTAGGGACAATCCTGATGAAGAGAAGATAGAAAAAATTTTAAAACAATTTGGAATTTTAGATCTAAAAGATTCTCTTACAACAAAACTTTCTGGAGGAGAAAAACAGCGTCTAAAACTTTCACAAATGTTATTATCAGATTCAGACATTATTCTAATGGATGAACCTATATCTAATTTAGATAAAGAAAATGCTAATATAATAACTAAATTAATTGAAGAGATATATAGTGAAAAAACCCTCTTTATAGTTACCCATGACGACTTGAATTTTAACAAAAAAGTCCACCAACTTTATATGAAAGATGGTCAAATATATGAAAAATAATGAAAAATATGTTAGCCGTGTTATCATAAAAAAGACAAAATCATATCTTAAGATATCATATATAATATTTTTACTAATTCTAATATCATTTTCATCCATACTAATTAGTTCTTTAGCACAAATTTTTGAAACAAAAAAGAATTATTATGATAATCTGAACACCCATATTATTGAAGTTTCCTCTAAACAAGGAGAATCAAATCAAACAAATAATCTAACCTATAAAGATATAGAACAGATTAAAAATATATCCAAAACAAATGGAGATTATTCTGTATTTGGAGAATATACTATTAATTTTGGCATTCCTTATGATAATGATAGTAATAGTATTTTTGTATATAGTTTTGAAAAAGAATTTTCTGATATGATTGGTCTGGATTTTTCAGATAATAATATTTTATATACAAATAATACTAATATAATAGATAAACCTATCACCTTAAAAATTCCAATTATCCAAACTGATAATGACGGATTTAACTCTAATAATTATAAAGAATTTTCATTACATGGTAAAAAAAATAATGTGAAAAATTTATCTTTTATTAAAAATATTATATCTAATAATTCATCTGTTATTGTAAGTAAAGATAAATATCAAGAAATAGTTAATATAATGTTTAACACTACAAAAGAAGATTTTGAAAACTCAATAAATAATTATGATGATTTAGGCATATCCCCTATCAAAAGATTATTTGTATACTCTCATGATATAAATAATGTGGATTATCTAGCTAATGAAATTGATAAAATAAAATATAATACAACATATGCATTTTCATATTATGATAATATAGCCGATTCCCTTAGTATATCTCAAATTGCTATTTTTGCAACATTATTTTTAGCTCTTATAATAATGGCGTTTAACTTAATATTTTCTTCTGAATTATATTATAAAAGTATTCAAAAAGACTTAGGAATCTTAAAACATTATGGATATACTCAAAAATCAGTTTTTTCTATATATGCATCAAATTTAAAAAATATAATGCTTATAATCTACTCAATAACGGTATTATTTAATATAATATTTACATTCTTTATAGCACGATTGGATATATTAAAAATAATTCTAGTGGTCAGTTTAATAGAAGGTTTATTTATACTAATAGTTTCTATTATTATTCGATATTTATTAAATAAAAAATGTCAGAAATCAACTCTACGTTTATTAAAATATTCTAAAGACTTCGAATAAATTTTAAAAAATATAAGCTATCTATAAAAATTATAGATAGCTTATATTTTTTATTTTTTAATTTTACCTAAAATTCGCATGATGCACAGTTATCGCCAGATGCAAAAGTCATTTTTTTTATGTTAAATTTATCTTTTAACAAAGAATAGAATAACTCTATTAAATTTTCACAAGTAGCAACTTTTTTCACTACTACAAGTCTACATTCTGGATATGCTTTTGCAAGTTCGTTATCTATAGCTAGTCCCATATTAGTATTAGTTGGAGCTCCATTTCTTATTCCTTGAGTTTCATATGTTTTTAAAACTCCTGGTAATAGAGGATCATTTTCCTGTAGTACAAGTGCGTGATCAAAGTTTTTTAAATAATCCCATGCCACAGCCTTTATATGATTACAAGGTACAACAAATCCAGTTCTTTTATCTACTTCACCCTCTACTTCTATAACTAGATCTCCTTGATGTCCATGCAGATATTGTGCTTCTCCTTCGTATCCTAGAAAACGATGGGAATATTGTAGTTTTAATTTAGTTATTGATCTCATATTATTTCTCCTTTTCTAATATATTTGTTTTATTTTACTTATATAGTAAATAATATAGCCATTTACCGATCACAATAGTAATGCTTGTATTTATTATCGCATTCTAATAAAAATATGTCAATTCTTTTTACAATTTTCCCCTCTTTTCTAACATTATTCTACTTTAATTTTATCTAATAAAAATTTTTTACACACTTTTATATCCATTAGTTGTAATAATGCCTTTTAATTTATTATTAGTGAAATCAAAATCAAATCCTACTAAATCAGGATTATATAAATGTTGCCAATCATCACATCTACTAAAATAAGTAAAAGCATTAACATATTGAAGTAAAGACATATTAATATATTTTTTTGGAGGTTTACATACTTCAATTTGATCTCTAAGCATTTGTATTTTATATCCAGCACATAATATACCTATAAGTTCCCTTGCAAAACAGCTCAATTTAACTACTATACCCTTTGATGCAAGATGATCTTTATCAGAAAGATAACTTGGAGTAGGTGATTCCATATTATATTTACTTCTTTTACTTACCAAATATATATCAAACATCCCATCTATGCCGCCTAGAATAAAGATATCATTTGATAACATAGTCCAATCTTTTGTACATAATATACTTCCCGATTTTCTGTTCGATTTTGTTAAAGTTGCAAAATTAAACGTCTTATTATCACTGTGTATATCTTCTTTGGTTCCTAAAAGTATCATCTTTAAAGAATTTTGTAATACTCTTTTATATAGATGATATTCATCAGAAAGAAGTTTTCCCAAATTTGCTTCTATATCAATATTTTGAAATTCTTTTAATCTTAAAATTGATGATGAATATTGTGGGTTAGATCTATCAATTAATATTATTTTCAAATCTGATCTTAGTGATGAAAAACTTTTTTTACGACCAAGTTTTGCATATTCTTCAACATCAGTATTATTATTAAAAACACTATCATAATTTAAACAGCTTGCTCCTAACTCTATATCAGACAATGATATATCTGATGCTGATTGTGAAACTTCTAACAAACTACTAGCGGTTGATTCTTCTTTTGGTTTATCCAAAATTTTATTTTTAATGTCATATTGTTTAAACATAATATCACAACTTTCAAATTATTTAATATACTTATATTTATTTCACCAGAATGCAAATTTAGAAAACGATAAGTATTATGTGCATTAACTAAACTATAAATATTAGCACTCGATTGCTTTTTTAGATACCATAACTGATCAGCATAATCTCCATTACCAAAATGTATAACGTCATTATTTTGATTACTAGTCCAAGTTAAATAATCATTAGTATATAAATTTTTAATTCTATATGCTTTTTTTACATTATCATATGTAATATTAAATTGCTTTTCTCCATAAACATCCGCTCTATCAGAAACCTGGATAGACTCATTACCTGGAACAACACCAACGCATTTATTTGCATTTTAAACAGACTAAAGCATATAATTTTCGTCAGACATTTTATCTTGATTCATATATTCAGCGTATAATCCGTCATGTTGTATTCTAAATTTATATGCTCTACTATTGTTATAATTAAGTTCATCTGAATAATTTGTATCATTTTTTTTCATGTGTATTCATCTACTTATTTTATATATTATTATTAAAATAAAATTTTCAAACTACTTAAATATTATATTTTATTATATTTTATTATATTTTATT
>JAGUQX010000026.1 GCA_030153485.1 Oscillospiraceae bacterium | reverse complement strand
CTTAAAAAATCGGTAGAACAATATAATAATAGCAATACTCTTTTTTCTAACTATATTATCGATTGGTTAGAACTTCATAAACATAAAATAGCAAATACTACCTATAATGGGTATTATAATATTATTAACAATCATATTTACCCCTACTTTTATCAAAGACAGATTATCTTAAATAATGTATCTGTTTTGGATGTCGAAAAATATTATTAATATAAAATAGGGAAGGGGTTATCTGCTAACACCATAAAAAAACATCATGCTAATATAAATAAATCTTTAAACTATGCTGTTAAAATCCAGTTAATAGATAAAAATCCCGCTAATCTTGTTGATCTTCCTCCAACAAAGAAATCGTATATTTCTTATTATAATTTGACTGAACTTATAAAGCTGTTTTATAAGTTTAGAGATGATAACATCTATCCTATTGTCCTGCTTTGTAGCCTTGGACTTAGACGGTCGGAAGCTCTTGCTGTTAAATGGAGCGATATAGATTTTGATAAAAAACTATTACAATAGATAAAAAAATAAACCCTATAACTAATAAATTGGATTATACTTTAAAGTCCAATTCTAGTTATAGGGTTATTTCTTTGCCTGAATTTTTTATAAATGAGTTTTTAAATATTAGAAATAGCTGTATTTACAATAAAGATAGAAACTTTATAGCAACTAACAAAAACGGGGATAATCTTTCTTGTAGTAGTATTTCTCATAGCTTTCATTATTATATTAATAAATATAACCTACCTCATATAACCTTAAAAGGACTTAGACATACCTGTGCCACTATTATTTCCAATAGTGGCTTTAATCTTAAATATGTTCAAGAATGGCTTGGACATAGTACAATAACTATTACTGCTAATACCTACACTCATATCAATATGTCTGATAAAAAGAAGGTTGCATATACTCTAGATAATAATTAATAGCATATATTAATTATTATTAAACAAAAAATATTGTCATGATATATAGCTACAAGGTAATTATCATAACAGTGTATGGTTAGTATTCACTTACTATAAAAGGAGGTGGTTATATGGAATTAATAATAAATTTAGCTTTGTATATAATTAATATTTTTACGAATATTAAAATTTATACCTTATTTGTAAATTTAATTTGATTTTCAACTTATTATCATCTCTATATATTTTACCATAATTATGTCTTTTTCTACTAGCTGACTCAAATTTAATATTTTTGTATAAATAATTTTTAAAATCATCAATATTATATAAATCATAACATACTAGTTGACCATTAAATTTAACTATAATAATACCTCCATTAATTCTATCTCCATTGTAAAAATCATCATTTGTAATCATAGTTGTTGCTGATAAATATATGAGTTCTTTTAACCTTTTAAGAACATACAAATGAAATTGTTTATTACTATAACCGTTTGGTACAGTTAAATCTATTGATTCAAGAACTTCTTGTATTCCTTTTATACTGGTTCTATATGTGTATACAATAAGCTGAGATAATATATCAGATAATAAGAAGTCTATACTCTTAATATTATTTTCAAAAGTTTTATCATTTACATTTAAATACTTTAACTCTCCGCCTTTTTCCATAACTTTGTTTATTATTATTTTAGGATTTTTTAAATTCAACTCATTTATTTCTTCATCATTAAGCTCTACACCAACTATATCATACACAAAATTCGTCTTCTGACTAGCATTAAGAATAGTTGCTGGATTACCTATTTGAGACTTTATACTAAAAGATAATATTCTTCGTATGATATCTATATTCTTCTGTAAATCTAAAATGATATCTGACTTAACATCACATTTGCCTTTTAATTTTTTAATACCCATATAATTAAAAAAATTCTTAATTTCATTATATTCAAAAGTCTTTTCATTACTTACTATAATCATATTAAGTAATCGATCTGACAACTTTTTAAATTCTTTTTTACATATCGTCTTTAATTTTAATTGTTCACTAATATTTTTAATTACAACATTATTATCTTCTATTTCTATTATTCTATCATCTTGATCTTTTATTATTCTAAACACTTTATAAGATTCATTAGTCTTTACTTGTAAATCTGAATCTCCTACATCCAATAGTCCATCACTAGCAATTTTTATAAAAGCATATACCTCAGACCATTCCCCTTTATTTAATCTTTCAACTTCCATTTATAACCTCTCTTTATTTATAACCTATTAATTATATATTCTTTATCCCATTATATCTAATGTTTCTATTATTTTAATAGCAAGTTGTTCTATTAATGGAATTGCAACAGAATTTCCCAATTGCTTATATTGTTGCGTTTTGCTTACGGCTTTTGAAAAAGAAAAAGTCTCTATCCCATTTTTCATAAATGCATAGCCTATAAATCCTTGTAGCTTAGCCCACTCAGAAGGCTTCATAAACCTAATACCTTCATTATTTATATGCGTTACCTTATTCTTAACTTTCTTACCGTAAAGTCTTTCCTGAGGATCATAGACTAAGTTTCGCTCTTTTCCAGACCCACCAGTTGCTAAAATTGTATTTGATATCGGATTTTCTATATCTGGGCTATTAACTATTACATATCCAAATCCATTTCCTTTTTCTGACTGAGATGTTTTATGTTTTTTTAATGTATTAAAGTATCCTTGTGATAAATAATACTCCTCTGGTGCTCCTAATTCTAATAAATTATGTAAATTAGAATATATAGGGTCTCCATTTTTTTTTTGCGGAAGTTTTTCAAAGTTTATCTTATGCAACACATTATTTAACTTATCTTGCCCATATAATCTAGCATCAAACCCAACTATATAAACTCTAGGTCTGTTCTGTGGTAATCCAAAATTCTTTGCATTTAATACTATGTCATTCTTATTAAATATAAAATTATATTTATCATTATTTGTTACTCCAACAAGTTTGTACTCTAATTTATTAATAAGTGTATCTAATATAGTTTGAAATGTTTTTCCTTTGTTATTATTCAATAAGCCTTCTACATTTTCTAATAAAAACGCTTTTGGTCTTGTAGACTCTAGTATATCTGCTATATGAAAAAATATAGTTCCTCTTATGTTATCCTTAAACCCTTCTTTTTTACCTACTGCACTGAACGATTGGCAGGGAAAACCAGCCAGTAAAATATCATATTTTATCTTATTTACTATATTTTTAAATTTATCAGTAGTTATATCATTTGTTGGATTTTCTCCATATAAATGTTTATATGTCATACAAGCATATTTATCATTTTCAGCTGATAATACATTTGTTACTTTACCTGTTAATTCAAATCCTCTTCTAATACCTCCGATTCCAGCACATAAATCTATAATTTTATACAGCATATTTACACCTCTAAAATTTACTATTTTTTAAAATAAAACTATTATATCATATTATCATAATTATAATTTCTATAAATAAAATATATTTTTATCACAATATGATTGAATTTGTTTAAACAAAATATATTTTACAAAACACTGAAGAATCTCTAGCATATTTTGAAAATATATCAAATAATTTTCAAACAGTAGAAGAAGGAAAAGAAATTTTGGAAATCATTTATCTGATAAAGTTACATTTAGAAAAAGTATAAAAGGGAAAGAACTTTGATGACTTCAAAGCTTAGAGAAAAAATAAAATTTAAAGAAACTATACCTGTAAACATTGTAGTCTATCAACCAGCGATAAACCTCACTTACTATTAGAAATAGACCATATTATACCTATTTGTAAAAATGGTATTACATCAGAAGAAAATTTACAAACGCTATGTTGGATGTGTAATGGAAAAAAAGGATTGAAAGTTAAGATTTAAATAAAAAAACCATATATTAACTATATTATTAACATTATTTTACAAAAAAACACATATGGATATACTATATATCAAGGTATTGTAATAACAGTATGCGGTTAGTCACTTCCTAGAGATAGCAGGTAATAATTTATGTAATACATACTTATTATATTTGGATTTGCATTAATTTTAGTGCTTATTCTTCTTTTAATTAACTATTTAAAACTAACTTTCTAGGGGTAACCGTTCATAAGTAGTTACTTTATCTTAACAAATATGATATACATAAGTGAAATAGAACTTGAGAAAATAAAAATACAACTAGGGGATATAAGTATTAGAAATAAACCTCTTGAAATGAAAGAAGTATTATTAGACAGTAATATATGTAACACTCTTAAGATAGAAAAGTTGTTAGAATTTTGTATGGAAAATAAAATTATTGAATATATTTAATTATTTTTATATAATGATATAATAATATTTTAAGATTAATAGGTAGAAATATTCATCAAATATAACATTATAATGAAGGAGAAAATTAGTTTATGACAAAGAAAATCATTGCAAT
>JAGUQX010000037.1 GCA_030153485.1 Oscillospiraceae bacterium | reverse complement strand
GAGCACCTGCCTTACAAGCAGGGGGTCACAGGTTCGAGCCCTGTTGTTCCCACCATTTTGGCCCGTTAGTTCAGTTGGTTAGAACGCTAGCCTGTCACGCTAGAGGTCGACGGTTCGAGTCCGTTACGGGTCGCCATTTTTTAAAAAATTGTAGTTGTATCTTTGCCTCTGTAGCTCAGTCGGTAGAGCAGGGGACTGAAAATCCCCGTGTCGGCGGTTCGATTCCGTCCGGAGGCACCATTTTTTAATTATTTTTGCGGGTTTAGCTCATCTGGTAGAGCGCCACCTTGCCAAGGTGGAGGTAGCGAGTTCGAGCCTCGTAACCCGCTCCAAAATTTTGTTATGGTAGACAGTCCCTTTTTTATAAGGGTGCTGTCTACTTTTATTTATTAAGGAGGATATTATTATGGATTATAAAAAAATAATAACAGGAAAAAATTTATCAACTTTTGATCTAGAGGTTTCAAAAAATATACAGGACGAATATATTAGACAAGAAAAAACTATAGAGCTTATAGCAAGCGAAAATATTGCTTCTGAAAATATAATGTTAACTATGGCAACTGTTCTTACTAATAAATATGCAGAAGGATATCCAAATAAAAGATACTATGGTGGATGTACTTATGTTGATAATATAGAAAATTTGGCTATTGATAGAGCAAAAGATTTATTTAAAGCAGAGTATGCAAATGTACAGCCTCATTCTGGTTCTCAAGCAAATATGGCTGTCTATTTTGCTTTGTTGGAAAAAGGAGACACTGTACTGGGTATGGATTTAAATTCAGGAGGGCATCTAACCCATGGTTTAGGTATAAATTTTTCTGGACGAGATTATAATTTTATTGGATATTCTGTTGATGAGCAAACCCATCTTATAGATTACACAAAAGTTAGAGATTTAGCGAAAAAGCATAGCCCAAAGATGATTGTCGCAGGAGCAAGTGCGTATACTAGGCATATAGACTTTAAAAGATTTAAAGATATAGCAGATGAAGTTGGAGCTATACTCATGGTTGATATGGCTCATATAGCAGGGCTAGTGGCGGCAGGTGTTCATCCGTCGCCAATAGAATATGCAGATGTTGTTACTTCTACGACCCATAAAACTCTGAGAGGTCCTAGAGGAGGAATAATATTAGGTAAAAAAGAGATAGGTGCCAAGATAGATAAGGCGATATTCCCTGGAATACAAGGAGGACCTTTAATGCATGTAATAGCTGGAAAAGCTGTTTGTTTTAAAGAAGCCTCTACAAAAGAATTTAAATTATATCAAAAACAGGTTATTTTAAATGCAAAATCTTTAGAAAATAATTTGAGAGCTAAAGGGTTTAATCTCATATCTAACGGGACAGATAATCATATGTTATTAATAGATCTAACAAATTTTAACGTTACGGGTAAAGAGATAGAGAAGCAATTAGATTTAGTGGATATAACTGTAAACAAAAATACAATTCCTTCAGAAAAGTTGAGCCCTATGGTAACAAGCGGAATAAGAATAGGAACACCTGCAATTACAACTAGGGGTTTTGTGGAAAAAGATATGGAAATTATATCAGAGTGCTTATATCTTGCGGTTACAGATTTTGAAAATAGTATTAAAATAATAAAAGAAAAAGTTTTTGATCTTTGTAATATCTATCCTATATATATAAATTAGAGGTTTTATAATGCAAAAAAAGTTATCTGAACTTATTAGACCAAAAACTTTTGATGATATAGTTGGTCAGGATCATATCATTGGAAAAGGAAAAGTTTTTAGAAATTTTTTAGATAAGGATAGAGTAGCCAGTTTTATATTTTACGGACCACCAGGAGTTGGAAAAACTTCTTTATCAAAAGTTATGGCTATATCAGGAAAAAGAAAAATTTATTATCTAAGTGGAACAGACTTATCAACATCAGAAATAAAGAGTATATTATCAGAAGTAGATTTAGATAAAGCTAAATCTGGGGCTATTATATATATAGATGAAATACAATATTTAAATAAAAAACAACAGCAAACATTGTTAAATTATATAGAAGAAGGAAAACTTAATTTAATAGGATCTACTACAGAAAATCCATATATATGTCTGCATAAGGCGATAATTAGCAGATGCTTAATATTAGAATTTAAGCCACTGTTGCCAACTGATATAGTGAAAATTTTAAAAAAGTCTATCAAATATTTTGAGCAAGAGATGAGTGTAGAGATAGAAATATCAGAATTGGGTATAAATGATATAGCTCTCTATTGTTCTGGAGATATAAGAAAAGGTATAAATCTTTTAGATATAGTTATAAATTCTTTAGATGAAAATATATATAGTATTATAAGTATAGAGGATAATTATTTAAAAGATTTTTTATTTGAAAATGGATTTAGAGCATGCGGAGGGGACGATAATACATATAATCTTCTTTCGGCTTTTCATAAATCGATAAGAGGATCTGATGAAAATGCAGCTCTATTGTATATGTCAAAGCTTTTAGAATTTTCAAAGATGGAAGATATAATAAGAAGATTATTAGTAATATCTTGTGAGGATATTGGTATGGCATATCCTACAGCTATATGTATTGTTGAAAGTTGTATAAATTCTGCACTTAAGGTGGGAATACCAGAGGCGAGAATTATTTTAGCACAAGCGGTAATATTTCTTGCTAGTTGTCCAAAATCCAACAGTGTTTATCTTGCAATAAAAGAAGCGGGTTTGGATTCGGATTCTATAGATATATATAATATTCCAGAATATTTAAAACATTCTCAATTTGGTGAGGATAAAAAGGTTTATAAATATCCACATGATTATAATAAGGGTTTTGTAGATCAAGAATATATGCCAAAAGGTTTTGAAGATAAAAAATACTATTATCCAAAAAATAATAGTATAGAAAAAAAGATAAAAGATTATATACAAAAAAAGAAGATGGAGTCTAATTAAATTAGATTCCATCTTCTTTTTTAAAATAATAAAAAATTAGATATTTTTAGCTGCATCCAAAATTTTATCATAACTAGGGTGATTAGTTATCTCAGAAAGATATTCTGCAAAGACAACTTTATTATTAGCATCTAAAACAAAACTAGCTCTAGTAGTTAAAGCAAGTTCTTCTATAAAGACACCAATTGATTTAGATAACTCACGAGTTTTATAATCTGATAAAACTTTAACATTACTAATATTAGAAACTCCACACCATCTTGCTTGTGCAAAAGGTAGATCCATAGAAATAGTATAGCATGTTATATTTTTTAATTTAGAAACTTCATCATTAAAACGTTTAATCTCTTGATCACAAACAGCTGTATCTACAGAAGGAACAGTTATAACAATTTTTGCTCCAGATTCTTTAGTTATATCTAAATTTGAAAGATCGTTATTTATAATATCTTTAGAAGGGAATACATCGCCAATAGAAAGCTGGGACTCATTTAAAGTTAAAGGATTGCCATTAAAAGTAATTTTCATATTTATTTACCACCTTATAGTTATTATTTTTAATATGCATTTACAAATAAAAATATATCAATTAAATATGGATAACATTAGTATATATTATGAATATACACTAAATAAACTTCATATTATTGGTTAATATTTTAACATATTAAATTTTTAAAATAAATATCTTAAAATAGTATTAAAACTTTACAATATTGATTAAATATGCGATTATATCATAAGATATATTATAT
>JAGUQX010000002.1 GCA_030153485.1 Oscillospiraceae bacterium | reverse complement strand
TTATTCTTGTGTTGTTTAATTTTCAAGGTCCTTGGCACACCGCCTCCTCTTGTCCCCTTCTGTGTGCCTGCCGTCTCTTGACCGCTTAGTTATAATAGCATATTTATTCCCCCTCTGTCAACTGTTTTTTTATTTTTATTTTAAAATAAGAATATTAAAGCTATATATAGTAAATAATATATAAAATATCAATTTATATAGGAGAATAATATGAAGAAATATAAAATTAAATTCCAGAAGATAATATCGATTATATTAATAGGAATATGCTTATTTACAGGATCTTTTATAGCAATATCTTCAAATAATATAACAGAACAAACTTTATCTAAGCATGGATCAAGAGGAGAAGAAGTTAAATCAATCCAAACAAAGCTTAAGGAGAATGGGTTATATAATGGAGAAATTGACGGTATATTTGGAAATGAAACTCAAAAAGCTTTAAAACAATTTCAAAAGAAAAATAATCTAAATTCCGATGGCATTGCTGGACCACAAACTCTAGCAAAGCTTAATATTTCCACAACAAATACAACTACAACTGATACAGAAGTTAATCTTTTAGCAAGAATAATTTCAGCAGAATCAAGAGGAGAACAATATATAGGACAAGTTGCGGTAGGCGCAGTGGTTTTGAACAGGGTAGAAAGCCCATTATTCCCAGACACTCTAGCAGGGGTTATATACCAACCAGGAGCCTTTACAGCAATTACAGACGGGCAATTTAACGAGCCAACAAGCCAAGAGTCGAGGAGAGCGGCACAGGACTCTATAAATGGACAAGATCCAACGGGAGGAGCTCTATATTATTACAACCCAGATAAAACAAATGACAAATGGATAAGAACAAGACCAGTTATTACAAGGATAGGAAAACACTTATTTGCAGGATAGATAAATAAAAAAGACTAGATAATCTAGTCTTTTTTATTTATGATAATTTCCATTATTATTGATAGAAAAAGCCCTATAAATTTGTTCTACAACAAGTAATCTAAAAAGTTGGTGTGGAAAAGTCATCTGTGAAAAGGATATTTTTTTATCACAAATTTGTTTTAATTTATCACCAATCCCAAAACTACCACCTATAAAAAAACTTATATTATTATACCCTCTAACTCCAAGATCAAGAAAAAATTCTGAAAACTCTTCAGAAGTATAACTATCTCCATAGATATCTAAGCAAACTTTATAGGTGTTTTTAGATGATACATAAGATAGCAAAGCTTTTTCTTCTTCAAAAATACATCTATTTATATCTGAAATATTAGGAGAAGACGAAAGTTTATATTCAGGAATTTCTATAATATTAAGACGACAAAAATAAGATAATCGTTTTAAATATTCAGACAAACCTAATTGTATAAATTTTTCTTTTATCTTACCTATACAAATAATATTTAAATTAAACATATGTTAATTATAATGCAGATAGAAATTTTTCATCTACATACACTTGTTTTTTTATATCAGCACCAAGACCGCGAAGTTTTTCTTCGATATTTTCATAACCACGTTCAACATGGCTAATATCTTCTATCTCAGTACACCCACTAGATGAAAGCCCAGCGATAATCATAGCAGCACCAGCACGAAGATCCATCGCCCTAATAGGAGCAGACTCAAATTTGCCAATTCCTTCAATAATAGCAACTTTGCCATCCACAAATATATCAGCCCCCATTCTACGAAGCTCATCGATATATCTAAAGCGATTTTCCCAAACTCCTTCCGTCACAATGCTGGTTCCCTTCGCCAAACATAGTAAAGTTGTAATCTGAGGTTGCATATCTGTTGGAAACCCAGGATGCGGAAGAGTTTTAACGCTAGTTTTTAAAAGTTCTCCAGAAACAAAAACACGTATACTATCGTCAAACTCTTCTATAGATACACCAATTTTTCTCATCTTCAATATTATAGATTCAAGATGTTTTGGAATAACATTTTTGATTAAAATATCTCCTCTAGTAGCAGCAGCGGCGACCATATAGGTTCCCGCTTCTATCTGGTCTGGAATAATAGAATAGGTTGTTCCATGAAGCTTTTTAACTCCACGGATTTTTATTACGTCTGTTCCTGCGCCCATTATATCAGCACCCATAGAATTTAAAAAATTGGCAAGATCAACTATGTGAGGTTCTTTAGCAGCATTTTCTATAACTGTTGTTCCCTCTGCTTTTACAGCTGCAAGCATGACGTTTATAGTTGCTCCAACAGTTACAATATCAAAATAAAACTGAGAACCAATAAGTTTATCAGAACGAACATCAATCATGCCTTTATCTATGCTATGGGTTGCTCCAAGATATTTAAATCCCTTAAGATGTTGATCAATAGGTCTAACCCCAAAATCACAACCACCAGGCATAGAAACACTGGCTTTGTTAAACCTTCCAAGTAAAGCCCCTAAAAAATAATAAGAAGCTCGCATATGTCTAGCCATCTGGTAAGGAACAATAGGATTTTTGATCATAGCAGTGTCAATCATTAAAGAATTTTTCGTTAAAACTTTAATACTGGCACCCATCTCACTAAGTATTTTTATAATTATAGAAACGTCTTTAATATTCGGAATATTTTCTATTATACACGGACCCTCAGCTAAAATTGTAGCAGGAATAATTGCCACAGCTGCATTTTTAGCACCGCTAATAACAACTTCACCGCTTAAAGGAACGCCTCCATTAATTATATATTTTTCCAAAACACACTCTCCTCAAAAGATAATCCTATTAAAAACTTCTATTTAAATGAAGAAATTTCAATGTTTTTTATTAAAACTTTTTCATCTGGTTTTCCACTAGAATCGGCAGGAATATTAGCAATAGCATTTACAACATCCATTCCATCTAAAACTCTGCCAAAAACTGTATGCTTTCCATCAAGCCAATAAGTTCCACCCTTATCTTTATAAATAGCTGCAATTTCTTCTGGATATCCACTATCTACAAGTTGTTTATATTCTTCATCTTTTATAGATCCAGCTTGAACTATAAAAAATTGGCTACCATTCGAATTGGGTGCACCTGTGTTTGCCATAGACAAAGCTCCATTAAAATGAAAAGCAGTAGTTGTGGTTTCGTTTTCAAAACCTGCTCCCCAAATACTCTCTCCGCCGGTTCCGTTTCCATCTGGATCCCCACCCTGAATCATAAAATCTTTTATAATACGGTGAAAAGAAACCCCGTTATAATATCCTTTTTCCGAATGAACAATAAAGTTCTCAACAGCTTTAGGAGCAATATCTTTAAAGAAGACAAGTTTAATATCTCCTTTATCTGTTTTTATAGTGGCAACAGTGTCACCCTTTTGAGGTTCTTTTAAATTATAAATACTTTCAACACCATTATATTCAACTTTTGAAGAATCCGGTGTCGAACTAGAGGAACTAGAAGAGGATGAAGATTCACTAGAAGAAGAACTATTATTTTTGTCTGTACATCCTGATATTAAATAGGTTGATAATACAATAGATAGAGTTAAAACTATTATTTTTTTCAAATTAATACAGTCCTTTTTATATAGTTTATTATGACTTGTATATTATATATTATACTCTTAAATGTTACAAGTATTTTAAATAAATAATTAAATTAAAAAATATTTAAAAAATATAAATATTTTACAGATAAAATTTAAATAATAAATTATGGTATAGACAAGATATACCACAAGAGATATAATTAAATGCGATAACATATAATAGGAGGAGACAATGTCGATTAAAACAAAATTAATAAGTATCATCCTTTCAATAATAATGGTTTTTTCTTTATCAGCATGTGCAGATAAAACAGATTGGGTTTATAGACAAGAAGACACAACTATTTCTTCTGGACTATATCTAACATATTTGATAAATGCACATTCGGATGCCACAAGTCAAGTTTCCACAAAACTTCAGGAAGAAGAAAAAGAATTAGAAAAAGCTTCTGACATCTATAGTCATGAAATAGATGGTATTAAAGTTAAAGATTGGATAGTACAAAAAGCAGAAGAATCATCAAAACAACATATAGCAATAGAAAATGAATTTAAAAGATTAAATTTATCAATATCAAACGAAAATAAAGTTCGTATAACAAACGCGTTAAACAGTTTTTATTCTTCATATGGACCATACTATGAAAGAAATGGTGCTAATGAAAAATCAATAGAACTGTCATTAGAAAATTCTATGAAAAGAGAGCTTGTTTTTGCAAAATATTATGGTGATGAAGGTGATAATCCTGTCCCAGAAGACGAGATGAAAACATATCTTCAAAATAATTTTGCAGAAGTTAAATATGCTTTATTACCGTTAAAAGATATATCAGGAAAAAAATTATCAGATGAAGAAGTTGTAGCCGCGGAAAAAAGAGCAGATGATTATATGCAAGAATTAAATAAAGGAAAAAATATAGATGATCTTCTTGAAGAACATAAGGAGTATTTAAAAGAAGTTTCTGAAAAACAAAAAGAAAGTGCTGAAGGTTCTTCATCCAGTTCATCTAGCTCATCCAGTTCATCCAGCTCATCTAGCTCATCACAATTAAATGAAGAAGAAAAGAAAAAAAGAAGTGAATCAAATATATCTGTAATACAAAAAGATAACAAAAATCTCCCTATAGAACTTATAGAAAAAACTTTTGAACAAACTCAATACGGAGTTCCTTTTATAATTAAATCTGAAGACTATATATTTGTAGAAATTAGATATGATATTGTTAAAGATAAAGAAACGATAGATAAATATTCAAATTCTGCACTAATTGGTCTTAGAGAAGATGATTTTGATAAAGCACTTGAAAGTTTATTTTCAAAATTAGATATAGCTATAAATCAAAAATCTATAAATAAATTTTCTCCAAACAATATTAAATAAATAAAAAAGATGATATAGCTTATTAAAAGTTATATCATCTTTTTTTATTTAATATAAATAGATAATAAAAATAAAAGGAGAAGAAATATTGAATTATGATTTTATAATCTCCTTCACAATACTGCCAATGTTATTATCTGTTAGTTTTTATCTGTTTAAAGCAAAAAAAAGAATAAAAAAACTTTTTATAAATTCTATACTATCATTTATATTTATAGGAATTATAAATATAGTATCAAGCTTATTTGGCTTTTCTATAAAGATGAATATCTTAAATATTATAATAGCTCTAATATTAGGGATTCCAGGAATAGTTATGATAATACTATTTAGTTGAAATTATAAAATAAAAAAATGCTTGTATTATAATACAAGCATTTTTTATTTTATTTTGCGTATTCAACAACCCGACTTTCTCTAACAACATGAACCTTTATCTGTCCAGGATATTGAAGTTCTTCTTCTATTTTTTTAACAATTCCTCTAGCAATAATAACTATTTGATCATCGCTAACTTCTTCGGGATTTATAATTATACGAACCTCTCTGCCCGCTTGTATAGCAAAAGATTTTTCAACTCCATCAAACGAACATGCTATCTGCTCTAATTTTTCTAATCTTTTTACATAATTTTCAAGATTTTCTTGTCTTGCTCCAGGTCTAGCGGCAGAAATAGCATCAGCTGCTTTTACAATACAAGCAAGTGGAGTTATGGCATCAACATCACCATGATGAGCTTCTACAGCATGAATAACATCAGGATGTTCTTTAAACTTTTTACAATAAGATACACCGATATCAACATGAGAACCCTCTATTTCATGAGTAAGTCCTTTTCCAATATCATGAATTAACCCCGCTCTCCTAGCCATCATAGGATCAAGCCCAAGCTCACTAGCCATCATCCCAGAAAGATGAGCAACCTCTATAGAATGTTTTAAAACATTCTGACCATAGCTAGTTCTATATCTAAGCCTACCAATTAATTTTATAAGATCAGGAGAAACTCCAATTATACCTATTTCTAAAACTGCTCTCTCTCCATCGGATTTTATTCTATCTTCAACTTCTAGTTTAGCTTTTTCAACCATCTCTTCTATACGACTTGGATGAATTCTACCATCTTCTATAAGTTTTTCAAGAGAAATACGAGCAATCTCCCTTCTAACAGGATCAAAGCAAGAAAGAGTAATAACTTCAGGGGTATCATCGATTATAAGGCTTACCCCCGTCAAAGTTTCTAATGTTCTAATATTTCTTCCTTCTCTACCGATTATACGACCTTTCATATCATCGCTAGGAAGAGAGACAACAGATACAGCCATTTCTGAAACATGATCCGCCGCAAAACGAGATATAGCCAAAGAAATTATATCTCGTGATAATTTTTCTGAATCATCTTTTGTTTGTTGTTCAAATTGATTTATAATAATAGCTTTGTCTCTTATCAATTCATTTTCAAGTCTTTCTAAAATCTGTTTTTTAGCTTCGGATGATGTTAATCCTGCTATTTTTTCTAATTCGTCAAGTCTAGAGTTTTTCAACTCTTCACTCTTAGATAAATTTTTATTCGTCCTTTTCTCTTTTTCTAACAGTTTTTCTTCTTTTTTCTCCATATTGTCAAGTTTTTTGTCTAAAGACTCTTCTTTTTGTTGAAGTCTTGTTTCCTGCCTTGAAATAGCAGAGTGTCTTTCTTTAATATCTTGATTTGCCTCCAGCCTTAACTTATGAATATCATCTTTAGCTTCTAGTAATGATTCTTTTCTTTTGTTTTCAGAAGATTTCATTGCATCATTAATAATTTTCATTGCTTGTTCTTCTGCAGAACCAAATTCAGTTTCAGCAACCTTTTTTCTATAAGCAATTCCAATAAAAAAAGCTAAAATCCCAAAAATAATACTAAATAAAACAGAAGAAATAACACAAATCAAAACAACAGTTGTTATTTCCATTAAATCAAATTCCTCTCTAAAATAATAACGAATTTAAACAATAAAATTTTATATTTATAAATATGTATTTAAAGTATTTATTAGTAAATAAATACTAAAATATTTTTTATATCTACCAATAACCATTTTATAACTATACTAACTTTATGTCAAGATTATTAAACAAATTATTGAACTAATTTAGTATATATAAAATATTTAAATAAAAATAAAAAATTAAATATTTTATGGCATTATTGACTAAATTTTTCAAAACTTATATAATTTAATAAATTAGAAATGTTTATGCATAAATACATTTATATTAAGGAGTTTTTTTATGAAAAAGACTATTATGTGGAAAGAAATAAACGAGCAAAAAACAGCTATCCCTAATTGCATAACAAAAAATAAGGAAATTTTAAAAAATATAGAACAAGACTTTAACAAAAAACAACCCACATCAATTATAATTGCCGCAAGAGGAACATCCGATCATGTTGCACATTTTGCAAAATATCTTTTTGAAACCTTCTGCGGAATTCCTGTATCTCTAGCAGCCCCTTCTATAACAACCCTATATCAATCAAAAATAAATTTTTCAAATTCATTAGTTATAGGAATCTCACAATCTGGATCTGCCCAAGATGTATTAGAAGTTCTCCAGTCCGCAAAAAGTCAAGGCGCAATAACAATAGGAATAACTAATACAGAAGAATCTGTTGTTGCTAAAGAATCTAAATATCATCTATTCTGTAACGCTGGAAAAGAAAATAGTGTTGCCGCTACAAAAACTTTTTTAACCCAACTATATCTCGCAACAGCTCTTGTTAAACAATTATCTGGATCAAAAGAGCTTGACACTGCTATAAATAGTCTTGATACAACAATTGATACAGCTCTATCTTTAGCACAATCCGCAATAGACGCTTCACAAATTTTTAGATTTTCTAATGAAATATTTGTACTTGCTCGTGGATTTGGATATCCTATATCCATGGAATGTGCTCTAAAAATTCAAGAAACAACATATGCAAGAGCTCGATGTTATTCTGTTTCTGATTTTCACCACGGGCCTTTTGCAATGGTTAGTTCTGAAATTCCTATTATCCTTCTTAGCCTTGATAAACATGTAGAAAAAGATTCTATAGAGATGATAGAAAAATTAAAAAATGAAAATGCGTTTGTTCTTTCAATAACAAACTCAAAAAAAGTTTCTGATTTATCAGATAAATCAATCCTACTTCCAGAGGATATGGATGAGATATCGGCTTGTTTTGCATCCGCAATAATAGGACAAACATTTGCATGCTCTCTAGCTATATTAAAATCAAACAACCCAGACTCTCCTAGAGGTCTAAAAAAAGTAACTATTACTAGATAATATTTATAAATAATAACTTTGAATAATAGATATCTATAAATTCTATTTATAGATATCTATTATTCTGATATTATTAAAATTATTACCAAAAATATAATTATTAGTCGATAATTAGATTAATAAAATAATAAAAACTTATAGGAGAAATATAATGAAAAATCTATATATACCATTAGACAACAAAACTGTGGTTATAACAGGGTCAAGTAATGTATTAATCACTTCTACGATAACAAATTTAGCAAAATTTGGTGCAAAAATTGCACTTGTAGATAATAAGGTTGAAGAAACCAACAGATTAGAACAAGATCTAATTGCACAAGGATTTATAGTAAAATCTTATAAAACAAACCTTCTTATAAAAACAGAAATTTCAAAAACAAAAGAAAAAATTATTAAAGATTTTGGATCATGTGATATTTTAATAAATGCATCAGGTGGAAATAATAAAGAAACAACAACAACATTTGAGTATTATTTGAAAGGCGATATTGACAATAAAGATATAAATTCTTTCTTTGATATAGACGGTGGAATCGCTTCAAATGTAATAGCAGCAAATTTTTTATCTATGCTAAATCCAATACAAGTTTTTGCAGAAGATATGATAAAAAGCGAAAATCCATCCTCAATTATAAATTTATCATCTATAAATGCCATCTGTCCTCTAACAAAAATTCCAGCATACTCTGCGTCTAAATCTGCAATAGAAAATTTTACAAAATGGCTTTCTGTACACTTTGGAAAAACAAATATAAGAGTTAATTCCATTGCACCTGGTTTTTTTATAACATCTGCAAACGAGTTATCTCTACTTGAAGAAGATGGAGAACTTACATCAAAAGGAACAAAGATTATTATGAATACCCCTATGGAAAGATTCGGCGTAGAAGAAGAAATTTATGGAGCAATCGCTTTTCTAGCATCTTCAGAACTTTCTGGATTTATAAACGGAATAACTATTCCTATAGATGGTGGATTTTCCTCATATTCAGGCGTTTAGTTTTTCATATTATAAAATTATATTAAATAAAGAGTAGATTTTAAATAGATCTACTCTTTATTTAATATATCAAACTTTTCTTTAAGTATATTTAAACATTTCTTTTCTATTCTAGAAACATAAGATCTAGATATTTTCAATTTTTTAGAAACTTCCAACTGGGTTAACGGGTTGCTACCACCAAGACCATATCTATGAATAATTATCACCTTCTCTCTACTAGTTAGATGTTCTTGTATTAATTTATGAAGAGTTTCGCATCTGATCTTTGCAATTATATTGTCTATAACAAGCTCATCATCAGAAACAATATCCATAAGCGTTATTCCTCCACCACCCTGTCCATCTATAGGGTCGCTTATAAACACCTCTAAAGATGTTTTTTTAACACTTCTAAAATGCATCAATATCTCATTTTCAACACATCTTGCCGCATATGTAGAAAATTTTGTTCCTTTATCATATGAAAATGTCGATACAGCCTTGATTAATCCTATTGTTCCTATAGAAATTAGATCCTCTTGATCATTATGTGAAGAATAATATTTTTTTATAATATGAGCTACAAGTCTAAGATTATGCTCTATCAATTTTTCTCTAGATTTTTTATCTCCATCTTTCATCTTCTTAAAATATTCTTTCTCTTTACTCTGAGATAATGGTTTTGGAAAAGATTTGTTCCCATCTACATGTAATGCAAAAAATAATATTTTACTAAAAATCATAGATATAATTTCAATAATCATATATAAAACCTTCTTTCATTAAAACTATCTATATTCAAGAAAAAAGTTTTTTTGTATGTCCTATAAAAAAATAAAAAAGAGAACTATTTTATTAGTTCTCTTTTTTATAATTATTAAAAAATTTAAGAAAAGGAATATCTTTAACTATGAATTCTTTTTTATTTATATAATCTAAAATCTGACCTGAATCAATAAAATTAAAGCAAACTTTATACGAATATAAAAGTTGGTGTTTTGCCCCAGAGAATTGTTTTTCACCATATTTTAAATCTCCAACAAGCGGATGTCCTATATGACTAAAATGGGATCTTATCTGATGAGTTCTTCCTGTAATCAAAGAAACCTCTATCAAAGTCATATCTTTATAAATATCCAATCTTTTATAACTAGTAATCATCGTCTTTCCACCAGCTATTGGATAGTTATAAACAGAAACTCTCTTATTATTTTCATCCTTAATCATATAATGTTTAATTATATCTTCATCTTTTTCTAATCTTCCCCAAACAACAGCTAGATATTTTTTTTCTATCTCTCTATCTCTAATCTTTTGATTTATAACTCGTAAACTTTCTGCATTTTTTGCAGCAATAACAATCCCAGCTGTATTCCTGTCTATTCTATTACAAAGAGATGGTGTAAACGAGGATCTCTCTTCTGGATTATATTCTTTATTAACAAATAAAAATTTTTTAATCCTATTTATTAAAGTATCTACTGTTTTAGTTTCATCAGCATGTACAACCAGTCCGACAGGTTTATCAACTAATAATATATTTTGATCCTGATAAATAATATTTAAGTCATCCTTTGCAAATAAAAAATCTGTATTAGAATTTGTCTCCAAAAATTCATCATTTAAATATAGATTTATTATATCACCCTCACTTAAAATAGTTCTAAAATCTGCTTTTTTATAATTTATCTTTATTCTTTTTTTTCTACAGCTTTTATAAATCATTGAAACTGGTATCCTTGGATAAAATTTTGTTAAAAATTTATCCAGCCTCTGATTAGAATCATCCTTTTTTATAACTATCTCTTTCATAAAAATCTCCTAAATATCTATTTTCATTTTATTATAAACATAAAAAAGTATATTTACAAATAAAATAGAATAAAAATGGACTAGCAGACTTTATTTTATAAGGAGTGTACAAAATGAAAGTTATGAAAATTTTAAAATCAGATATCATTTCTGATTTTTCTAAAAATTATTCTCCAAAAAAAGAAGGATTATCATCTAAACAAGGAAAAGAATATCTAGAAAGGTTTGGCAAAAATAAGCTTAAAGAAAAAAAAATTAAAAACCCAATTATAATATTTGGAACGCAATTTAAAGATATATTAGTTGTTATCCTTCTTATCTCAACAATAATATCAATATATATGGGCGACTATATAGAAGCCATAACCATAGCTGTTATAATATGTGTAAACGCTATTATAGGGTTTACACAAGAGATTAAAACAGAAAAATCTATAAACTTTGTAAAAACAATTTCCTATCCCAAAGCAAACGTTTTAAGAGATGGCCATTTTATAAAAATTCCTGTAGAAGATATAGTTATAGAAGATGTTTTTTCTGTATCTGCTGGAGATAAAGTTCCCGCAGATGCAGTTATTCTAAATGCTTCTACGCTTATGGTGGACGAATCTGTTTTAACAGGAGAGTCTATCTCTTCCAAAAAAACAGTTGGAAATATATTAGATAAAGACAACTCATTAAATAAATCAACCATCCTATACAGCGGAACAGTTGTTACAAAAGGAAGGGGAACCGCTCTAGTTATATCAACAGGAATGAATTCTCAGATAGGACAGATATCTTCCCTTATAAATGAGTCAAAATCACATCCGACAAACTTACAAAAAAAGCTAAAAGAGATGAGTAAAATCATCGCCATAGTATGCATATCTATCTGCCTAATAGTCTTTGTAGGAGGAATTATTAGAGGTGAATCGATATCACAAATGATTATACTAAGCTTATCCACCGCCGTTGCTGGAATTCCAGAGGGGCTTCAAGCAATAGTTACAATCTGCCTAGCTTTATCTATAAAGCGTATGATCTCAAAAAAAGCTATTATAAAAAAACTTCACACAGTAGAAACGCTTGGATGCACCACAGTTATATGTACAGATAAGACAGGAACCCTTACAGAAAATAAAATGACAGTTAAAGAAATTGTTTCATTTGACCATTCTATCCAAGTTATAGGAGATGGACATTCAAAAGCTGGAGGATTCCAAATTGATAAAAAAGATATTAATATATCTAGTTTTCCTATTATAAAAAAGCTAATCCTTTCATCTGTACTATGTAATAACAGCGAAATATATTCTCATGATAAAGAAATTATTGGCAGGAATAGAGCAAAAAACCTAGCAAAAGGAAGTTTTGAAACTAATGGGGATTCTACAGAAATTTCCCTACTTATCATGTCTGCAAAAGCATTAATTCTTAAAAAAAATCTATCATTTTTATACAAACGTATAGAAGAAATTCCATTTGATAGCTCTAGAAAGATGATGTCTGTTGTTATTTCAGATAAAAACAATAAACATTATCTACTAACAAAAGGTGCTTTTGATATTATAATAGAAAAATCTTCATCCATTCTAACAGACAATGGGCTAATAAATATGGGATTTAAAGAAAAATCATTTCTAAATAATAAAAACAACCAACTTGCAAACAACAGTCTTAGAGTTATAGCTTTTGCCTATAAAGAGCTAGCCCATAATTATGACATAAAAAATATAGAATCAAACTTTATATTTATTGGAATGGTTGGAATGATAGATAATATTAGAAAAGAAACAAAAAAATCTATTAATATCTGCCAAAAAGCAGGCGTAAAAATAGTAATGATAACTGGGGATCATAAAAATACAGCTATTGCAATTGGAAAAAAAATCGGAATTTATAAAAAAGAAAATACAGTTATAACTGGAGAAGAACTTAAAACTATATCACAATACGAACTAGATAAAAAGATAAAAAACACAACTATTTTTGCCAGAGTTTCTCCAGAAGACAAGCTAAAAATTATAAAAACTTTTAAATCTCAAGGAGAAATAGTTGCTATGACTGGAGATGGTGTAAACGATGCTCCTGCTATAAAAGAAGCTGATATTGGAATCTCTATGGGGATAAACGGAACAGATGTGTCAAAAGATGCAGCTGATATGATATTGATAGACGACAACTTTGCCACAATTACAGAATCTTTAAAAGAAGGTCGATCTATCTATCAAAATATAAGAAAATTTATTAGATATCTTATAGCTTGTAACATTGGGGAAGTTATGGCTATGTTTCTTTGTATAATTATGAATATTCCTATCATACTTCTTCCGATACATATCTTATTTATAAACCTTATAACCGATGGTCTCCCCGCTATATCTCTTAGTCTAGAGCCTGCTGAAAAAAATATCATGAAAAAACATCCCCGTAAACATCTAGATTCCATATTTTCTAGCGGTCTATTATCTAAAATAATTTTTAGGGGAATTTTTATAGGAATAACAACAGTAGCAACATTTATTTCTATCTATAAGATTTCTAGCGATATAGATATAGCAAGGACTTCTGCTCTTCTATCTCTTGTTATAAGCCAACTTATCCATGTGTTTGAATGTAAAAGTGAAGATAAACATATATTTAATCTACCCTATTTAAATAATATAAAACTTATTATATCTGTTATATTTTCTTTAATAATAATTTTCCTAATTATATACCTACCTACCCTACAATTTATCTTTAAGACATCTCCATTAGATATAAAATATATAATAATTGTACTAATCTACAGCCTATCAACCCCTATTATATCCAGTTTTATCTCTATATTATCAAATCATAAAAAGAATAAATTTTCTAAATAAATATTTTAAATTTATATAAAATATGATAAAATATTATTTATAAATTTTTTGATATAAGGAGATCTACTATTGATATCCAATTTTAAAATAGAAAAAATAACACCATCTATATTTATTCAAACTAGCGATATCCACACATTTGGAACCGACGCTTTTCTTTTAGCAAATTTTTCTGAGTCAAAAAAAAATAAATTTATCTGTGACCTAGGAACAGGATGTGGAATCATTCCAGCTATACTATATGGAAATCAACCAACCATAAAAAAGATATATGGAATAGATATACAACCACAAGCTATAGATCAGTTTTCTAAAGGAGTTTTTTTCTCAAATCTACAAAAAAAACTTTTTCCCGTTCTAGCAGATATAAAAGATCTTCCATTGTTTATAAAAAAACAAACTTTTGATCTAGTTTGCTCAAACCCTCCCTATAAAATAAATAACACTGGAATTTTAAATAAATCTATAGAAAAACAGATTGCAAACCATGAAATACTCTGTACAAATGAAGATATAATAAAATCAGCTTCCCTTCTTCTAAAATTTAAAGGGCGATTTACACTATGCCAACGTCCAGAAAGACTTGTAGACGTATTAGAAACTATGAGAAGATATAATATAGAACCAAAACGTTTAATCTTTATTCAAAATAATAGCGAATCTTCTCCCTGGCTGTTTCTTGTAGAAGGGGTTAAAGGCGGAAAGTCTTTCTTAAAGATAGAACCCCCTTTTTATATGGATTTAGCAAAACAACTTCCTTATAATAAAAAATACTTGAAATTAAAAAATAGAATGTAAATTTTTAAATTTACATTCTATTTTTTAATTTTATTTTTATTTCTATTCAAAGACGTCTTTTTATTAATATTTTGTTTATCTATATTCAAAGACTTCTTTTTATTAATATTTTGTTTATTAGATTTTTTTAAACTCTTTTTTATAGGCTTTTTATAATAAACTTTATTATAAAATAAAAACATATAAGAAACAACTATAAGAACGCTCATAATAATATCAGACATATAGTGTGCTCCTAATATAACCCGACTTAGACAAAATATAGATATCAAAAACATAACCAATATTTTTATAAATATATCCGAAAACTTTGTCTTTATAGAAAAACTATTTATAAGAAATATAAATATAATCGAAATATTTCCAGCATGACCAGATGGAAAAGAGTGATTTCCATTATATCCTTGAGGACTATACCAAGGTGTGAAATTAGAATACCCACTGTCTAGATTAAAAAATCTAACTCGTCCCCAACCTAATTTTAAAACAAATATAGTTGCCATAGAACAAACCCCTGTTAGAACTACAACTCTACAAAAATTTTCTAAACTTATAAGAGTCTCCTTTTTACTAATATACACAAAATAAATAATATAGCAGACAATCCATAGAGTTAAAATAAACATTATAAAATACGTTATACTAAAATGGAAAGACGATATAAGATTAGTACAGATATATATAAAAGAAACAACTATCATCACTATGTAAAACTTTAGACTCTTTTTTCTCTTCTTATTTTTTATTATATAAAGCTTAGATAAACTAACCGACCCAAAAAAAATAAATATAGGAGTAATTAAAACTCCATATCTATCCATAAATAAAACCCAATCCACATCAGGATTATAGATTGCTTTAGATATATTTAAATCAAAAAAACCCAAACTTATAAATAAAATTATCAAAATAAGATATGTGAAAAATTTTAAATCTTTTAGCATCTATCTCCTCTTTCTATATTTTTTGCCAATATTTTCTATCCAAACTTCTATATTGTATAGCCTCTAAAATATGTGTTTTTCCTATATCATCGCTATTATCTAAATCTGCTATCGTTCTCCCAATTTTTATAATTTTATCATAAGCTCTTGCAGAAAGACATAGATTTTGAAATGCTCTCTTTAAAATACTAGTTGCATCATCTGTTAAAACGCAAAATTCTCTCAACTGTCCAGGAGATATTCTAGAATTAAAACATATTTTTGTTTTAGAAAATCTTTCTATCTGTTTATCTCTAGATTTATCCACACGGACTTTTATCTCTGAAGAAGTTTCAACTTTTTTGTCCGAAGAAAGATCGCTAAACTCAACCCCTGTACTGTCTATATGTAGATCGAATCTATCTATAAGCGGTCCAGAAACTCTAGCTAAATATCTAGAAACAGCATTAGAACTACATCGGCATTCTCTTGTTGGATGTCCAAAATATCCACAAGGACAAGGATTCATCGCCGCAACTAATATGATAGAAGAAGGATATACTACACTTCCGCTAACTCTTGATATAGTTATAAATTGATCCTCTAATGGTTGTCTTAAAATTTCCATAGATATCTTAGAAAATTCTGGAAGCTCATCTAAAAATAAAACTCCATTATGTGCAAGAGAAACTTCACCTGGTTTTGGCGTTGTTCCCCCTCCAGAAAGCCCTGCTGGAGATATAGTATGATGTGGAGATCTAAACGGTCTTTCTGATATTATGGGCATGTCTTTATCTATCATCCCAGAGATAGAATATATCTTAGTACACTCGATTGCTTCCTCAAAAGTTAAATCAGGAAGGATAGAGGGAAGCCTTTTAGCAAGCATGCTTTTTCCAGATCCTGGACTTCCTATTAACAATGCATTATGTCCCCCCGCTGCCGCTATTTCTAGCCCTCTTCTAGCTGCAAACTGTCCTTTAACTTCAGAAAAATCTATTGGATATGTAATATCTTTTTTAAACTTTTTATTATGTGCAACCTTTTCTACCTCTTTTGCCCCTGAAAGATGTAAAATAACTTGATCAATCGTTTTAACTCCATATATATCAATTCCATCTATAAATGATGCTTCTAAAGAATTTTCTTCAGGAATAAAAATTCGCTTTATACCCATTTCATATGCTTTAACAACCATCGGCAAGATTCCACTTATAGGGCGAATATCTCCTCTTAAAGAGAGTTCCCCTATAAAAATGCTGTCTTCTACATCACATTCTAGTTGTTTTGTCCCTTTAAGTATAGAAATAAGGATAGGAAGCTCATAAAAAGATCCATATTTTCTAATATCTGCTGGAGCAAGATTTATAACCACTCTACTTAAAGGAAACTCATATCCATTATTTTTTATAGAAGATTTAACCCTATCTCGGCTTTCTTTTATCGCAGCATCGGGCAAACCAACAATATCAAAGCATGGCATCCCTTTAGATATATCCGCCTCAACTTCAACAAGAAAAGGTTCTACCCCTCTAAGACCCATACTATTAACCTTTATAAACAATATTATTCTCCTTAAACAATTATCTTCTCTTTATTAAAATAATTTTCTATAATTATTCCATCAGAAAATCTTACAACTCTCTCTGCAATATTTGCTATATCATCATCATGGGTTATAAGAATAATTGTTTTCCCTTCTTTATGAAGCTCTTTAAGTATTTTTATAACCTCTTCTCCAGACTTACTATCCAAATTTCCTGTAGGTTCATCCGCAAGAATAATTGGCGGAGCCGTTGCTAAAGCTCTTGCAATTGCCACTCTTTGTTGTTGTCCTCCAGACATTTCGGACGGCTTATGACTTAGTCGGTTTTCCAACCCAACCCTTTTCAACATTGATAGAGCCATCTCTTCTCTTTCTTTTTTCCCTTTTCCCCTATATATCAAAGGAAGTTCTACATTTTCTAAAGCGGTAAGACTAGTTATAAGATTAAACCCTTGAAAAATAAACCCTATCTTTTTATTTCTTATACTACTTAATTCATTTTCATCTAATGTAGATACATCTTTTTCGTCTAATAAATATTTCCCCTCATCAGGTACATCTAAACAACCTAAGATATTCATCATTGTTGATTTTCCCGAACCAGAACTTCCAACTATAGCGATAAAATCACCTTTATTTATCTCTAAGCTAACATTATTTATAGCCCTAACTTCATTTTCACCTCTATTATATATTTTAGATACTCCTATAAGTTCGATAAGTTTTGACAAAAAATCACATCCCATCAAATATTAACACTTAGTACAATGATATTATGTTTTTTATGTTTTTTCAATAGATTTAATCACTTTCTTTAAGATTATATATATATTATTAGCTATATGATATAATTATATACTTAATAATACATATATAAGAAAGGAATTATCTAGTGAGTATATGCTTAGAAGTTAAAAATCTTTCAAAAAAGTATGGATCAACTATTGCGGTAAAAGATATATCTTTTACCGTAAATACAGGAGAAATTTTTTCTATAATAGGACCAAATGGGGCTGGAAAAACTTCCACCATTCGGATGATATCCACAATCATAACCCCCTCATCTGGCGACTGTTTTATAGATGGTCATAGCCTTGTAAAATCTCCTAATAAGATTAGAGAAAATATTACATATCTTCCCGATGAAGCGGGCGCATATAAAAATATGACAGGAAATTATTATTTAAAATTTATGGCATCTATGGTTTCTTCTGAAAAATTAAAACAAAAAGAATATTTTGAAAACGCTATAGAAATCTGTAAACTTGGAGACAGACTTAAAGATAAAATTTCTTCATACAGTCGTGGGATGATTAGAAAACTTTTAATCTCCCGTGCTGTTATGAGCAAGCCCAGGCTGGCCATTTTAGACGAGGCAACCTCAGGGCTTGATATTATAAACGCTTTAGAAATAAGAAGAATGATAAAACAACTTGCAAAAAAAGGAACTTCATTTCTTTTATCCAGCCATAATATGTTAGAGATAGAATATCTTTCTGATAGAATTGCTATTATAAATAAAGGCGTCATCTATGAAACTGGGGAACCTTTAGCTATAAAACAAAAGTATAATGCCCAAAATTTAGAAGAAGTTTTTGAAAAGGTGGCGAAAAATATATGAAATTTTTAGCTTTATTAAAAAAAGAAGTTAGAGATGTTATAAATTTTCAACTTATTTTAGGTCTTATTATATCTATTATAGTTTTCATATTTTTAGGAGGATTTATAAAAAACATCTCCGATACAGAGGTTGAAAATCTAACTAATCTTCAAATAATCGACCACGATAAATCTGAACAATCTAGAGAAACTCTAGACCTGTTAAAAACTTCTGGGTTTAACGTTTCTGTTATAGAAAATATAGAAGATATTAATGAGTCTGCACTTATATTTTCTTCTGGATTTGGAAAAAATATTCTTGAAAATAAAACTACCGATATAGAATTATATTCTAAAGTTTCTTCCCTTTCAAACTTCTCATCAGTTTCATCTTCTTCCTCTACAAATGCTATTTCTATAATTTCAAATTTTTATAAAAATAAAATAATTTCACAAGATGTTTCATCTCAAAATATGGATTTTTTAAATAATCCTATATCAGTTAAAGAAAAAACAGAAATAAATAATAAAGTTGCAGAAATTTCTTCATCTACAATAAAATTTTTTGCAATATCACAAACAGCAGTCCTGCCTATAATAATATTTATGATAATAGTCATCGCTTCTCAGATGGTTTCCACCGCTATAGCCAATGAAAAAGGTGATAAAACATTAGAAACACTACTATCCACTCCTATTTCTAGGATATCTATCCTTCTTGCAAAAATTTCTGCTTCCGCTCTAGTAGCGATAGTTATGTCGTCGGTTTATGTAGTTGGATTTTTTATATACATGACAGGTGAATCTAGCTCTTCTATCGACACAACCTTGTTTTCTGATCTTGGAATAAAACTTTCTGGATTCGATTTTATACTTATAGGGATACAGTTGTTTTTAACTATTCTTATTGCTTTATCTATAAGTATTGTTTTAGGAGCTTTTTCTAAAGATGTAAAATCCGCACAAATCACTATTGCTCCACTTATGATATCTGTTTTAATACCATATATTCTTTCTATTCTTTCAGATATACAAACCCTGCCTCCCATTATTAGATTTATAGTAAATCTAATTCCTTTTACTCATACTTTTACAGCTGGTCCAAATCTTATTTTACAGAACAATGTTCTTTTTTTATTAGGTATAGCTTATCAGGGCATATTCCTTATAGGTATTCTTTTTATAGCGATAAAAGTGTTTTCATCCGATGCAATCTTTACCGTGTCTACTAAATCCCGAAAATTTAAAAAGAAAATTTCAATGTAAATAAATTTTATAAAAAAAGAGAAAAGAGGAAATTCCCTCTTTTCTCTTTTTTATTGAAAACTACTATATAGTATATTTTCATTTTCACTAGTTTTATCTCGTCCCATAAGATTAATTATCTGAGATTTAACATCCCAACCCTCAAATAAAACCCCATAAAGACCTTTAACTATTGGCATAATAACATCATATTTATTCATATATGCATATGCCGACCTAGTTGCATTATATCCTTCTACAACCATTCCCACTTTTTCCATAGCTTGTTTTGGAGAAAGTCCTTTACCTATAAAAATCCCTGCTCTTGTATTTCTACTATGGACGCTAGTACAGGTAACTATCAAATCTCCCAAACCTGTAAGTCCTGAAAAGGTTTCCAATTTTGCGCCAAGCTTTCTTCCCAACCTACTAACCTCTGCTAAACCTCTTGTCATCAAAGCGGCTTTAGAATTATCACCTAATCCCAAACCCTCACAAATTCCACAAGCAATCGCAATTATATTTTTTAGAGCCCCACCTACCTGAGTTCCAATTATATCATCATTTACATATATTCTAAAATTTTCTACCATTAAAAGATCTTGAACATATTTTGCATTACTTGCATTTTTAGAAGAAGCAACCATAGTTGTAGGAATTCCTCTTGCTACTTCTTCTGCATGAGAAGGTCCAGATAAAACAACTATATCTTGCTTTAAATATGGCTGTAAAATATCTGATAAAAACTTATCTGTATCTGGGTCAAATCCTTTAGCAACATTAATAACTATACAATTTTCATCTATATATTTATGACATTTTTCTATAGTTTGTGATACAGCAAAAGAAGGAACAGCAAATATAACTAATGAGCATCCTTTTAAAATTTCAAAATCCGTAGAAAATTCTATACTCTCTTTTAATTTTATTCCAGGAAGATGTTTCTTGTTTTCTCTATATTTTTTTATATCATCAATTTCAGATATATTATATCCCCAGACAGACACATCGTGTCCAGCTTTATCCATAATATATCCTAAAGAACAACCAAAACTTCCAGACCCTAAAACACTAATCTTTGCCATATTATCTATCCTCCTATATACAAATTTATCTGTTTTTTTTTCCAATTTTCGATTCTTCTCCATTTATGATCCTTTTTATATTTCCTCTATGCAAGTATATAATTAGGCCGCCTATAAAACAGAGTGGTATAGCATAAAATCCTATTATCTTTATATCATTTGTTTGTATATATTTCACAGTCATAATAAAAATTGGAAATAAAATTGCCATTAATATTGATGAAAAAGAAACCATCTTTGTAAATATTATAGCAATTATAAAAATTATTGCACAAACTATAAATATATTAAAATTTAAGTAGAGCATTATTCCAGCAGAAACTAAAATGCCTTTTCCGCCTTTAAATTTATAATATATAGGAAATGTGTGTCCTAGAAGGGCAAATGCAGCTACAAAATATGAAAAATATTCTATAAATTCAAAACTAACCATATTTTTTAAAATAAACCTAGAAAATATAATAACTATAAATCCCTTTAAAAAATCTCCTAAAAAAGTTAAAAATCCAGCAAATTTTCCAACACATCTAAAAACATTTGTCATTCCTGCATTTTTACTTCCCATATTTCTTATGTCTTTTTTTAAAAATATTTTAGTAATAATTATAGCAAAGTTTATGCTTCCTATAAGATATGAACCAACCAAAATTCCTGTCAAAACTAAGATTAAAAAAGGTGTTATAACTGTCATAAAACAAAACCCCTACTTTTTTTTCTTATCTCTCTCTCGAACAATAAATCTAACTGGAGTTCCTTCTAACCCAAAAGTTCCTCTTATTTGATTTTCTATATATCTTTGATAAGAGAAATGGAATAAATCTTTATTATTAACAAAAGCTACAAATGTTGGCGGTCTTGTAGATGCCTGTGTCATATAATATATCTTTAATCTCTTTCCTTTGTCCGAAGGTGGCTGAACACGACCTGTTGCTGTTGCTAAAAGATCGTTTAGCATTCCTGTTGATATCCTAATAGAATTTTGATCATTAACAAATTTTATTAGAGGATATAAATTTTCTATCCTCTGCCCTGTTTTTGCAGATATAAACAAAAAAGGTGCATAAGACATAAAACTAAAATCTTGCTCTAAAGTTTTTCTATAATTAGCCATAGTATGGGTGTCTTTTTCTACAAGATCCCATTTATTTACGACTATTATACAACCTTTTCCTTCTTCATGTGCATAACCAGCAATCTTGCTGTCCTGTTCTGTAAATCCAACTTCTCCATCTATCATTATTATACAAATTTCAGCTCTATCAACTGCCATATATGCACGGATAACACTATATCTCTCTATAGATTCTATAACTCTTGCTTTTTTTCTAATCCCTGCTGTATCTATAAAAACAAATCTACCTTTATCATTTTCTATAACAGTATCAATCGAGTCTCTTGTGGTTCCTGCAACTTCTGAAACTATAACTCTATCTTCCCCTAAAATTTTATTAACCAAAGAAGATTTTCCTACGTTTGGTTTTCCCACAATTGAAACTTTTATATAATCTTCTCCATACTCTTCTACATCCGAAAAATTTAAATGCTTAAAAGTTTCATCTAAAAGATCTCCTGTTCCATGCCCATGTACAGAAGAAACTCCAATAGGCTCTCCCATTGCCAGCGAATAAAATTCATATAAACCACTAGGAATTCCACCTACGGTATCGCATTTATTTACACATAAAACAATAGGCTTCCCGCTTTTTCTAAGCATTACAGCCACTTCTTGATCTGTTGCGGTTAGTCCATCTTGAAGGTTAACTACAAATATTATAGCATCCGATGTTTGAATAGCCACCTCTACCTGTCTTTTCATCTGAATTAAAATAGGATCTGTACTATATGGTTCAATTCCCCCTGTATCTACAAGGACAAACTCTTTTGTTCTCCACTCACAATCGCTATATATTCTATCTCTTGTAACCCCTGGTGTATCCTCTATTATTGCTATTCTTTTCCCCACTAGTTTGTTAAAAAGAGTTGATTTTCCTACATTTGGTCTCCCTACAACGGCTATAGTTGGTTTTAACATAAATGCACCACCTAACTTCTAAATAAATTTTTATAACTAATATAAGATGCTTTCTAATAAATTATTTCCATCATTTGACACCATTTTTATCTTAACATTGAGTGTTTTTTCAACTTCTTCTACACTTATATCATCTAAAAATATTCTTTGATTTCCATCTTCTTTAATCATACTTTCCGTCAAAAGAAGATATTCCCCTAAATCTTTATCTTTCAACTGATCAATTAAATCAGTTGCTGTTAAAAGTCCTGAAACGGTTATTGTATCTCCAAAAAAATTATTTGTAATTCGATAAAGTTTACAATCAACATCAGGATATTTTTTATTTAAATTAATAATAAGACCTTTTATCATCTCGTATGCACTATATCCAGTTGCAATAGACACCTTTTGCTTGATAATATTCTCTTTTGAAATATATTCCATTCCATCAAAAAACTCTCTCTCAAACATAGTAATCATTCCAACTCCATTTGAAAGCTGGACAAAATCATCATAATAATCATAATCAGGAAGCTTTCTTTTTGCTATTAAAAAAAATTCATCCGATGGATAAAATTTTCTAGCCCCTTTTTCTTTTTTAGAAATATTTCCATATGATTCTATTATATCTATAGTTTCTGATGCAGTTTGCTGGTTATATATTTCCATTTTATGTAGATTATCTCTAAACTTTGTAATCCCTATAGGAACACAAGCGACACTCTGGACACTCTCCCCATATCCTAATATCGTCTCTATTGTTTTTTTTAGTTCTAACCCATCATTTATACCTGGACATAAAACTAACTGACAATTTATACTAATACCAGCTTTTACAAAGTTTTCCACATGTTTTAAACTTTCACCAGAATTTTTATTTCCCATCATCTTTACACGAAGCTCTGGATTTGTCGTATGTATAGATATATTTATAGGACTTATCTTCATCTTTATAATTCTATCTGCCTCATGATCGGTCAAATTTGTAAGGGTTATATAATTTCCAAACAAAAAACTTAGCCTAGAATCATCATCTTTAAAGTATAGGCTTTCTCTTCTACCTTTTGGCATCTGATCTATAAAACAAAATATACATTTATTTTTACACGTCTTATGCTTATCCATAAGATATGTATCAAATATCAAACCTAGACTTTCGTCTTCTTCTTTTTCTATAGAATATTCTTTCTTATCTCCTGATTTTTCTATTTCTATCATTAACTCTTCTTCAGAACAATAAAATTCATAATCCAAAACATCAGCAATATCATTATTATTTATTGATATTAAGCTGTCTCCTTTACAAATTCCTATTTTATCGCATATAGATCCAGAAACAACTTCTCCTATTAAAACAGGCATCCTTTTCCCTTTCATCATAATTCTATTTTATATAAATAAAAGGTAGGATAAGGAAATTCCTTACCTACCTTTTATTATGCTTCATTTTTTATAAGAACTTGTTGTCCTTTATAAAATCCACATTCGGAGCAAACTCTGTGAGGAAGCTTTAATTCTCCACATTGTGTACATTTTGAAAATGCAGGTACATCCAATTTCCAAACACTTGATCTTCTCTTATCACGTCTTGATTTAGACGTTTTTCTTTTTGGTACTGCCATTTGTAAGAACACCTCCTTTATTTTATATATAAATATATATCAAGACAATAATTGTCCTAAAATCTGTAATCTTGGGTCAATTTCTTTTTTATTACAACTACAACAATTATAATTCAAATCTATACCACATTTAAAACAAATCCCCTCACATTCTTTTTTACATAAAACTTTAAAAGGGGAAGACATAATTAAATCAGATATAGAGATATCAGAAAGATCTATAACATTGTTTTCACAAAGTATAACATCTTTTTCATCCTCACTACAATAAGACTCATCCCTAGAAATTATATGATTATATGATAAAGAGAATTCTTCTTCAAAATCACAAAGACATCTATCACATAAAAAAGGATGTTTAAATTTAGTTGAAATATATAAAGAAACCAGCGAGTGTTTATTTTCTAAATATCCTGTGAATAAAATCTTTTTATTTAAAGGATTTTTATCATCAAAAGGAGATTTTTCAAAAAATATATCAAACTCAAAATCTTTCCTAATATCGGGACTTTCAAGAACATCTTTAATATTTAATATCATAAAAATACCTCTATAAAACTACTTAATACATTATAAGTCTTAAATATAGCCTTGTCAATCAATTTAAATATAATTATCACAAATCTCATACGATTTTTTTGAATAAAACTCTATCTGTTTTTTCAAATCATACATACTAGAGAATTTTTCTTCTTCTCCTATAAATTCTAATAGTTCTACTTTAAGAATTTTATTATATACATTTTTGTCAAAATCAAAAATATTTGTCTCTAAAAAAATTTTTTTTGATGTTGTTTCAACACTAGGTTTTATCCCTATATGGCTTACACTTTTATAAATTTTTTTATCAAAATAAGTTATAGATGCATAGATTCCATATCTAGGATGAACAATATCATCAGGAATAAGCTGATTTATAGTTGGAAAGCCCAGTTGTCTTCCTAATCTTCTTCCTATCAAAACCTCTTCTTCTATAAAATATCGATATCCTAAATATCTATTAACCTCTTTAAAATCTCCTAATGATATTTTTTTTCTTATATTTGTAGAACTAACTTTTTCTCCTAATAAATCTATATTCTTTATAATATGTAGTGTGAAATTATATTTTTCAGAAACAGATTTTAAAAGATTTACATCACCCTTTGCAAATTTACCAAAACGAAAATCTTCTCCACAAATTATGCTCTTTGCATTAAACTTATTCAACAATACATCCTCTATAAACTCTATCGGACTTAAATCTATTATATCATCTAAACAAGGAATAAAAGTTTGCTTTATTCCTAAATTTTTAAAAATATCTAGCTTTTTATAAATGGGAATAATTCTTTTAATTTCCTTTTTTTTCTCTGGAAAAAACTTGTCCATTCTAAATGTAAATAAGCTAGGATATAATTTATTCTTTTTTCCTATTTCAACAGCTTTTTTTATTACAGATATATGTCCTATATGAACTCCATCAAAAAAACCAACTGCTATAACCGATGGCTTACTATTAACATTACTAATATCATAAAAGATATCCATTTATATACCCTCTAAAACATAAATTTATATATCTCTAATTTATTTATATCCGCATTTATATTTCCTATTCCTAAAAATTTTCCTTCATAATCTTTCAATTTAATTTTTTCTGAATTAATAACTTTTTTAGAATAATTTAATAAATCCAAATCTAATTTTATTCCATTTAAAATCTTTTCTGTTCCATCTTTATCCAAAGATATAGTATCCATATATTCAAAAATTTTTTCAACAGAATAAATCTTTTTTTCTAATATTTTATCTAATTTAAATTTTTTTATATCATCTATTGTATAACATTCTGATATATCAAAGATTGTAGACCTTGTCCTTCTAAGTTCGGTAAGCGTAGCACCTGTACCCAAACTTTTTCCTATATCATCTATCAAGCTTCTTATGTATGTCCCTTTAGAACACCAAACCTCTATTTTCCCCTTTTGATTTTTTTCATCAAAAAAAAGAGTTTTTATATCCTCAATAGTTACACTTCTTGGCTTTCTTTCAACTTGTTTGCCCTCTCTCGCCAATTTATAAAGTTTAACTCCGTCGATTTTTATAGCCGAATACATAGGAGGAATCTGCTCTATATTTCCTATATAAGTTTTTATGACATCTTCAAAATCCTTTTGAGAGACTTTTGTATCAAATTTAGATAAAACTTTTCCCGTTATATCTAACGTATCTGTTGATATTCCAAAAATGAACTCTGCTTCATATTTTTTTTCTTGATTTTCTATAAGATCTATCGATTTTGTCGCTCTTCCTAAAAAAATAGGTAAAACTCCTGTTGCCATTGGATCTAATGTTCCTCCATGACCAATTTTTTTTTGATCAAAACATTTTCTCATAACCGCGACAACATCAAAAGATGTAAAGTCTTTGGGCTTATCTACACAAATTATTCCATTCATTAAACACCATCTATTATTTTTTTTATTCGTTCTAACAATTCTGATAAAGCATCCTCTACACTGGTGTTGAAAATACAGCCCGCCGCATTTTTATGACCACCGCCACCAAACATACTACAGATCATTGAAGCATCATAATTTCCAGAAGTTCTTATAGAAACTTTACAAAAAGTTTTGGTCTTCTCTTTTATAGTAACTCCTATTTCTACACCTTTTATCTGACGAACAAAAGACGAAAAACCATCAACTTCATATTGGCTAGCTCCTGATTTTTCAATCATATCTTGTGTTATATAGGCTATTCCTACTATGCCATCAAAATAAAATTTCATATTATTAATTATATGCTTTTCTAACTCTAATTTTTGTAAAGATTTACTTTCCATCAAGTTATACACAATTTCACTATGGTCAAAATCTAGTTCTAATAATTTAGAAGCTATCATATGTGTTTTAGAAGTTGTGTTTCTATATCTAAAACATCCTGTATCTGTACAAATTCCAGTATATAAACATCTGCCCATAATAATAGATAAATCTATATCCATCTTATCTAAAACTTCATATATTATCTGGGTAGTAGACGCTGATGTAGCATCAACATAATTATATTTTGCAAAATTTTCATTAGAAAAATGGTGATCTATATTTAAATCTACGCCACCCTTATATTTTTCCAAACCATCTCCAAATAAATTTTCAGATCCAATATCAACAGATATAACAAATTGTTCTATAAAATCAGTTTCCTGATATTCTTTATTTAAAAATTTATATATATCAGGAATATCATCACTGCATAAAACTCTTGCATTTTTTCCTATAGACTTTAGTCCATAATATAATCCAAATCCACTTCCTGTTGTATCTCCATCTGGATTCTGATGCATTAAAATTAAAAAATTATCATGTTCTAATAAAAAATTTCTAATATCATTTAAATTTACATTCATACCTTTAAACCAATTTATCAATAATTTTATTTATTTTACTAGCATATTCTAATGATTTATCTTCTATAAACGTAAAAATTGGCATCTTTTTCATTTTAACCCTAAGAGAAATTTCTTTTTTTATATATCCACAACCACTTTCAAGACCTTCAATTACCTTTTTTGTCGACGAACTTCCTCCAAGACAACTAATATAAACTTTACAGTAGGATAGATCACTAGAAAGTTCAACCTTAACCACGGTAATTATCCCATCTATTCTATAGTCTTTAAGCGTTGGTATAATCAGTGTAATCTCTCTTTTTATATCTTCTTCTGTTCTTGCCAGTCTAAAACTTCCCAAAAAAATCTCCTCCTCTTATTATATATAAAACTAATCCCTATATTCTTCTATTGTAAATGATTCTAAAATATCGCCTTCTTTTATATCGTTGAATTTTACAAGTCCAACACCACATTCATATCCCTGTGCAACTTCTTTAGCATCATCTTTAAATCTTTTTAACGAGTCTATCTTATCTTCAAATATAACTATTCCATCTCTTACAACACGGATTAGAGCAGAACGAACAACTTTTCCTTCAATTACATAGCAACCTGCAATAGTTCCTACATTTGTAATCTTATAAACCTGACGAACTTCAACTCGTCCAAAATTGATCTCTCTAGTTTTTGGATCTAACATACCCTTCATAGCCTGTCTTACATCATCTATAGCATCATATATAACACGATATAGTCTAAGTTCAACACCATCTTTATCCGCCTCATCCTGTGCTATAGGCTGTGGTCTAACGTTAAATCCGATAATAATAGCCCCTGATGCATTTGCCAACATAACATCAGATTTAGAAATAGCTCCAACCCCTCCATGTATAATACGAACGCGAACCTCTTCATTAGAAAGTTTTAGCAAAGATTCTTTTATAGCTTCTATAGATCCATGTACATCTGCTTTAACTATAATTCCAAGTTCTTTGATTTTCCCCTCTTCTATATGAGTAAATAAACTATCAAGAGTTACTTTTGTTACAGATTTAAATTTTTCTTCTTTTTCTTTATGTTTTCTTCTATCTGCTAGTTCTCTTGCCAATTTTTCGTCTTCTACACAGTTAAATAAATCTCCCGCAGATGGAACTTCTCCAAGTCCAGTAATCTCTACTGGTGTAGATGCCCCTGCTTCTTTAACTGATCTTCCTTTATCATCAACCATTAGTCTAACTCTTCCAACTGATGTTCCTGCAATTATTGCATCGCCAACTCTTAAAGTTCCGTTTTGGACAAGAATTGTCGCAATAGGACCTTTACCTACATTAAGTTTCGCTTCAATAACTGTTCCTTTTGCTAGTCTATTAGGGTTGCATTTTAAATCTCTTAAATCGGATGCTAATAAAACCATCTCTAAAAGATTTTCGATTCCTTCTCCTGTTTTTGCAGATACAGGACAACAGATTATATCTCCGCCCCATTCCTCTGGAACAAGCTCGTGCTCTGTAAGTTCTTGCTTTATTTTTTCTATATTCGCCCCTGGTTTATCAACCTTATTCATAGCCACAATTATAGCAACATTTGCTTCTTTTGCATGGTTTATTGCCTCGATTGTCTGTGGCATAATTCCATCATCTGCCGCTACAACTAGAATTGCCACATCAGTTACAGATGCACCTCTAGCCCTCATAGATGTGAACGCTTCATGTCCTGGTGTATCTAAAAAAGCAATATCTCTGCCATTTATAGCAACTTTATATGCCCCTATATGCTGAGTAATTCCTCCTGCTTCTCCACTTGTAACATCAGAGTTTCTTATTTTATCTAAAAGGGATGTTTTTCCATGATCAACATGTCCCATAACAACCACAATAGGGCTTCTAGTAACCAAATTTTCTTCAACATCTTCTGTTTCGTCAAATAATCTTTCCTCTATAGTTACAACAATTTCTTTTTCAACCCTTGCTCCCAATTCTTCTGCAACCAGACTTGCTGTATCAAAGTCTATAACTTCGCTTTGGCTAGCCATAATTCCCAAAGGCATCAATATTTTTATAACTTGAGTTGATGAAACTTTTAGTCTTATAGCTAAATCAGAAACAGAAATCTCTTCTGGAATTAAAACTTTTAATTGTTGTTTTCTAGCTCGTTCTAAAGCCAATCTTTGCAACTTTTGAGCCTCTGTCTCTCCTTTTTTTATCCCTTGATATCCGCCTTTATTATTTTTATTTTGAAATTTTTGTTTTCTTTGTGTAAATTTAGAATTATTAAAGCTATTTGTTGGTGCAATTCTTTCATATTTTTCATTGTATTTATCAAGATTTACAGCAACTGCCTTTGTATCAATATGCGTAACTTCTTTTTCATATCTAGCTGATGAATCGCCAGAATCTTTCATAGTAATTTTTATTGTATTATCTTTAGAATCATCTTCTTTTTCTTGTCCTTTTTGGATAGAGGGCTTATCTATTCTACTTTTATTTGCTGTTATTAGCTCTGTTTGTTTTGTAAATCTATCAGATTTTATATTTTTGTCCACAATCGATTTTTCATTGTCTATATCTATCTTTTTATTTTTAAGGTCAAAATATTCATTAAAATCTGATTTCTCATTTTTTGTTATATAATATTCAAAAACATAATTAAGCTCTCTCTCTGTAAGAGCCGCCATATATTTTTTATTAGACCCAAATTTTCTACTTAAAACTTCAATTATTTCGTTATTATCTATATTAAAATCTTTCGCCAATTCATGAACTCTATATTTTATCACCATATAAAAGTCCTCCTAATCTTTTTTTTCCAAATTATATATTGATACGATTTTATCCGTTAATCCACCGTCTTTAAGACCAATTATTTTTGTCTTTTTTCCTATAAAAACACCAATATCCTCCATAGAATACTCTGTTTCTATTAAACGTATAGACAAATTTTTAATAAAATAATTTATTTCTTTTTTTGTTTTATCTGATATATCATATGTAATCAAGATAACTTTAACTTCACCCTTTAAAACAAGTGATTTTACAGTTTCAAATCCATAGTTTAAAAAATTTGCTTTTCTACTTAAACCAAGCAGACTTCCAAAGTTATTTCCCAAAAAATTGTATCTCCTCTTCTATATCCGCGTATATTTCGTCTAATTTTTTTTTCTTAAAACTTCTTTCTAAAACTTTTTTCTTTTTAAAAATAGTAAAACATTGATTATTTTTACAAACATAGCATCCACGACCATCCTGTTTATATGTTTTATCTATAAATATATCTTGTTTATCTTTAAGAACAATTTTAATGAGGCTAGTTCGAGGGTATAGTTTTCTACACCCTCCACACATACGATTCACAGTCTTTATAATTTCTATTTTAACATCCCCCTATATAATAAACAATATAATAAATATAATTTAGAAAATTATAGAAACAGAAATATTAAAATTTTTAAATTATTCTGTTATACATCCTCTGATTCAACTTCTAAGTTTTCATCAACCAAACTAGCTTCAACCTCTAAGTTTTCATCAACCAAACTAGCTTTAACCTCTAAGTTTTCATCCGCCAAACTAGCTTCAACCTCTAAGTTTTCATCAACCAAACTAGCTTCAACCTCTAAGTTTTCATCAACCAAACTAGCTTCAACCTCTAAGTTTTCATCAACCAAACTAGCTTCAACCTCTAAGTTTTCATCCGCCAAACTAGCTTCAACCTCTAAGTTTTCATCCGCCAAACTAGCTTCAACCTCTAAGTTTTCATCCGCCAAACTAGCTTCAACCTCTAAGTTTTCATCAACCAAACTAGCTTCTAACTTCTCATTAGCCTCAAGTTCTTCCGCTTCTCTAATATTTTCTAGCTCCATTTCATCGGATATAATATCTATCTTATACCCTGTAAGCCTTGCAGCAAGTTTTGCATTCTGTCCTCTATTCCCTATCGCCAAAGAAAGTTGGTCTTTTGGAACTATAACACGACAAGTCTTTTCTTCTTCATCCAAAATTTTTGTAGAAATAACTTTAGATGGTGATAAGCTTTCAGATATAAATTGCTCCATATTCTCATTATATTTTATTATATCTATTTTTTCACCATTCAACTCTTTAACAATATTTAAAATCCTCATCCCTTTAGACCCAATGCAAGATCCAACTGGATCAACATCACAATCCAATGTATAAACAGCAATCTTAGATCTGCTTCCCGCTTCTCTAGAAACGGCTTGAACTGTTACAACTCCATCATTTATCTCTGGAACTTCTAACTCAAACAATTTTTTAACAAAATCTTTATGAACCCTAGAAATTTTCATATTGCATTTTTTTTCAGTAGATATAACCCCAGTTACATATACTTTTATACGATCTCCCTCTATAAAAGTTTCTCCTGGAATTTGCTCATTTGCAAAAAGTGTGATCTCATGTTTTTCACTCTCTACAACTAAATTTCCATTTCTAGGATCTATCTTTAAAACAACTCCAGAAATAATTTTATCTACCTTTTCGTTATATTGTTCTAAAAGTTGAACCCTTTCTGCATCTCGGATAGACTGTTTTATAACACTTTTTGCCGTCTGTGCAGCTATTCTACCAAGTTGTTTTGTGTCCAATTTTATCTCTACTGTTTCCCCTAGCCTTGCTCTTTTATTATGGCTTAATGCATTTTCTAGACTAATCTCCTCCGACTTATCCTCAACATCAACAACAACTTTTTTAATAATACTCACTCGAAATTTTCTAGAAATATTATCTAGCTCTATTTTAAAATTATCTAACAAATTATAATCTTTTTTTATAGCTATAGAAATTGCTGTTTTTATCTTTTCTAAAAGGTATTCTTGTGATATTCCCTTTTCTTTTTCAAACATCTCTAAAGCATCAAAGAATTCATTATTCATAACTAATTTCCTCCATCGGTATACTCTCTTCTAGTTTTATATAGCTACAATCTTTTATACAATGAGAAAATATTATTTCATTTTCTTGTTTTATATAAACAATATCATCTTCGACTTTTTCTAAAGTTCCTAAAAACTCTCTAATTCCTTCGACTGGTCTAATAGTTTTTATTAAAACTTTTTTTCCTTTAGAATATTCAAAATGAGATGATTTTTTCAGCTCTCTATTTATACCAGCAGATGAAACTTCTAAAAAATAGGTCTGCTCTATAAAATCAGCATCATCTAGAAGTTTATCAAGGGGTCTACTAATTTTTTCACAATCCTCAAAATTTACACGACCATCCTGCTTATCTATCATAACTCTTAAAAACCAACATGATCCATCTTTTTCAAAACGAACATCCCATAAAATAAGATTATTTTCCAAAATCAGAGGTTCTACAAACTGCTGAACCTTATAAGCTGTATTTTTTTTTCCTCCTGATTTTTCCGAACTTTTACCTTTTTTCAAAAACAACAACTCCAACATAGACGAAAGACTGGGTGTATATCTCCCAGTCTTTCGTTTTAAAATATCATTAGCTTATAACATTATAACATTATTAAAAAAGATTTTCAACTTGTTTCTAATCTTCTATCTGTTTTCCCAAAAACATAGAAGCAACCTGAACCAACTTTACCTGTGACTCTGTCGCAACGGTGTTTTCATCTGTAGAAATAAACATAATTGCCCCACCAACATCCCCAGAAAATGTGATTGGTGCACATACTAAAATATGTTTTAAGCACCCCTCAACAGGAACAACCTTATGCATATCCTCACTTGTATATGCTATGCTTTTCTTATTTTTCATTATATCTTCTAAAGTAGATGTAATCCTTCTTTCAACAACTTCTTTTTTTCCAGACCCAGAAGCCGCAATTACAACATCTTTATCGCAAACAATCGCAGGAATTCCTGTAGTTTTATATAAAACATCTGCATACTGAGATGCAAATGTAGACAGCTCTCCAACTGGGGAAAACTTTTTAAATATAATCTCCCCTTGTGCAGTTGTAAATATCTCTAAAGGATCTCCTTCTCTTATCCTCATAGTTCTCCTAATTTCTTTAGGAATAACAACTCTTCCCAAGTCGTCTATCCTTCTAACAATTCCTGTAGCTTTCATAAAAGCCCTCCTATTGAGCAATATATAATCTATTTACATGTATTATTAACTCAAAAGGCTTTTTTATCCCATTATTTTTCAATTAAATTTCCATTTAATTATTATATCCAATTTCAAAAGCTTCTATATTTTTTTCAATCAAATCTTTTCGTTTTTTTGAAACAGATTTTTCTATTCCTTTAGCGACGGTTTCTTTATCTTTATATCCTATAACTTTTAAAAATTTTCCTAGCATAATTATATTTCCCAATTTTTCTAAATTGTTTTTTTTAGCCAGATATGTAGCTGGAACATCATAATACGAAATATCTACTCTAGTTTTAGACTCTTTTATTAAAGAAGAGTCTAATATTATATTTCCCCCTACACAAACACTTTCTTCAAATTTTTTAAAAGATGGAATATTCATAGCAATCAAATTTTCTGGCTCTAAAACAATGGGAGAACCTATGGGTTTTTTGGATATACAAACACTACAATTCGCCGTCCCTCCCCTCATTTCGGGACCATAAGAAGGCAACCAACTAACATTATTATCATCGATTAAACCGATATATGACAAGACTTTTCCAGCAAATAAAATTCCCTGTCCTCCAAATCCAGCAAAAAGAGTTTTTCCTTCCATTTTAAAAAACCCCCTTATCTGTTTTATCTTTATAAACTCCTAAAGGATAATATTCAGTCATCTCTTTTTCAACCCATTTTAAAGATTCCACAGCGGTCAATCCCCAATTAGTTGGGCAGGTAGAAAGAATCTCAACTATGCTGAATCCTTTTTTTTCTATCTGCGATTTAAAAGCTTTTTTAACCGCCCTTTTAGTCTGCATAACCCCTTTAGGACTATCAAGCGCTGTTCTTTCTGCATAAACAACACCTTCTAATGTAGAAAGCATTTCACAAACTCTTATAGGAAATCCATCATTATGCTTATCTCTTCCTTTAGGCGTTGTCTGGGTAACTTGGGATAAAAGAGTTGTTGGAGCCATCTGTCCTCCTGTCATCCCATATGTACCATTATTTATAAATATAACAGTTATATTTTCTCCCCTTGCAGCAGCATGAACAACCTCTCCTGTTCCTATAGCTGCTAAATCTCCATCGCCTTGATATGTAAAAACTATATTATCAGGTAAAACTCGTTTAACACCTGTGGCAACCGCTGGAGCCCTTCCATGTGGTGCCTGAATCATATCTACATTAAAATAATCATATGACATAACCGAACATCCAACAGAAGCAATTCCAACAGTTTTTCCTAAAACTTCAAATTCTTCTAAAACTTCTCCCACTATTCTATGGGATATTCCATGGGTACATCCTGGACAATAATGGGTTATTGCATCGGTTAGTCCTTTTGTTTTTTCAAATACAGTTTTCATCTAATCCTCCTTTTTTATACTAGAAACTTTATCAATAATTTCAGTTGGAGTTGGAACATTTCCTCCTGTTCTCCCACAAAAATCAACAGGACATCTACCCTGAACAACCGCCTTAACATCTAAAATCATCTGTCCCATGCTCATCTCTACAACCAATATATTTTTAACTTTTTTAGAAATTTCTTCTATCTTATTATCAGGAAAAGGCCATAAAGATATCGGTCTTAAAACTCCAATTTTTTCTCCATCCGCCCGCATACTATCCACCGCTGTCTTTGCTATTCTCGCTGTCGATCCGTATGCAATAATAACTATTTCAGCATCATCAATAAGATATTCTTCTACCATAATTTCATTTAATTTTATCTCTTCATATTTTTTAAATCTATCTACAATTTTTTGTTCCAAACTATTTACATTTAAAATAAGAGAATTAACTATATTAGGCGGTCTTTTTTCTTGATGACCAGATGTTGCCCAATTTTTTTCAACAAGCTTATCCTGTTTAACCTCATCATCAAAACAAACTGGCTCCATCATCTGTCCTAATATTCCATCCGCCAAAACAATAACTGGCATTCTATATTGATTGGCTTTATCAAACGCCTTATGTATAATTTCAACAGCCTCTCCAACACCAGATGGCGCATATACTAAGCAATAAAAATCACCATGTCCCAAAGCTTTTACAACCTGAAAATAGTCTGCTTGAGAAGGCTGTATACCACCTAAACCTGGCCCTGCTCGTTGAACATCCACAATAACACATGGAAGATCGGAAGCAGCAATATAAGAAATAGTTTCAGTTTTTAAACTTATTCCTGGGGATGATGATGATGTCATAACCCTTGTTCCCGTTGCCGCTGCTCCTAAAACCATATTTATTGCAGAAATTTCGGATTCAGCTTGTAGATAAACTCCGCCCGACTCTCTCATTTTATTTGACATATATGCCGCTATTTCTGTCTGCGGTGTTATTGGATATCCAAAAAAAGCCTTACACCCAGCTCTAATTGCCCCTTCTGCTATCGCTTCATTTCCCTTCATAAGGTAGGTGTTTTTTTTCATAATTTCCCCCTATTTCTCTATTTTAATTACATAATCTGGACAGATCATCCCACACATTCCACAGGCTATACAGTCTTCAATAGCTATAACCTTTATAGGCGTATACCCTTTTATATTAAACTCTTCTTCAGAAAGTTCTAAAACTTTTTTTGGACACACAGACACACATAATCCACAAGCCTTACATCTATCTTTATCTATTGTTAGTTTTGCCATAAAAATTCCCTTTCTATTCCCATATTTTTTTTACATATATATCAATTGGATAAAAGTTATCTAATTTTTTATCATTAATTAATAATTTTTGATTAATTGTTCTATAAATAATTTTTTTATTTGTAATTTTTTCTATCTCAAACTCTTGCTTAGATAAACATGTTATATCTTCTAACCTTGTTTGATCTCCTATATTAGAATTATTTATTAAATATCCAACTTTTAACCTGCTAGATTTTTCTATATCTAATATATTTTTTAATATATTTTTTCCATCTGTCATATGATTTCTATAAAGATTAAAAACATAAAACATATCGTACTCTCTAGATTTTATAAGATTATTATATTGTCCAATCGCCAAACTTCCTGCTCCATCTCCACCCATATCAATTATAATAATTCCTTTAAAATTATTCAGCCTCATCCCTATAGCAGGACTTAAAGAAGGAATATCTATAGTGGAATTAGAACAGAGCGGAATAATATATTCTATCCCATATTTATTAAAAATTTTAGTATAATTCGCTATTTTATAATAAGGATTTATTATATCTAAATCAATAATTAAAATATCGTATCCTTTATTTTTCATATTTATTGCATAATTTATAGCAAAGTTTGTTTTTCCACTTCCATAATATCCGCAAAAAATTTTTATCTTTTTATCCATAAAATCCTCCTTATACCTCATCTATATATTATAATATTATCTAAAAAAATAAACAATCTTTTAATAATATAAAATAAATACCTAGAGATATTTCTCTAGGTATTTATTTTATATTTTTTATGCTAAAAAGTATTCTCCAAAACTTTTTCCATATTCAAAAGCATCTGCTAAATCTTTTTCACTGGCCACAAGTGTTATCTTAAATGGAGCGTCAAACACGTCAACCTTCAAATTAGAAAGTCTTCCATTTAAGTTTTTAAAAGCTTCTCCACTCCATCCACAAGAACCAAATATTGCCGCTTTTTTCTTGTGAATATTTATAGCATCAATATGTGCTAAAAGTTGCCAAACTGGTGGAACAGCATCTTTATTTAAGGTTGGAGATCCTATAAGAAAAGCATCACTATTATTTAGTTTTTCTCCTAATAGTCCCATGTCATTCTCTATTATATCAAAAGTTTCAATGTCCGCTGATGGTAAAACTTTTTTTATTCCTTCTGCAATTGCCTTTGCTAATTTTTGAGTATTTCCGTATGCAGAGCAATAAAAAATAGGAATCGAAGCTTTTTCATTCTTTATTTGAGTACTCCATACTTTATATTTTTCTATATTTTCTTCTAGTTTACAACCCTTTGAAAGAATTGGTCCGTGACTTGTACATGCATATTTTATATCCAAATCTTTAATTTTTTCTAGTCCATCTAAAACATATGGCTTAAACGGACCAAATATAGCGTTATAATATCCTAAAAAAGCATCTTCATACTTATCAATTTTGTCACAAAGAGTATCCTTCATCTGAGGTTCACAATAATGAGCACCTAAAAAATCACAAGAAAATAAAACTCCGTCTTGCTCTAACCAGGTAAACATTGTGTCGGGCCAGTGAAGAAAAGGTGCACTAATAAATTTTAAAACCTTTCCTCCTCCAAGATCTATGCTGTCGCCTTCTTTAACAACTCTTATTTTGGGGGAATCATGATTCAATATATTTTTTAAATACATAGCACCTGCTGGAGTTGCTATAACTTCTATATTTGGATTTAGACTTATAAGTTTTCCAATAGAACCAGAATGGTCTGGCTCATTATGGTTCATTATAACATAATCTATATCCATAATATCTGCAACTTCTTTTATATTTTCAAGATAATATTCAAAATAATCAATATGAGAAGCCTCTATAACAGCTGTTTTTTCCGATCCTTTAACAAGATAAGAATTATATGTTGTTCCATAAGCTGTACTCATGACAATATCAAATACTCTTAAACTAGGATTTAAAACTCCAACAGAGTAAATCCCGTCGGCAACTTTTACATGACTCATTTTATTTCCCCCTAAATTTATTTAGTCTGTTGGCTCAAATTGGTCTTTTCCTACATCACATAAAGGACAAAGATAATCTTCGCGAACATCTTCCCAAGCAACTCCAGCAGGAATCCCTTGATCTGCGCAACCTGTTTCTGGATCATATATATATCCACATATTATACAAATATATTTTTGCATAAATAAAACCTCCTATTTTTTAATATTTATTAAAATTTTTATATTAAAGTATTTAATTTAAAGCCTATAAAATTAAATTTTTTATATAATTTAATTTAAAGTTTACAAACTATATAAAAACTATACCATACCAATATACTTTTGTAAACTCTATTTATATAAGATTTTTTTTAAATATAATCCTGTATAAGAATCTTTATTTTTCGCTATATCTTCAGGTGTTCCCGATGCAATAATACACCCTCCTCTATATCCACCTTCCGGTCCTATATCCACTATATAGTCCGCTGTTTTTATTATGTCTAAATTATGCTCAATTATTATCATTGTGTTTCCCATATCTACCAATTTTTGAAGAACTTTTATTAAATTTGCAACATCAGATACATGTAAACCTGTGGTTGGTTCATCTAAAATATACAATGTTTTTCCTGTAGAAATTTTAGAAAGTTCGGTCGCTAGTTTAACCCGCTGGCTTTCTCCCCCCGATAAACTTGGTGCACTCTGTCCAATTTTGATATAGCCTAAACCAACATCTTCTAAACATTTTAATTTTCTATAAATCTTTGGAATATTTTTAAAAAATTCTCCTCCTTGTTCCACCGTCATCTCTAGAATATCATATATATTTTTGTCCTTATATTTTATAGAAAGTGTGTCCCTATTATATCTATGACCTTTGCAAACCTCACAGGTCACAAATATATCTGATAAAAAATGCATCTCTATTTTTATTATTCCGTCTCCTTGGCAAGATTCGCATCTTCCCCCTTTTATGTTAAAACTAAATCGACTAGAGATAAAACCTTTTGATTTCGCATCATTTGTCGCTGCAAATATCTCTCTAATATCTGTAAAAACACCTGTATATGTCGCGGGATTTGACCTCGGTGTACGTCCTATAGGAGATTGATTTATCCCTATTATTTTATCAAAATTTTCTATTCCTTCTATGCTTTTATGCTCTCCTGGATCATCTTTAGATCTGTTTATTTTTTTGCTTGCATATTTATATAAAATTTCATTTATTAATGTGGATTTTCCCGATCCAGAAACCCCCGTCACACAGCTTAAAGTTCCAATAGGAAATTCTACATCAACATCTTTTAAATTATTTGCTTTTGCACCTTTTATAACTATCTTCTCTCCAAAACCTTCTCTTCTCTTTTCTGGAATTGGAATGCTTTTTTCTCCATTTAAATATTTTCCAGTTTCAGATTTATCACATTTTTTTATACCCTCAACCGTTCCAGCAAAAATTATCTCCCCTCCATGAACCCCTGCCCCTGGACCAATATCAACTATATAATCCGCCTCATTCATTGTATCTTCATCATGCTCTACAACTATCACTGTGTTCCCTATATCTCTTAAATGCTTAAGTGTTTCTATCAATCTCATATTATCTTTTTGATGCAGACCTATGCTTGGCTCATCAAGGATATACAAAACTCCCACAAGGGAAGATCCAATTTGTGTAGCAAGTCTTATTCTCTGACTTTCTCCTCCTGAAAGGGTCGCCGCAGATCTAGATAGGGTTAAATAATCTAATCCCACACTCTTTAAAAATAAAAGCCTTTTTTTTATCTCTTCTATAATCCTATCAGCTATATACATATCCCCTTTAGATAGTTTCAACAATTCTATAAAATCAATACATTCTTCCACACTTTTCACACTGAATTTACTAATATTTATCCCGCCCACTGTAATTCCTAGGGTTATAGCATTAAGTCTTTCCCCTTTACAACAAGAACAACTAGAAATTGTCATATATTTTGCTATATCTTCTCTAACTGCGGAGCTTTGAGTTTCTTTATATCTTCTTTCCAAATTATTAACTATTCCTTCAAAACTTCCTTTATAAACCCCATGCTTATGAACAAAATCTAATTCTTCCCCTTTATTTCCATAAAATATTATATCTAAAAACTTTTTTTCTAGTTTTTTTATAGGTATATCTAACTTAAATTTATATCTTTCTGACAAAGCTTGTATATACATATTTCCAATACTCTGCCCCTCGCTTAGATCCCATCCACAAGCTCGGATCCCTCCTTGATTTATAGAAAATTTTTCATCAACTATCAAATTTTTTTCATTTATCTTCATAGTTGTTCCTATCCCCATACAATTTTCACATGCCCCTTTAGGATTGTTAAAAGAAAACATACTAGGAGAAATTTCATCTATACATATATCATGGTCTGGACAAGAATAGTTTTGAGAAAACATAATATCTCGATCCTCTGAAAAGATATTTATCAAAACTAAGCCATCTGACAAAGCTACAGCTGTTTGTATACTATCTGAAAGCCTATCTCTAATCTCAGGTTTAACCACCAGTCTATCGATTATAACTTCTATACTATGTTTCTTATTTTTATCAAGCTCTATTGTCTCAGATATATCATACATATTTCCATCTACTCTAACTCGAACATATCCATTTCTTTTTATTCCTTCTATCTCTTTTTTATGCTCCCCTTTTTTTGATCGTATAATCGGAGATAGAATTTGAATTTTTTCTCCTACCTTTAATGTCATAACCCGATCTACAATTTGATCTATCGTTTGTTTCTCTATCTCTCTTTTACAAACCGTACAATGCGCTTTTCCAACTCTAGCAAACAAAAGTCTTAAATAATCATATATCTCTGTAACTGTCCCTACCGTTGATCTTGGATTTTTATTTGTCGTCTTTTGGTCTATGGATATTGCAGGAGATAGTCCTTCTATATATTCAACCTCTGGCTTTTCCATCTGTCCTAAAAACTGTCTTGCATACGCAGAAAGACTTTCTACATATCTTCTTTGTCCCTCTGCATATATTGTATCAAAGGCTAATGAAGACTTTCCAGAACCCGATGGCCCCGTAAAAACTATAAGCTTATCTCTTGGTAAAGATATATCTATATTTTTTAAATTATTCTCTCTTGCCCCTTTTATAACTATCTTATCTATGCTCATATATCCACCTTCTATCTATCTTTCTAACTACCTTCTACCTCTTTTAATCTATCTCTTAAAAATGCAGCATGCTCAAATTCTAAAAGCCTTGCCGCTTCTTTCATATCTTTTTTTAATGTGATAATAAGTTTTTGTTTTTCTTCTATACTCATTTTTGAAACGTCTTGTTTAGTTTTTTTATTTTTTTTACTTATCTCGATAATATCTCTAATATCTTTTTTTATAGTCGTTGGCGTTATACCGTTTTCTATATTATATTTTATCTGAATCTCTCGTCTTCTTTGTGTCTCTGTTATTGCTTTTTCCATTGCATTTGTCACAATATCTGCATACATTATAACATGTCCATTGCTATTTCTCGCTGCTCTTCCTATTGTTTGTATAAGTGCACTCTCGCTTCTTAAAAATCCTTGTTTATCTGCATCAAGGATACAAACTAAAGACACCTCAGGGATATCTATTCCCTCTCTTAAAAGGTTTATACCTATTAATACATCAAATTTTCCTAGCCTTAAGTCTCTTAAAATTTCCATCCTTTCCATTGTGTCTATATCACAATGGATGTATTTAACCTTTATCCCATGGTCTAAAAGAAAATTTGTAAGATCTTCTGACATCTTTTTAGTTAGTGTTGTTATAAATACTCTTTCATCTTTTTTTATCCTCTCATTTATTTGAAATAAAATATCTTCTATCTGACCCTGAATTAGCTTAACGTCTATAGTAGGATCCAGCAAACCAGTCGGTCTTATAACCTGTTGAACTATCTGGCTACTATGTTCTTTTTCAAAATCTGCAGGAGTTGCGGATACATAAACTGCTTGATTTATCTTTTTATAAAATTCATCAAAATTTAACGGTCTATTATCAAAAGCTGACGGAAGCCTAAAACCATAATCCACCAACATCTTTTTTCTTGCATAGTCCCCTCCAAACATCCCCCTAATCTGTGGCAGCATAACATGTGACTCATCAACTATCATCAAAAAATCTTCTGGAAAATGGTCAATAAGAGAATATGGAACACTTCCTTCTGGTCTTCCTGATAAAACTCTAGAATAATTTTCTACACCTTTACAAAACCCAATCTCCAACAACATCTCAAGATCATACATTGTCCTCTGTTTTATCCTCTGTGCCTCCAACAACATTTCATTATCTTCAAAATATTTTATCCTATCCGCCAGCTCATCTTCTATCTCTTTTATAGCTATATTTATTTTTTCTCTTTCAAATATATAGTGAGATGCAGGATAGATTGCAACATGAGACACTCCCTGTAAAATCTCCCCAGTTAGAGGATTTATCTCACTTATCTTTTCTATCTCATCTCCAAAAAAATCTACCCTTATAATCTGTCCTTTAGAATAAGGAGGGTAGATCTCTATCACATCTCCTCGAACACGAAATTTGTTCTTCTGAAAATTTACATCATTTCTCTCATATTGTATATCTATTAGCTTTCTTATAAGCTCATCTCTATTCTTTTCCATCCCTTCTCTCAAAGATATAACCATGTTTTTATAATCTATCGGATTTCCCAAACTATATATACAAGAAACACTAGCTACAACTATTAAATCTTTTCTTTCCGCTATAGAGTTTGTAGCAGAATGTCGAAGCTTCTCTATCTCATCATTTATAGCACTGTCTTTTTCTATATAAGTATCTGTAGAGGCTACATATGCCTCAGGTTGATAATAGTCATAATAACTAACAAAATATTCTACAGAATTGTTTGGAAAAAACTCTTTAAATTCACTGCATAATTGTGCTGCCAAAGTTTTATTATGTGCTAAAACTAGTGTTGGTTTTCCTATTTTTTCTATAACATTTGCCATAGTATAAGTTTTTCCAGACCCCGTAACCCCTAATAAAGTTTGTTCTCTAAATCCTTTTTCTATCCCTTCCACCAATTTTTTAATCGCCTTTGGTTGATCTCCTGTTGGCTTATACTCTGAAACAAGCTGAAATTTTTCCATATATATCCCCCTTATTTAAAAGGTTAGTTTGAAAATATATTTTCAAACTAACCTCATTTTTATATTATATCTCCCTTTATAAACGAAAGATGTCCACTATCAGCCAGAGAAACAAAATCATTTTTAGCAACTATAATATGATCTAAAAGACTTATCCCTATAACTCTTAAAGCTTTTACAACTCTATCAGTTGTAACTATGTCTTCGTTTGAAGGAAGAGCAACTCCAGTTGGGTGATTATGAGATAAGATTATATTGCTAGCATTAAATTTTATAGCAACTTCTATAATTTTTCGTATACTTATACTAGCAGCATTCACAGTTCCTTCAAATAATATTCCACAATGAAGAACTTTACAAGAATTATCTAAACATATAAGATAGACAACCTCTGTTGTTCTTCCTATAAATTTTGGAAGAAGAAAATCTCCAACCTTTTTTGTGGTATTTAAATGCTGTTTTACATCACATTTATCAATCATATACATCCTACTAATCTCTGGAATTAGTTTTATCAAAGTTGCTATACTTTTGCCAACTCCATCAACTTTAACTAATTCTTCAAGTGGCGCATCAAAAACACCAGAAAGAGATCCGAACATATCTATTAAATTATGAGAAATTTTATTAGTATCCGCTCTAGATATCCCAAAAAATAATAATAATTCTAATATATTGTGGGGCTCAAAAGAGTCTAGACCATCTTTTATAAATCTATCCTTTAGTCTTTGTCTATGACCACCATGTATATTATCTGCCATTTATTAAGACCCCTATTTTTTAAAGATTCTGCTTCCTGGTTTTACAAGAGGTCTATCAGTTTTTTTACATATAGGACACTCTAACGGATCAAAAGCTTCCACTTCCACAGTTATAACACTTTTTAGAGGGACAGAAAAATCAACTTTCCCCCCAGTTCTATCAACTATAGACCCAACTCCAACAACAATTCCGCCTTGCTCTTTTATAACTTGTATAACCTCTCTAACAGATCCACCTGTTGTTATAACATCTTCAACAACTAAAACTTTTGCTCCTTTTTTTATCTCAAAACTTCTTCCTAAAAACATCTTGCCTTCTGCATTTCTTTCTGTAAAAAAGTTTTCAACTCCAAAATGTCTAGAAACTTCGTATGCCATCTGAACCGCTCCCAAAGCTGGACCAACTATAAGATCAACTTCTATATCTTTAAATCTTTCCCAAAGTTCTTTAGACAATATTTCTGCATATTTTGTATTTCTAAAAATGTTCGCACACTGTAAATATTTTTCACTATGTTTTCCAGATGTAAGTAAAAAATGTCCTTCTAGCAAAACATTAGCTTGTTTTAGTATATCATTTATATTATCTTTTGAAAGCATAATTATACCTCTCTCTTAAAGCCTATATTATTAAACTAGTAACTCTTATTTTATTATATACCAATAAATAAAATTTGAAAAGAATAAATACGATATCTTTAAGATTTATTTAAACTTTTCTACATATTTTTTATATTATATATTATAATGTATAGATATATAAATTTTAAAGAAACGAGGTTTTTTATGATAAACAAATTTATAAACTCTATTATTGATAATTTAAAATTTAAAAATGGGCACCAATTGGAATTTATTCAAGCCGTTAAAGAAGTTTTATCTTCTCTAAAAACATATATACAGGAAAACGCTTATATAATAAAATCAGGAATATTAGAAAGAATAATTATACCAGAAAGACTTATAGAATTTCGTGTTGCCTATCAAAAAGACGACACAACAATAGATGTTAATACAGGTTATAGAGTTCAATTCAACTCTGCTTTAGGGCCATATAAAGGGGGTTTGCGTTTCCATCCCTCTGTAAATCCATCTATTATAAAGTTTTTAGGATTCGAACAAATATTTAAAAATAGTCTTACTGGTCTTCCTCTTGGAGGAGGAAAAGGCGGATCTGATTTTAATCCAAAAGGAAAATCTGATGGAGAAATCATGCGATTTTGCCAAAGTTTTATGACAGAACTTTCTAAATATATTGGGCCTAATACAGATATCCCCGCGGGAGATATAGGAGTTGGAGAGAGAGAAATCGGATATATGTTTGGACAATATAAAAGAATAAAATCCGAATTTACAGGAATTTTAACAGGAAAAAGTTTAGAATTTGGTGGATCTCTTGTTAGAAAACAAGCCACAGGATATGGATTGCTTTATTTTACAAAAGAGATGCTTGAAAATATAAATAAACAAGATATTAAAGATAAAAAAATTGTTATTTCTGGTTCTGGAAACGTAGCAATCTATGCTGCTGAAAAAGCAATACAAATGGGTGCTTGTGTCGTTGCTATGTCTGATTCTAGTGGATTTATATATGCTAAAAATGGTATAATCCTTTCTCATATTATATCTATAAAAGAGGTTAATAGACAAAGAATATCAGAATATATAAATCTAGACAATTCTGCAGAATTTTATCCAACTTCAGAAAAATCTATCTGGTCTATCCCTTGTGATATAGCCCTCCCATGTGCAACACAAAATGAACTATCTATTAATGATGCTAAAATTTTAATAAAAAATGGTGTTATCGCTGTTGCAGAAGGCGCGAATATGCCTTGCTGTGAGCAAGCTGTTCATCTTTTTTTAGAAAATAATATATCATTCGCCCCTGGAAAAGCAGCAAATGCTGGCGGTGTTGCAACTTCAGGATTGGAGATGTCACAAAATTCGATTAGAGATAGCTGGAATTTCGAAACTGTTGATAAAAAACTTGAAACTATTATGAAAAATATATTTAAATCTTCTAACGACACCTCTATAAAATATAATCATCATAATAATCTTGTTATTGGATCCAATATTGCTGGATTTCATAAAGTGGCAACCGCTATGGCTAAACAAGGTATACTATAAAAATTATATAATTTAATAAAAGAAAAAGAATAGCTATATAGCTATTCTTTTTCTTTTATTTGACATTCTATCCCTAATTCTTCTAGTTGATTTTTGTCAACCATACTGGGACAACCTGACATAAGTTCGCTAGAATTTTGAACTTTTGGAAAAGCAATAACATCTTTTATACTATCCTTTTCTAAAAGAATCATCACAAGTCTATCCAACCCATATGCTATTCCACCATGGGGAGGAACTCCATATTTAAAAGCTTCTAACAAAAATCCAAAACGATCATCTATCTCTTGTTGTTCAAAACCCATAAGATTAAACATCTTAGATTGCATATCACTATCACTTATACGAATAGATCCTCCGCCAATTTCACAACCATTTAAAATAAAATCATACGCGTTGGCTCTACATTCTAGAGGTTTATCATCAAGTTTTTTTATATCCTCATGTTTAACCGATGTAAATGGGTGATGCTTTGCAACAAGTCTATTTTTTTCTTCGTCATATTCAAATAAAGGAAAATCTGTAACCCATAGAGGTGCAAAAGTTCCACTTTTTATAATGTCAAGTTTTTTAGCAATTTCTAAACGAAGAGCTCCAAGACTATCAAAAACAATATCATCTTTAGTGTCTCCAACGATAAGTATAACATCACCTGGTTTTGCTAAAAACCTATTCCTTACCTGGTCTATTATATCTTGAGATAAAAATTTTTCATAACTAGAACTACTAATATTGTCATTCCCTATTCTAGTAAAAGCAACTCCTTTTGCTTTATAAGTCTTTGCAAAAACTGTAAGCTTGTCTATATCTTTTCTAGAAATTCTATCAAACCCTCCAGATATATTTATTCCACGAACAGACCCACCAGATTCTACCGCACCAGAAAAAACTTTGAAATCACTCTTTACAACTATATCAGATATATCTACAAGTTCTAAACCAAATCTAATATCTGGTTTATCCGAACCAAATCTTTCCATCGCCTCTTTATATGCCATCCTAGGGATTGGAAGAGAGATATCTTTATCTAAAATATGTTTAAATATATATTCTATAAACTTTTCATTAATATTTATCACATCTTGTTGATCTACAAAGCTCATCTCAACATCTATCTGGGTAAATTCTGGCTGGCGATCTGCTCTAAGATCTTCATCTCTAAAACATCTTGCTATCTGAAAATATCTATCATATCCAGAAACCATAAGAAGCTGTTTATATAGTTGTGGCGATTGTGGAAGAGCAAAAAAGCTGCCTTTATGAACCCTAGAAGGAACTAAATAATCCCTTGCTCCCTCTGGGGTTGATTTTATTAAAAGAGGCGTTTCTATCTCTAAAAACTTCTCTTTATCAAAAAAATCTCTAACACATTTTGTTATCTTATGTCTCATCATAATAGTTTTTTGAAGCTCTGGTCTTCTAAGATCTAGATATCTATACTTTAATCTAAGCTCATCATTTACATTTACATCATCTGATATATGAAAAGGCGGAGTTTTAGAAATAGACAAAATCTTAATATCTTCTACAATAATTTCTATGTCTCCTGTCTCTATATCTTTATTTACGCTCTCTCTAGAAACAACAACACCTCTAGCAACAATAACATACTCAGACTTAAGTGTTTTTGCCTTTGTAATAACTAATTTTTCTGTCTTATCATTAAAAGAAAGTTGTATAATACCTGTTCTATCCCTAAGATCTACAAAAACTAAATTTCCTTTATCTCGAACTTTTTGAACAAATCCACAAACAACCACAGTCTTAGAAATATCTTTACCCGACAATTCTGTCGAATAGTGGGTTCTTTTTAAATCCGTCATTTCATCTATCATATTTACCTTCTCCTATTAACCTATTTTTAATAATATTTTGTAGCCTTATATTTTATAACGTCATATGAAGTTTTTATCTTTTCATCATCTGGGTTCATATCTTTTGCAATCAATATAAGTTCATATGCCCTCTGATATTTTTTTAGCCTATATTTTATACTAGCCCCAAGTTGGTATATATAATATCCCCAAGACGAACCTTCTGCCAGAAAATAATTCTGTCCTCTAAAATTTATATCTAAAGCCTTATCAATATAATATTCTGATTTTTCAATATCTTTTTTTTGATAAAACCAAAGCTTTGCAGAATCTAAAAAAGGTTCTCGCAACAATGGTGTTTCTAAACATGCAATACCGCTCCAATATATTGCACTTTGTATATCTCCTAAAATTTTATAAGAAGAAGCCATAGACCGCATAGCAGATCCTCGTTGATTATCATAGGTGCTTGTTGGCATCTCTAAATATTCTTTAGACGTCTGTATGCATTTTCCCCATTCTCTTCTAACAAAATATTCTTTTGCCAATTTGTATTTTGTTCTAGAATCCTCAGGTTTAAATTTAACTCTATCCTCCATAATTCCTAGATAAAAATCTCTAGATTTCGTAGTATCCGGATAATGTCCTAAAAAAACCCCTTCAAGCATAGTACGAACTTTTTTAGACTTACCTGTATAAATCAAACACTCATGTATTGGATATTCCCAAACAAAATCTTCTTTTACATGGATTTTTTCATTTAAAAAAGTTCTATTTTCTCTTCCGTCTTCAAAAAAGTGTGAAACAAATTTATATCTCCCTACAACTGTTTCTGGCGTCCAACTCTTTTCCACTAAATCTCTCCAACCTTTTTCAAAAAGTTCATCCAAATCTAAACAAACGCATATATCAGTATCATCGTCCACCATTTCTAACGCTTTGTTTCTTGCCTGATCAAAATAAAAAGGATCCAAAAATTCTTGTTTTACAACAACACCTCTATCAAGCAGTTTTTTGACACTATCATCCGTAGAACCAGTATCAAATACAAATATCTTGTCGGCTTCTCTTACAGAGTCTACCCATCTATCTATGAATTTGCTTTCATTTTTGCATATAGCATATACACAAATTTTATAACGCCCCATAAATAAACACCTCTCTATTCTTTCCAACCACCGTTTTCAAAAACAGTAATTTCTGTCCCATCCCCCAACTCTCCTATTATAGTTAAATCTTTTGTACCTATCATAAAATCTACATGTGTTAGGGATGTATTAACACCATTTTTATCTTTTTCATCTTCAGACATAGTTTCAAAATTTTGTATATTTGTTCCATATGCTCTACCAACTGCAAAATGGCAAGACGCATTTTCATCATATAATGTATTATAAAACAAAGTCTTCATATCAGAAATTGGCGATCCATAGGGAACCAAAGCAACCTCTCCTAATCTTTTTGCCCCTTCATCTATACCCAATAAATCTTTTAAACTTTCATATCCTTTTTTTGCCCCAAAATCAACAACCAGACCATCTTTAAATTTTAAATAAAAATCATCTATAATATTTCCCTGATATATTAACGGTAGCGCTGAATACACAATTCCATCTGTTCCATTTTTATTTGGCATAGTAAAAACTTCTTCAGACGGTATATTAGGACTAAATTCTAGATTATCGACTATATCTTTAGAACTTCCACCAATCCATACATGATTTTTAACAAGTTCAATTTTTATATCTGTTCCTAAGCTGTTTTTATATTTTAAACTTTTAAATTGTAGTTTGTTTAAATATGAAACCTTTTTACTTAGATGTTTTTTATGATCTTCCCAATTTTGTATAGGATCTTCCTCCGAAACTCTTGTGCCTTTAAATATATATTCCCATAATTTTTCTTCTGCCTCATCTTCTGAGATATCTGGAAAAACTTTTTTTGCCCACTCTTTATTAGAAGCAGCAACAATTGTCCATCTTAGCTTATTTCTAGAAATTGCATTAGAAAAAAATTCAAAACTTTTATTGTTCGCTATAGTTAATGTTTTTATCTTTTCTGAATCAACACCTAAATATATCTCAGGATTTAAAGAAGAAACACTAATTATAGCGGCGTTGTTTTCCACAAAATATTTTCTTGTATCAATGTTATATTGTGGAACAACTTCAAATATATCAAGCTCTCCATTTTCAAGACGAATTTTTGAAAAATCTTCATCATTCCATAAAATTGTTACATCTTTTGCACCAACTTTAAAACTTTCTTCAGCTATCATTCTTCCAAATTCACTATTATTTACAGGACAGTTTATCATAACAAGTTGACCTTTTTGAACGTTAGCCCCAATCTTTACAGCCAGCTCTGCATACTTTCTTAGTTTAATTCTATTCATAATATTTCTCCTTATATTTTTAATTTATATTATAGTTTTTCCTTCTAAAAAATCATTTATTATAAATTCTTCTTGTATAGACGTTTCCATATTTTTTAATAAAAATATTCCTTTTTCCATCTCTTGTTCGCCTATTATTAAAACTTTTTTTGCACAAATTTTATCAGCATATTTAAACTGAGATTTAAGACTTCTTCCCATGATATCAAATAAAACTTTAAAACCATCATCATCTAACTTTTTAAATATTTTAATTGTTGTCTCAAACGTAGATTTTTCTATATTAGCTATATATATATCAACTTTTTCTGCCAGTTTAGCCTGCTTATTTTGATGTTCTATAATCATAATAAGTCTTTCAAAACCTATCCCAAACCCAACTGCTGGAGTTTGTTTTCCCCCAATTTCAGAAACAAGCTTGTCATACCGACCACCACCACAGATAGCACCTTGTGCCCCTATCTCTCTAGAAGTAAATTCAAATACCGTTTTGTTATAATAATCTAGACCTCTAACAATCTTTGAATTAGATATATAACTAATGTTTAGACCATCTAAAGCCTGCTTTAGATCTTTATCATGATTTTTACAACTCTCACATATATGGTTATTTATCGATGGAGCTTTATTTAAAACTTCTTTACATATAGGGTTTTTACAATCAAAACTTCTAAGAGGATTAGTTTCACATCTAGTTTTACAAGTTACACAAAAATTATCCTTTTTCTCTATATATTCTTTAAGAAGATTAGTGTAAATTGGTCTGCATTCATCACATCCTATAGAGTTTATCTCTAGATGAATATTTTCTAATTCCAATTTTTTAAAAAACTTATCTATATAGTATATAATATCTACCTCTGCTAAAAATGATTCTGATCCAAATAATTCTGCTCCAAATTGATAAAATTCTCTATATCTTCCTTGTTGTGGTTTTTCATATCTAAAACATTGAGTGAAATAAAATAGCTTTAAAGGAAGGCTATTGTTTATGAGTCCTGTTTCCACAACGCTTCTAACAACGCTTGCCGTTCCCTCTGGTTTAAGGCTGATATCTCTATTCCCCTTATCTATAAAGCTATACATTTCTTTTTGAACAATATCACTAGTATCATCTTTATCTCTTTTAAACAACCCTGTTCCCTCTATAGTTGGGGTAATTATCTCTTGATATCCTCCATCTAAAAATATTTTGTATAGAATATCTTTAACGCGTCTCCACTCTTCTGTCTTTTCTGGAAGAATATCTTTGGTTCCTCGTAATATTTTACTTATTAAACTCATTTATGATTTTCCTTCTATTATATAATACCACTTCTTATTTATATAAACCTCCTTCTTTAATTAATAGAAGGAGGTTTATATAAATATATATGATTTTTATCAAGAAGATTTAACAATATTTCTCCAGTCTAAATCTCCTCTTTCCAAACCATGAATTAAAACCTCTCCTGTAGCAATATTAGTAGCGACAGGTATATTATGTATATCACATAGTCTTAATAGATTTGCATCTGTCTCATTATTCATGATTGGTGAAATAGTGTCTCTAAAAAATAAAAGTAGATCTATTTCATTATAGGCTATTCTAGATGCAATTTGATCCTCACCTCTATCCACATCCGATAATGCAGTTTCTATATGTAATCCTGTAGCATCAGAAATAAGCTTCCCCATGCTAGATGTCGTACATATACTATGCCTATTTAAAACTCCACAATAAGCAATGCAAAATTGAACCATAAGTTCTTTTTTAGAATCATGTGCAATTATTCCTATATTCACTTTATACCACCTTTATATTATTTTTAAAGGTATGTCATCTCCTAATATTCTTCTACCTATATTATCAAATATTTTTAAAGTCAATTTATCTTTATCTAAGATCTCTTTATTTATAGCGGTTCTAGAAATATTTTTTCTATAAGATAAAACTCCTATTAATTGTAAACATATAGTATCTATTATAAAATCAAGATCAGATATTTTTTCTAATTTTAAAATTCTTTTTTCAACCTTGTTTATAATAAGTCTTGCTTTTATATCTTTTGTTTCTTTTAAATGAGAAATAAGCCGACTATTTTCACGAATAGATATACTATCACAACTGGTTATAAATAAATTTAAATTAGATATATCCAATATATAACAAAGAATTTCTATATCTTGCAAAGAAACATCAATAATAATATAATCAAAATTATTTAAATTTTTTACAGATTCTAAAAAAACTTTATATTTTGTATGATCTATATCTTTATAAATATTATTTACACCAGATATAAAACTAATATTTTCATCATGATCACTCGTAATTATAGCTTGATTTATATCACAATTATTTAAAAAAACATCACCTATATTGAAAATAACTTTATTTTGCGAATCTAAACATATATCTAATCCTATGTTAGACAACGAAAATTCTATAATCAAAACTTTCTTTTTAATATTAGAAAAAAATCCACCTATGCCTAAAGCACAAGTTGTTTTGCCTGTCCCGCTTCTTCCTGAACAAATAGTTATAATTTTTTCCATAAAACCACCTAATATATATTTTACCATGATTTAAATATTTGGTCAAAACCAAAATTATTACACTCCTGTAGAACCAAATCCACCTTTTCCTCTAATAGTATCTTTTAAATTTTCAACTATGTTTAATTCTGGAGTTTCAATAGGAGTTATAACCATTTGCGCAATTCTATCACCATTTTTTACAACAAATTTTTCTTTTCCATCATTTTTCAAACAAACTTTAATCTCCCCCCTATAATCGCTATCAACAACACCTACACTATTAGATAGAGAAACCCCTTTATTTATTGCCAAACCGCTTCGTGGATAAACCAAGCATACATAACCGCTATCTCCAATATCAATAGCAATCCCTGTTGGTATAGTCTCCTTCTCACCAACTTCAATTGATATATCTTTTTTAACGTTGGCATACAAATCATACCCCGCGCTTCCTTCTGTCGCCCTTGTTGGGATAGATGCAGAATTTGACAATAATTTTATATTCATTATCTTCATGCCAATTTTCCCCTTTTTTCTAATTCTCTTTATTATTCATCTTCTCTTTTAAATAATTATAATCTGATAAAATTATATTTATATCTCTTGACACATTCATATTTTCCTCTAACAGACTAAGAGATACCAAAACAGATGCAGATGCCATAGATAAACTTTTATTTTGGTCCATAAGTTCGCTTATCTTTTTATCTATCATCTGTGCTAAATCGATATAATAAGAAGGCTTTTCTTTAGTTTGTAAAGTATAAGATTTTCCACATATAGTTACATCAACTTTTTTTAAAGACATTTTTATTCTCCTTTATCTATATTTTTAAATAAATATCTATATAAACAAGCTTGTGTTTTTCCATCTTTTATAGATCCGTCAAATAAAAGTTTTTTTATATCTTTTAAAGAATATTGTTCCACCTTTAAAAATTCATCATCATCAAGTTTTTGTCCTCTATATATTAAACCTGTAGCTTTATACATATATATAATTTCATCTACATAAGCGGGTGCTGGATAATATTCTCCTATATATTCTAAACAACTAGATTCGTATCCAGTTTCTTCTAATAGTTCTCTACTGCTAGCATTTTCTCGATTTTCTCCTTTTTCCAGCTTCCCAGCAGGAAGCTCTAAAACACAACAACCCATAGGATATCTATATTGATTAACCATAATAATATCTCCATTTAATGCTATAGGAAGTATACAAACTGCTCCTGGATGTTTGAAATATTCTCTTGTTGATATCTTTCCATTTGGAAGTTGGACAGTATCAACATTTAAATTTAAAAAATTACCTTTATAAATATTTTTTTCTTCAATCTTTTTTTCTCTTAAATCCACCTAGTAAACACCCCCTTTGAATTAAATATAGTTATGCTTAACTATATTATCACATATTATATAACCAATATCAATATATATTAAAGTAGTCTTCATAAAAATTATTGGGGTGTATATTTTGAATATAAAACATTTTTTAGAAACTCCTCCAAGCTATATTGCTTTGAAAAAAATTCTTTCCAATTTAAATAAAAAATATAACTTTATAAAATTATACTCTATAGGTAAAACCTGGCTAAATAAAGATATATTTTCTATTTCTATAGGAAATATAAATGATGCAACAATATTTGTTGGCGCTGTCCATTCACAAGAATGGCTAACCACTCTTCTATTAATAAAATTAATAGATAAAATTTGTTTATCTATTAATTATAATTTAAAATTATATAATTTAGATATTAAAGAAGAATTTAAAATAAAAGGAATAATTTTTGTTCCAATGCTTAATCCAGATGGAGTTGAAATTGGAATAAATGGAGCATCAGCTGGAAAAAAATTTTCAAATCATATATCAAATATAATATCATCTTCAAATGAAAAATGGCAAGCAAATGCAAGAGGAGTAGATTTAAATCATAATTTTGACGCTGGGTTTTCTATCCTAAAAAAAATAGAACAACAAGCTGGAATTATAAAGCCTTCTCCAACTCAATATGGTGGTGTTTTTCCTAATAGTGAAAAAGAGTCGAAAGCAATTGTAGATTTTATTTTATATAATCAGAATAAAATAAATAAATTAATTGCATTTCACTCTCAAGGGGAAGAAATTTTTTATAAATATGGAAATACTATAAATTCTAAAGGAAAATTCCTTGCAAATATTATTTCAAAAAATTCTAGATATAAACTAATCGAAAACTCTGGTTTAGCAAGCCACGGAGGTCTTAAAGATTGGTTTTTACAAAAAATTAAAAAGCCCGCATTAACAATCGAGATAGGAAAAGGGGAAAACCCCCTTCCTATAACTCAACTAGATGAAATATATAACAAACTTGCATATTCTTTAATATTATCTATATTTTTATAAAAAAAAGTTTTAAGCTTTTAAAGCTTAAAACTTTTATCTTTCACTTATATAACTTCTACCATAATTTCCTTTATCAAAAGAAAAAATAAAATCATCAATATCTTCTTTAATTAATCTATTTTTTATAATATTATCTTTATTATACACATCTTTATTTTCCTCTCCTTTTATTATAAAACATGTTTTTTTATCATTTTTCAAAATTGTTTCTCCTTCATTATTTTATTTTTATATCATATATGTTATAATTTTTTTATACATTTATCTGAAATGAGGACAATCTATGCTAGAAAATAAAATATATATTATCTTAAGCGAAACACAAACCGTACTAGCGAAAATTATAAGAAAATATACAAAATTTAATTATAATCATGTGTCTATATCTTTGGATAAAAAATTAAAATATATGTATAGCTTTGGACGAAAAAATCCAACAAACCCTTTTATTGGAGGATTTGTTATAGAATCTATTTCGCAAGGGTTTTTTGAACGATTCCCTAATTCAAAAATTAAAGTCTTAGAATTATCTATAACAGCTGAACAATATAAAAAACTCAAAGATATATTAAATAAATTTATATATAATCCTCATATATATAAATATAATATAAAATCTATTTTTTTAGGAATGATTAATAAAAAGAGAAATTCATATAAAATAAATCATTTTCTTTGTACAGAATTTGTGGCATATATTTTAGATAAATCAAAAATAATATCTTTTAATAAAAATTATCACGAAGTTCAACCTGTGGACTTTAATAATATATCGGACAAAAATGAAATTTATGAGGGTCTATTTAAAGATTATATGTAAATATATATAATAATATACAAAAATAAGAATTATAATAGATATATATCTATTATAATTCTTATTTTTGTATATTATTAGTCTATTTTTTTAACATTTCCCATATATGAAACTAAAACTTCTGGAATATTAATAGTTCCATCTGCATTTTGAAAATTTTCTAAAATAGCAGCTACAGTTCTCCCTATAGCCACTCCTGATCCATTTAACGTGTGAACAAACTTTGATTTATCTTTAATATCTTTTTTATACCGAATATTTGCTCTCCTTCCTTGAAAATCTCCAAAATTTGAACAAGATGAAATCTCTTTATAAGTTTTATAAGATGGCATAAAAACTTCAATATCATAAGTTTTTAGTGAGGAAAATCCTAAATCTCCAGTAGATAAATTAACAACTCTATAAGGCAGTTTTAATGCTTTTAAAACATCTTCCACATCATTTAAAAGCATTTCTAATTCATTATTAGAATCTTCTGGTAAACAAAATTTAACTAGTTCAACCTTGTTAAACTGATGTTGCCTTATAAGTCCCCTTGTGTCTCGTCCTGCACTTCCTGCTTCTGCTCTAAAACATGGAGAGTATGCACAATACTTTATAGGAAGATTTTCTTCTAATAAAATTTCTTCTCTATGCATATTAGTTAGCGGAACTTCTGCAGTTGGAATCAAAAAATAATCTGTATTTTCTATCTTAAATGCATCATCTTCAAATTTCGGTAGCTGTCCTGTCCCTATCATAGAATCCCTATTAACCATAAATGGTGGCAAAATTTCTTCATATCCTTTTAATGTATGTGTGTTTAAATAAAAATTTATTATTGCTCTCTCTAGTCTTGCCCCCAGACCTCTATAAAAAGTGAATCTTGAACCAGTAACTTTTCCAGCCATTTCACTATCTATTATATTCAACTTTTTTCCTAAATCCCAATGTGGTTTTGGCTCAAAATCAAATTTTGTAGGTTCCATATACCTTCTAATTTCTATATTACTTTTCTCATCAACGCCAATTGGTATGCTATTATCTGGTATATTTGGTACTGTTAGGGTTAATTTTTTTTGTTTTTCCTCTAAAATAGAAATTTTTTGATTATTTTCTTTAATGGTTGATGATAAAGTTTTCATGCTTTTCATCAATAACTCTATATCTTTTCCTTCTTTTTTATATCTTGGTATATCTTTATTTATTTTATTTTGCTCAAATTTTAAATCATCATTTATTTTAACAAACTCTCTTTTTTCTATATCTATATTAAATATTTTATTTATAAGACTAGATGAATCCATATTTCTACTATTTAATTTTTTAATAACCTCTTGTTTATTTTCTCTAATTATTTTTATATCAACCATACTCAAAAACCTCTCTATTTTATATTATATAATGATTTTACATATCATCCAATGAAAGCTTTTTAACAATCTTTTGCAACTCATCCTTATCATAAAATTCTATCTCAAGATAACCTTTTTCACTCCCTTTTTTTGACCTAACTTTTATATTTCTTTCCAATTTTTCTTTCAAAGATAGTTCAATCTCTGTAAAAAAAACATCTCTTTCAATATTTTCTTTTTTTATAATTATTTGATCTGAATTTTGCATTTTAAATGATTTCGATAGCTTTTCTAAATCTCTAACAGTTAAATCTTTTAAAATAATATTATTTGCAATCTCCAATATTTTATCTTCATCTTCAAAACTAAGTAGAGCTCTAGCATGACCTGATGAAATATCTCCACTTTTTAACAATGTTAAAACTTCATCAGGTAAATTCAAAAGTCTTAAAGCATTTGCAACTACTGGCCTAGATTTGCCAACTTTTTGAGAAACTTCATCTTGTGTAAGATCAAATCTATCAATAAGTTCTCTATATCCCAAAGCTTGTTCTACTATATTCAAGTCTTCTCTTTGAAGATTTTCTATAAGACCTATTTCAAATGTTTCAATATCAGAAATTTCTTTAACTATACAAGGAATTTCGCTCTCTCCAACCATTCTAGAGGCTCTCCATCTTCTTTCCCCTGCAATAATTTGATATAATCCCGAAACCATAGGTCTCACTAATATAGGCTGAATAATTCCATATTGTCTTATTGAATCCGCCAATGTAGCCAATTCTTGTTCATCAAAATCTTTTCTAGGCTGACTTTTATTAGGTTCTATATCATTTATATTCAACTTTATACTTCCTTGATTTGTTTCTGTATTATTATCTACAAATAATGCGTCAAGACCTTTACCCAACCCCATTCTTCTTTTAAATGACATTGTTTTCCCTTCTTTCTTTATTTATTTTCTTTTATAATTTCTTCCGCAAGATTATGATACGCTTTATTTCCTTTTGAACTTTTGTCATAATAATGAACTGGTTGTCCATGACTAGGAGCCTCTGAAAGCCTAACATTTCTAGGTATAGGAGTTTTATATACCTTATTATTGAAAAATTTTTTGATTTCATCTACAACCTGATTAGTGAGATTTAGACGTGTATCATGCATTGTTAAAAGAACACCTTCTATATCTATTATAGGATTATACATTCTTTTAACTGTTCTTATAGTATTTATAAGTTGTGATATTCCTTCTAATGCATAATATTCACACTGCATAGGAATTAATACACTATTAGATGCAACTAATGCATTCAATGTAATTATCCCCAATGAAGGTGGGCAATCAATTATAATATAGTCATATTTTCGTTTTATATGAGCCAAAGCTTTCCTTAACCGATAAACCCTATCATCCATCTCCACTAGCTCTATTTCTGCCCCAGCTAATTGTATACTGCATGGTATTAAATCTAAATTTTTAAATTCTGTTTGAAATATAACATCTTCGATTCTTGCAGTTCCTATAAGAAGATTATATATTGATAATACATCTTTCTTATAAAAACCAACTCCACTTGTTGTATTTCCCTGTGGATCTATATCTATAATTAATATTTTTTTATCTTGAACGCCTAAGCTCGCCGCAATATTTACAGCTGATGTGGTTTTTCCAACACCACCCTTTTGATTAGCTATTGATATAACTTTTCCCATATTTTCACCTGTTTTATTTTATTTTTTATTTATTTATTATAACATATTTATTTTTGTTATAAAAGCAATTGTTTCACATGAAACAATAAAAAAGACAAAGAAATATTCTTTGTCTTTTTTATTTAAAATTTATATGGGAATTCTAACAACATATTCTACATATTTTTCCGTTTCTTTTTTTTCACTATATGCATCAATACCTGCACTTTTCATAGTATCTATTGCTTTATTTATAGAATTTAAAAATAATCTAATATCTTTTATAATAGGTATTCTATTTTTTATACTCTTTCTTTTTTTATTACTAATCGAATTTATAAGAATATCTAATTTTTTATCTTTTTTTTCTTCTAAATCTATATTAGTATAAATATCATTATCTGAAGTTTCTATCATTTTAGACTCTTTATCTAATAACTCAAGTATCTCATTTATATATTCTTCTGCTTGTTGAACATTTAAATTTTCATTTATTATATAATTTATACATTTTAATCTTATTTTTTGATTTCCTATTCTAACTATGCCTCTTGCATGTCTTTCAGTTAAATTTCCTTTAACTATTATAGTTTGTTCTCTATTTGAAATCTTTAACAGCCTTAATTTATTTGCAATAGTTGATTGTGCTTTTCCCAATCTATACGCTGCTTCCTCTTGTGTAACATTCCATTCGTCTATAAGATAACTTATAGCTTTAGCTTCTTCAAAAAAGCTTAAGTTTTCTCTCTGAATATTCTCTAATATAGATAATGTTGCTGATTGTTGGCTGTCTGTTTCTATTAAAATCGATGGAATTGTACGAAATCCAATTAACTTACATGCTCTGAGTCTTCTCTCTCCCGACACCAACTCTAACTGTCCTAACAAGTTTCTTCTTATAATAATAGGGTGTATTATACCATTTTCTTTTATACTACATGCTAAATTCTCTAACTCTATCATATTAAAAATTTTTCTTGGTTGTGATGGGTTTGGAATAATATCTCTTATATTTATAGAAATAACCTTATTTACTATCTTCTCTTTTGAAAATAATTTTGTAAGCAATTATTAAACCTCCTATGCGTTTCTAACATATAATAAATATACCATATATTTCCTTTTATTTCCATACATTTATATTGACAAGATAGTTAGTATTTTTTTTTAATATTACAAAAAAATACAACTTATAAAGATTTTTTTAATATTTTTGAATATTTTCGAGGATATATTGTATTAGTTTGCGAAACTTTTTTTATTACAACTAATGACCTTTTATAATCTTTATTTAAATCATATTCATATATTTTTTCTATTTTTCCCCCTAAAATATCTATAGCTCCCTTAGATTTTTCAACTTCTTCCAATATATCCCCTCCTTTAAGGGCTAAAAAATACCCTCCTATCTTTGTATATGGTAGACAAAATTCTACAAGATTTGATATATTTGATACCGCTCTTGCAACAGAAATGTCATACTGTTCTCTATATTCTTGCTTATGAGAAACTTCTTCTGCTCTACCATGAATTATTTCTCCTTTTATCTTTATTATATCTAAAGCTTCTTTTAAAAATAATATTCTTTTATTTAAACAATCTAGCATAGTTATATCTAAATTATTGTATACTATTTTTAATGGTATTGATGGGAAACCAGCTCCTGATCCAATATCTATAAGTTTTTTAGAGCCTTTAAAATCAATAAATTTATCTATTATAATACTATCTAAAAAATGTTTAACAATTATATCCCTAAAATCAACTATAGAAGTTAGGTTAACTTTTTTATTCCATTCTATTAATATCATAGCATAATCATAAAATTTATTAATTTGAATTTTATTTAAAAAAACTCCAGATTCTTCAAAGCATTCTTTTAATATTTCTATAGACATATTTATATTCTACCTCTTTCTATTTATTTTATCTAAAAATATAGATAAAACTGTTATATCTGCAGGTGTAACACCATAAATTCTTCCTGCTTGTCCTAAATTTTTTGGCATAATTTTTTCTAATTTTTCTATAGCTTCATGTTTTAATCCAATTATATCCGAATATATAATATTTATAGGAATTATTTTTGATTCTATCCTCCTCATATTCTCGACTTGAGCTATTTGTTTTTTTATATATCCTTCATACTTAAAATCTATTTCTATCTGTTCAATAACATCAGGAGAAATAGATTCATCTGTATTATCAAATTCTTGGATATCTTTATATGAAATTTGGGGTCTTTTTAAAATTTCAATGAATTTTATACCTGTTTTAATTGGATTTGTTTCACGTGAAACTAAAATTTCATTTAATCTATCTGTTGGAGCTAAATTTATTTTAACTAATCTCTTTTTTTGCATTTCTATATTTTTAAGTTTTAATTCAAATTTAGTCCATCTACTATCAGAAATTAAACCAAGACTTCTTCCAATAGGACTTAATCTTTGGTCTGCATTATCCTGTCTTAAAATTAATCTATATTCACTTCTTGATGTCATAATTCTATATGGATCAGAACAACCTTTGGTTACTAAATCATCTATTAAAACTCCTATATAACTACTAGCTCTATCTAAAATCAATGGTTTTTCACCTTTTATTTTTAAAACAGCATTTATTCCCGCTACTAATCCCTGTGAAGCTGCTTCTTCATATCCTGATGTTCCATTAAATTGTCCAGCTCCATACAACCCTTTTATATTCTTAAATTCTAAAGTTGGATTAAAATTTATAGGATTACAGCAATCATATTCTATTGCATATGCTGGTCTCATTATTTCTATATTTTCAAAACCAACTATTGTTCTTAAAAATTCATTTTGAATATCTTCTGGTAAACTAGTAGATATTCCTTGTAAATAATATTCTTCTGTATCTAAACCCATAGGTTCTACAAAAATTTGGTGTCTTTTTTTATCAACAAATCTAACAATTTTATCCTCTATACTTGGACAATATCTTGGGCCACTACTTTCAATTTTTCCAGAATACATTGGTGATCTAGTTATATTTTTAGATATAATGTTATGTGTTTGATTATTTGTATAGGCTATATAACAAAGCATTTTATTCTCTTGTTTTTCTTCTGTTTCAAAAGAAAATGGAGTTATAACATCATCACCCTTTTGAACTTCTAATTTAGAAAAATCAATACTTCTTTTATGAACTCTTGCTGGGGTTCCAGTTTTAAACCTTCTAATGTCTATACCTAAATCAATTAAATTTTTTGTTAAATTTTCAGAAGGCATATTTCCATCTGGGCCACCTTTATAAGAAATATCTCCAACATGAATCATAGAATTTAAATAAGTTCCACAGCATAATATACCTGCTTTAACATTATAAATTCCACCGGTTTTTGTTTTTAAGCTTCTGATTTCTCTATTATCATCTAAAATAATATCAATTATTTCAGACTGTTTTATATCTAAATTTTTCTGTTTTTCTAAAATATGCTTCATCATTTGATTATATTTTTTTCTATCTGTTTGAACTCGAAGGCTATGAACAGCAGGACCTTTTCCTCTATTTAATATTCTACTTTGTATGAAAGTTTTATCTGCAACTTTTCCCATTTCTCCACCAAGAGCATCAATTTCTTTTACAAGATGTCCTTTTGCTGTCCCTCCAATAGATGGATTACATGGCATATTTCCAATTGTATCTAAATTTATAGTAAATATAACCGTTTTTAAACCCATTCTTGCTGAAACTAAAGCTGCTTCTATTCCTGCATGCCCTGCTCCTATAACGGCAACATCATATTCTCCTAATTTATAACTCACTTTGTATTTCCTCTCTATAACATTTATTTTCCTACACAAAAATTAGAAAATATCTTATCAACTATTGATTGATTTATATTCTCTCCTGTAAGCTCTAATAATGATTCAATTGATTCTTCTATAATAACACATATTCCATCTAAGGTTTGTCCTATATTTATATCTTTAATACTATTTTCAATAGCCGAAATACTTTTTATAACACAATTTCTCTGTCTTTCATTAGATACAATAGTAGAATAATTTTCTATTTTATCTGTACTAAATATTAAATTTATTTTATCTATAATTTTTTTTATATCAATACTATTTTTAACTGAAATTTCAACAACATATAAAAATTTATTATATATATAATCTGAATTTATTTTTCTAGGTAAATCCAATTTATTTATAACAACTAAAGTTCTATTGATATCTAATATATCCATAATATCAAAATCTTCTACAGACAACTCTTTAGAATTATCTATTACAAATATATTTAAAGCAACTGTTTTTATTTTATTTTTAGCTTTTTCTATTCCAATTTTTTCAATAATATTAGAAGTTTTTCTAATTCCTGCTGTATCTGATATATTTAAAATTAAATCTCCTATATTTATTTCTTCATCAATTATATCTCTTGTTGTACCCTCCATATCTGTAACTATGCTTTTTTCAAATCCTGCAAGAAGATTCATTATTGAAGATTTTCCTACATTTGGTTTTCCAATAATAGCCGTATCAATCCCTTGTTTTATAATTTTAACTAAATCATAATTTTCTATTAAATAATTTAAGTCATTTTTATTTAAAATTAAATCATTTTTAATTTTATTTATATCTAAATCTTCTAAATCTTCTTCAGGAAAATCTATAAATGCCTCAATATGCCCGACAATATTCAATAAATTTTCCTTTATTTTAGATATTTTTTTATATAAATTTCCTTCCATATTAGATATAGATAGTTTTAGCGCCATTTCATTATTTGCATTTATAATATCTATCACAGACTCAGATTCTATTAAAGACATTTTTTTATTTAAAAATGACCTTTTCGTAAATTCTCCAGGTTCTGCCATATTTCCACCATTTTCTAATATTAATCTTAATATCTTTTTTGTAACTAAAATTCCACCATGACAAGAAATTTCTACTACATCTTCACCTGTATAACTATAGGGTTTTTTAAAATAAAATAATATTACATCATCTATCTTTTTTTCATCACTATGTATATATCCATAACATCCAGTATATCCTTTTAGTTTAAATATATCTTTTCCTTTATATGAAGTATAAATTTTTGATATAATATTTAGACTATCTTCTCCAGAAATTCTTAAAACAGATATACCTCCATACGCAACTGGTGTTGCTATAGCTACTATTGTTTTTTCCATATATTTATACACCTTTTCATTATATATTTAAAAAATGGAAGTGTTTTACACTTCCATTTTTATAGTTTTTAATTTTTTTTACTTAATAATATTATAACTTTTCTATTAGGTTCATCCCCTATAGATTTAGAAAAAACACCTTCTATATTTGATATAACAGAATGTATTATTCTTCTTTCATAAGAATGCATAGGTTCTAACATAATCTTCTTTTTATTTTTTTTAACTGTTTTAGAAATTTTTATTGCTAAATCTTTAAGCGTTTCTTCTCTTTTTTTTCTATAATTTCCACAATTAATTATAAATTTTACAAAATTTTCAGATTCTCTATTTGAAATAAGTGATATTAAAAACTGTAATGAATCTATGGTTTCTCCTCTTTTTCCTATTAGAAATCCCATATTTTCTTCGCTATCAATATTTACGATTACAGTATTTCTTTCTTTCTTTTTAATACTAAAAGAAAATTTTTCATATCCCATAAATTCCATTATATTAGATAAATTTGATTTAAAGATTTCTATTTTTTTATCAATTAATAAATCATATTCTGCTGTATCTTCAATAACTGGAGTAGAATCAATATTTTCAACTATAACAGATTTTTGTAAATTTAATTTTATTTTTGGTTCTACCTTTTTTTCTATCTTTTCTTCAACATTTTCTTCAACATTTTCTTCAACATTTTCTTCTATTTTAATTTTTAATGGCTCGTCTATCTTTTTTTCTCTTTTATCTGTATCAATAACATATGTTCTATTAGAATTTGTAGGTATATTTTCTATAATTATTTGATCTTTTTCCTCATAGCTAATTAAAACTTTTGCTAAAATTTTTAATTTTCCAAAAAAGCTTTTTTTAGGAAGATTTAAAATTTGAATATTAACATCATATCTATCTTTTTTTAATATATTACAAGCAATTTCAACTGCTTCATCGATAGTTTTTCCTTCTCCAATTTGTTCTATCCGCATAAAAGATTCCCCTTTATCTATTTTAAATCTTTATCGTCAACTTCTAAATAATCTTCTCCATATTTTTCAGCATCTAATCTTCTAGCTTCAGCAAGTCTTTTTTTATTTAATTCTTTTTGTGAAAATTTCTTTTCTTTTTCTTCTATTGTATCAATATTAATTACATTTTCTAACTGTTTAGGATTAGATTTTTTATTTTTTTTATTTAATTCTAATTGAATTTTTGCATCTTCAGCTAATTTTTTTGGATTCCAAATCTTATTTAAAACTAAAGTTTGTACAATCATCAAAATATTTGATAGAATCCAATAAAAACTAACGCCTATAGGAAATTGAAATGATATTATCAAAGAAAATACTGGCATAACTAAAATCATACCTTTTGTAAATCCTTGAATTTCATTTCCAGTAGCTCTAGCGTTTGACTTCATAGAAATATAACTAACTAATAAAGATGATAGACCTGATAAAAAAGGAATTATCATAAGTGTAATTGCGGTAAAACTTGTGAAATCTAGCACAGGAATTTGTCCAAGATTTATTCCAAAAAGATTTAAATCTATTTTTGAAATTTTATCAACAAATTCGCTTCCTAATGTTGAAAAAGCAGTAGGATCAATTTTAAATGCATTTATTATACTTATTTCTGCTGTATAATCTGTAGCAAGGCTAGAACCCAAAATTTGCTCTGCAATAGGGATAGCTTTTGAAATAATATCTTTAGAAAAGTTTAATATATATGTAAGAGGTTCATATATAAGATATATTAAACCAAACAATATTGGAAATTGTATAAGCATAGGAAGACATCCGCTTAGTGGACTATATCCCTCTTCTGTATACAATTTGACGGTTTCTTCTTGTATTTTTTGTTTATTTGTACCATATTTTTTTTGTATTGCTTTTATTTTAGGCTGAAAAGCAGCCATTTTTGCAGTTGATTTTTGTTGTTTTATAGAAAGTGGAAACAATAAAGTTTTTATAACAATTGTAAAAACAATAAGAGTTATTGTATAGTTAAAAGGAATATTTTCAAATATATTATAAAAAAATCCCATTATCCAACTTAAAGGTTCGCTAAATATTTTAAAAAAATTCATCTAATCATTATCAATCCTTTTTTTTACTTTTAAATTATTCTTTTTAGGGATAAGATCAATTCCACCTTTACAAAATGGATTGCACCTTATAATTCTAAAAATAGATAAAAAAAACCCCCTAGTTATTCCAAATATTTGTATTGCTTGTTTAGAATATTCTGAACATGTTGGATAAAATCTACAACAATTTGGTTTTAAATATGATAAATTTTTTTGATAAAAATTTATCATATTTATCAAAAAAGCTTTAATGATTTATTCTCTTTTTATTTATAATTGAAACCAAATAATTTACATTTTTTTCCATATGTTGGTAAAGAAGATGAAAATCAACATCAGGAGTTTGCTTTCTTCCAACAAATACAAAATCATAACCAATAGGAAATTTTTTTTCTAAAATAGTATATGCAGCAACTATAAGACGTTTTGATTTATTTCTTTTAACAGCATTTCCTATTTTTTTACTAGTTGTTATCCCTATTCTATTAATATTATATTTATTTTTTATAACATAGGAAACAAGATAAGGACTAGCCTTATATTTTGCATTGTAATATATAAATTTAAAATGTCTGTTAAGATTTATACTAATAGTATTTTTCATAAATTTCACCATATTAAAATAAAGACCACAACAAATGTGGTCTGATTTTATTTTAAGATTTATTATTTAATTTTATTATATAACTAATAAATATATGATTTAATATGTAAGTCTTTTTCTTCCTTTAAGACGTCTTCTAGCAAGAAGTTTTCTACCACTTTTTGTAGCCATTCTTTTTCTAAATCCATGTTCTTTTTTTCTATGTAATTTTTTTGGCTGATAGGTTCTTTTCATACAACTTTCACTCCTTTTATATCATACACTTATAATCTTTTTTAAAATAATTTAAATATAATTTCAAAAAAACAAAAAAATTTCTTTATTTTTCTTTTAAAAAGATAAAACAATTTATGATTAAGTATATAAAAAAAAAATATATATGTCAACTAATTCACCATATATATATAATTTTTAAATTGTTGAAAAAAAACGTTTTTTTTAGTATAATTAAAAAATAAATGTCTTATTCTCTTTTTATACACTTTTATATACTTTTGGAAAGGGTTTTAAATTTTAATGGATTCTTTTTTAGATATGTTCGAAATGGTTAAAAATTATTGTTTGGAAACAAAACAAATTACAGATGTTGCCTTTAATGTTTGGATTAAACCTATACAACCCTTCAAATTTGAAGATGGAATAGCAACTCTTTTTGTAAAAAGTGATTTCCAAAAAAATATTATTTTAGACAAATATATTGATCTTCTTAACGACTCTTTTAATCAAGTTCTCGGATTTTACATACAAATTAAATTTATCACAGAAAAAGATTTGAAATCAGAAAACCTATCATCTAATAATAATTTATCTGATTCTGAAGATAAAATTTCTAATAATAACTATAATAAATTTTCTGTTATAGAAAATTCGGACATTTTAAATTCTGATGAAAATGACTTAAATATAGATTTAAACCTAATATCAAATGAAAATAAAAATCAAGAACTTCAAGAATCATTTAACTCTGCAAAATATGAATATACTTTTGATACATTTATAGTTGGAAATTCTAATAATTTTGCATATGCCGCATGCAGAGCGGTTTCACAAAGCCAATCGGGGGCATATAACCCTCTATTTATATATGGACCTAGTGGACTTGGTAAAACTCATCTATTATCAGCTATTAGACACTATGTAAAAGAAAAAAATTCTAGCAAAAATGTTATCTATGTAACAGGAGAATCATTTACAAATGAACTTATTAGCTCATTTATAAATGAGTCTACCCATAAATTCCATGAAAAATATAGAAAAACTGATATTCTCTTAGTCGATGATGTACAATTTATTGCTGGAAAAGAAAGAACACAAGAAGAATTTTTCTATACATTTAATGAATTGTATCAACTTGGAAAACAGATTGTTCTAACATCTGATAGACCACCAAAAGATATTAAAACTTTAGAAGACAGACTTAGAACAAGGTTTGAATGGGGATTAATTACAGATATATCAATACCAGATTTTGAAACTAGAATGGCAGTTATAAAAAGAAAAGCAGAACTTTTAAATATAGAAATTCCTTCTGAAGTATCAGAATTTATTGCTATAAAATTAAAATCTAATATCAGACAACTTGAAGGTGCTGTAAAAAAAATAAAAGCATATAAATTATTAGCAGGATCACCACCATCTATACCAGTTGCACAGAATGTTATAAGAGATATTTTAAATGATAATCAGCCAACACCTGTAACAGTAGAAAAAATTATAAACGAAGTTTCAAAAACATATGGAGTCACACCAGAGGATATAAGATCTACAAAACGATCATCTCCTATTTCAACATCAAGGCAGATATGTATATATATTGTAAGAGAAATTACCCAGATGCCACTTTCATCAATTGGAGAAGAATTTGCAGGGAGAGATCATTCAACAATTATATATGCCATATCTCAGGTTGAAAAAAATATGAAAAAAGACAAAGTTTATAAGGAAACTATAGAAGATATTATAAATAATATCAGAAATAAATAATAATCAATGTTGAAAAGTTAAAGTTTTTATAACAATTTAAACAGATAAAAAATGATTATTTAAATAATAACTATAAAATTTAGTTTTCCACCAAATTTTGTTTAAAACTAGATAATTCCACATAAAGTTTTAAACATATATAAAGTATTTATTTTATACTTTTTTTTATCTAAACAAAATTAAACATAAAAAATTCAAAACTTTTATAGAAAAACCTTTGTTCTATAATGGTTTTTTGCCTCTCTTAACATTTCCACAGACTATACTAATACTACTATATAATATATATATATTTATTATATATATAGCGATTCTAAATAGGAGGTTTGATAGATGAATATAATTTGTGATATAAATATATTAAAAGAAACAGTTAATAATGTTTCTTTAGCTGTATCAAATAAAACAACGATTATTTCTTTAGAAGGAATTTTATTAGAAGCAAAAGAAAATTTTTTAACTCTAACAGGATATAATTTAGATATAGGAATAATAAAAAAAATTCCCATAAAAACTATTGAAGAAGGAAGTATAGTTTTAAATGCTAGATTATTTTCTGAAACAATTAAAAAATTTTCATCTGGAGATATAAAAATAAAAGTTGATGAAAAAAATGTAGCAATAATAACTATAGATAACTCTGAATTTACATTTAACGGAATAAAAGCAGAAGACTATCCAGAGATACCAATAGTTGAAGAAGGCACTAAGATAAGTATATCTAGCAAAAAATTAAAAAATATGATAAGCCAAACTTTATTTGCAATATCTACAAGTGATCAAAATCCAACATATACAGGATCATGTTTTGAAATTTCTGAAGGTTATATAAAAATAATATCTCTAGATGGATATAGAATGGCATTTAAAAAAACTAAAATAGAATATAAGGGAGAATTTTCTTTCATTGTTCCAGGAAATACTTTAAGAGATATAACAAAACTTATAAAAGATGATGATGAAAATTTAGAAGAAGAACATTTTATAAATATAAATATAAATGAAAATCACATTTTTTTTGAAATAGAAGAATACAATGTAATATCAAGACTTTTAGAAGGAGAGTTTATAAAATATCAAGATGTTATGAATGTAGAAGAAAAAACTAAAATATCTGTATATACAAAGGATTTTATTAAAAGTATAGAAAAAGCATCTATAATTATAAATGATCGACTTAAAAGTCCAATTAAATGTACTATAAAAAATAATGCTATAAATATTATGTGTTCAACATCATTAGGAAAAGTTATAGATAGTTTTCCAGTATCAATTGTAGGACAAGATATAGTTATTGGATTTAATAATAAATATATGATAGAAGCTTTAAAAGCAACAGAAGAAGAAGAAGTATTAATAATTTTTGCAAATAATGATAGTCCAATAAAAATAATTCCATTAAATGGGGATGATTTTGTATATATCGTCCTTCCAGTGAGGCTTAAATATGAATAAAATAAAAATAAATACAGAATATATAAAATTAGATCAACTATTAAAATTTATAGGAATAGTTGATAGTTGTGGTCAAGCAAAACAGCTTATTTTAGATGGTTTAGTATTGGTTAATTCTGTAATAGTTATTCAAAGGGGAAAAAAAATATATCCAGAACATTATATAGAATTTGATAAAGTTATATATTTTATAGAGAAAGAATAAGGTTTTATATGTATATAACAAGCTTTTCTGGATTATATTTTAGAAATTTAGAAAATATAAATTTTTTTCCTTCAAAAAATATAAATATAATATATGGAGATAATGCAGTTGGAAAAACAAATATAATAGAATCAATATATATATGTTCTGGTTTTAAAAGTTTTAGAAATTGTATAGAACATGATATGATTATGTTTAATAAAGACTTTTTTAATATAAATATAGAATTTCAAGATATAGAGAGAATCCAAAAAATAGAAATATTATTTGGAAAAAAAAAAGAATATACACTTAACTATGTGAAAAATAAAACTAGAAAAAATCTTTTATCAAAATTTTTAACTGTAATTTTTTCGCCAAATGATTTAGAATTATTCTCTCTTGGACCAAAAGAAAGACGAAAATTTTTAGATGAAGCAATAATAAAGGTTAAAAAAAGTTATTATATATATCTTAAAAAATATAATAAAATATTATGCCAAAGAAATGCATTAATAAAAGAATATAGAAAAAATATAATAGATAAAGAAAGTTTTGATATATGGGATATTGCTCTTTCTAAAATAGGTACAATAATTACAATTATTAGAAAAAGTTATATAGAAAAAATATCTATATATGCTAAAAAGATTTATTTTGGAATTTCTCAAAATAAAGAAAATTTTGATATAAATTATATATCAACTATATTTAAAAATTATAAAGATATAAAAAATTATACACAAGAAGATATTAATTTTTATTATTTAAAATTAAAACAAAGTTTTGAAAATGATATAAAACAAGGGTATACAACAGTTGGAATACATAGAGATGATTTTGATGTTAAAATAGATAATTTATCTGTTAAAACATATGGATCTCAAGGACAAAAACGAAGTTGTATAATATCTTTAAAAATGGGAGAAGCAGAGATTATAAATATAAAAACAGGAGAAAACCCAGTTATACTACTCGATGATGTTATGAGTGAACTTGATAAAAAAAGACAAAATTATATTTTAAATCATGTCAAAAATATGCAGGTTTTTATAACTTGCTGTGATATATTTAATACTATTGACCTAAATAAAGGAAAAATCTTTTATATAAAAAATGGAAATATAGAAAAAGAAGAAGATATTATATAGAATGGAGATTATTATGTATATTTTTTTAGGAGATGATATACTCATAAAAAAAAAGATATAATAGGTTTTTTTGATTTAGAAAAATCCACTGTTGCATCAAAAACTAGAGATTTTTTAGTTATTTCGAATAAAAAAAATAATATAATAAATATTTCTCCTAAAGATCCAAAAACATTTATATTATGTAAAAATAAAAAAATTTATATATCACATATATCCATATCAACATTAAAAAAAAGATTTGAACAAAATCTTTAGAGTTTTATAGAAATGTGGAGGCTTTAATAATGGAAAATAAACCAATACAACAAAGTTATGATGAAAACCAAATACAAGTTTTAGAAGGATTAGAAGCAGTTAGAAAAAGACCAGGAATGTATATTGGTTCTACAGGAAGCAAAGGTTTACATCATCTAGTTTATGAAATAGTAGACAACGCCATAGATGAAGCTCTTGCTGGATATTGTAAAGAAATTTTAATAGAAATGTTGCCAGATGATATAATTCGTATTATGGATGATGGAAGAGGAATTCCTGTTGGTATACATAAAAAAGAAGGAATTTCTGCGGCTACAGTTGTTTTTACAGTTCTTCATGCAGGAGGAAAATTTGGAGGAGATGGATACAAAGTTTCTGGAGGACTTCATGGAGTTGGGGCATCCGTTGTAAACGCACTTAGCGAATGGCTAGAAGTTAGAGTTTATAATGGAGAAAATGAGTATTATCAAAAGTTTGAAAGAGGAGAATATTCAGAAATTTTAAAACCTATAGGAAAAACGGATAAAACAGGAACAGAAGTTACATTTAAACCAGACAAAGAAATATTTAGCGAGATAAACTTTGAATATGAAATTTTATTAACAAGACTTAGAGAGCAAGCCTTTTTAAATGCAGGAATTATAATAAATATAAAAGATACTAGAGAAGATGAAATAAAAGAAGAAAGACTTTGCTATACAGGTGGAATAAAATCTTTTGTAGAATATATACATACAAAAAAACAACTAGAGGTTGTTCATCCAGAAGTTATATATTTAAAATCAGAACAGAATGAAAAAATTATAGAAATAGCACTTCAATACAATGAAAGCTATAATGATGTAATATTATCTTTTGCAAATAATATTCATACAATAGAAGGCGGAACTCATGAAACTGGATTTAAAACATCTTTAACCAGAGTTTTAAATGATTATGCAAGAAAAAATAATATATTAAAAGATAGTGAAAAAAACTTTTCTGGAGAAGATGTTAGAGAAGGTTTAACAGCTATAATAAGTGTTAAACTGCCTGAATGTGAATTTGAAGGACAAACAAAATCTAAATTAGGAAATCCAGAAGTTAGAGCTTTTGTAGAAGGAATGATAGGGGAACATTTTTCAAATTTTCTTGAAGAAAATCCATCGGTAGCAAAAAAGATATTTGAAAAAGCACTTAGTGCACAAAGAGCAAGAGAAGCAGCAAAAAAAGCGAGGGATTTAACAAGACGAAAATCTGCTTTAGAATCGGGAAGTCTTCCAGGCAAACTTGCAGATTGTTCTGAAAGAGATCCAGAATTTACAGAGATTTATATAGTCGAAGGGGACTCTGCAGGAGGATCTGCAAAATCAGGGAGAGATAGAAGATTTCAAGCGATTCTGCCATTATGGGGAAAGATGCTAAATGTAGAGAAAGCAAGACTAGAAAAAGTTTATGGAAATGAAAAACTTATCCCAGTTGTAACGGCTTTGGGATGTGGAATAGGATCGGATATAGATTTATCAAAAATTCGATATGGAAAAGTTATAATTATGGCGGATGCTGATGTTGATGGAAGCCATATTAGAACTTTATTATTAACCTTTTTCTTTAGATTTATGAAACCACTAGTTGAAAAAGGACATATATATATAGCACAACCTCCGCTATACAAAATATCTAGAGGCAAACAATCTAGCTATGCTTTTGATGATCAAGAGAGAGATATTCATATAAACAGAATTTCTGAAGAAGGAAGATATAAAGTTGATATTCAAAGATATAAAGGTTTGGGAGAGATGAATCCAGATCAACTTTGGGACACAACTATGAATCCAGAAAATAGAACAATTGTAAAAGTGGAGATGGATGATGTAAATAAGGCAGACGAAATTTTCACAATTCTAATGGGGGACAAGGTTGCTCCTAGACGAGAATTTATAGAATTAAATGCAAAATATGTTAAAAATTTGGATGTATAAATTATATGAATGATATAAATATAAAATATAATTTAAGAGAAGAAGAAGTTTTTTCTGCACTTTATATAATACAAAAATATTTTTCGTATAAAAAAAAGAAGATTCAATCAATTGTCATAGCCATTATAAGTATTGGTTTTATTTTTATAAAAATTCCTAATAGTGTAAATATATTTTTATTTTATCTAGGAATTTTATGTATATTTCTGATATGGTACACGATGCATGCAAAGATAAAAAGAATATCAAAAGGAATATCGATGGTTGAAGATGAATTTATAATATCTTTACAAAAAATAGGAATTATTATTGGAGAAGGAAAATATAAAAAAATATTGTCCTATTCTGATAAAAATTTATTTATTTTTGTAGATATAGAAAAATTTGTTATTTCTAATAATAGAGAAGAAATATTTATAATTCCTAAGAGATGTATATTTAAAGAGCAAGAAGAAGAATTAGAAGATATATTTACTAATAAAATTAAAAATAGATTTATAAAATTCTAAAAAGAGGTGTGGATAATATTGTATAACGATGGAACAAAGATAATACCTATTACTATAGAAGCAGAGATGAAAAAGTCCTATCTAGACTATTCTATGTCTGTAATAGTGGGAAGAGCTTTGCCAGATGTTAGAGACGGATTAAAGCCTGTTCATAGAAGAATTCTATATACTTTATATGAAAATGGTCTTGGTCCAGATAAAGCTTATAGAAAGTGTGCAGATACTGTTGGATCTGTTTTAGGAAGATATCACCCACATGGAGATGGATCTGTGTATGATGCCCTTGTAAGGATGGCACAGAGCTTTTCTTTAAGATATCCACTTATAGATGGTCATGGAAACTTTGGGTCTATAGACGGTGATCCTGCGGCTGCATATAGATATACAGAATCTAGAATGAGCAGAATATCCACAAAACTTTTAACAGATATAGATAAAGAAACTGTAAAATTTATATCAAACTATGATGATAGATTAAAAGAACCATCTGTACTTCCATCTAGATTTCCAAATTTATTGGTAAATGGATCAAATGGAATAGCGGTAGGGATGGCGACAAATATTCCACCACATAATCTAAAAGAAGTTATAGACTGTATATGTCATGTAATTGACAATGGCGATTGTGATATAGAAGGTTTGATGGAATTTATAAAAGGTCCAGATTTTCCAACAGGTGGAATAATTATGGGATATAGTGGAATTAGAAGCGCTTATGCCACAGGAAGAGGAAAGATAACACTTAGGGCAAAAACAGATATAGAAGATATGCCAAATGGAAAATCTAAAATAATTGTTACAGAGATTCCATATATGGTAAATAAATCTAGGCTTTTAGAAAATATAGCAAATCTTGTAAAAAATAAAAGAATAGAAGGAATATCCGATCTTAGAGACGAATCTGATAGAGATGGACTAAGAATTGTGATAGAACTTAAAAGGGATGCAAATCCACAGGTTGTATTAAATCGTTTATTTTCATATAGTTCACTTCAGGAAACAGTAGGGGTGATTCTTTTAGCTCTAGTTAATGGAGAGCCAAAAGTTTTAACTTTAATGGAAATTATAAACCACTATATAAGTTTTCAAGAAATTATTATAAGAAAAAGAACAGAATATGATTTAAGAAGAGCAAAAGAAAGAGCGCATATATTAAATGGGCTAAAAATTGCTTTAGATTTTATAGAAGAAATTATAAAAATTCTTAGAGCTTCTAAAAATATCCAAGAGGGTAAACAACAATTAATAGACAATTTTGATTTAGATGATATACAGGCTACAGCAATAGTTCAGATGAGATTAGGACAACTTACAGGTTTAGAAAGAAAAAAAATAGAAGAAGAATTATTAGAACTTTTAAAAAAGATAGAAGAACTTGAAGAAATATTGGCAAATAAACATATTATATTAGAAATAATTAAGACAGAACTTATAGAAATTAGAGATAAACATAATGATGAAAGAAGAACAAGTATAGAATTTGTAACTGGGGAGATGGATATAGAAGATTTAATTCCAGTTGAAGATTGTATAATAACACTTACACATTATGGATATATAAAAAGACTTTCTAGTGATACATATAAACTACAAAAAAGGGGTGGCAGAGGAATTTCTGCAATGAAACAGAGAGAAGAAGATTTTGTAGAAAAACTTTTTATCGCCTCCACCCATGATAATATATTATTTATAACAAATCAGGGAAAGATGTATAGACAAAAAGGTTATGAAGTTCCATTAGGAAGCAGGATTGCAAAAGGTATAAATATAATAAATCTTTTAGAATTTGGCAATGATGAAAAGGTAACATCTATTATCAAAACATCTGATTTTGAAATAGGAAAATATTTGACAATGGTTACAAAAAAGGGAATTATAAAAAGAACTGAACTTAACGCATATAAAAATGCAAGAAAAAAAGGGTTAATAGCAATAAATCTTCAAGAAGGAGATGAATTGGTAGCAACTATTTTGACAGAAGGAAAAAGCGAACTTTTGATAGCTACAAGAAATGGATTTTCTATAAGAATAGATGAGAATCAAGCTAGACCATTATCAAGATCTTCCCAAGGAGTTAGAGGGATAAAGTTGCATGATGAAGACTATGTAGTTGGAGTTTCTTGTATATACGAGGGTGCCAGCGTTGTAACTATTACAGAGAATGGACAAGGAAGAAGAACTAATGAAGAAGAATATAAAATACAGTCTAGAGGTGGTTATGGAAAGATAAACTATAAAGTTAATGATATTAAAGGCTATGTATGTAGTGTAAAAGTGGTTGACCAAGAAGAAGAACTAATACTTATTTCAAATGATGGTATTATAATTAGAATAAAAGTTACTGATATAAATTGTATGTCTAGATATGCATCTGGAGTTAGGGTTATGAAATTGTCTGACAATGATAAGGTTGTTACATTTGCACAGGTGGATCCGATAGATGAAGAAGAAATCGATGATATTATATCAACAGATGAAGAAGAAATCGATGACATTATATCAACAGATGAAGAAGAAATAGAATAATAAAAAACCCTAGCTATATAATTAGCTAGGGTTTTTTATTACATATTTAAAAATATTTTTAGTTAAATTAGAAATATATATAGATATATAGGGGAGTGTAAAAAATGATGGAATAATAAAAAAAGAAAGTATTATAAAATGTAAAATTTTTAGTGTTGAAAAAAAGATATCTGATCTATAAATATTTGATATATTTTTAGATATTGAATAGATATTTTTTATAGAAATATCTTCATTAGATATAAAAAGAAATGTATTTATTATATCTCGCTGAAGAAAGTATAGACTAAATAAAATAGAAATACAAAAATATAAAGGAATAAAAACTTGAATCATTCTAGTAGAAATATTATTAATAAAATAATATTTATTTAAAACAACAAAAATTAAACTTGATATAGTTATATATATGGATAGGCGAATAAACAATAAAGGAAAAAAATTTATAAAACGAATAAAAGATTTTTTTGTTTTATAATAAAAAAATATATTATCTATATTTTTATTTAAATCAGAATTGATATTATAAAAATATTTTAAACATCCAATAATGAGACAAGATAATAATAATAAAAATATAATATTTATAGTATATATTATTAAATTATATAAAATATCATTTAAAGGATTAAAAAAATTTATTAATATATTATTAAAAAATATAATAGCCAAACAGATAGATAAAATAATAAATATAATTATGAAAGTATGTATAGAAGATTTTTTATATAAAAAAGAAATTTCATTTTTATCGATGATAAATTTCAAATAAAAGCCTCCAATATAAATTTATATAAATAGTATACATATAAAATGATTATAAAACTATAAGATTGTATATATATTTAATAAATTTTTTTTACTAAATATATATACAATCTATAAAAAATATACTATAATACAGTATGATATAAAAAATAGAGAAATTAAGAGTTATTGTTCTTAGGGGGGATTTCATGAATCACGACTTTCCAAAAATTATAAGTTTTTTAAGAAAAGAAAAAGGTGTTAGTCAAAAATCAGTGGCAAGCGAATTAAAAATAAGTCAGGCGTTATTGTCGCATTATGAAAAAGGAATACGAGAGTGTGGATTAGATTTTTTAATAGCTATATCAAAATATTATAATGTTTCATGTGATTACATATTGGGGATTACAAAAGAAAAAAATAATAATATATATGATGAAGAAAAATTATCTAATGAACTAGAAAAAGATATATTTAAATCAAGTGAAAATATATTAATAATATTAAATAAAAAAATAATAATTAATTCTATAAATATCATATTTGATATGTTAAAAAAGGTTAATAATAAAAATTTTGTAGATGAAATATCAAATTTTTTAATAATATCTATTTATAGAGTATTTAGAATTATATATTCTATAAATCCACATAACAAAGAAATATTTGGGATAAAAAAATCTATTTATAACAGAAAATCTTTGGCAAGGATGGAACTAGCAGAGGCAAATATAATAACAATAATTGAAAATGAAGCAATATTTAAAGATGACGTTGTAAATGAAATTGAAAAGAAAAATTTTGAACAAGATATGTTTACAGGAGACCAAATTTCTAATTATTCATATCTATTAAATCTTATACAAAAAAGCGAGTCTGAGATAAATATGAAATAGAATCATATAAAAGTTGGCTGTTTATATATAACAGCCAACTTTTATATATAAAGGGTGATAAAAAAAGATGGAGTTTAAATATTCAAATAATTATAAAAAATATCATAGTCTAGACTATCATTATAAAACTAAATTTGGGCAAAAAATATTTAAAGTTTCGTTAGATGGGGGATTTACCTGTCCAAATATAGATGGAACAAAAGGGTTTGGAGGATGCACATACTGTTCTAGAGAAGGAAGCGGAGAGTTTGCAGGAAGAAGAGAAGACAGTCTATTAGAACAATTTGAAAATATTAAAAATAATATTCATAAGAAATGGAAGGTTGGAAAATATATTGGATATTTTCAATCATTTACAAATACATATGCTCCACTAAAAGAACTCAAAGAAAAATTTGAAAAAATAGTTGGTTTAAAAGATGTGGTAGGATTAAGTATATCCACCAGACCAGATTGTATAGAAGATGACGTTTTAGATTATTTAGAAGAACTTTCTAAAAGAACCTTTTTGACGGTAGAGTTAGGTTTACAAACTATATATGATAAAACAGGGGAATATATAAATAGAAAGCATAGTTATAAAGATTTTTTAGACGGATATAAAAGAGTTAAAGAAAGAAATATAAATATAGTTGTACATATAATTAATGGTCTTCCATTTGAGGATAAAAATATGATGATAGAAACAGCGAAAAAGGTTGGCGAGTTGGAACCATATGGAATAAAAATTCATCTGTTATATGTAGTTGAGGGAACAGTTTTAGAACATCAATTTAACCAAGGTATATTTAAAAGTTTGGAACTAGAAGAATATGTAGATATAGTTGTTGATCAACTAGAATATATTCCGAAACAGGTTGTAATCCACCGTCTTACAGGGGATGGAAAAAAAGAAAATTTAATATCACCTTTATGGAGTTTAAAAAAATTTGTTGTTATAAATGAAATTGATAAAGAATTTAATAGAAGAGAAAGTTTTCAAGGAAAATATTATAAAAAGAAGTTGATAGATTGAATATATTAGATTTTTCAAAATATATTATAAAAAATAACTATAGAGATGATAATATATGTATAGATTTTACAACGGGGAATGGTCATGACAGTCTTTTTTTAAGTAATTTAGTTCCAAAAGGGATTGTATATTCTTTTGATATACAACAAAAAGCGATAGAAAATACAAAACAACTTTTTATAGAAAAAGGAATGTATAATAATATAAAGTATATAAATGATGGTCATGAAAATTTTGAAAAATATATTAAAAATTTTAATATAGGAATGTATAATTTAGGATATCTTCCAAAAGGAAATAAAGATATTACAACAAAAAAAGAAACAACTATAGAATCAATAAAAAAGGCAATTAGTTTAGTCGAAAAAAAAGGAATAATATGTATAACAATTTATAGAGGTCATATAGAAGGCTTTTTAGAAGGGTTAGAGATAGAAAAATTTATAAAAAAAATATCAAAAGAAAAGTATGAAATATATAGATATGAGAACATAAAAAATGATATAACACCATATGTTATAATAATAAAAAGAAATAAATCATAATATTTGCATAGTTAATATAAATATGGTAATATAATTTTAAATATAGAAAAAAGGGTGGTATTTCTATGTCAAAAAAGAAAATAGCAGTTTTATTTGGGGGAATTTCTAGTGAATATGAAATTTCTTTAAAATCTGCATCCTTTGTTATAAAAAATATAGATGAAAAAAAATATGAAGTTATCTGTATAGGAATAAATAAAAAAGGAAATTGGATATTTTATCCAGGAGATATAGAAAATATTGCTGATGGAAGTTGGGAAAAACATCCAGATTGCACACAGGCTTTTATAAGTCCAGACAGGCTAAAAAAAGGAATCGTCAAAATTTTATCAGATGGAACTATTTCAAAACAATCTATAGATTTGATATTTCCAGTTTTACATGGAAAATATGGAGAAGATGGAACAGTTCAGGGTCTTTTTGATCTATCTGGAATTCCTTATGTTGGATGTAATCTTATATCTTCTGCCGTTTGTATGGACAAAATTTTTACCCATACAATATTGGATTATAATAAAATTAAAACATCTAGATGGAGATATATAAAATCTGAAAATTTAGATAATCTAGACAAAATATTAGAAGATATTATAGATGATTTGGGGATTCCACTTTTTATAAAACCAGCAAATTCTGGTTCTTCCATAGGTGTTAGTAAAGCCTCTAATTATACAGAGTTGAAAAAAGGTGTTAAGCTTGCCTTTCTTCATGACAGAAAGATTTTGATAGAAGAATTTATAGATGGAAGAGAAGTTGAGATTGCTATTATGGGAAATGAAGAGCCAATTATTTCTCGAGTTGGGGAGATAGAGTCGGCAAATGAATTCTATGATTTTGACTCTAAATATATTTTAAAACAAAGTTTTGTAAAAATTCCTACAGATCTTCCTAAAAATATTGAAGAATATATAAAAAACATTGCAAAAAAAGCATATGAAATTTTAGACTGTAGAGGTCTTTCAAGGATAGATTTTTTTGTTGATAAAAAAGAAAACATAATATTAAATGAGATAAATACAATGCCAGGATTTACAGAGATTAGTATGTATCCAAAACTTTTTGAAGATATGGGTATGACAAGCAAAGAGATAATACAAAATTTAATAGATTATGCATTTATAGAAAGGTCTGAAATAGATGGATAACAGACCAATTGGAATTTTTGATTCTGGAGTTGGTGGTCTTGCTGTTGTAAAATATCTTAGAAAACTTCTTCCTAATGAGGATATAGTTTATCTAGGAGACACTGCCAGGGTTCCATACGGAACTAGAAGCAGAAATATAATAGAAAAATATTCTATACAAGATGTTAAATTTTTGCTTTCTAAATCTGTAAAATTTGTAATTGCGGCTTGTGGAACGGCAAGTTCTGTTCTATATGGTGAATATGAAAACCATTTTTCTTTTCATTATAGTGGAATAATAAAGCCAACTTGTGATACTGCTATAAAGCTTTCCACACAAAAAAAAATAGGAATAATAGGAACATCAGCAACGATTAAAATTAATAGATATCAAGAATATATAAAAAAATATGATAAAAGTATTAATATATATTCTAAAGATTGTCCATTATTTGTTCCGCTAATTGAAAATAGATTTATAGAACCTAAAAATAAGATAACTAGTTTAATGGTTGAAAAATATCTAGAGGATATGAGAGGAAAAATAGACACGCTTATACTAGGTTGTACACATTATCCAATTATAAAAAGTCATATAGAGGATTATTTTGGAAAAGATATAAATATTGTCGATTCTGGATTTGAGACGGCAAAGTTTGTTAAAAATTATCTTGAAAAAAATAATATGAATAACTACACAAAAAAAATTGGGGAAGTTTTTTATTATATAACTGATGACAAAGACTCTTTTGGAAAGACAGGAAGCATTTTTTTAGAGGAAGATATATTTAAAAATATATCTGTTATAGATTTAGATATATTTTAAATACAGGGGATTATTATGAAAAAAAATATTTTATTAAAAGTCATTTCGGAGCAAAATATAGAAGATGAAAAAGATACAACAGAAGTTTATACAGATGGGACTATTCAAAAAAAGAATGGATGTTTTTATATAATATATAAAGACACAAGATATTATGAAAATGGAGAGTCTATAAAAACAATTTTAAAAATTAAAGAAGATAAGATAACTATAATAAGAAACGAAGTTTTACAAACATATATAGAGATAGAAGAAGATAAAAGAAATATAGGAAGTTATACATCAACATATGGAAATTTTTTAGTAGGAATAATGGGTAAAAAGATTGAGATAAGATATGAAGATGAAGATGAGCAAAATATTTTAAGCATAGTTTTTGAATATGATTTAGATATAGATTATAAACATTTAAGTTTTCATAGAATAGAACTTAAAATAGAAAAATAAGGAGAATAAAATATGGGAGATATTTTTTATAATACTAAGCAAAGTTTAAAAGATATAATATATTCATCTATAGGAAGATGTATTCAGGAAGGTATTTTTGATAAAACAGAAATGCCTCCTTTTATTATAGAAGAACCAACTGATAAAATTAGAGGAGATTTTTCTACAAATATAGCAATGGTTTCTGCAAAAACTTTTAAAAATTCTCCTATAAAAATAGCAGAAGAGATAGGAAAACATCTGATCTTAGATGGAAGTTATTTTGAAAAATATGAAATAGCGGGTCCAGGTTTTATAAATTTTTTTGTAAAAAAAGAATTTTTTATAGATATATTAAAAGAAGTTTATAAAGAAAAAGAAGATTATGGAAAAAATAAAGATGGTAGACTAAAAAAGGTTATGGTTGAATTTGTTTCAGCAAACCCAACAGGGCCAATGCATATAGGAAATGCAAGAGGAGGATCTTTAGGAGATAGTTTAGCAAATATTTTAAAATATAATGGATATAATGTAGAAAAAGAATTTTATATAAATGATGCAGGAAATCAAATAGAAAAATTTGGAAAGTCTTTAGAAGCGAGATATATGCAGGAGATTTATGGAGAAAAAAAATATGAATTTCCAGAAGATGGATATCAAGGGGAAGATATAAAAGTTCATATTAAAAATTATCTTAAAGATGAAAAAAATGAAAGATTGGAAAATTTAAATATAGAAAAAAGAAGCAAAAAATTGGTTGATTATGCTCTTCCAATAAACCTTGAAAAGTTGGAAGAAGATCTATTAAAATACGGAATAAAGTATGATAATTGGTTTAAAGAAAGTAGCTTGTATCAAGATAAAATAGTTGAAGAAATTTTGGAAAAATTAGAAAAAAACGGATATACATATGAAAAAGATGGAGCAATATGGTATAGAGGAACAGCGTTAGGAGAAGAACAAGATTCTGTTTTGATTAGAGAAAATAAAAATCCAACATATTTTGCAGCAGATATAGCATATCATTATAACAAGTTTGAAAAAAGAAAATTTGACAAGGTTATAAATATATGGGGTGCAGATCATCATGGGCATGTAGGAAGAATAAAAGGAAGTATGAATGCTATCGGACTTGATGGAAATAAGCTTGATATAGTTTTGATGCAACTGGTAAGGCTTGTAAGAGATGGAGAAGTTGTAAAAGTTAGTAAAAGGACAGGAAAATCTATAACTTTGGTTGATTTATTAGAGGAAGTTCCTTTAGATGCAGCTAGATTTTTCTTTAATATGAAAAATCATAATACCCATCTAGAGTTTGATCTTGATCTTGCAATAGAAGAATCATCAAATAATCCCGTTTATTATGTCCAATACGCTTATGCTAGAATATGCAGTATTATTAAATATATGGAAAAATCTGAAAAATCTGATATAAGTGATATAGATAAAAATTTAAATCTCCTTGAAAAAAAAGAAGAGATAGAAATAATTCGATTTATAGGAAATTTTCCAGAAGAAATTAGAGAAGCGTGTAATGGATATGACCCATCTAAGATTGTTAAATATAGTATGGAATTGGCAACATATTTTCATAAATTTTATAACAACTGTCGTGTTCATATAGATGATGTAAATTTGGCATCTGCTAGATATTTTTTAATTTTATGTATAAAAATATTATTTGAAAATATATCTGGTTTAATAAATATAAAATTATTAGAAGAAATGTAGATCACTTTGGAGGGGTATAGTGGAAAAAAGATTATTTATTAGATCTTGGGTAGATATAAATTTGGATAATTTAGAATATAATTTTAAAATTATTCAATTAAAAAAGCAGAAAAAAACAAAAATTATATCTATAGTTAAATCTAATGGATATGGGCATGGGATGATAGAAATAGCAAACAAACTTGAACAAATAGGAACGGATATGTTTGCTGTTGCTACAATTTTAGAGGGGATAAAACTTAGAAATCATGGTATAAAAAAAGATATACTTATTTTTGGGATGACCCCCTTGGAAGAGATAGAATATATAGTTAAATATAATCTTATTCAAACTATAACTAGTTATGAATATCTTTTAGAGTTAGAAAAGATATCTTTATCCCAAAAAAATATAATTAGATGTCATATAAAAATAGACACGGGAATGGGAAGAGTTGGATTTTTTTATAAAGATATAGAGAAGATAAAAGAGAATTATAAAAAAAATAATTTAAAAATAGAAGGAATATATAGCCATCTTTCTTCATCTGAAAGTTTAGAAAAAGAAGATGTTTTATATACAAAAAAACAGATAGATAGATTTGATAACGTTTTAAAAAATTTAAAAAAATCAGGTATAAATTGCTATGGAAGTCATCTGCAAAATACAGGAGGATTGGTTAATTATAGCTATTTAGAATATGATTTTATTCGAGCAGGAATTTTTGTATATGGATATGATCCTACACAAATATGGAAAGATAAACTTAAACCAGTAATGAACTTTTTTTCTAAAATATCAATGATAAAGATATTAGAAAAAGACAATTTTATAAGCTATAATAGAAAGTTTAAAACAGATAAACCAATGAAAATTGCAACCGTTTCTGTTGGATATGGTGATGGATATAACAGGATGCTTTCTAATAATAGTTTTGTTAAAGTTGGTGGAAAATTATCTAGAGTTTTGGGAAATATTACAATGGATCAAATAATGATAGATATAACTGATTTTAAAAATGTTAAAGTTGGAGAAAAGGTTTTATTATTTGGAGAAGATCAGGAGAGAAACAGACTTGATATAGGAGATTATACAAAAAAAGTTGGTCTTATTCCTTACGAAATTTTTACAGGGATAACAGATAGAGTTGAACGAAGATATATAGAAAAAAGACACCTATTTAATATATAGGTGTCTTTTTTTAAAAAGATCTAATAGAAAAGAAATTCTGTTAAAGCATGAGAAATTTCTATTTTATTTGATATTTCAGAGATTTTTAAAATATCGAATATAGTTATCAAACCTTTTAATTTTCCATCGTCAACAACAGGAACGCGCCTAATATTAGAGTCAATCATGATAGAAATAGCTTTTTTAATAGAGTCAGATGGATGGAGAATAATCGCAGAATTCGTCATAATTTTATCTACCGTACAAATTTTATAGTCTATTTCAGAAGGAATACAGCGAATAACAATATCTCTATCTGTAATAATTCCTATAAGATTGTACCCATCAACTACAAGGATATATCCTATATTATATTGGGACATAAGTTTAGCTGCATATGAAATAGTGTCTGTTGGAGAGATGGTTATAATAGGATTTTTCATAATATTAGAAACATTCATACAAACCCTCCAAAAAATATTATATAATATATAGTTTCCTATTTATCATATAATATACCATGATTTCGTTTTAAAACAGATGGTCCACGAAATCCGAAAGCTCTTGTTTTAACTAAAATATCTATATTATTAAAAGAAAGAAAAGGAATTATATCTTTTTTAAAATCCTCTATATATGTTATAGGAACATTTTTATTATGAGGGCAGACATCTTGACAGATATCACATCCCCAGAGAAGTTTATTTTGTTTTATAAGCGTTTTTTCTTGGGTAGAAACAACACCTTTTTTTTGGGTTATATGAGAAAGACAGCTATTCATATCAATTTTATCTTTAAGTATAGCTTTTCCAGGACATTTTTTTATACAAGCCATACATTTAAGACAAGTTTTGTTTAATGAAGGGGTTTGAGGTAGGGGCATATCTGTTGCAATTTCTCCGATAAAAATAAAACTCCCATATTTTTCTGTAATAAGAAGATGGTTTAGACCTATAAAACCAAGCCCAGATTTAACAGCAATTTCAACTTCGGGAAAAGGAGAATTGTCAGAAAAAGGGACAAATGAAAAAGGTTCAAAAGCGATTGTTAATAAGGAGGATAGTTTTTTTAAAAGATTTTTAACAATTATATGATAGTCTTGCACAATAGCATATCTTGAAATATTTCTATTTGGAAAATCTCCAACATAATAAGGAAAAGCAAAAACAATTACAGAATGGGCATTATATGGAATTAAGTTTCTAGATCTAACATCAAAGGTTTTTGAAATATTAGAATAATTACAGATTCCAAAAGCAGGAAAATCATTATATTGTAGTATTTCTTTTAATTTATTAAAATTATTATCCATTTATAATTCCTTTCAAAAGATAGAAAAATCCGAATAAAATAGGTTGGTGTATTATATAAATAACTATAGAATATGAAGATATTTTAGATAAGATAGGTAGAGGTCGTTTATACATAAATTTTGGAACTGTTTTTGAAAGCATTTGTTTTGCAAAATGAGCACCAAAAAAGAAGATAAAAATCCAAGGAAAAACAGGATAATAGTCGGAAGAAGAAAATGTATTAGAGATAAATCCAAATGGAAAAAGAAAAGGATTTTCTGATAGATATAAAGGAACTTTAAAAGAGAAAAAATTTTCTATTCCGATTAATCCAGATGAAATGTTGTAGGTAGATATAAAAAGAAATATTAGAATAGGGAAAGCTATAAAAAAATTTATCCTATTTACAAATTTTTTAAGTATAGAATATATAATCATAGAAAACCCAAGAAAATGCAATATGCCAAAAGTTATAACCTGTTGGGGAATAAAAACATATGTAACAGCAGTGATAGAGATCCCTAAGAATAGAGTTATAAAACCTCTTTTAAAATTATTTTTAGAAAGTTGGCAAGAAAAACCAGAGATAAAAATAAATGTTCCTCCAATTATATCTGGAATTATATTTATAAAAGGTAAAAATAAAAAATTTCTATCTAAATTAAAAATAAAAATTATATCATAAAAAGCATGATATAAAATCATAATGATTAATGTAAATCCTCTAATTTGATCTATTAAAAAAATACGTTTATGATTATTATATTGAGTCAAAAAAAACATCCTTTATTAAAAATTTTAGTAAAAAACTATTTTGAAGCATATGGTATATAATTATTTATTGCAAAAAATCGATGTATGTGATAAACTTATATGAGTTATATAGTATAGATAGTTTTGGAGGTGTATTTATATGTTGGTTTCGGAGATTATTTTTAGCATTATTTTAGTGATAACAAGTATATTTGTAATCGCTCTTGTTATTATGCAAGATGGAAAACAGCAAAATGATACGACAATATCTGGTGGATCGGCTGATTCATATTATAGCAAAAATCAGACTAGGACAAAAGATGTTATTCTAAATAAAATAACAAAAGTTGCGGCTATTGTGTTTTTTATAGCTCTTATCGCTGTAAATGCTATAACAATATTTTTAAAATAAAGATTATGCCCTGCGATATTTTATATCTGCAGGGATTTTTATTTAATATAAAAGTTTAAAAAAAGAGAGAGAAGATGTAACAATAATATGAAATATGATTTAGAAAAAAAAATATACGATCTTGTGTGTCTAAGGGGTAAAAAAGGTGTCCATTTTAAAGATATTACAAGAACTTTTCACATAGAAAAAAAAGATCATGATAAAATAGATGATAGTATAGAAATTTTAGAGAAAAAAGGATCTATAATTAAGATAGATAAAAAATATTATACTATAGAATTTTGTAAGGGTGAAAAATGCCGAGTTATAAGAGTTAATAAAACTTTTGGATTTGTAGAAGATTTGGAGACAAAAGAAGAAGTTTTTATCCCTGGAAAATATCTAAAAGGAAGTGTTCCAGAAGATATAGTTTATATACAATATATGGAAAGTCGTGGAAATTCAAAAGAAGGAAAAATTTTATATGTAACAGAGAAATCTGATTATGCGTTTTTAGGAAGGATAGTTAAAGAGGGAAATAATCTTATGGTTTTACCTGAAAGTTTGACCAAAAGTTTTCTAAAAATAGCAGAAACAAATGGAGTAGAAATAAAAGAAGGCGATCAAGTTTATTGTAATATAATTGAAAGAGGAGAGAGTCATAGGGATCATAAATTGTCGATTATTAAAAATTATGGAGATAGCAATAAAGCAGAAGATATATGTAAAATGCATATAGACAGTAATAAAATAGAAACAACATTTCCTAAAGAAGTTTTAGAAGAAAGCAAAAAGATAGCACAGTTGGGTATAGAAGAAAGAGATTATGAAAAGAGACAGGATCTTAGAGGAGAAAAGATTTTCACAATAGATTCTAGTCATTCTAAAGATTTGGATGATGCTGTTTCTTTAGAGATGATGGGAGAATATTATAGATTAGGGGTTCATATAGCGGATGTTTCCCATTATATAAAACACGGAAGCATACTAGATAAAGAAGCGGAAAAAAGAGGGACAAGTGTCTATTATGCAAACAAGGTTATTCCTATGCTACCTACAGAACTTTCTAATGGTATTTGTAGTTTAAATCCTCAGGAAGACAAGCTAACATTTTCTATATTTATTGTATTAGATTCTAAAGGAAAGATAATCGATTTTGAAATAAAAAAAACTATTATCCAGTCGATTGTTAAAGGAATATATTCAGAGATAAATGATATATTTAAAGAAGAAGCGTCAGAAGAGATTATAAAAAAATATGAATTAATAAAAGATAATCTATTTTTAATGCAAGAATTAGCAGAGATTTTAGGAAAAAATAGGTCTAAACGAGGATGTTCTGAGATAGATAGCGGAGAGAGCTATATGATTATTGGTGAAAGTGGAGAGATAGAAGATATAAAACTTAGAAAACAAGGAAGGTCTGAAAGGTTAGTAGAAGAATTTATGGTTATAGCAAATGAAGTTGCTGCAACTATATCTAGAGTAAAAGAAGTTCCATTTTTATATAGAGTTCATGATAAGCCAAAAGAAGAAAAAGTTGCTATTTTAAAAGAAGTTTTAGAAAAAATTGGGGTTACAAATACAGGACTTAAAGATGGAAAACATCCATCTGAGATGGCAAATTTATTAAAAAATATAGAATCCGAAAATATATTAAAGATAATAAATAGACAAGTTTTAAGAACTATGTCAAAAGCAAAATATAGCGATGATCCAATAGGACATTATGGATTGGCTTTAGAAAATTATTCTCATTTTACATCGCCTATAAGAAGATATCCAGATTTAGTTATCCATAGAGTTTTAGGGGATATAGTTGATGGATTTCCTATAGGGGGAATTGTTAAAAAATATTCTAAATTTATTTCTAATGTAGGGAAAGAGTCTACTGAATCAGAGATAAAAGCTACAAAGATAGAAAGAAAATGTCAGGATTATTATAAAGCAGAATATATGAGCAAAAAAGTTGGACAGGAGTTTGATGGAGTTATATCCTCTGTTTGTGATCATGGAATATATGTAGAATTAGAGAATACAGTTGAAGGTCTTGTGAAGTTAGAAAATTTTCCAGAAGGAAAATTTTTATTTGATGGATATATATCATTTTTTGATGAACTTTCAGGGAAAAGGCTTAAAGTTGGAGATAAGACAAAGATTGTGTGTATATCATCTAATATATCTATAGGAAAGATTGATTTTAAATTTATATAATATGTTATAGAGAGGAAATTATAGTATGAAAGAAAAATTTTATATAACAACAGCAATAGCATATACCTCAAAAACACCACATATAGGAAATGTTTATGAAGTTGTTATGGCAGATGCAATAGCAAGGTATAAAAGGGAAAAAGGATATGATGTTTTTTATCTTACTGGGACGGACGAACATGGACAGAAGATAGAAGAGTGCGCAATAGAATCGGGTGTAAAACCAAAAGAATATGTAGATAAAATTTCATCTGAAATAAAAGATATCTGGAATCTTATGAATTCTTCTCATGATAAATTTATAAGAACTACAGATAAATATCATATGGAAACTGTACAAAAAATATTTAGAAAATTATATGATAAAGGGGATATTTACAAAGGAGAATATACAGGATTATACTGTACTCCTTGTGAGTCTTTTTGGACAGAAAACCAGCTAGAAGAAGAAAAATGTCCAGATTGTCAGAGAGATGTAAGACAGACTAAAGAAGAAGCATATTTTTTTAGGATGAGCAAATATCAAGATAGACTTTTAAAACATATAGAAGAGAATAAAGATTTTATAAAGCCAGAGTCTAGAAAAAGAGAGATGATAAATAATTTTTTAAAGCCTGGTCTACAAGATTTATGTGTTTCTAGAACATCATTTAAATGGGGGATTCCTGTTGATTTTGACACAGATCATGTGATATATGTATGGATAGATGCATTGTCAAATTATATAACTGGATTGGGATTTGATGTAGATTTAAAAAATCATGGAGATTTATATAAAAAATATTGGGAAGCAGATCTACATGTAATAGGAAAAGATATACTTAGATTTCATACAATTTATTGGCCTATAATGCTTATGGCATTAGAAGTTCCTCTTCCTAAACAAATTTTGGGGCATCCATGGTTGCTTTCTGGAGAAGATAAGATGAGCAAGTCTAAAGGGAATGTTTTGTATGCTAATGATTTGGTTGATATTTTTGGTGTAGATGGTACAAGATATTATCTTTTAAGCCAGGTTCCTTATGCAAATGATGGAGTTATAACATATGAAAATATGATAAATGTATATAATTCTGATTTGGCAAATACAATAGGAAACCTTGTAAATAGAACTATAGCGATGATACATAAATATTTTGACGGAATTATAAAGATGAGAGATGAAAAATATTTAGAAGATATAGATAAAGACTTAGAAAATTTTATAGAGAGATCTAAAGACAACTATGAAACTTATATGGATAGATATGAAATTGCTAATGGAGTTTCTGAAATTATAAATATAGCAAGAAGATGCAATAAATATATAGATGAAACAACGCCCTGGATTTTGGGAAATGATCTAGAAAAAAAAGAAAGATTAAATATTGTTTTATATAGCTTGTTAGAAGGAATAAGATATATAGGAGAAACACTTAAGCCTATCATTCCAGAAACAGCTAAAAAAATATTTAATCAAATTAACTTACCGTGTAAAGAAGAATGGTTTATAAAACCTTTTGGCGAGATGGAATATAAAGAGAAATTATCAACTGGAAAACCACTTTTTGAAAGGATAGATGCTAAAGAATTTTTAGAAAAAGAAAAAGAAAAGTTGAATATTAAAGAGGATAAAAAACTTAATATTATTGAAGGATTGATGATAAATATAGAAGATTTTTCTAAGGTAGAGCTAAGGGTTGGGAAAGTTATAGAGGCTTTAAAGATAGAAAAATCAGATAAATTATTATTATTAAAGGTTGATATTGGAGGGAAAATTTTAGATATAGTTTCTGGAATTTTAAAGTTTTACACAACCGATTGTTTAAAAGATAAAAAAGTTATAGTTGTTTCAAATTTAAAGCCAGCCAAATTAAGAGGGATGATAAGTCAAGGGATGATTTTGGCGGTTGATATAAATAAAGACAGCGTAAAGGTTTTATTTTTAGATGATGATATACCAGAAGGAACAAAAATAAGGTAGGATATTAAATGATAAGAGGAATTTTTGACTCTCATGCACATTATGATGACAAGGCGTTTTCTTCTGATAGAGATCAATTAATAGAAAATTTGTCTTTATCAGGAGTGGAGAATGTCGTTAATATAGGATGTGATTTAAAAACATCTAAAGCGAGTATATCATTGGGAAAAAAGCATAAAATATTTAGTTCTACAGTTGGTTTTCATCCGCATTATGCAAAGGATGTTGATGGAGATTATATAGATATTTTAGAAGAGATGTCCAGACAAGAAAGCGTTGTTGGAATAGGCGAAATAGGACTAGATTATCATTATGGGGGAGAAGATAAAGCTATTCAAAAGAGAGTTTTTATAAACCAATTAAAGCTAGCAGAAAGAATAAAAAAGCCCGTTGTAATACATAGTAGGGATGCTTTAGATGATAGTGTAGAAATTTTACAAAAGTTTAATCTAGAAGGTGTTATTCACTGTTTTGGGTATGATTTTTTGGCTATGGAAAAATTTATAGATATGGGATATCATATAGGAATAACAGGAGTTGTTACGTTTAAAAATGCGAGAGATGTAAAAACTGTTGTAACTAAGATTCCGTTAGACAGGCTATTGATAGAAACAGATTGTCCATATATGGCACCGACTCCGTTTAGAGGTGGACGATGCGACTCTACCATGCTGATACATAGTATAGAAGAGATAGCAGGACTTAGAGGGATATCCCCTGAAGAAGTTGTAAGTATAACTTCTAAAAATGGAAAAAAATTATTTAAAATCAAATAAAAAAGATGACTCATATTGAGCCATCTTTTTTATTTTTTTTGCATCGTATCATAGAGTCTGCTATATCCATAGAAGAAATTTTATATTCTCCATTTTGAATCAATTTTTGTATTATGTCTAATCTAGTCGGGTCAGCACACTTTGCTATATCTGATTTTAATAAAGATCTAATCGGGTCAAGGGTATCATTAAATGTCGGTTTATCAATTGAGGTATAGCGAGTGTTTATGTGTTTACTATTTGAGTGCATATTTTTCACCTCACATATATAGTCGGAAAAAATTTTCCAAACATTAGTAAAAAATCTTCCAAATATTAGGGTTTTTTTTATAAAAAAGTATACAATATAAATAAATCAATATTAGATATTTATTTATTTATTGTTTTTTCGACAAATGTATTGACTTTTAAAAAGAGTTGTTATAATATAAACACAAGGACGAGGGGATATGCTGTTTAGAAAATTTTAAAAATATAAAAATTGTGAATTATTTATCAATTAATATAAATTTGGTCAAATAATAAACTATACATATAGAGATAATAGCTACTTTATTTTATTTTATTTTATTTTATTTTATTTTATTTTATTTTTGAATATTAATTACTTTATATATATATATTGTTTTTTGATTTTTATTTTTATTTTTAAAAATTAAATTTATTGTATTATATATATTATTCATTGATTATAAAATAGATATTATTTATAAACATATATTTAAATAAATTAGTAGCTAGTTTTAAAACTTGCTACTAATTTTTTATATAAAAAATAATATAATAATTTACAAACTTTTATATTTTTAAATTTTAAATAAAGCATTATTATAAAAAGAATAAGTATCCATTTTATAATTTTCGATTTATTTTTAATATGATTGGACAAAATTTTATTGTGACAGATATTATTTTAAAAAAATAAATAAACTTTATGATATAAAACTATAAATAGTATAATCCAAAATATAATCCATCAATCCTATGTCCAGATAAATCCCGAAGAGATAAATCCCGAAGAGATAAATCCCGAAG
>JAGUQX010000028.1 GCA_030153485.1 Oscillospiraceae bacterium | reverse complement strand
TTATTCTTGTGTTGTTTAATTTTCAAGGTCCTTGGCACACCGCCTCCTCTTGTCCCCTTCTGTGTGCCTGCCGTCTCTTGACCGCTTAGTTATAATAGCATATTTATTCCCCCTCTGTCAACTGTTTTTTTATTTTTATTTATTATTAGTATATTTATCGACTAAATAAACTAATCTCCTAGTAATTAGACAGTCAACTTCTACAATATTATCAAGATAAACTTCAGAATTGACAACACCATAATTTCTAATAGTATTTATAACAGATATATCCGAATACGGGATAGATAATACACAATTAAAATCATCTTTATTTAAAATATCTTCTATAACAATAATTAAGTTATCTATTCCATCAGAATTTTTTGCACTAATTTTAACTGATATATCTTCCTTGATAAATTCTACATCAGTTAAACAAATATCACATTTGTTATAAACTTTTATAATTGGAATAGCAGAACATTCAAGTTGAGATATTATATGATCAGTAACAGTTATTTGTTCCTTAAAATTTGGATCAGCACAATCAATTAAATGTAAAATAACATCTGCATATTTAACTTCTTCTAAAGTTGATTTAAACGATTCAACAAGATTATGTGGAAGTCTACTGATAAAACCAACTGTATCTACAAACATAACTTCTCTACCATTTGTTAGTGTATACACCCTAGAAGTTGGGTCAAGTGTGGCAAATAATTTATCTTCCGCTAAAATATTAGCATTAGTCAAACAGTTCATAAGTGTAGATTTTCCAGAATTTGTATAGCCTAATATAACAACTGTAATTATATTATTATCTTTTCTTTTTTTTCTAAAAATTTCTCTTCTTAAAGATAATTCTTCTAATTCTTTTTTTAAAGAATTTATTTCGTCTTTAATTTTCCTTCTATCAAGTTCTAATTTTTTTTCACCAGGACCTCTACCCCCAACTCCACCCTGCCTATCCAAATCAACGCCGATTCCAGAAAGTCTAGATAGCCTATATTTATTTTGAGCGAGTTTAATTTGAATAATTCCTTCTTTAGATTTTGCATTTAAAGCAAATATATCCAAGATAAGCATAGTTCTATCAATAACTCGAATCCCTATAAGATTTTCTATATTTTTTATTTGAGTTGCAGAAAGTTCATTATCAAATATAACTAGATCAATTTGATTTTCTTCGATAATAGATAATATTTCTTCAAGTTTTCCTTTTCCAATAAAAGTTGATTTATCATAAGATTTTCTTTTTTGAGTAACATAACAAAAAACATCCAAAGATGCTGTTTTAGATAGTTGTTCCAATTCAAACAAAGAATAGTCAACATCATAATCTCCAGTATCTACAGAAACCAATATACAAATAGGATTTTTTTCAAGATTGTCATACATATATTATAATATACCTTTCATAATACAGCATAAAAAACAGCTATATTTATTCTTTTTTAATATCTAATATGATATACTAATAAATAAAATAACACAATAAATAGAATCAATAAATTAATTAAGAAAGGCCCTATTATATAGATGAAAAATCAATATGACGTTGTAATTATTGGAACTGGTATAGCTGGTCTATATACATCAGCAAATATATCTAATAAATATAATATTCTTTTAATAACAAAAGATAAATATATAAAAAGCAATTCATACCTAGCTCAAGGCGGGATTGCTGCATCATCAAAAAATGATGAAGATATAAAATCTCATATCAAAGATAGTCTAAAAGCAGGAAATAACAAAAATAATATCAAAAATTTAAATATTTTAATAAAATACGCAGAAGAAAATATAAATAATCTTATAACATACGGTGTTGATTTTGATAAAGACAGTGAGGGTAATCTTTTAAGAACACTAGAAGGTGGTCATAGCAAACCCAGAATTTTGCATTATAAAGATTATACAGGAAAAGAAATTACTTCAAAATTATTTTCATATATAAAATTAAAAAAGAACATATATTTAAAAGAAAATACAACAGTTATAAACTGTAAAAAAATAAAAAATTTTTTTGAAATAGAAATCATAGAAAATAATAAAATAAAACTAATATATTCTAAAGTATTAGTTATTTCTACAGGAGGAATTGGACAAGTTTTTAAATATACAACAAACTCTTGTGTTTCAACGGGTGATGGAATAGTTTTTGCAAAAAATATGGGTGCAAAAATAAAAGATATTTCTCTAATACAGTTCCATCCAACAGCTTTTATAAATAAAAAATCAAACAAAAACAACCAATGCCTACTTTTATCAGAAGCATTAAGAGGAGAAGGCGCAATTTTATTAAATAAAAACAAACAAATATTTATGGAAAAATATACTCAATTAAAAGAATTGGCTCCAAGAGATATAGTTTCTAGATCGATATTAAAAGAAGTAGAAAAACAAAATAGTAATGATATATTTTTAAGTATAAAACATAAAGAAAAGTTATATATAAAAAAAAGATTTCCATATATATACAAAAAATTATTAGAAAATGGCTATGATATATCAAAAGAAGATATTCCAATATTTCCATGTCAACATTATTTAATGGGAGGAATAGAAGTTGATGAAAATTCAAAAACTAATATAGAAAACTTATATGCAGTAGGAGAAGTTTCTAATACAGGTGTTCATGGAACAAATAGATTAGCCAGTAATTCTCTATTAGAGGCCATAGTTTTTTCAAAAAGAGCAGCAATAGATATAACAAAAATATTAGAAAAAAATATTATAGAAGATATATCTATAATAAAAGATTTAAAAATATTAAATAATACTGATAAGATTAATAGTATTAATAATACTGATATGGACGAAATTAAAAAAGAAATAAATAATTTAATACAAGAATCAATGTTTGTGAACATAAATATTAAAAAAGCAATAGAGGCTTTAAAAACATCTAAAATATTGCTAAAAAAAATAGATATAAATATAAGCACTTTAACAAAAGAATATATAGAAACAAAGTCAATAGTATCTATTGCACTAATGATATTAGAAGAGGTGGTTAATAATAATGATAAATGATATATATATAAATAAACTAATAGATAAATCATTAGAAGAAGACATAAACTATATAGATATAGCAACTGATTTAATAATACCAGAATATTCAAAGTCTTCAGCAATATTAATGGCAAAACAAGATTTTATATTATGCGGAATAGATATTTTTACAAAACTTTTTAAAAGATTTGATAATCGCATAAACATAATAACAGATAAAAAAGATGGTGATGAAATATATAATAAAGAAATAATTTGCCAAATAGAAGGTCCCACAAGATCCATTTTAACTTGTGAAAGAACTGCACTAAATATATTACAACATCTATCAGGCATATCTACAAATACAAACAAAATAGTTAATTTAATTAAAGAAACCGATACAACTATTACCGATACTCGAAAAACAATTCCAGGCATAAGAATGTTCCAAAAATATGCCGTTATGATTGGCGGAGGAAAAAATCATAGATATAACTTAAGTGATATGGCTATGATAAAAGAAAATCATATAATTTCTGCAGGGGGGATAAAAAATGCTGTAGAAACGCTACGAAAAAAAATATCCCATACTACAAAAATAGAAATAGAAGTCACAAATATCAAAGAATTATATCTAGCATTACAATCAAAAGTTGATATAATAATGCTAGATAATATGGAGATACAAACTATGAAAGATGCTATTAAAATCAACAATAAAAAATGTATATTAGAAGCATCGGGAAATATTACAGAAGAAAATATATTAGAAATAGCATCAATAGGAATAGATGTTATTTCCATGGGATGTTTGACACATTCTGTAAAAGCATCAGACGTTTCTCTTATAGTAACAATGAATGAAAATTAGATTATAACAATTGTTTTAATTTTTCTAAGCTAATTTCCTCAATTTCTTTAAGTTCTAGCATAAGAGAAACAACATCTTTATCCGCATTAGGATATTCATTTAATTTCTTTATACACTGAATAATCCCCATATTACTTCCCGTAATAAACATTTCTGAAATATGAGAAGAGGATTTGTCCATAATAGTTTGAAAATCTATCATAATGTAGGTTGTGATTTTTTGTAAAATTCCAATTCCTTTTTCATCTGATCCATATTTATTTAAAACATCTTTAGCGCGTTGATTAATATTTTTATATTTGTCACTTTGAAGTTTCATTTGATTTTTTAATACATCATCTTTTATAATTGGTAAAATTTTATTTATAGTCTCTATACCCATTTGAGAATTTTGATAAATATAATTCAATAGTTCTGTATTTCCGTTCATAAAAACACACCTTTCAACAATATTATCTCCAAAAGACAAATTTTTATGCTATATTAAAAAAATTATTAATAAAATAATTTTGGAGCAGATAGAAAATGTTTAAAATAATAGGAAAAAATAAAAACGATGTTGATGATGCGTCGTCAAATAATTTAGAAATAGAAAAGCAGAATAAAAAACAAAAAGATACTGAGGATGATAAAAAATTAATACAATCTTTTTTAGAATTAGATGAAAAAAACTCAGGTTTAACTAAAACAGCAAAAGTTTTATCAAGCTGTATAAAAGTTTATAATTATGCTTTCACTAAACCAAAAATTAAATCACCAAACTATGAATGTGATGAAATACGTAAGCTATTTAAAGAATATAGGACAAAAGAAAAGAAAGACCTCGAAGAAAAGAAATACCTCGAAGAAGAGGAAGACCTCGAAGAAGAGGAAGACCTCATTATAACACCCGATAAAACAATATATGAAACTATATCTTCAAATTTATTATCTGGATATACAGCCACACTAAATTTTTTTTTCCCATCCCCTTCTGATATACTTTGTTTAGATAAAAATGAAGAACAAAAAAATGAACAAAATTTTAAAAGTTTATTCGATAGATCGGATGAAAAAAAATATCCTAAAAAAAATAGTCTAGATAAATTTGGAGTTGATACCGAAATAGAAGTTCCAGACGAAATTTTAAATATAATAATAAAACGTGTAGAATCTTTAAAGCATAAAATAAAAGGTATGGGTGCATTAATGACTCTATACGAAAATTGTATTAAATATAACAAAAGTGAAAAAGATAATCAAAATAAAACGTATTTTAATTATGATGATGAGACATATATGTCTACGCTCAATTTTATATGTGAAACCCATAACTTATCAAGATTAGAAATCCAATTATATTTAAAACATATGTACATAAAAAGTATTGCTAATCAAAACTAAAAGGTTGGAATTAATAGACACTATAAAATTATAAATTTTATAGTGTCTATTAATTCCAACCTTTTAGTTTTATTTAAGTTTCATTAAAAAATTATAAGCACCTTCAAATTCTTTTGTTTTTAGTTCTTCTATATCTTTTTTTGCTAATTTGACAAGTATGACGTTTTTTATTTTTTCATATGGATTATTTTTCAAAAATTCTGATTTCCTTTTACTATCAGATATGCCTTTATAATAACTATTAATATCATCTATCAGCTTATCTTTAGGCATATGAGAGATGTTATCCGCATCTAAATCAGCTATATAATCATCATCTCCAAAAGAAACCCCACTAGGATTAAATATATACCCACCTTTTATTTTAACAAGTTTAACACCATTATAATATGCAACACCTGCTATAATTACAACACTTGCAATAACATAAAGATTTCTAAGAAAGCTAGATCCTCGAGTAACAATTGTTCTAAGAGCTTTTTCTGGTATAAAAAATCATCCAGCATGAAGTGCATCTCCAAGCCAACCAATTATATCTTTCCTCTCTTCTGCATCTTTCCACCCCATATGTCCAGCAAGTGGAGGATCCCAGTAATTTTTAACACCATGCCCCTTATCAATTAAATTTCCCGCTATAGTATACATCATATGGGCAAAATCTCCCTTGGCTTTAAACCCTTCGTAGATTTTTTTATACTTATCTTGGAAACATTGAATGCATATATTAGTTATATCTAAGCCTTTTTGCATATTCATTTTCCATTTAAATTTATCACTATGTTCATTTCCCATCATAGCATCATAGCTAAAATCAGAAGGTGTACTAGTCATAAAATGTTGTAACCTTAACATATATTTTACATAAGAAAATTCAGTATTAGTAAATCCTACTTCCTTAAAAAAAGCTTCTTCTCCTCCATATCCACAGACCTTTCCAGATCCATTTGTCCAAGCATCTAAATCAAATTCCAATGATGTTAAAAATTTATTATCTGCATCTACATCTATCTTTGGTATAATAAATTTTCCATAATTTCCTCCTATTTGGCTTAAAGCCCTAGAAAAATACCAGTCTATTTCCCCTGGACGAGATTTATATTTTGTTTTTATTCCATCATATAATTTGTACATATACTCCGATGTTTGGGTGTCAAACCCAAAATTTTTAAGCATATTAGTTATAAATGATTCTTTTTGTTTATTTTTTTTAGGTGGTTTTTCACTATTAGGAGTTTTATTTTTATTATCTAATTCTGGAAAAACAGTCTTAAGACCAGTATCTGCATTTTTAGTACTACTCTCATCTGGATTGCATATATCACAATTTTTATTATCAAAAACACTATTTTTACTATTCGGGTTTTCTAAAAGAGATGTATTTATACAACTCATAACACTTGGCGGTTGATATTGCGTTAATTCGGATGCTTTTATCTGCATACCATTAGGGTTATAAAATTCTTGAAAAGATTTATTAATATCAGTAGCAGTAGTAGTACTAGTACCAACATTCATCGCACTATTTTCACAACCAATTAATTTATAACATATACTATTATTTATCTCTGTTAGAGTTGGTTTCGATGTTGGTTTCGGGGTTATCTTAGGCGTTGGTTTTAGCGTTCGATTAGGAGGTGGATTCGGCGTTGGCGTTGGCCTCGGCGTTGGTGTTGGCCTCGGCGTTGGTTTTTGTGTTGGATTAGGAGGTGGATTCGGCGTTGGCGTTGGCCTCGGCGTTGGCGTTGGCGTTGGCCTCGGCGTTGGCGTTGGCCTCGGCGTTGCCTTAGGCGTTGGTTTTTGTGTTGGATTAGGAGGTGGATTGGGCGTTGGTTTTTGTGTTGGTTTTGGAATAACTTTAACTGCTGCACCTACAAGACGTCTAAACATAATTATCATTCTCCTAATTTATTACAATATTATACACAATATATGATTACACAATTTTTTTTTACATTAGTCGAATTTTGTAAAATAAAAATTATTTTATAAAACAAACTATTTATTTACTATATTTTAAATTATAATAATATTTATATCTGCATTAATAAAATAAAAATAAGGAGCTAAAAATGAAATTAATAATTAGAAATGAAGATACAAAAGAAGAAAGATTACTAGAAGAAATCACAAGAGAATCATTCTGGAATCATTTTCAACCAGGAGCAGACGAGCATTTTATATTAAATAATATTAGAAAAAGTAAAGATTTTATAAAAGAACTAAACTTTATAGCAGAATTAGACGGAAAAATTATTGGAAATATCGTATATACTAAATCCAAGTTAATAGATATAAATAAAAATATAATAGAAACAATAACTTTTGGTCCAGTCTGCATACTTCCAGAATACAGATCTAAGGGTTTTGGAGAAAAATTGATAATCCATTCAATTAAAAAAGCGAAAGAAATGGGATTTTTAGCCATTATAATATATGGAGACCCTAGATACTATCACAAATTTGGATTTAGATGTGGTGAAAGATATGATATAACAAATGGAGATGGTAAATTTGCAGTAGCACTTATGGCTCTAGAGTTAAATACAAAATTTGTATTAGATATTCCAAAAAAGTTTATAGAATCAAAAGATTTTCAAGTAGATGATGATAAATTAAAAATATTTGATTCTACTTTCATGGACAGAGAAAAAGAAACTAGCGATTTTCAAAAAACATTTGAATTATTACTAACATTAATTTATTAATTTCTATTAATTAATTATCTTATTTTTTATTTATAAAGCATATTAAGTTTTTTATCAAAAGCTATTTGCCTTTCCATATTAAATCTAGATATTTTTGCTTTTTTAAGCTTATTTTCTTCAGTATCAATTTCTATTATATTTTTTGCATTTTTTTCTAAAAGTTGTATATTTTTATATATATATATATCCAATTCCCTATTTTTTCTAATTTTTTTAATTTTATAAATATTTTCTATTCTTTCTTTGAAATATATGCTATCTAAATTTGAAATATATATACTATTCAATTTTTCGGACTCCACCCTATCAATATTTTCTAATTTATTATATATATTTTCTTTTAAATTATTCATAAATATACTCCTTATGTAAAATAATATTTATATAATAATTACATAAATAAAGAGTGAAATTTTGTCATTTTTTGTCTTAAAATATAGATAATCCACCTATTTTTAATAAAATTTATTCAGATTTTTCTTTAATATGAGAAGAAATAATAATTTACTAGTGTTTTTAATATTTTTACTGATATAAAGAAATTAAAACCTCATTAAAATAGATAAATTTATTTTCTCTATAATTTATCAAAACTTTAATATATTGAAGTTATATCATATTAAAACTAAGTATATTACATATAATCTTCAAAAAAGTATTAACTTATGATTAGTATCTATACTAAATCATAATTAATTAATATAAATAAAAATCAGTATATTCTATATAAAATATACTGATTTTTATTTTTTTATTATTTACATAATAATTCATATCTCTATTTTAATTTAAATTTTTGCTTAACATCAGCTTTTCTTAAACCCATGTATACCCTATTTCCCTCGTTATTAGTTGTT
>JAGUQX010000031.1 GCA_030153485.1 Oscillospiraceae bacterium | reverse complement strand
TTCTAACTATAAAATTGATATGAACAAAGCTTTAAAACTTAAGGAGTATTCAAGAGAAGACAAACTTATAGAGGATACAACAAGATATATTCTTTCGGGGGCTGTATTTGATAAGAAAGAAAAAAATATAACCTCTATAAAACTTCCTATTAAAAAGATTAACCAATATATAGATTTTGAAAACAAAACTTCTAAAGAAATTCAGGAATATATTATTGATGCTTTAAAAGAATACACCCCTCCTAAAGAAAAACAACTTCAAAACTTTAAAGGACAGATTAACATAATTCAGGAGGAACTAGATGAGTAAAATAACAATTAGCCTAGACCCAAAAGTTCCAGAAGAAAGGGAAGAGATTATTAGGAGTTTACATCACAAAATACCTAATATTCATAATGAAATTGATGATATTATTTTAGTTCAAATACAAAAAGAAAAGGATGATTTTATGCCCATTTCAAACCTTAAACTTTATCTAAAATCCTTGCTAGAATAATTATAAATGAGGTTAAAATTATGAAAACATTAGATAAAATTAAAAAGCTATTAAATCTTTCATCAAATAATTCAAACCCAGAAGAAAGCCAATCTGCATTGCTAAAAGCTCAAGAATTAATGATTAAAAATAATATTAATCAGCAAGAAATAGTAGATTATTCTACAGAAAAATCTATTAAAGACATATCAAAAGATATAGTTTATAATCAAAAAAGACACCCGTGGTATATAAAAATCATTGGTCACATTGTTAGTAAAAATTTTAAAATTCTATATTATTATCAACGTAATAATTCATCAAAAAATATTATTTTTTATGGGTATCATCAAGATGTTAATATTGCCCATATTGTTTTTAATGATATTTTAGAAAAGATTAAATATTACTTATTACCTCTTAAAAAGAGATATAAAAGATATATAAATAAGGGGAATTATAATACTGATAAAAACTCTTTTATTAAAGGATATCTTGATGGAATCAAACAAAAGTTTGAAACTCAAGTGTCGGATAATAATTGGGGTTTAATTATTCAGGTTGACAAGATTGTTCAAAAAGAATATGACTCTTTTATAACTGTTGGTAAAAGTTATGTTTCTAAATCAAAATATAGCCTTACAAACAAACTGTATCAAGATGGATTTGAAAAAGGTGTAAAATATACGTCAAATCAAATAGCTATCCAACAAAAGCAAGACTAGAAAATATATTATAGTCTTGCTTTTTTTATATATAAATTTAAATTGAAAGGAGAATATAAATGATAAAAACAATAATATTAAATCCAAAAGTTCCTAAAGAAAGGGTGGAAATAATTAATCACCTAGAAAAAAACTTTGATTTAGAAAAAGATGAACTGGAAGAAATGGTATCTATGATAAAACAATTAGAATTAGAAGTTGAGTACAATGACTAATTAAAAAAATAATACGAAGGAGGTGGTGAAATAAACAAAGGTGGATTTTCACTAAAAAGACTATTAGGAATTACCCGTCTTAAACAGAACATTTCTAGAAAGACGGGAATTCCTTTTACTAAATCTGGACGTCAACGTAAATTTGGAAAATTTATTATTGATATTATAACAAAAAAATAACAGAAAGGCAGACATATATATGAAAGACGTAAAAATAATTTTAATAGAAAAACTTACAGAGGAATATCTACACTTTAAGGAAAAAATACTCTTAGAAGAAAAGGTATATATCTTTGACAGAGCTAGAAAGATAGATATATATAATGATGTTTATGGATATCTATCTTCTACAGAATTTCCAGAATCTGTTGCCAAATATTTGATAGGAATATCTCCAATATTAGATATCACATATTTAAATTGGATATCATTTCAGTCTGATTATGATTATCTAGAAGATTTTTTAAATG
>JAGUQX010000018.1 GCA_030153485.1 Oscillospiraceae bacterium | reverse complement strand
CTATAATATCAAGCATTAGTTGTGAGATAGAAAATGGTTCTTCATCGGGAAAGTTAATCCCTAAACTCATAGAAAGATTTCCCTGGGGATCAAGGTCTATAAGGAGGACGGTATATCCCATACTCCCTAAAGCAATCCCTAGAGCATTAGTAGTTGTGGTTTTAGCCACACCACCTTTTTGATTAACAATAGAAATTATCTTCATAAATGTAAAATATCCTTTCATCTGAAAATGGGTATGAAAAAAGCCGTGATAGAAAAGAATTAATCTAATCTAACACGGCTTATATATATATATTACTTAATTGTTTTAATCAAGAATAAAAAAACAACACTAGTAAAAAACTAATGTTGTTTTTTCGTCCTTGATAGAGATAAAATGTACAACCAATACAAAAACCTCTATAAAAGACATTTGCTCAATATAAAAGATAGAACTGTACGACAAATACAAAACTATTTCTATAAAAAACTTTACTTATTTTTGATAGTCAAAAATAAACAAATTAACTTACACGGTTAATGGTGCTGATGACCGGACTTGAACCGGTACGCGGTTTCCCGCACAGGATTTTAAGTCCTGGGTGTCTGCCGATTCCACCACACCAGCAAGTATATGACAATCGACTTATTTATTATACTATGCATCATATTATTTGTCAATAGATATTTAGTTATAATATACTTATTAATTTGATAAATATCACTAAATACTTTTAATAAAAATTTATAAAATTATTACAACAAAATATTATAAATACTACAGTATACTATTGTAAAACATTATAGTATTTAGAAAAGAATTATATTCTGTATGTTTATTTAAATTTTCTCTCGAATCAGATCCAAATAAACTTAAATATTCATCTTCAATTTTTTTTGCATCTTTTTTCAGATGATGCAAATCACTATTTAACCTAGATCTATATAATGATGATACTTCTAAATATGAATAATATTCACCTTCTAGATCTTTTGGTAACATTTGTTGCCAACCAAATCCAAAAAGCGGAAAATATTCTTCTTCAATTTTCATCAGATTCTTTTGCGATTTACATAACTCTAATATAGCGCATCTTCTCAGTACATCTAATCTTCTATAATCATCGCTATCGATAAATTTTTCCATTTTAGATTTTTTAGGTATAATTACAGTCATGTTACTATCTTCATTATCCAAATTAACAAAAACACTAGAAAAACTTGATTGTTTATCTAATGATATACTTTTAGCACCTTGTTCTATTCCTTCCACATTTAAAACTTCTATTTTATCATCAGTTAAAGTATCCTCAGCTAAAGTATCATATGAACAAGATGATTGTATATTACATATACCATCTAAATCATCAGTATTTTCTGATACTAGTGTAGATAAATCACTACTACTTGAAAATTTATCAACTTTGTTGTTATCTTTATTTTTCTTACTCATTTTTTTCTTAAATTTAGCAAACATAAAACCAACACCTCATTATATATTATCTTTAATATATTCTATATAAAATATACTGATTTTTATTTTTTTATTATTTACATAATAATTCATATCTCTATTTTAATTTAAATTTTTGCTTAACATCAGCTTTTCTTAAACCCATGTATACCCTATTTCCCTCGTTATTAGTTGTT
>JAGUQX010000041.1 GCA_030153485.1 Oscillospiraceae bacterium | reverse complement strand
TATTTTATTATATTTTATTATATTTTATTATATTTTATTATATTTTATTATATTTTATATAAAAATAGAGCAGATCATTTATGATCTGCTCTATTTTTATATATCTAAATATTTATAATACTACTAATTTTCTATTTTAGTAAAAGTAAACTTCTGTAATATACTATATCTATTAGAAGCAACACTTATATTTGTTTTATTAGAATCTAAATTTAAATAAAGATCAACATTAAGAGCATTAACTAAAGTATAATTATTTGTATTTGTTTCTTTACGTAAATACCATAATTGATCAGAATAATCTCCTCCACCAAAATGTATAACATCGTTACCTTTAGTACTATTCCAACTTAAATACTCATTACTATATAAATTTTTAATTCTATAACCTTTTTTTACATTATCATATGTAAGATTAAATTGCTGTTTTCCGTCATGCATATCTTTACCAGCAACCTTGATAGAATTATCTTCTGAAATTATAGTAAGTGCTTTATTTGCATTTTCAGCGGTCTCTATCATATAATTTCCATCAGGTATTCTAGTTTGGTCAATATATTGATTATACAGTCCATCTTCTTCAACTCTAAACGAAAATCTTCTACCATAGTAAGAATCAAGTATATATCCATAATCTACATTAGATAGATTATTATTAACATACCCACCAATTGCTAAATTTCTTCCTAGATCACCAAGAGGTAGAATTTGAATCGAGTCGCCTTGTTTAAGTTCAACTAGTTGTAATACAGCCGCAGCATATGACATTTTAGTTCCCATTTTAAAAGCCTCTGTCTTATATATCTCACCTTTGCTGTTTCTAAAAGTAAATACGGTTTCTTTAAATATAGTATCCGCGCTATTAATTTGATAGAATTCATAAAAAATTCCATTATATATATTTTTTAATCTATACGTTCCATCTGGATATTTAAAAAAACCAAAGTCTGTCCAAAATTGCTTAAAATAATTACCATTACGTACACTATTAATTCGAATTGTATTATTCTGAATAGAATTTGGCTGTGTAGCATTTGGCATTTCTACCATGCTCATTCTATTAAATACAGAACTATTATCAATAGGCTTTAGTTCTATTGCACTAACAGATGTTACAGTTAAGAGACTAGCAATTGAAAAACATAACAGTGATGATAAAATTCTTTTTGTCGACATCTTTTTCATTATATTTATCTCCTATTTTATTATATAATTATTTTGATAAAATAAACTTTTATAAATTAATCTAACTATAATTATATAAATAAATTAAAATAATTAGCAATTTAAAAAGCAATATATTATCTACCAATAGTATATAATTATCTTTTATAACTGTCAATAATTATTTATCTACAAAATATTTGCAAATAATACATATTTATATACTATTCGCTAATTTATTTAATATAATAAATGACTACAAATATATTCTAAGATATTTTTATACAAACATCTTTTGTAATAATACTTTTTATATAGCTCTAGTTTTTCAAATTTTGCTGATTTAGCTTAATTTTATGGACAAGTCTGGATAGTAGATTCACCATTTTAGTTTGTTCTGGGAAGGGCGGGATTACAATTTCTATTGATGAAAAAGATGATTTGTATATAGATATAAAAAAGCAACCTCCAGAAATTCGCAAAATAATATATAGATTTAAAGGAGTAATATATGAATAAACTAATTTAAAAAAATCCTCTCTAGTGTAATTACAACTACAATTGCCTTTACACCAAGTATAACCGGCTTTGCTATAGAGGTTAAACTAGAAGAAGAAAAATCTTTAACCGTTTCAATCTCTCCATCTAGTCAAACTCTAGAATATAAACCAGATACTGAATATTTTGAAACAGAACTTTACTCAATAAATTCATCTGGAGAATATACAAACTATGGGGTTATCCTAAAGAGTTTACCATCTGAGATGGAAATTATAAATCAAGATAGTGTTGTTATTACAAACTCAGATTTTCTCACAAACTCTAAATTTAAACTAATAATAAAACCAGAATATGCTAACAAAGATATTAATATTTAACTTGGTATACAGGTAGCTTTTAATAAAAAGAAAGTGTAAATTGGATACCAACTAATCCAACCTACCAAAAAACTACGACTTATCGTGAAGAACCAACTCAGCAATATGATGATTCTTTAGCCTCTACAACTTTAACTATTTGAAATATTGATGTTAAAAAAACCTCTGATACTGGTCAGGTGGACGGCTTTTATTTTGCTTTATCTGGAAACGGTATAGCTAGAAAACTCTTGTTACCGATACGTCTGGTAAACCTAGTTTTAGAACTATCTTCCTGTTGAAAGTTATACTATCTTAGCGATTAATCTAACAGATGAATTTATACAATCTGAACCTCAAATAATCACCATTACTAATGGAGCTACTTTAAGTGTAAAATTCCACAATACTATAAACAAAGGAAATATATTAGGATACAAAAAAGGTGATAACCAAGTGAATCTTCATGGTGCAGAAATTGGAGTTTTTAATGATGATGATACAGAGTTTACAAACCCAATTTTAACCCGAATTACTAATAAAATTGGCTACTTTATCTTCGAAAATATTCCCTATGTAGATTATCTTGTAACAGAAATAAAATCCCCTGATAGATATATTTTATCTGATAAAATTTATCCCATACAGATTAGAAAAAACGGAGCAACAATTGTCATAAATGATATCATAAACACCATTATGAAAGAGTAGGCTAACGGGATAAAAACCGATGCAATAAGTGGAAACCCTTTGGCTGGAGCAGAGATTGGGATGTACGCTTACACTGATTGGCTCAAATTTACTATTATTTATCATTACTGGGCTTGTAGGTTTAGCGACATTACTATTTATGAAAAAAAATATGACGCATAATGGGGAGAAAATATCAGCAATAATATTATCATTTTTAGCAGTAGTAAACATTGGTTTTACTACTGCTTTTTATTTGGAAAAACAAGACTTTAGGGTTATCTTCCAAACAATTACAAAAGAAAATCTTCTATCAAATGAGGAAGATTTATTACGTAGTACTATGAATCTTAACTTCGATGGAGAGGCTAAAGAGTTCACTCTAGAGTTCATTAAATTTGAAGATATTGTTACTAAAAATCATACTGGAACTGCTAGAGTTTATATTAATTTTATACTGGATAGTATAAAACAACCCCTCCTAAAATTAATAATTTTGATTATTTTGATACTATTCTAAAGAGAAATATCCCTGTTACCATCCTACTGATTTCTCTTGAGTAGAAAGAGCCTTTAAAGTGGAGAGACAACTTTTTTTATCCAGGTTATTATAAAAAATTATGGATCACCATATTATACTTTTTCTAAAAAGGATATTATGGAAGTTTGTCAAAATATATTAGATATAGATATGAAGTATAGAGAACTTTGTGAGAAAGTTTTCCTTGTTTTAAAGATAAATACAAAATCTATAAACCAATTAATTGAATCAAATAATATAATGATTAATACACTAAATAAAATTACTGGAGGATAGAAAATATGAAAAAAATGCATCAATTTAGACTTACATATGAAACACATAATTATATAGAAAACTTTGCAAAAGAAAACAATATAGCCAAGACAAAGTCACTAGAAAAAATCGTAAAAAAGCATTCCCAAATTGAGGGAGATATGCGAACAAATTTTGTAAAACTCCTTGCAAAAGAAGTTGGAATAGAGATAAAAAAAGACCTAACCAGAATCAGGTTAGGCACAAATACTGCAGACAAAAACAGCCAGATAATCATCGAACTTTTGCAAGGAATCGATGCCCACCACGACATACAAGAATGCATCACCACCGACCTAATAAAAGTAAAAGGAATCGAGCAAGCAGAGGCTACAGTTAAGAAAAGAATAGAGGGTTATAGACAACGGAATCTTGAGAAAAACAGCAGATAAAAAAATCATACTATTGTCACTAATTTGTAAAATAATGTCGTGTATTGTTTATGTTATAATTATGTCAATAAATAATATACGGAGGGTTTTATGTATATAGAAAACAAATATCTTGAAGATTATTTTAGTCCACTAATGTACGGATTTACACTATTACAAAAATATTTTGATGAAAAAGATAGAGTATTGAAAAAGGTATTAAATAACCCAGAAGGTTTAGAGCAATTTAAACATAGTATGTTATTTAATAATTTACCACACATAAAAAATATAGTTGATAATGGAAAATTACTTAAACTAATTAAAAAATCAATAGAGTATAGAAAAGTTTTTTCACATTATTATCATGAAGAAAATCCTTTAACTTTAGGTACGTCAGAAAAAGAAGTAATAGAAACTATTTATAAATATACATATGAATATATTAACACTTTTAAAGATAGAAGCATTATAAAAGATAATACAGATAACTTTCTTTTCTATAAAATAGAAAATACAGAAAATATATATTTAACATTAAAGGGAATTATATTTTTTATATCTTTCTTTGTTTCAAAAAGTAATATATATTTGATTATAAATGAAATAAATAAAATTACTGAAAATAAAATTAATACTGAAAATAAAATTAATAAAGAAGAACAAGAGTTATTAATGTTTCATTCTGAAAAAAATAAAGACTCAATAATACCGTCATTAGAAAACGATAATATTATTGATAATATTATTGATAATATATCTATGTTACATCAATTTATATTTTATAATAATAATATAAAAAATTCAGATAAAGCTTTTATAAATACAGTTGCGTATAATATACTGTATCCTAGATTTAAAAATAAAGATTTAATCATTTTAAAATTTAATGAAATAAACGATGAGTTAAATAAAGGAATAGTAGATGACACTGAAAAAAAATCTAAGCTACCTATGAATAACCTTTATATAAAAACAATAGGTGCATTAGTTATATCTTTAAATGAAAAATTTTTAAAATATCTATTGTCACATCTATCTATCGAGAAGGAAATAGATAAACAAATTACCGATATATCTGAATATGTAGATTATATAAATAAACAACTAGAAAAAAAAGAAATATTATCTATACAAATAAAGAAAAAAGAATTGTCTGACAAAGAAATCAAAGTTAACTATTATAGTGAAAAAGATAACTACTATAAATATATAAAATCTTTCTATATTCCTGTTATAAAGCAAGACATAAGTTTAAATAATAATGTATCAACAGAAAAAAATCATAACATTTGTTTTAAAGAAGAATATAAAAAATTTGGTAATCTGTCTTATTATAATAAAATTATTTCATTTTCAAGAATAGTAAATAAATATTTTTGTACAACAAACGTACCGTCAAAAAACGGAAAAGAAAAATATATAAAAAAAGGGTTTCCCAAAGGGATCTTTAAAAATTTTCAAGAAGATCTATTTAAAATATTTGAAGATTTTAGCAATAGAAAAGATAATATAAATTCTTTTATAGATAATATAAATAAACAAGATGATAAAAAAACGGGTGATAAAAAATATATAATAGCAGAAGAAATATTAAATTGCTTTAAAGATACAGAGAATGCAGAGAAATTTTTTGGAAAATATAAAAAACTTATTGTTCATTGTAATAATATAATGTTTAATAAAAAAATTGATACTGAAAACATAGATAACGAAAAAAAATATTATCCAATAAAAATTATATATATATCAATTACTCCTAAAAATAAATCTAATAAATATTATACTGGATATTTTGAGTTCTTGAGTAATGAATTAAAACATAATCAAGGTAGAATTGAATACTATACAAAGACTTTTGAAACACAAGATATTACTATCTTATATAATGTTTGTAAGAATATATTCTATACAAAATTTTCAAATATAAAGATTAATGAAAAAAATAAATTTGTGTATAATAACAATGGAAAGAATATATCATCTAAAGATAGAAAAGAATTATATAGAATTTTTATATATGTAAATCTATATTTTATGTTTACTAACCAAATATTAAAATTATCTATAGATAATATAAAAAAGATAGAAAACAAACAAGAAATAGATAGAACAATGTGTAAAAAATTTGAAGATAAATCTATAGAATTACATAATTATGAAAATATTAATATAAATTTAAAACAAAGAACATCTAAAAACTTTTTATATATAATTAAAAATCATATGTTTAATGAATATTATAATTATATACTTAATAAAAAAGATAATAAAAAAATTGAATTTGAAGATTTAAACAGCAACCTTAAATCTTTGGAAGATTATAAATATAAGTTGATATCATTCTTAGCAAAAAAAGAAAAAGATTTTTTTATATCTAATAAAGATGATTTTATTAAATCTTTTGATCAATCTACGTATATAGATTTTATATCATTATTGGAAGATGATAATTTTATTAAAATGTTAGATATAAAGAATACAGATGAAACTAAAGAAAATTTAAAATCATTAAGAAATTACTTTATACATGAAAAAGATAAAATAGAAGATATTTGTAGTACGGCTTTACAAACTTTTTTTGATATTTCTATAAATGATAAAAGTTTTAAAAATAATCTAAACCCTATAAAATATTTATTTGATAAATTAAATAAATCGTGATATGATATACTAAAATCAATAGTTTTAGTACCATGTAAAATTACATAGGTCTAAACCCCCCCTCCAAAATCAAAAGGGATTTCTATGGTTTTAGTACCATGTAAAATTACATAGGTCTAAAACAGAACTGCTTTCTACAAGCCATATGTATGTGTTTTAGTACCATGTAAAATTACATAGGTCTAAAACTCAAAAGAACTCTTTTTTACAAAGAGTTCTTTTTTTACATAAAAAAGCCATACAGTCTGATTAAGACAGTATGGCTTTAAAATATAAGGAGGGATTTTATATAAAAACTATAACTTCTCCAGGCGTAATCCTAAAAAGTAAATTCATACAATCAACAGAAAAAGAGTTTAGCTCATATATATATTATATTGATAGAGAAACTGCTGTACGCAAGTGTATGTACCGTAGTTTTTCTTTGTATAACGAGTATATGCAAAATCCAGAAAAGTCTACAGGGCTGTTCACAGATACAAAAAATAATCTAACGTCAGAAGAGATAAAAATGCTGAAATGCTGATTTTCTCAAGCACAGAAAAAAGGATCTCTTATGTGGCAGAATGTTATCTCTTTTGATAATCGTTGGCTAGAGAAATTAGGTGTATATAATAGCAAAACTGGATATATTGATGAGTCTAAACTTCAGAATATAACCCGACTTTCCACAAAGGAAATGTTAGATAAAAAAGGAATGATATCCTCATCAATCTGGTCGGCATCAATCCACTATAACACCGATAATATTCATATTTACATCGCAATTATTGAGCCAAATCCAGTTACAAAAAGAGGAATGATAAAACAAAAAGATATGGAAAAGATGAAATCTAAAGTAGTAAATAATCTCCTGGATATCTCTAAATCTCACGAGAAGATAAACCAACTTATTCGAGAAGATATTATTAAAAAAAGAAGTTCAAACTTATTTATAAAAGATATAGAATTAAATAAAATTTTTAAAAATTATTTTGAAAACGCTGAGATATCTTCCATCCCAATAGAAGAAAAAACATATTTTGGTGGATATATAAGAGATACATATTATAATAATTTTAAGGATTTTCTAGAAGATTATAATTTGGATAAAATCTATAAAAACAAGATTTCTTTTGTTAGATTTGCAGATGTAATTATAG
>JAGUQX010000033.1 GCA_030153485.1 Oscillospiraceae bacterium | reverse complement strand
TGAAGATGGTTTAGAAGAGGAAGAAATTCCAGAAGAACCAACAGAATTAGCTCCAGATACAACCGAAACATCAGTTGATGGAGAGGATACAGATGAATTGGATCCTGATGAAGATGGTTTAGAAGAAGAAGTTCCAGAAGAACCAACAGAATTAGCTCCAGATACAACTGAAACATCAGTTGATGGAGAGGATATAGATGAATTGGATCCTGATGAAGCTATTGAAGAAGATATTGAACCGCCAGAACCGACAGAATTACCACCAGATATAACAGAAACAGCACCAGAACCACCACCAGAACCAACAGAATTACCACCAGATATAACGGAAACAGCACCGCCACCACCTACAGATCCAATAGAACCACCTATAGATCCGCCAGAACCGCCGATAGATCCGCCGATAGATCCGCCGATAGATCCAGCACCAGAACCTATTACAGATCCAGATGAAGATATAATAGGTGGTGTAATAGGTGGGATAGGTTCTGCTATACTTGGAGCGCTAGGAGTATTGTTTTTTTGGAGAAATAGAAACAGTTTACCTATTTTACCAGTAGCAGCTCCATTTCTCTTTTCTGAAGTTGATGGTAGGGTTACTGATTTTAATGAATTAGGCGATATATGCGGAATGGTAGAACAAACTCCTAATATTTTAGATGACTCAAGTATTGAAAGAACAAATACAGATGAAGATAATTAGTATAATGGAGGTGTTTATATATGGATATAAATAATTTTTTAGGGCAAATAGATGATTGGGTTGTAAGAAATAGTAATGTTGATGCACTTCTTTCAACAGAATTGGATAGTGCTGTAGCTACTGTTGTTAGCGAAATTGATTCTCAAATAATAGAACAAAAAAAAATGTTTGTTATTAATAATCCAGATTCACCAGATACACCGGGAATAATAGAAGAGTTATTAGCTGATCCAACAGGATTAGATGAATTTGATGTAGATACACTACAGTCAATTTTAAATGATAGTATGGATTCTGAAAATTTAAATGATAGTATGAATTCTAATAATATAGATGAATCTGGAATAGATGGGGATGCAGATTCATTAAATTCTCAATTAGATGTTGCTGATGCTGAAAATTTATCAAGTTCTAATGGGTCGGCTGGATCTAATAATAATCCTTCACCTTCTGGTTCATCTGGAGCTAATTCTCCAGTATCTCCCAATACTTTAAATCCAAATAATTTGAGCGGAGGCTCCCAGCTTGGAAATCTTGCGGCTAATACTAAAAGAGGAGTATCTTCAGGATTGGTCAATGGTGCCGCAGGAGCAGGAGCAGCAACTTTAGGAGTAGCTTCTATGGGAGGGGTCATGGCAGGAGCGGGATCAACTACTGGATTAGGAGTAGCTGCTGGGGCAGGTGCTGGAGTTGCAGGAGCAGGGGCTATAATGGGTAGTGGATCAGGAAATGGGTCAGGATCAGGAAATGGGTCAGGATCAGGAAATGGGTCAGGATCAGGAAATGGGTCAGGATCAGGAAATGGGTCAGGATCAGGAAATGGGTCAGGATCAGGA
>JAGUQX010000046.1 GCA_030153485.1 Oscillospiraceae bacterium | reverse complement strand
GGTTAGGTTTATATAAAATAAACCTAACCGAGTATTTTTAAATGGTGAGCCACCCGAGACTCGAACTCGGGACCCTTTGATTAAAAGTCAAATGCTCTGCCAACTGAGCTAGTGGCTCTCACCCTTAGTGCTTAATTAGTATACCATGCAGAAAGGGTATTGTCAATGATTTTTATATATTTTTTTGTTAGTTTATAGATTTATTTATAAAATCATAAAAAAGAGGATGGGGTTTATTAGGACGAGATTTAAACTCTGGATGAAACTGAACGCCAACAAACCATTTATGACTAGCAAGCTCAATAATTTCAACTAGATTTCCATCAGGAGATAAGCCAGATAAAATCATCCCGCTATTTTCTATATCTTTTCTATATTGATTATTAAATTCATATCTATGTCGATGTCTCTCATATATTAGATCTTCCCCATAAATAGAACGAACTTTAGAATCTAAAGAAATTTTACAAGGATATAAACCTAATCTCATTGTGCCGCCCTTTTTGGTTATATTTTTTTGGTCTTCCATTATATCAATAACAATATGATCAGAATCTTGTGTAAATTCGCTAGAATTTGCTTGGGTATATCCTAAAACATTTCTACAATATTCTATAACAGCCATCTGCATCCCAAGACAGATTCCAAAAAAAGGTATATTATTTTCTCTTGCATATTTTATAGCCTCAATCTTTCCCTCTATACCTCTATCCCCAAACCCTCCTGGAACTATTATTCCGTTACAACCACTAAGTTTTTTAGAAACGGTATTTTCATCGATATCTTCAGAACTTATCCATTTTATATCAACTTCTGCACTATTATGTATCCCAGCATGGCGAAGACTTTCAGCTACTGAAAGATATGCATCTGGAAGTTCGACATATTTTCCAACAAGAGCAATAACAACTTTTTTCTTAATAGATTTACAAAGATCTATTACACCTTTCCACTCTGTGTGATCAGCCTCTTTTTTTTCTAGATCAAGATGGTCACAAACAGTTTCAGAAAAATTTTGATCTTCCAACATTAAAGGAACTTCATAAAGACTAGAAGCAGTCAAATTTTGTATGACATCTTTGGCTTTTACACTACAAAACAAGGCGATTTTATTAACCATATCAGAAGGCAAAACTTGTTCACTTCTACAAACTATCATATTTGGTCTTATTCCTAGGGATAATAATTCTTTCACAGAATGCTGTGTAGGCTTTGATTTTAGTTCATTAGACCCCATTATATAAGGAACAAGAGTTACATGAATAAACATAGAATTTTTGTCTCCAAGTTCACAGGAGGCCTGTCTAATCGCCTCTAAAAAAGGAAGACTTTCGATATCTCCAACAGTTCCTCCTATTTCAGTTATAACCACATCTACGTCTTGATTTTTCGCAACTCTATATATCCTATCTTTTATCTCGTTTGTTATATGAGGTATAACCTGGACTGTTCCTCCTAGATAATCCCCCCTTCTTTCCTTATTCAAAACCGTCCAATAAACCTTACCAGTTGTTATATTAGAATTTACAGAAAGATTTTCGTCTATAAATCTTTCATAATGACCCAGATCTAAATCGGTTTCTGCTCCATCATCTGTGACAAAAACTTCTCCATGCTGATAAGGACTCATCGTCCCTGGATCAACATTTATATAAGGATCAAACTTTTGGATTGTAATTTTATATCCTCTATCTTTTAAAAGTCTTCCCAAAGAGGCAGCAGTTATCCCTTTTCCTAAACCAGAAACAACTCCTCCAGTTACAAATATATATTTTACCGACATTTTTTAAAACTCCTTATAATAAATATACTAAAACGTATTAAAATCGCAGAGATCTGCAAGAAAAATATACAAGGGAGAAAATTTATTAGCTATATAGTTTGCTGTATTAGATTCTAAATATGGCATAACATTTATATCATCGTTAATAGGAAACTTTATAGCAATAGATGTTCCTTTATTTTCCACACTATTTAAAAAATAGCTGCCATTATGAGCCTCAATAATTTTTTTAACAATAGTTAAACCAAGACCAGTATGCATACTTTCCGAAATAAAATTTGGATTATACGAATAATAAGGTTCAAAAACTTTATTTAATCTTTCTTTAGATATTCCAACACCACTATCAGAAACCGTTATAACCGCATCTGTTCTAGACCTTTCTAAAGACACATGTATAGTATTTCCTGGACTTGTATAAACACATGAATTTGATATTATATTTAAAAAAGCAATAGAAAAGCGTTCTGGATCTATATTAGTTATAATTATTTCGCTTGTCATAGTATATTCTAAGTTTATATCCGAAGATGTAAGTATAATCTGGATAGATTTACACATATCCTCTAAATATTTATTTATATTCAACCTTTTAAAAGTTAAATTATTATCCGTTTTTTTATTAGAAGAATCAGCAATTTTAAAATATTCTGATAAATTTACAGTGGATTTTATCATTTTATAACAATTTCTAGCTATATGATTTATATATTCTATATCATCATATAATTCATGTTCCTCCAGCCTTCTAGACAAAGGAGCTAACAAATTAAAAATACTAAATAAAGGAGACCTAAACTGACCAGAAACAGCGGATACTATCCTATCTATATCTAACGAAAATGGCATACTAAAAAAAGAATCAGAGCTTTTAATAAAAACAACAGTTCCTTCAACTTTAGAATTATAAATAATTGGCATAAACTCTAGAGAAATATTAGAAAAATTAACACTAATTTCTTTTGTTTCGCATGTTTCTTTTTCTAATATCTTTTCTGTTATTTTATCATAATCATATATAGGAAAAATCTTTTTTATATTTTGTTTATTTGAAAAATTTTCAATATATTTTTCAGTAAAATTATTAACCCATATAATGTTATAATCATTATCACAAATAATAATAGAATTATTAAGATCCGAATATATACTCTTTAACGAATCTAATTTATCAATATTCAATATTCCCCACACCTCAACTTTTAAATAACCAACATCTTAATATATAATTATAATTAAAAAAACTATTATTGTAAAGAAAAATACGTGATATTATAAACTTAACTAAACTTAACCTTTATTTATAGTTTATAATACCCTATTTATAGTTTATTATTAACTATAAAAATAGTTTTTAATTATTTTTTCAATAAATACTTGTATATTACAGCTGTTTATTATAGAATAAAATCAAATTTAACTTATAGGAGGATTTAGTTTATATGTCTATAAAAATTGGTATTAATGGATTTGGTAGAATAGGAAGACTTGTTTTTAGAGCAGCTATGAGCCAACCAGAAAAATATGAAATTGTCGGTGTAAACGACCCATTTATCGGTCTAGATTATATGGTGTATATGACAAAATATGACACTATTCACGGGAAATTTAATGGTGAAGTTTCTATAGATGGATCTGACCTTGTTGTAAACGGAAAAAAAGTTAAAATTTATGATAAAATGAACCCAGAAGAAATTCCTTGGGGAGTTTGTGGAGCAGACTATGTTGTAGAATCGACAGGTGTTTTCACAGGGCAAGATAAAGCGGAACTTCATATAAAAGCTGGGGCAAAAAAAGTTGTTATATCTGCTCCTGCAAAAGATAAAGAAACACCAACTTTTGTATGTGGTGTAAACCTTGATAAATATACAAAAGATATGAAGGTTGTTTCAAATGCATCTTGCACAACAAACTGTCTTGCTCCTCTTGCAAAAGTTATAAACGATAACTTTGGAATAAAAGAAGGACTTATGACAACAGTTCATGCAACAACTGCAACTCAAAAAACTGTAGATGGACCTTCTATGAAAGATTGGAGAGGCGGACGTGCTGCTGCTGGAAATATCATCCCTTCTTCTACTGGTGCAGCAAAAGCGTGTGCCCTTGTTATACCTGAACTAAACGGAAAACTAACTGGTATGGCTTTCCGTGTTCCAACTCTTGATGTGTCTGTTGTTGATTTAACCGTTAAGTTAGAAAAAGCAACAACTTATGAAGAAATTTGCAAAAAAATCAAACAAGAATCTGAAGGTTCTATGAAAGGAATCCTTGGATTTACAAACGAAGATCTTGTTTCTTCTGATTTTATATCAGACCCTAGAACTTCTATCTTTGATTCTAAAGCAGGACTAATGCTAAATGAAACTTTTGTTAAATTAGTTTCTTGGTATGACAACGAATGGGGATATTCAAATAAAGTTCTAGAGCTTATCCAACATATGAATATTGTAGATAATAAATAAAACTAATTGATAAGATAAAAAAACAAGCTTTATTGCTTGTTTTTTTATCTCTATTTATTTTAAAAACCTATTGACATATTCAAATATTCATTATATAATATAAAAGGTTTCTGGTGCTGGATAATGTAATATGGCGGTATAGCTCAGTTGGCTAGAGCATGCGGTTCATACCCGCAGTGTCGTTGGTTCAAATCCGACTACCGCTACCATTAGTTCATATCCTATGTATATAAAATTTTTAATTTATGGCCCGTTGGTCAAGCGGTTAAGACACCGCCCTTTCACGGCGGTATCACGGGTTCGATTCCCGTACGGGTCACCAAATAACTCTCTAAAGCAATAGCTTTAGAGAGTTATTTTATTTTTGTATTACAACAATATTTATTATTATTCGACAATGTTTACAATTAAAATATGATAGAATTATTTTGTAGATATATTGTTATAAAAACAAACTTACGACTTGTGACATAACCTTCTAAAATAAATATCTACATAATATTTAATACTATGACATTTTAAAATACAAGTCTGCATACTCACCATAAGTTTATTTTTATAATAAAAAAGGAAATGCTATTTTTATAGTATTTCCTTTTTATTATCTAGCTAACCTTATTCTATCATCATCCTACCAGCTAGATAAATATTTCCACAACCAATGGTTATAACTATATCTCCTTTTTTTATAGTATCTTTAATATAATTCGATATCTCTCTAAAATCATCTATAAATTTTCCACTATCTAGAAGATTCAACAAATCAGAAGAATATATATTATAGGTATTATTTTCTCTTCCTCCCATAATCTCTGTAAGTATAACTTCATCTGCCATATTAAGAACATCAGAAAAATCTTTTAATAGATTATAAGTTCTAGAATATGTGAAGGGTTGAAAAACAACTCGTATTCTTTCAGGACTCAGCTTTCTTAAAGACTCTATTGTCATCTTTATCTCTAATGGATGATGAGCATAATCATCCATTATTATCCCATCATTAACTTTCCCTAAAAATTGAAATCTTCTAGAAACTCCATCAAAATTTTCCAAATTTTTCTTTATAATTTCAAAATCAACGCCTAAATTATCACAACACGCTATAGCTGCCAAAGAATTTAAAATATTATGATTCCCAAGCATATTTATCTCCAAATTTTCAACCTTTTCTCCATTTTTAAATAAATCAAAAGATGTTTTTCCATTAGTTAAAGATTTAATATTTTCTGCATAATAAACACAATCTTTTTTAAAACCAAATGTAATTATTTCCCTTTGATAAAATCTTGCAGCTTTTAATGTATTATTATCATCTCCGTTGATAATAATACAATCAGTTGTATTATCACAAAATTTTGAAAAAGATTTTATTATATTTTCCAAACTTTTAAAATACTCTAGATGATCTTCATCAATATTTAAAATGATTGATAGATTAGATTTTAATTTTAAAAATGTATCAGCAAATTCGCAAGCCTCACACAAAATCGTTTCTGGAAGTGATTCTTTTAAATATTTTTGTTGGTCTAAAGATTTAATAGTCATCTGGCTATTAAACTTAATTTGATTTCCACCGATAATTGTTATAGGTTTAACATTTGATTTATTCAAAATTTGAGAAATTATAGATGATGTTGTGGTTTTTCCATGGGTTCCACTAACACATACAGACTTTTTAAATAAAGTTGTTATAATTCCAAAAATTTCGCTTCTTTCTAATATATCCATATTATTTTTTCTAGCTAAAGATAACTCTATATTATCATCCATAATAGCTGCAGAATATATAATAAGATCTGAACCTTTTATATTTTCAACATTATGGTTATTAAAAACTTTTATTCCAAGATCTTCTAAAAATATAGTGTTGTCATTTATAGCTCCATCAGACCCTGTTATATAAAAGCCCAAAGAATACAAAAATTTAGCAATAGGAAACATCCCAGAACCGCCTATTCCTATAAAATGAAGATGTTTTTTCCCATTTAAAACAGTGTCTTTTATTAATTTCATAAAATTTTCACTCCATAATTATTATTATATTATATTATATTGCAAAAATAACATAAAATAAACACATTTTTATAATTTATAGGATATAATATATAAGTGGAAGTATTTTTACAAGTTTAAATCAGAAGGAGGGGCATATTCCCATGAACATAACAGATATAAAAATTAGACGATTATTAAATGAAGGACGATTAAGGGCTGTTGTTTCTATGACACTTGATGCAGAAATAGCTATCCATGACATAAAGATAATTGAAGGACAAGAAAGGCTATTTGTAGCTATGCCTAGTAGAAAAGAAGAAAATGGAACATTTAGAGATATAGCACATCCAATATCTCTAGAAGCAAGAGCAAAAATTGAAACAACTATTTTAAATGCTTATACGGACCATTTAAAAGAACAGTGTCAATAAAAAAAGAGCTTTAAGAATATTAATATTCTTAAAGCTCTTTTTTATTTTATAAAAGTTTTTAAGCTGTCTATAACTTTTTTCACATAATCTCTATCAACAGTAAAAAACATTTTGTCATTAAAAATCATAGAAACATCTCTATCATTTACCTGATATAATTTTATTGTATCAGGCAATACTCCTTCTTTTCTATAAGAATATTTTATACTTACCAATAATTTTCCCTCTGGCTTTTTAACCAGTCCAGATATTATTGGAATAAAAGCTATCTCTTTAAAAAATTCATCAAATTGGTTAAGATCAAATTTTCTATCGCCTATATATACAGAAATATTATCCGATTCGCCCTCTATCTTAAAATCATAATCTTTTCCATCAATTCCAAAATTTATATTAGAAATTTTATCTAAAGATGGAATAAATATATTCTTTTTAATTAAATCTTTAACGGATAAATCTATCCAAGGAAGTCGACTAGAACGAACTTCATATACGATATTTGTCCCTAAAATCATAACATAGTAAAATTCTTCTTCAAGATGAAGATGACCATGATCGTCTAACCCTTGATTAGATTCCACCTTGCTACCTATTACAATTGTATGCTGTTTCCCCTCTACAGTGAATCCAACCTCTAATGTGGGAGTTTTAAAACCATATTCTTTTTTATCCAAGCTTTGTTTTCCATAATCTGAAACAAAATCTGCTTTTAAATCTCCGTTTGGCAAAATAAACTGAACTGCTGTATTCTCTAAAAAAGAATTATAAGGACTTGTTAAAATATAATTTATCTTTTCACCCGACTTATATTCTAAGCTCTGTTTATTAGATTCTATATTTATTATATCTTTTTGACCTTTAAGTTTTATAAATATTTTTGTAAAGATAGATGGGTCAATATTTCCATCTTTTGATGGATATTTTAAAAATATATCAGATATAAAATCTTTTTCATCCACCATAACAGCCTCTATATCTTTCGATCTAACAAGTTTTATATCATCAGAATCAGAAGTTTTTACATAATATCCACTATTATCTATGGCTATTTTGCCTATATTTATATCAAGATTTTTTCCATCTTTATAAGTTATAGATATGTCATATTTTGATGGAGCAAACCCAAAATCTTTTATGTCATCTATAGCACTTTCTGGAACTTCTTTATAAGAAGATAGAGACAACAAAGATTCTAAAAACGTTGTGTATTTATCTTGATTTTTTTCAAAACTACTAATGCTATCTATTCCAAAATTTCCATCATCGTCCTTTTTCATTATAAATGATGGGGCATTTTTCTCTTGTTTATTTATAACCGATATTAAAGAAACATCAGCTTTATCTATATCAACTATTTTTGTTGTTGCTTCTTCTAACGATGATGTTTCCGAACCTTCTGTATCTATCATATTTAATATAAAAATTCCAGATAATAAAACTAAAAAAATTATACTTAATATAATTATGGATTTTTTTTTATCCATTTTTACATATTCCTCCTACGCATCCAAACAAATATCCCCATAATTATAACAAATATAGGAACTATTAATAAGAATATAATTGTAAGTATTAGAGACTCTTGTTCAGAAAGCATTAGGGAGACTCCGCCCAACTCTTTAGGAACAATTTTTATCCCTTCTTCTTTATCAGAAATAGAATCGAAAAGACTTATAAAATATTCTCCATTTCCAAAAGATGAAGATGTTATAAATTCTTCTGTTATAAATCCAACACTAGATATAACAGCTAGATTAGAATATTTATCTCCAGATTTTATTCTAGATAAAACAGCAGTAGAAAATGCTTTTAAATCAGCATCTTTAGGCTTCCAGTTTTCCCCAGCATCAACTGGTCTTAAAGCTGCGCTTGGTTTAGTTTTTAACAATGGTATAACTTCTCTATCTCCTGCAAAATCAAATAAAATATTAATAGACTTTGCATTAGCAATAATTATAGGCGTTTGTGAATCATATTTTAATAGGTCTTGTTGAAAAACATCCTGTATAGATATAAAAGGACTTAAATATATCAAACTTTTATCAGTTTCAACAATTCCACCAGCTTCAATAGATATTCCCCATTCTTTTAAAAATTTATCTAAATTAGGAGTTTCTTTTTTACTTTCTCCAGAGATAAATATAACATTTTTTCCTTTTTCTCCATTATTATCTAGATATTTATCCAACTTTTCTATCTGATCCTTTGTATAATCAACAGTTGGAGCTGGAATAAATATAATATCTGTTTCTTGAGGGATCACCTCTGTCAAAAAATTTATCTCCCCCACATGATAGCTATTTCTAGAAAGGATATCTATAAGGTGATAAGGATCCGTAGTATTCTCCCCTGATAACACTAAAACTTTTTTTGGATTTTTATTAATAACATTTAAGATAGCACTAGTTAGAGCTTGTTCGGCTTTTGAAGAAGATATCTGTTCTCCCGACTCAGTTTGTTCTACATTAAATAAATCATATGCCGTAACCTTCTGTTTTTTATCATTGCTATAAACAACTATATCTCCATATTGAACATCCAAATTGGTATATTTTTCTGCTAATTGTGGACTCTCTATAATATCAATAAATTTAACCTTTATCTTGCTAGAGTTTTGCTCATACTGGCGTATAACCTTTCCAGCCTGCGCATAATATTCGCTTGCTACACTATAGCTCTGTTCGGTAGCCAAAACATCTATATAAACATCATTTTCGAGATTTTCTATATAATCTTTCGTTTCTTTTGTTATATTAAAAATTTTATTAGTTGTTAAATCGATTTCTAAAGGAAATTTTGTCATAAGAATATTAACAAAAAGATTTATAACTATTACCACCGCTACAAACAAAACTATTAGACCTAAAGATGAAACCCCATGTTTAAACTTATTATTTTTTAACTGTTTTTTCATAAATATTCCCCTCCTATCTCCAACGTCTTTTTTCTAAAGTTCTAACTGTTAAAAAATTGAAAACAACTATAAAACTTATAAAGAAAATAATATTAGATATATCTATTATTCCTATTGTAAAATCCTGAAATCTTGTAAAGAATGACATCTGTACAAAAAATTCTTTTATTGTAGGATTTGTTATATTTTGAAAAAATCCATCAGAAAAAAATAAAAACATCATAATAGCGAAACTAACAATCGCAGATATAACCTGGCTCTCTGTAGTAGAAGACACAAAAACACCTATGGATATTAATGCTCCTCCTAAAAGGATTATACCTAGAACATTTCCTATTATAACAGTCCACTCCATTGGTGCATAAAAAGAAAGTGTTATTGCATAAACGACAGTTATCAATATTCCTAAGACATATATAAATAAACCTGCAAAAAATTTTCCTATTACTATAGAAGATAGTTTTATCGGTGATGTAAGTAATGCTTGATCTGTCTTTTGTTTCCTCTCCTCGCTTATAAGCTTCATCGTAAGAATAGGAACTAAAAACATAGAAATAGTTATAAGTGATCCAAAGACGCCTGATAAGTTGGATGAATTATATGCAAGAGAAGTTAGAAATAAATATAGCCCCGAAAAAAAGTAAAAAACTGCCAGATAAGCGTATCCTATAGCAGAATTGAAATATGAACCTATCTCTCTTTTAAATATCGCTAACATCTTTTTCCTCCTCTATATTATTTATTATCAAATCTTTTTTTGTAACCTGTTCTACTTGTTCTACTTGTTCTACTTGTTCTACTTGTTCTACTTGTTCTACTTGTGAAGAGTCCTGTTTAGTTATATCTGTTTCTTTTATATCTTTAGTTAGATTTAAAAAGGCTTCTTCTAAGCTCATCTCATTGGTATGTATACCCAATAAAATCCAGTTATTTTCCACAGCAAAATCAAAGATAGACTTTCTAACATCTTGACCTTCTCCAACTTCTCCTTCTATTATAAAATCATAAACACCTTTTTCTTTTTCTCCAAGAGACAAAATCTCTTTAATAGAATCCAGTTGTTTACACTTTTCTAAAACTTCAGCTTCATCCCCCTGAATTTTTGCAGTGTATTTAACACAAGCTTCAACATTAGAGAGATTAAAAGCAGTATCATCAGCCACCAAAATCCCTCTGTTTAAAACTATAACCCTATCACAAATAGCCTGAACCTCTGATAAAATATGTGACGAAAGTATGACTGTATGGTTTTCCCCAAATCCTTTAATTAAATTTCTTATCTCTATTATCTGTTTTGGATCTAAACCTACCGTTGGTTCATCTAATATCAAAACTTCTGGATAACCTAAAAGAGCCTGTGCCAAACCAACTCTTTGCTTATACCCTTTAGATAAATTTTTTATTATCCTTTTATAAACATCATCTAATTTTAATAAGTTGCAAATACTTTTTATATGAGCTTGTTTTTTTTCTTGTTTATTTAACGACACTTTTTTTAAATCAAACATAAAAGATAAATATTTAGCAACTGTCATATCTGGATATAGAGGGGGGTGTTCTGGAAGATATCCCATCTTTTGTTTTGCTTCTATTGGATTATCTAAAATATCAAATCCATCTATTTTGACACTTCCACCTGTAGTAGAAATATAACCCGTAAGAATATTCATCGTTGTAGATTTCCCAGCCCCATTTGGACCTAAAAAACCTAATATTTCCCCTTTTTTTACAGAAAATGTTAGATCAGAAAGCGCTTTTTTCTTTCCATAATTTTTACAAAGATTTTTTACCTCTATCATTTATTTCCTCCTAATTTACCTAATAATTAAAATGATAAACACTAGAATATTAATTAATTATAACCTTATATATAACTATTTTCAATTATATTTAATGTATACTATATTATCTTTATAAATATAAAGTATAAACTTCTCTTGATTGACAATAATAGATTAAAATAGAAAGGGTGTTATTTTATATGAAATCTATAATTTTAGCTGGAGGAAAAGGATCAAAACTTTCCCCTATAACCTGTTCTACGCCTCCCGTTCTTATCCCAATATGTGGGAGACCTGTGATAGAATATACTTTGGATTTGTTAGAACAACATGGAATAAAATCTTCAACGCTTTCTCTTATGTCAAAAGGTCAAAAGATAGAAGATAATTTTTATTCCAAAAAATATAATTCAATAGATCTAGACTTTTATTATGAAGAAACCCCTCTAGGAACTGCGGGGTCTGTTAAAAATTCTATACAATCAAACGAAGAAGATTTTATAGTTATATCTGGGAGATGTGTTTCTGATTTTAATCTAACAAAAGCTTTTGAGTTTCACAAAAATCATAATGGAATTGCCACAATTATTTTAAAAAAAGATTTTAAAGATAATAATTCTAAAATGGTTAAACTTGATAGCGATAACAAAATTCAAGATTTTACAGAAAATTTTTCTAATATAGAATATTCTTTGAATTTTATAAATACAGGAATATATATCTTTTCAAAAGAAATATTAGACCATATCCCTGATAGTATAAACTCTGATTTTATCAAAGACATATTTCCATCTATAATTAAAAAAGATATTCCTATCTATGGATATAAAGCTGATGGATATTGTGAAAATCTTTACGATATAAAATCATATTTTAAGATAAATCAAGATGTATTACACCAAAAAGTTTCTTGCGATATAAAAGCTAAGTATGATTTTGGAGTTTATTTTAAAGATTCTTTCCCTGATGGAGAATTTAATATAAATCCCCCTGTTTTTATCGGTTCAAACGTATCTATAGGCGAGAATGTTCAGCTAAACTGTGGAACAGTTGTAATGGATAATGTAACTATTGGAGACGAAACAATTATAAATTCATCAATTATTATGGAGGGGGCACATATAAGTAGCCATGTAAAGATAAATCAAGCTGTTATAGGAAATGATGCCAAAATCCTCCATCATTCATCTATTTTTGAAGAATCTGTTATAGCAAATGAGTGTAAAATTTCTGAACACTCTATAATTTCTAATGGAGCTAAAATTTGGCCAAATAAAACTGTATTTCCTAACTCTGATATAAAAAAAGATATTAAATATGGTTATCCGTCCGATATATTATTTGACGATGATGGAATATCTGGAGAAACAAATTTAACAATAAATCCCGAAAACCTTTCTGCTATTGGAGGAGCATTAGCTAGCCTTATTCCAAAATCAAAGATAGGAATATCGACAAATTTATCCCCATCATCCCATGCATTTAAACACGCAGTTATATCTGGTATACTCTCTTCTGGAGGAGATGTATTGGATTTTGGAGATACTATAGAAACACAATTTGAATTTTGTGTATCAAAATCTATGTGTGATTTTGGAGTTTATATAGAAAGTAATGCAATAACAAATATAAAGATTGTCCAACAAGGGTCTATGCCTCTTTCAAGATCATATGAAAGAAAGATAGAAGATCTTATAAACCAAACTAAATCTAAAAAAGTTTTGCACAATAATTTTGGAAAGGTTTCAGATTTTTCATCATTAAAAAATATATACGAAATAGACCTAGTTTCTACATTATTTTCAAATAAAATAGATCATCCTATTTCTATAAAATCTCCAAATAAACATATAGTTTCCATCTTGTCTAGAACATTAAAAAAATCTGGCTATACTATTAAAGATAGTCCTCATTCTATAGAAATATATATATCAAACTCGGGAAAAGAAATTTCAATATATTCACAAGAAACAGGGTATATCTTTGATGAAAAGGTTTTAGCTGTGTTATGTTTAGCCACATTTATAAAAGGAAACTCTGTTTCTGTTCCTTTCGAAGCACCTACGATAATAGACAAGATTGGAAAAAAATATGAAAAAGATGTATACCGATACCATAAATTTTCTAACAAAAATTTAGACTCTATAGCAAGAGAAAAAGCGATATCCCAACCCCATCTTAGAGACTGTTTAAAAATGTCTATATCTTTACTAAATTTTTTAAACGAAAATAACTATACACTAAAACAGGCTATAGATATGATTCCACATTTTGCAACGGCTTCAAGGATGATAAAGGTTGCAAAAAACCCAATGGATATCTTCGAAAAAATATCCAGCACTGGTGAAATTATAGATTCTGGTCTTAAATTTAACCATACAATGGGAGAAGCGTTTATAAGACCTTTAAAATCTGGAAAAGGTTTTATGGTTTATGCCGAAAGTATTAAAAGTGAATCTGCTTCTGAAATTTGTGATTTTTATGAAGATCTAATAAAACAACAAACTATTTAAAATACAATGTCACAAAATCTTAATAAAGCTTCTATTGACTTTAATAATAAATATCTTTATTATTAACTATAACGTAGTTGATAACTGATCGGATTTTTTTATATTTATTTATTGTTTAATTCATTCTGTTAAATAATATTATAATTAACCTTTAAAATTTTTACTCTATATAGCTTTAATTAGATTAATTCCAGATTTAAATATCCACTAAATGCCTTATAGGTCGTGTCTATAGGGGCATTTGGGATATTATTAAAATCATATTTTATTATAGATGACTTAAATATAATAATTTTCAATAAAACAGATTATTATATTTATAATATAAAGCTTAAAAAACATAAATATAATTTATACATATATTAAAACTGGAGATCACACTACTTATATCTGGTGTTAATTTAATACTAGAATTCAAAATATAAAATATTTAGAAAAAGAGGTATTCTCGTGCCAAAAGAAATCGATATAAATCCTTTTATGGATAAAAATAAAATAGATAAACCTGTACAGATGGAAAATACTAACTCAGAAAATACTATTAAAAATGACCCCATGAAAAACCAAAAGAAAGTTTTTCATAAACCAAAAGTAAATGCCCCTAACTATGCGCCTTTAAAACCAAATTTAAATCATTTAAAATCTAAAAATAATAATAACAATATAAATAATAATAACAATATAAATAAGAATACACCTAATAATCCTACACAAAACACCTCCACAAATGTTAAAGCTACCCCTTATCCTCTAAAATTAAATACAAATCATCTTAAATCAAAAAATAACACTGAAAAAACACCACAAGTTAATACTTTTAAAAAAGAAAAGACTTTTAATACTTTTAAAAAAACAAATGTAAATCAGATAAAAAAAGTTGTATCTCCAACACCATCTATGAGAATTATTCCTCTTGGTGGACTAAACGAAATTGGAAAAAATATGACTCTTTATGAATATGAAGACCAGATGTTTATAGTAGATTGTGGTCTTGCTTTCCCCGACTCTGATATGCTCGGAATAGACATTGTTATCCCCGATTTCACATATGTTGAAAAAAACAAACATAAACTTAAAGGAATAGTTATAACCCATGGACATGAAGATCATATTGGATCTCTTGCTTATCTTTTAAAAAAAGTTAATGTTCCTGTATATGCAACAAGATTAACAATTGGTTTAATAGAAAACAAACTTAAAGAACATGGAATATTAAATAGATCTCAACTCAATGTAATCGCTGCAGGACAGATATTTAAAGTTGGCTGCTTCTCTATTGAAGCAATCCATGTAAACCACTCTATTCCTGATGCTGTTTCTTTAGCTATAAAAACTCCTGTAGGAACAATTATACAAACAGGTGACTTTAAGGTTGACTATTCTCCTATCCATGGTGATGTTATAGATATTGGTCGTTTTTCTGAGCTTGGAAAAAAAGGTGTTTTATGCCTTCTTTCTGATTCTACAAATGCAGAAAGACCTGGTGCAACTGTCAGCGAAAGTAAAGTTGGAAAAACTCTTGATCTTCTTTTTCTTTCATCACAAGGGAAAAGAATACTAGTAGCAACATTTGCCTCCAATATACACCGTGTTCAACAAATCGTAGACAACGCTATAAAACACAATAGAAAAGTTGCTGTTTCTGGAAGAAGCATGGTAAATATTGTTGGAAAAGCTGTAGAACTTGGATATCTACAAATTCCCAAAAATATCCTTATAGATATAGATGCAGCCCATCGACTTCCCCCAGAAAATGTAGTTATTATAACAACTGGAAGCCAAGGAGAACCACTTTCTGCTCTTTCTCGTATGGCGGCAGGGGATCACAGAAAAATTTCTGTTTCATCTAAAGACGTTATTATAATCTCTGCTACTCCTATCCCTGGAAACGAAAAATCTGTAAATAGAGTTGTAAATGATCTTCTTAAACTGGGTGCAGAGGTTATATACAAATCTGTTCACGAAATACACGTTTCTGGACATGGTTGCCAAGATGAACTAAAAATGATGCTCTCTGTTGTTAAACCAAAATTTTTCCTTCCTGTTCATGGAGAGTTTAAGCATCTTAAAGCACATGCCAATCTAGCAATCGCAACGGGAGTTAAAGAAGAAAATATATATATAGGAAACATAGGTCAGGTTATAGAGCTAACCGCAACTTCTATGAAGGTTATAGGATCTGTTCCAGCTGGAAAAACCCTTGTAGACGGGCTGGGTGTTGGAGATGTTGGATCAATTGTCCTTAGAGATAGAAAACATCTTTCTGAAGATGGTTTGATAGTTGTTGTTACAACTATCGAGGGTGAATATGGTTCTATTATTTCCGGACCTGACATTGTTTCTCGTGGATTTGTTTATATAAGAGAGTCCGAATATCTTATAGAAGATGCAAAAAAAATTGTTAAAAAATCTCTGGATGATTGCTCTGAAAAGAATATAAAAGAATGGGGAATAATAAAGGGAAAAGTTAAAGACTCTTTATCAGATTTTATATACAAAAAAACAAAAAGAAACCCTATGATTCTTCCTATAATAATAGAAATTTAATATAGATTTTTTATAATTTTTTAGATAGGAGTATTTTATTATGAAATTTAGAAAGTTTTCTTCAATAACAATCTATATAATTTCTCTAATAATTGTTTCTATTGTCTTAGTTTTATCTATTCCAGATTATAAATTATCTATGGCTTTTCTTCCTATTATTCTTATAATTTCTGGGATTATTATTAAAAAAATTATATATATAAATAAAAATATATTTACTATTGCCCAATCTATAGCAGACAACCTAGATGTTATGGACGAGCAAAATATCACGAAACTCTCTACACCTGTAATAATCTGTGATAACCTCCGTAATATTATTTGGTTTAACAATTCTTTCTTAAATATTGATACAAATAATAAAAGTTATATCCGAAAATTAGATTATATAACTTCTCTTCCTTTAGATGAGATTGTTAAAAACAAATTTTCTGATGTAGTTTTTAAAGAGAATCATTTTAGAGTTTTTGCTGTACAGGCGTTACAAAATATAAAACATAAGACAAGTGATATTTTTATACTCTATCTAGTAGACATAACACATTTTAAACATATAGAACTAGAAAGCTCTCTTTCAAAGCCTTGTGTCATGATCTTTTCTATCGATAATTATGATGAAGTTTTAGAGATGATAAAAGAGAGTGAAAAATCGCAAATAATAATAAATATTGAGTCTATTTTAGAAAATTTTATTGCAAAAACCTCAGGATTTATAAAAAAACTTTCTCAAAGCAAATTTATGGCTATTGTAGAATTTAAAGACCTTGAAAATATGAGAAAAGATAAATTTTCTTTTCTAGAAAGCATCCGACAGATAGGAATCACAAACGATATCCCTATTACTATATCCGTTGGTGTTTCTGGATCTTCATCATCTTTAAATGAAAGTCATATAGACGCAAACTATGCTATTGATTTAGCTCTAAGTCGTGGAGGAGACCAAGTTGCTTTAAAATTAAATGATAATTACGAATTTTTTGGTGGTGTTTCTGCTGGAGTTGAAAAACGAACAAAGGTAAAAACTAGAATTATTTCTAACGCACTAACAGATCTTATACAGTCGAGCTCTAACGTAATAATAATGGGTCATACTTTTAGCGATCTAGACTGTATTGGATCTGGATTTGGCCTTGCTACTGCCATAAGGTTTAGTGGAAAAGATGTAAATGTTGTTGTAAATAAAGAGAGAACTCTCTCTTCAACGCTTATACAATATATAGAAGAAAAATCATCTAACAAAGATATTTTTATAAATAAAAAACAAGCTTTAGATAAGATAAAAGCAAATACAGTTTTAATAATTGTAGACACTCATAATCCATCTTTTCTTGAATATCCAGAAATACATAAAGCTTGTAAAAAATTTGTTGTGATTGACCATCATAGAAAAATGGTAAATCACATAGAAGGTTCCGTAATTTTTTATCATGAACCTTACGCCTCTTCCACCTCTGAGATGGTTTCTGAAATAATCCAGTATATGGGAAAACAATATAAGCTTGATAGATTTTCCGCCGATGCTTTATTGTCTGGAATTATGCTAGACACAAGAAATTTTATTATGAAAACAGGAGTTAGAACATTTGAGGCTGCTGCTTTTCTACGAAAAAATGGTGCAGATACTATTGCGGTAAAAAAACTTTTCTCTGGATCTATGGAATCATATCAATTAAAATCTAATCTCGTTGCATCATCTGATATATATAAACAATGTGCTATTGCATCTTCTGTAGATCCATATTCTGAAAATATTCGGATTGTATCATCTCAAGCAGCGGACGAACTTTTAACTATTTCTGGTGTAAATGCATCTTTTGTTATATTTTCATCTGGGGATTCTTTCAATATTTCGGCTCGTTCTATGGGACAGATAAATGTCCAGATAATTATGGAAACACTTGGCGGTGGCGGACACCAAACTATGGCAGCTACACAACTTCATGACACAAATTTTGAAGCTGTTAAAAATATGCTTATGGAATCTATTGACAAATATTTTTTAAATAAAGATGATAGGAGCTGATTTTTATCAAAATCATATTAAATAAAGATGTTAAAGGAACGGGAAAAGCGGGTCAAATCATAAATGTTTCTGATGGATATGCAAAAAATTTTTTATTAAAGAAAAACCTTGCTATAGAGGCAACAAAAGATATTTTAAAACAACATGAAACTAAAATAAATTCTGCAAATCATCATGCTTTAGAAGAGATAAAAGAATGCGAAAAACTTTCGGAAACTCTAAAACAAAAAATGATCTCTATAAAAGCAAAAGCTGGTCAAAATGGTCGTATTTTTGGATCTGTAACTTCTAAGGATGTTTCTTCTGCTATAAAAACCCAACTTGGTTTAGATATAGACAAAAGAAAAATCACTATTGAATTAGATATAAAAGCTTTTGGAACATATAATATATCTATAAAATTACATACAAAAGTTTTAGCAAATATGAAAGTTTCTGTTATAGAAGAATAAAATCTATCTGGAGGAAAAATTTTGGATAAATCTGTTTTATCAGATTATGTTGAAAATATTCCATACAATTTAGAAGCTGAGCAATCTGTTTTAGGTGCACTTCTTTTAGACCCTTCTTGTATGTCGAAGGTCTTGGAGTATATAAAACCAGATTGCTTTTTTCATCCTCAACATAATCAAATATTTGATATTATATTAGAAATGTTTTATACATCTAACGCAATAGACTTTGTAACTGTTTTAGCTGAAGTTTCCTCTGACAATATTTTTGAGACAAAAAATGAAGCAAAATTATATCTAGCAAAACTAATGGAGATGGTTCCATCAATTGTAAATATAGAATCCTACTGTGAAATAGTTCGAGAATATCACTATATACGTAGACTTATATCAGCTTCACAAGAAATTTTGTCGTCCTGTTCTCAGTCTACCAATTCAAAATTTCTACTTGATAAAGCAGAGCAACTTATAATGGAAATTCGACACGGACGTGATATATCAGGATTAGAAAAACTTGATAAAATAATTTTATCTATATATGATAATCTGCAAAAAATTTCTGAACAAGAGGGTCTAGCCCATCTTGGTCTTTCTTCTGGATTTGATGGTCTAGATGCAATTTTGACTGGACTAAATAAATCTGATTTAATTCTCCTAGCTGCAAGACCTGCTATGGGTAAAACTAGTTTTGCCCTAAATATTGCTACTAATTGTGCAAAAAAATCTAAAAAAGCCGTTGCTATATTTTCTTTAGAAATGTCTAAAGAGCAGCTTGCTTCTCGTATCCTTTCTTCAGAAGCAAGGATAAACTCATCAAAACTAAAAACAGGCGATCTTTCTGGAAATGATTGGGAAAGTCTTACTATTGCCTCTAACCAGCTGTATGGAACAGAGATATATATCGATGATACACCGGGCATAAACGTTGCAGAGATGAAAGGAAAATTAAGAAGAGTGGACAACCTTGGACTAGTTGTTATCGACTATCTTCAACTTATGACATCTAGTAAAAGAACTGAAAATAGAGTTCAAGAAATATCTGAAATTACAAGAAATTTAAAAGTTCTTGCTAAAGAATTTGACGTTCCTGTTATCTGTCTTTCACAACTCTCCCGTGCTCCTGATGCTCGTGCAGATCATAGGCCAATTTTATCAGATTTGAGAGAATCAGGATCTATTGAGCAGGATGCAGATATAGTTATGTTTCTTTATCGTGAGCATTATTATGATCAAGAAAATGGAGAAGAAAATGTTGCCGACTGTATAATTTCTAAAAATAGACATGGAGAAACTGCATCTATATCACTTTCTTGGGAGGGGGAATTTACAAAATTTGGAAATTTGGAAAAAAGATATGATTATTAATAAAATTAAACAAAATATAATAGAAAAAGAGCTTTTTAAAGATAAATCGAATATAATTATAGCTCTATCTGGCGGTTCTGACTCTATATTTTTACTCCATGCCTTAAATCTTCTGAAATTTGAATTTAAAGTAAATATATACGCATTCCATCTAAATCATCTCCTTAGAGGAGACGAATCTTTCCAAAATGAAGCTTTTGTATCAAATTATTGTAAAAAAAATAAAATACAACTATACTCATTTAGAAAAAATATCTCTCAAATTGCTTTAGAAAATAAAATAGGATTAGAAGAAGCTGGAAGAAATATTAGATATGATATTTTAAATAAATTATCCTTAAAATTATCTTCTAAAATTGCTACAGGACACAATCTTTCTGATAGAATAGAAACATTTATATTCAACTCTATAAGAGGTTCATCTCTAGCTGGTCTATGCTCTATCCCTATTAAACGCGAAAATATTATAAGACCTTTATATAATATTTCTAAAAAAGAAATAGATATCTATTGTAATGAAAATAATATTCCCTATATTATTGATTCTTCAAATTTCTCAAAAAAATATACCCGAAATAAAATTAGATTAGAAATTATTCCCGTCTTAAAAGAGATAAACCCAGAAATGGAAAAAAACTTTTCAAATTTACTAGATACTATTTCTCTCGATAACGATTTTTTAAATAAATTAGCAATAGAAAATTTTGAAAAATCAAAAATAAAAGACCATGTATATGATATAAATATTTTATACTCTCTTCCACCTCCTATCCTTCTAAGAGTTATATCATCCATCTTAAAATCCCATGATATTTCGGTGGACTATAAAAAAATAGATTCGATTAAATATGCTATAAAAAATAAATTAGATAAATTTAAACTAAATCTATCTAAAGAAATATATATATATATTTCAGAAAGTTTTATACATATAGAAACTGTTCTACCTAAAAAAAATTTAGACTTTTTTTCTTTTAAACTAGATAAAAATCAAATTTTTGATGGTCAAAAAATCCAATTTCTACAAACTACATACTTTTTTCGTGTAATTCCTCGAAAAATGATACCTTATTTTAAAAAAAAATACAAAAAAGTATCCTTTTTTTATTTAGATTATGATAAAATAGTTGGAGATTTATATTTTCGTCAATGGATCTATGGAGACGAGATATCTATTCTTGGAAGGGGCTGTACTAAGTCTTTAAAAAAAATATTTAACGAAAATAAAATTATTCCTTATGATAGGTTTAAAATACCTATACTATCTAATCAAGAAAAAGTTATTTGGCTAGATAGGTTTAATATTTCTTCTGATTTTCAACTTGATGAATATACAAAATTTTGTCTAATAATTATTAAATATTAATTTAGGAGCTTTTTATGCAAAATGATATATTAAAGATTCTTCTTACACCTGAAGAAATTGCTGAAAAAATTAAAATTTTGGGAAAACAAATATCAAAAGACTATAAAGACAAAGATTTAATCCTTGTTAGTGTTTTAAAAGGTTCTGTAGTTTTTATGGCAGATATAATGCGTGCTATCGATATTAATTGTATTATAGATTTTATGTCTGTTTCTAGCTATGGCGCCAAATCAGAACATTCTGGAGTTGTGAAAATCATAAAAGATTTAGATATAAGCCTTAAAGGAAAAGATCTTCTAATAATTGAAGATATTTTAGACAGTGGTATGACACTTAATTATATCCTAGATATACTGTCTAAGCGAGAGCCAAAATCTATAAAGATATGCACCTTTTTGAACAAACCAGAAAGACGCCAGGTTGATATACATCCTGATTATTCCTGCTTTGAAGTTCCTGATAAATTTGTAGTTGGATATGGTCTTGATTATAACGAAAGTTATAGAAATCTTCCTTATATTGGCATACTTAAACCAGAAATATATAATTAATATACTTATATTATTTATTTTAAAATTTATAAATAAAAGGGGCTGAGGAATATTGGTAAATAAGAAAAAAAATGGAACCCTCATATATATTATTATTTTGATTGGACTTATGATTATGAGCACTTTTATATTCTCTTTAATCAATAACGGGTCTTCCAAAATCCAATATTATGAAATCGTTGCTTATTTTCAAAACGACAAGGTAAATGAATTTGATCTTAACCTTGGAACGGGTGTTCTAAATCTAAATCTTAAAGACGATGATAAAGATAAAATTATAAAATATAAGGTTCCTAACGTTGGACTTTTTGTAGCATCTATAGAAAAGCCTGTTTTAGAATATAACAAAGAAAACCCTGACAATCCTGTTAAATTTAACTATTTTCCAGCTAAAGATAATTCTTGGATTGTCTCTTTCCTACCTGTTATTCTTTTAATAGGTGCTATGGTTGTTTTCTGGTTTATAATGATGAAACAATCTACTGGCGGAAAATCTCCTTTTGGAAAAGCAAATTTAAAAGCCACTATACAACAGGGAAGAAAAGCTCTTTTCAAAGATGTTGCTGGCGCTGATGAAGAAAAAGCAGAACTAGAAGAAATCGTTGAATTTTTAAAAAATCCAAAAAAGTTTAACGATCTTGGTGCAAGAATACCTAAAGGAGTTCTCCTTATGGGTCCTCCTGGAACTGGGAAAACTCTTCTCGCTCGTGCTGTCGCTGGAGAGGCTTCTGTTCCTTTTTTTGCCATCTCTGGTTCTGATTTTGTACAGATGTATGTTGGTATGGGTGCATCTCGTGTTCGTGATCTTTTTGAACAGGCGAAAAAAAATGCACCATCTATTATATTTATCGATGAAATTGATGCTGTTGGTAGACAGCGTGGAGCTGGTCTTGGTGGCGGACACGACGAAAGAGAACAAACCCTTAATCAGCTTCTTGTAGAGATGGATGGATTTAGCGGAAACGAAGGAATTATTATTATCGCTGCCACAAACCGTAGAGATATTTTAGATCCTGCTCTTCTTCGTCCTGGTCGCTTTGACCGTGAAGTTGTTGTTGGTTATCCTGATGTTAAAGGAAGAGAGCAGATACTTAAAGTTCACTCTGTCAATAAACCTCTATCATTTGATGTGGATCTTTCTATTATTGCCAAAACAACTGTTGGATTTACAGGAGCAGATTTAGAAAATCTTATGAATGAATCCGCCCTACTTGCTGCTAGAAGGGGGCATAAATCTATAACCCTTTTAGACATAGAAGAATCTACTATAAAAGTTGTCGCTGGCCCTGAAAAGAAAAGCCGTGTAATAATTGAAAAAGAAAAAATTCTTACCGCCTATCATGAAGCTGGACATGCACTCTGCACATACTATTGTGAGACACAAAGTCCTGTTCATCAGATATCTATAATTCCACGAGGAATGGCTGGTGGATATACCATGTCCCTTCCAAAACATGATATAAGTTATAAAACAAAAAAAGATATGGAAGATGAACTTATTGTTCTTTTAGGTGGACGTATCGCTGAAAAAGTTGTTCTAAAAGATATATCAACTGGTGCATCAAATGATATCGAACGAGCTTCAACTATTGCCCGAAATATGGTTACAAAATTTGGATTTAGTGATAAACTTGGTCCTATATCATACGGTCAAGTTAATAACGAAGTTTTTCTTGGAAGAGATATTAGCCAGAAAAAAAATTATTCTGAAAGCATTGCCACTTCTATTGATCAAGAGGTTAGCTCTATAATAGACACGGCATACAAATCTTGTTTAAATATGATTGAAACCCATATTGATCAGATAGAAATTATATCTAGATATCTTCTGGTACATGAAAAAATTGATTCAGAGACTTTTATAAAGCTTATGGAAAATAAAATCTCTTTAGATATGATAAAACAAGATAAAGATAAAAAAGATAAAGAGTATAAACTTATACAAGATAAGATAGAACAAGAAAAATTAGAACAAGAAAAATTAGAACAAGAAAAATTAGAACAAGAAAAATTAGAACAAGAAAAAATTAAAGACAAAGATAACCAAATAGAAGAAAATAATTCTAAATAATAAAAAGATGATATACAATTAATTTTATATATCATCTTTTTATTTTGATAATTCATTTTAATATAAAATAAAAGCTAGGTATATAATTAAATATACCTAGCTTTTTTTTAAATAATATCTATCTCTTGAGAACTATAATGTAAGTTTATCAGATATCTAAGTGGGGTTTATCCTCTTCTCCAAGACTCATCGCTACCTGGAGTTGATGTTGTCCACCATTTTGCTATATAAGTTATTCCTTTGTATTTAACTTTTTGTCCCTCTGTATAATGTTGTCCTGGAACATAATCTATAGATCCATCTGTATTTACAGAAATATCTAATGATTTCCAAGAATCATCACTACCCGGAGTTGATTCTGTCCACCATTTTGCTTCATATCTTTTACCGTTATATTTAACTATATCCCCTAAATTATAAGATTGTCCTGGAACATAGTTTACAGAACCGTCTGGATTAGAAGTTTTGTCTGGTGTCCAGTTTGGATTTCCAGCAGGAACTCCCCCTTGTGTCCACCAATTAGCAGTATACCATCCACCATTGTATTCAACTCTGTCTCCAGTGTTATATACTTTGCTTGGATCAAATGATCCTGTACCTGGATTTGGTTTTTCTGGTTCTGGTTTCTCTGGATCTGGAGTTTCTGGTTCTGGTTTCTCTGGATCTGGAGTTTCTGGGTCTGGAGTTTCTGGATCTGGAGTTTCTGGTTCTGGAGTTTCAACATCTCCTGTTGGAATCCCATCAAGGATTTGTCTAACGCCATTTGCAAAATTATATCCATTTCCGATATCCCAGTTTATAGACCAAGTCATAACTCCACCTAGGTTTATATGATTAGTGTCTGAGCTATAGCTTGTTAATTTTTCGTTAGTTGTTAGTTGTTTAAACGCTTTTTCAATCTCTGCATTTGACATATATCCGCCAGCTGGAGCTGCTTTATCAGTTGAAGGAAGTCCTAGGAATATTTTTTCTGCTGGAAGTCCTTCAAATCTGCCCCCTCCTGAAACATCAAATCCTTTAATTAAAGCATCAGCCATTGCTACTGCAAAGTCTGCTGTTCCTTGATAATAGATTTTTCCATCTATTCCAAATAAAGAACCTGTGTTATAAAATTGAACATGTAGACCTGTAAGTTCTTCTCTTAGAGCATTTATGATTGGAATATAGTTTCCATATGCATTTCCATATGCATTTATTCCACCCATAACATTTGCACTCTCTGGAGCCATCCATAGTTCAAAATCGTCAAATCCGTTTGATTCAAAATGTTCGATAATTGCTTTTGTTGCATTTATTACACCTAGTTGTGCTGGTGTTGGTGTATTTACATTTCCTTGCGCAAGAACACCATGCTCGATATCAATATCTATACCGTTTAAGCCATATGTTTTAGCAATATCGATATATGATTTTACAAAATTGTTAACTTTTTCTGGTGTATCTAAAACAACTTGTGCATTTTGTCCACCAATTGAAAGTGTAACAGTTTTTCCTTTTGAAACAGCTCTTTTAACTTGTTCAGGTGTAACGATTTCTTTCCCGCCAACCCAATCACTTGTAAATACAACTGTTCCATCTGGTGAGATTGATGGGAACGCAATATGAATTACATCATATTTATCAGATATATCATCTAGAGTTACAGCTGGAACTTCTCCCCCTGCTTGTCCCCAGTTATGTAAATATCCAACTAGTTTACGTTCTGATTTGCTATCAGGTTTTTCTGTGCTTCCTCCATCAGAAGAAGAACTTGAAGAACTTGATGAGTTTGATGAGCTTGATGAAGTTTCTTCATCAGGTGTTGAAGGTTTTCCTTCTGTTGTTGGAATTTTTTTATCACCATAGAAAGCTTTTTTAATTGCTTTTGTTAGCTCATTTGTTACTGCGTATCCTGGTTTTGTATCCCCTGTTGCTTCCCAGAAAATAATTCCGCCATAACCATTGTCTTTAACAAAATTAGCTCTTGCTGTTGCACTTTCTACATCTTCATATGTATAAAACTCACCATTTGTTTCGTTAAATGCATATGGAGTTTTTGTAACTGGGTCAAAATAACGTTTATATCCACTTGATGGATTTTCTACCCAATCTTTAATTTTATAATATGGATTAACCCCTGTAGAAAGTCCGCCATCCCAATCACCTTTTGGTGCATCTGGCATAGTTCCTTCCCATGATGTTTTCATTCTAACTGGTGCATATAGTCCTGGTAGTCCTTGAATAACTTCATAATCTTTAGTTAGGTCTACATACCAACCTCTAGAATAGAAAGGAGATCCTACTACTAGTTTGTTTTTTGGAACGCCCGCTCTTGCATATGCAGCCGCCGCATCTTCCACTGTGTAGTATTTTGTATCTTCTTCTCTTGCATATTGCTCTGCAAATTTCTTAACATCTTCATCGCTTAATACATCTTTATTTATTCCAAAATCATTGTCATCATCTCTATTAGAGATTGCTTCTGTTCTTTCAGAATCTGCGTATATTCCTGAATGATGTCCTGTAAATGAATCCCAAGTACCGTGTAAATCGTAGCTCATTATATTTATAAAGTCTACAACTTGTCCGATTTCTCTAATCCAATGCATTGTTCCACCGTTTCCAGCAACTAGACTTCCGTCTAACCATCCGATTTTATCCATACCAGCAGGTGCTGCTATTGATAATTCATAATATTTACCTGTTCTTTTTCCAGCTTCGTCTAATTTTTCTCTAACGTCTTTCAAAAGTTCGATATAATATTTTCCATCATCTGGTTGACCATTTGGATGTCCTTGGTCATTTGGATTATCAACTTTATCTGGATCACGAACTAGACCTGGATATTCCCAGTCTATATCGATTCCGTCAAATCCTTGTTCTATAACAAAATTTGCTGATTGTTGTGCAAAATTTGCTCTTGCTGATGGATCTCTAGACAAAACTGGAAATGCAGCTGATAGAGACCATCCCCCGATTGATAACATTAGTTTTGCATTTGGATTTGCTTCTTTTTCTTTTCTCATAGATCCAACTACACCTTTGTTTGGATCATCCCACGCTGTTCCTGGATATAATGGTTTTTCAAAATCCGCCCAAGTATCAACAGATTTTATATTTCCTCCATTATCTACACCATAAAACGCAAGGTTCATATGAGTTATATTGTCCCACTGTGCATATGATGGCAAAAATTCGTCATGCCCTGAATAGATACCCCAGTTTGGATAATATGCAACTATTCTTTTATTTTCAACTCCATTTATCTGTTCTTTTGCTCCAGAAAACATTGCTGAAGAAAATAACGGCACCATCGCAGTTATTAGGATAATTGCGGCAAGTATTAGGGGGGTCATTTTTTTATTGATTTTTAAATTCAAAATATTTCCTCCTTTTTTTAAATTAGCTTTTGGATAATTTACAATACTTTATTATCGGGAGAGTAATGTAATCTTATCAAACAATACTATTTTATGTCAATCCCAAGAAATATTTAGATACACCTACATGGAAGTGTTTCTGTTTTTATTATCGTAAATAATTTATATATTTGAACTACTTTTGTTATAATAAAACTTTTTCCGACCTTTTCTACCATATTTTATGAAAACATTTTCTAAATATATAACAAAAAAATATATAGTAATTAGATTATTACTATATATTTCAATTTGATTACAATTCTATTTTCCATGAAATTTAGCTGTTTTAGATATTATATTATACCAAGTCTTTCCTTTATTAAATGTTATTGGGTTTCCTTCTAGATCTGTAATAGATATTTCTTTTTCAGAAGACCCCTTTTTCCATAAAATCTTTTGATATTTTCCCATAGTTGCAAAATACCCCTCACCTTTGGAAAGGTCTATATCTATCCTTCCCCCCTGATTTGGAAGTATCTCTATATCTGTTTTTAAAACAACTATATTATTAACCATAATCTGGCTATTATCTATCCCATCAATATGCTCTTCTCCATTTTGATATTTTAAATATATCTCTTTTTCAGCATCATAAACAAACCTTGATATAGCCGATCTACTATGTTCAACAATAATTTCATTCCCTATTAAATCTCCATTAGGAATATATACCTCTTTACCTTCAATAAATAAAGGTCCTTTATACCCTCTAGTTGATATATCTATCTTGTTGTTTTCTATCCCTTTTTTTAAACCTAATCTATCTATAAAATAGCTATGCTCTTTTCCTTTTTTCTTTGCCAAATCTTTATCCTGTATAAATACCTCGGACCCCATAACCATTCCATCTATATTTGGCAATCTATTATTTTTTATAGAGCTATACCCCGTCTCGCTTGCTCCAAAATGGACTACAATCGGATCATATCCTTTTGCTATATCTCCATAATATTTTCTAATAGATCTAATCGGTCCAACTTTTACTATATTTTCTATATCTGAAAAAAACGCCATAATCCTCGTTATTCCACCTTCAGCCAAGACCTCTATAAACATATCTGCATTTGATATACCCATCTGTGGAAGAGCTTTTTTTATATTGCTAACCATTGCTATTACTGGTTTCTGTTTAGACAAATCTTTTTTTGAAACCTCTCCTGTTAGCGGATTTATATACCGAACATCTTTTTCTGATAAACTTTGACTATTATCATCTATATCTTTATCACCGTTAGATTTTAAGCATCCCGTAAAAAAAACTATTCCACATAATAAAACTAAAACAATTCTCATATTTTTCATATATATATCTATATCCTTATTTTATTAAAATTTTTTGTATATCATTCTGTGTGACAAAATTATAAAAATTATATAAAAATAAAACCTGTGTATATTCATCCAAATTTAAATATTTTTCAAAAGGTTCGTTTAAAAGCCTCATATCAACCAAGGTTATCTTTTCATAATGATTATATAATAAAGTTGCTATACTATTGGCATAACTGTCTTTAAATATCAAAAGTTTTTTCCCATTACTAACCCCTGTATTTATATCCACTATTGGTTCGTTTAACCCTAAAAAAACACCATACTTATCCTTTTTTTTAACCATATCTTTAAAATATATAGAATTAAAATTTTGTACCAAATCTGCTGATATTTTTCTTACATGTACATTTTCATCGGGTATACTCCCCTTTAAAAGTTCTACTAAATCTTTATCTAAAGAGCTTATATTTAACTTTGAATGTAATGATCCATAAAAATTATCTGAAAAATTTTCTTTTTTAAAATCTTCAAAATCTATCCCCTCAAACTCTAAAAGTTTTTCCATCTCTCTATAGACATAGTATGAACCCAATATAGTCATATGATGATCAGTTTTATAATATATATATTCTTCATTTTTAGAATCAAGTAGATCAACTGTATTTATCTTGTCTATATCATTATCAATTCCACTATAAATTTTATCTATATTTTGTTTTTGATCTATAATTCCTGGATCTATAGGAAATTTTTTTCTATAAATATATTCTGAGGTTGGGATTATAGAAATATATGTTTTTTTCCCATATTTTTCTTTAAATTCATTTATTATATCTATAGAATTTTTTACAAACTTTTCATTTACACTTGGTACAACCTGTAATAATCTATCTTTTATATACCTAACATCATTTATTGTTGTTTTCCCTGTAAAAATTTCAAGATTATTTTTTAACTCTATAAAATCATCTCTCATTATAAAATGATCAGAAAAATATTTTTCTATATCTATCATAAATTTTTTATTTAAAATATTTTCAGTGGATATAGATGGAACCTTACTTAGATATTTGTTTTCAGCCTCCGAATAATCTTTCTTTTTCCATAAAACTGTTAGACTAGAAAAAGAAAGTATTATACCAAAAAATATAATAATTGCAATCTTTTGAAAATTCATAAAACTTCTTCCTCTTCTCTAAAATCTAAAATATAAAAATGGATTATAACTTGCATCAATTAGATATGCTGTTGATAATATTAGTCCTAATACTATAAATATAACTCGAAAATGATCTATTATCTCTAATTCTGTTTTACATAGTTTATATATATAGTTTTTTAAATATGGCGTTGAAAAAATTATGCAAACTATAAATACAAAGAGATACGAAACTAATAAATATACACTTCCGCTATCTATAAATCCTCCGTTATTTAAACCAAACATACTTTTTATATATATAAAAAGATTATTTAAATCTATAAATTCAAATATAACCCATCCTATTACAACTAAGAAGAATGTATACAATATTTGAAAAAAAGATGGGATTTTTTCTAATACTTTTCCTAAAAATAACTTTTCTATTATTATTATTATCCCAAAATAAACTCCCCAAATTATAAAATTCCAGTTTGCACCATGCCAAAAACCTGTCAAAAACCAAACTATTATCAAATTTAAAATAGTTCTAGCTAACCCTCTTCTATTTCCTCCCAAAGGAAAATATACATAAGATTTAAACCAATCTCCCAGAGTTATATGCCATCTTCTCCAAAAATCTGATATACTTTTTGCAATATACGGATAGTTAAAATTTTTAGGAAATTTAAATCCTAACATTCTTCCCAGACCACACGCCATATCAGAATACCCAGAAAAATCAAAATATATCTGGAAGGTAAACGCCAATATTCCCACCCATGCAGTTATAACTGGTAGAGATTCTAAATCCATACCTTTTACCGTTGTCCATAGGTATCCTATATTGTTCGCTATTAAAACCTTTTTAGAAAGCCCTTTTACAAATTGATATATACCATAATATACATCATTTGTTTTTATATCTCTTTCTACTATCTCGTCTGATATATCTTTATATCGAACTATGGGACCCGCTACAAGCTGTGGAAAGAGTGTTACATATGTTGCAAAGTTCAAAAAACTTTTTTGAACTTTTATCTTCTTCATAAATAAGTCTATAGTGTATGACATACTCTGAAACGTATAAAAAGATATCCCTATTGGTAGAGGATGGCTTACACTTTCTATAGAAACCCCAAAAATATTATTTATATTATCTATAAAAAAGCCGCTATATTTAAAAAATCCTAATAAACCTATATTCATAACTACAGATATCATTAAAAATAAAACTCGCAAATACTTTTGATCTTTAAATTTAGAGATTCCAAGCCCAGATAAATAATCTATCAATATAGAAATTATAAGCATCCCTATATATATTGGCTCTCCCCATCCATAAAAAATAATCCCTGATACTATTAAAATAATATTTTTATAATTTTTTGGGACTAGATAATATGTCAAAAAAACTATCGGCAAAAAAAAGTATAAAAATATAATACTAGAAAATACCATTAAACATCCCTCTTTTATAACAATTTTTCTATATTTTTTTCTTGATTTCTATATATTCTTCAAAAGATATAAGACTATTTATAGCTTCGCAAACAGAATTGTTTCCTATATTTTCTGGTATATCTAAGATAGAAAATAATGCTTCTCTTCTTTTTCTAGATCCATCACATCCTATAAATCCATCTTGATACAAATCCATCTTTGTTATCTTTTTTTTATCTTGTTCATTTAATATATCTTCTTTTTCAAAAGTTTTAAAAGCTTCTTTCAAAACTTTTTGAGACATACCTTCGACTCCTATCTTTCCCTCTTTAGAAATTTCTCTTTTTCTTTTCTCTTTTCCAAATAAATCAGGAGTATATATATGTTGAATATTAGACCCCTTCGGCATACAGGATTTTATATAATTTCTAATCTTATATCCCGCCCTATCAGAATCTGTAACTATGATTATCCCTTTAGAAATCGCAAACTTTTTTATATATTCTAACATTTTTTTGTTTTTATATATACCAAAACCATCTGTTTGAATTATATTCCCTTTAATAAAATTAGAAAGCTTTATCTTATCATATTTTCCTTCAACTATTATAAGCTTATCTATAGATATCAAATAATCTCACCTCAATAAAATTCTCATATAGTTATATTTAAAATAGCTATTTCCAATAAAAGTTTATTAGATTTTGACGCTGTTTTTAAATCGATATCTAATTTTGCTAAAATTTCTATCCCTTTTTTTATATCATTTATATCAAATTTAGAAATATCTCTATATGCATTTCTTATTCTAAATTCCTTTCCTTTATATAAAAATTTCTCTATAACTTTATCCTGAGACACACCTTGCCTCTTTCCTAGATACGCTATATATAGATCCATAAATGCTGTATGTATTGCCCCCACTATTGCTATTGGTTCTGTCCTTTTATATAAAAGATTTTCTATAATTTTAAAACTATTTTCTATATTTTTTTCTATTATATTTCGGGCAAGCTCAAATGCCGTAAAATTTAGCTCTTTCGGAGTTAGTGTATCTATATCTTGTTTAGAAAGTTTTTCGCCTATTTTATAAAATGATATCTTTTTTGCCTCAGTTTTTAAAGACAGATTGTCTTTCGGAAGAACACTTATAAAATATTTTAAATCTTTTTTAGAAATATCTTTATCATAAAACTTAAATACATCAAAAATTTCATCTTCTAATTCCCATCCTAATGGCTGGTTAAATTCAAACAAAACTCCATAATCTCCAATATCTTTAATACCTTTTTTAAGTTTTTTATCGTTCTCTTTTCCTTGTAAAACAGATATTATTACTATTGTTTTATCTGAAAAATCCTTAATATTATTCCAAAAAATTTCTAATCTAGTTGCAGAAAGATCACCAAAATCAAAATTTTTTACAAATAAAATTCTTTTATCAACCATAAATGGAACAAGATTAATGTTTTCTATAAATTCATCAAACCTCTGCTTTAATCCATCAAACCTAGTAATATTAAAATTTTCTAAACCTTCAGTATTATTTCTATTTATAAGTCTATTTGCCACTTGTTGTATCTCTAAAAGATTGTCTCCAGATAAAAAATACAACCTATACTTAGCTAGATCTACAATCTCTTTAAAATCTTTTCCTTTTAAAATAGCCATAAATCTAATTTTTTCCCCTTATTCTAATCTTTCCTTTTGAACTTATCCAAATCTCTGTAAAAATATTTTTTCCACCATCTATAATAGAAAGTCCTTCTTTAATCTCCATCCCTTTAACATTAGAAACAACTGCTATTGCTCCATTAAAATCTTTTCCTATATTTTTATTATTATTTCCTACCATTAATACATCTAGATTATTATTATATATATTTTTATCAAAATTTTTCCCTGATATAGAAACTCCTATATTTAAATTTGGTGTGGTTAAATAAAATATTTCGCCCATATCAGTTATACCTATCTCTAAAGTTATATCATTTTTTAAAGATATTTTCATTCTATTTAGCTCTAATATATTAGAAAAATATCCCTCTGCCAAATCCCTATCATCCGTGATTATATTTTTTATCTTAAAACTATCATTAAAAATACCCAATTCTTTCGGATCTATATTTGGCATATTTGGCTCTATATAAAAATCTATATCATTTATCCCTCTGCCTTTAAGATATTTATATATACTACTATTAAAATTTCTATCACCACTTAAACCTATTAAAATATTTTCATCCGCATTTTTTATAAAAAAAGCTGTGTTTCCTTGATCACTAATCATAGTCAATTTCGAAACATCATTAAAAATTATTTTATCTGAAAAAAATCCAATGAAAAATAAAATTCCTGATAATATTATTGAAATAAAACAATTAGATATTTTGTTTTTTGCCATAAGCGAAACTACAACTAAACAAATCGATGCTATAAGCCAAAAAAATGTAAAATCTAATCCTAATGGAATATTAAATATCGCTAATTCTGATAAAAATCTAGCTATAACTACCAAAACCGTTATAGATATATATACCATGCTCTTTGCTATAAATAAAAATGGAATAAATATAACACTTTCAAAAAATCCAAAAATACCTATAAAAACTCCAGCTATTAAAGAAATAAATAAAAAAGGTGATATCAATAAATTTCCTATCGGTGATGCTATAGAGATAAATTTGAAATTTACAAATGTTATAGGAATTATAAAGATAATTACCAGTATGCTTTTTAAAAAACAATTTGTTATATAAACCAAAAATTTATGACTATATGCTAGTTTGTTTTCCACCTTTGATTTTAGATATATATTGTATAAAACAAGAGCTAATGTAGCAAAAAAACTTAATAAAAATCCTGTATCTCCCACCGAATATGGGTTGAAGAATACAATAATAAGTCCTGCAAAACTTATAGAAGTTAAAACATCTTGATCCTCCCCTATAAGACTTCCTATATTTAGCAAAATCAAAGCTACTCCTGATCTAATTAGAGACATTGGCAGACCTGCTATAAATGCATAGCATATTATAAAACATATCAAAATTCCTGAAGAAACCCTTCTTCCTAATTTCAAAAATCGTAAAAACAGCATTAATATTCCTGATAAAACTGTTAGATGCATCCCTGAAACTGCAAATATATGAAATAATCCAGAATTTTTAAACATTTTTTCTACACTAATATCTATATAATCTTTCTCCCCTAATATCATTCCAACTATAAGCCCTGCATACTTTTCATTTTCTATATGTTTATAAATATTTTCTATTATTTTTTCCTTGATTTTATAAAAAAATAATCGGGATTTTCTATTGTTCTTTGAAATAATTTCAATAGTTTTATTATCTGTAACATATCCCGTTATGTATATCCCCTTGGTTCTATTATAATCTTCTATTAAATATTTATCTTTATCATAATTTTTAAAATTCGCAAATCCTTTTAGCTCATCTCCTATGTCTAATTCTGTTTTATCTTTAAAATATAGATTTATACTTCCTCCTATTTTATGCGTTTTTCCAGACTCTGTTATATTTTCTAATTTAATCCTATAATATGGTGTCTTTTCTTTCCTCTGCTTTATATCTTCAACTATTCCTTGAAACTCTCCTGATTTTCCATCAAAATATAATGCAGGATAATAAAACACCTTGTTATGTAAAAAATAACTAAATAGTCCTATACTCGCTGCTATAAAAATTAGTATAATCTTTTTTTCTCTATAGTTAAATAAAGATATCAATATCCCTAAAAATATTATAATCAATATAGATAATATAACAGCTATATTATCTCCTATAAAAGATGCGATAAAAACAGAGAGCATATATGAAAAAGCAAATATAACTAATGGCCGCTTCATATATTCCCCCTTTCTTTTAATTGTTCTAGTTAATTTCTTTTTTTAGAGGCTCTCCTCCTATTATATGCAGGTGAAAATGTCTAATCTCTTGTCCACCATCTTCTCCTATATTTGTTATAATTCTATATCCTCTTTGTAGGTTATAGTGGCTTGATATCTTTGCGATAACTTGAAACATCCTACCTACAATATGGCTGTTTTCTAAATTTATATGATCCGCAGATTCTATATGTTCTTTTGATATAAATACTAGATGAACCTTTGCTTGTGGTCTAATATCCTTAAACCCCATTATATATTCGTCTTCATAAATCAACTCGGTTTCTATCAATTTTTTTGAAATTTTACAAAAAATACAATCCATATATATTTCCTCCAATTTTTATTTTATATAAATTTTGATATATCATTTAAAACTTTATCTATATCTGATATCTTTGAAAATCCTCCTATAGCAGAGTCCGCTCTTCCTCCACCTTTTCCTTCTAGATGTTCACAGATATTTTTAACTACTTTTCCACTGTTATAACCTTTTTCTATAGCAAATTTAGAAGCTCCAACAGCAATAGTTCCTTTTTCTTTATCACTTGTCATCAAGATAACTAAACTGTTTTTTTGTTTATCTTTTATTTTATCTATAAATAACTTTAAAACTTTTGTATCTATCTTCCCTAACTTTTGTGCTATTATACAAACCCCGTCTATCACCAGACTATTTGCCACAATTTCATCAAATTTATCATTTATCTTCTGAAAAATAGTCTTTTGATTATATTCTTCAACTTCTTTTATCTTTTCTTTAACCTGTTTGTTCAATGATATAACCCTTTGAACTATATCTTTGCTATTTTTAAGCTTTAGCTCCATCCCTATTTTAAACACATCTTCTTCTATACTATTTAAAATTTTTAAAACTTCTATCCCTGTTATGGCTTCTATCCTTCTAACCCCTGATGCCACTGAGCTTTCTGATAAAATTTTAAATATCCCTATCTCATTCGTATTTTCTACATGGCTTCCTCCACATAGCTCTATCGATCTTCCCCCTACATCTACAACACGTACTATATTTCCGTATTTTTCTCCAAATATTGCCATTGCTCCTCTTTCTCTAGCTTTTTTTATATCCATCTCTTCTATATCTACTAAAATACCTTCTGATATATAGTTGTTAACAATTTTTTCTGTTTCACCTATCTCTTCTCTTGTCATCCCGCTAAAATGAGAAAAATCAAATCTAATTCGATTTTCATCCACCAGTTGTCCCGCTTGTAGCACGTGGTTTCCTAAAACTTTTTGTAATGCAGATTGTAACAGATGTGCTGCTGTGTGATTTCTTGTAATCCTATTTCTTATAACTTTTTCTAAACTTTCTAAAGCTATTTCTCCCACCTTAATCGTCCCTTTTTCTATTAGACATCGATGAAGATATATACCACTAGAACTTTTTTTACAGCCTAAAACCCTCGCTTCTCCTTGTTTAGACGCTATAAAACCTCTATCCCCCACCTGTCCACCAGACTCTCCATAAAAAACTGTTCTATCTAAAATTAAAACAACTTCTTCCCCTAATACTGCCTCTTGTTCTAAAAAATTGTGTTTTATTATCCCTAAAATATTTCCCTCAATACTAATCTTTTTATACCCTATAAATTCTGTTTTAGGAAATTGGTCTAGATTTAATTCTCCTTCATCCCAACCTATACTATTAGATTTTTTTCTTGCATCTCTTGCCTTTTGTTTTTGCCCTTTCATAAGTTCATCAAATCTTTTTTTATCTAAAGTTATTCCTTTTTCATCCCCAATTTCTTCTATTAAATCTATGGGGAATCCAAATGTATCATACATTAAAAAACAACCTTCCCCAGAAAAAACACCCTCTCTAACCTCTGTCTTCATAAGATAAGCTAGCTTTTCTATACCTTTGTCCAAAGTCTTTAAAAAAACTTCTTCTTCATTATTTATAATCTTTATAATATAATCAAATCTATCTCTAAGTTCTGGATATCCATCTTGATTTTTTTCCACCAAAATTCCAACAACCTGTTCTAAAAATTGTCCCTTTATTCCCAATAATTTTCCATGCCTTATCGCTCTTCTTAAAAGCCTTCTTAAAACATATCCTCTACCTTCATTTGACGGCAACACCCCATCAGAGATCATAAATACGCTTCCTCTTATATGATCTGTTATAACCCTTAAAGAAATATCCTTTTTTTCATCCTGTTTGTATACAACTCCAGCAATTAAACAAATTTTTTCCATAACACTTTTTATAGTGTCAACTTCAAAAAGATTATCAACTTGTTGTAAAATACAGGCAAGTCTTTCTAACCCCATACCTGTGTCTATATTTGGCTTTTCCATTAAACTATAGTTTCCCCCTCCATCACTGTTATACTGAGAAAAAACTAAATTCCAAAACTCTACATATCTATCACAATCACAGCCAACCGCACAACTAGGAGAATTGCATCCACTATTCTCTCCCCTATCAAAATAAATCTCTGAACATGGTCCACATGGCCCAGAACCTATCTCCCAAAAATTGTCCACTTTACCTAACCTTACAATCCTCTCCTCTGGGAAACCTATGACATCTCTCCAAATTTTAAACGCCTCATCATCATCAAGATAGATAGAAATCCAAATATTTTCTAGAGGAAGCTTTACAACATCTTTCACAAACTCCCATGCAAACTCTATCGCTTCTACTTTAAAATAATCTCCAAATGAAAAATTTCCCAACATTTCAAAAAAAGTTCCATGACGTGATGTTTTTCCCACCCGCTCTATATCTGGAGTTCTTATGCATTTTTGACAGGTGGCTATTCTAACATTTTCTGGTTTTTCTTGTCCTAAAAAATATTTTTTCATCGGCGCCATTCCTGAATTTATCAATAATAAACTATTGTCTCCTTGAGGAACTAGAGGGTAACTTGATAAAATTTTATGCCCTTTTTGTTCATAAAAATCTAAAAAAATTCTTCTTATATCATTTAAACCTGTCCATTTCACAAAAAACACTCCTTAATAATTTTTCAATATCTATATAATTAAAAGCCTTCGCCTCTAGAAGGAGAGACCAAGACTTTTATATTTAATTAAAATTATTCCATTATAACATTAAAATAATTATAATAATTATAATTATATTTGTCAATTATAAAAACTTTTTATTTATATTAAACATCATTTCATTATCTATTGAATATAGATTTCTTACATATTATAATTAAAATAATCTATAAATATTTAGGAGGATATATAATTTATGCTTACTAAAAATAAAAATGTCCTAAACTGGATTGATGATATAACCTATCTATGTAAACCAAAAAATGTTGTTTGGATAGATGGATCAAAAAAACAAATAGAAAAAATCTGCCTTGACAGTGTAAATTCTGGCGAAATTTCTCCCCTAAACCCAGAAACTTTGCCAAATTGTTTTATCCATCGAACGGCTGTAAATGATGTTGCTCGTGTAGAAGATAAAACATTTATCTGTACAAAAAATAAAAAAGATGTTGGCGTAACTAATAATTGGTGGAAAAGTTCTGATGCATATAAAAAGCTTTCCTCTTTGTTTAAAAGTGTTATGTCTGATAAAACTTTATATATAATACCCTACCTTATGGGCCCTCCATCATCTCCTTTTTCTAAAGTTGGTATAGAAATCACCGACTCGTCTTATGTTGTTTTAAATATGAATATAATGACAAGGATTGGACAGCTTGCTTTAGATAACCTTGGAGATATTAGTAATGATTTTGTCCGTGGTTTACATTCTAAAGGATCGATAGATGAAAATAACAGATATATATGCCATTTTCCAGAAGAGAATACCATATGGTCTATAAATTCTGGATATGGCGGAAATGTTCTTCTTGGTAAAAAATGTTTCGCTCTTAGAATTGCATCATACCAAGGAAAACTAGAGAGCTGGATGGCAGAGCATATGCTTATACTAGGTATAGAATCTCCTGATGGGGATATTACATATTTTGCCGCCGCTTTTCCTTCTGCTTGTGGAAAAACCAACCTCGCCATGCTTATTCCTCCCGAAATTTATAAAGATAAAGGATATAAAATTTGGTGTGTTGGCGATGATATAGCTTGGCTTAGAAAGGGAGAAGATGGAAGATTATGGGCTATAAATCCCGAAAACGGTTTCTTCGGTGTCGCCCCTGGAACAAGCCAAAAATCAAATCCAAATGCACTTAAATCTACAAAATCAAACACTATATTTACAAATGTTGTCCATGATTTAGACAATAATTCTGTTTGGTGGGAAGGGATGGAAACCCCTCCTCCAACTAATGCTATTGATTGGAAAGGAAACCCTTGGAACCCTAAAAGTTTAGAAAAAGGTGCACATCCCAATAGTAGGTTTACATCTCCTGCATATAACTGTCCTTCTATTTCTAAAGAATTTAATAATCCAAACGGTGTTCCTATCTCTGGAATTATATTTGGTGGTAGACGAAAAAAATTAGCTCCTCTTGTCTATCAATCCTATGATTGGAACCACGGTGTTTTTATTGGTTCAACTATATCATCAGAAACAACCGCCGCCGCTACTGGTCAAACTGGTATTGTCCGCCGAGACCCAATGGCGATGATTCCTTTTTGTGGATATGATATTGGAGAATATTTTTCACACTGGATAAATATTGGCGCTTCTCTCGGTGAAAATGCCCCTAAAATATTCCATGTAAACTGGTTTAGAACAGACGATAACGGAAACTTTATATGGCCTGGATTTTGTGATAATATGCGGGTTCTTCTATGGATTTTAAATAGATGTAAAAATCCTGATTCTCCTGCTCAAAAAACCCCTATTGGATTTCTACCAAATATAGAAGATATTGATATATCTGGTTTAGATATATCAATAAAAAGTTTAAAGCATATCCTTCACATAGATAAAAATCTATGGCTTTCTGAAATATCTTCTATACAAGATTTCTTTTTATCCATTGGAAAATCTCTGCCTATAGAACTTTCTAAACAACTAGAAGATTTAAAATCTCGTCTAGAAAAATAAATATAATTATAAAATATAATAGCGGTGGTTTTAATATTAAAACCACCGCTATTATATTTTATATAACCTTATTTAAAAAAGTTTTTAACCTTTCATTCTGTGGATTTTTAAAAAACTCTTTTGGAGAATTCTGCTCTACAATCCTGCCATCATCCATAAATAAAATTCTTGTAGCAACATCTCTAGCAAAATCCATCTCATGGGTCACAACTACCATGCCAATCCCTTGATTAGAAACCTCTTTCATCAACTCTAAAACCTCTAAAACCATCTCGGGATCTAAAGCCGATGTTGGCTCATCAAACAATATCATATCTGGATTCATCGCTAAAGATCTTATAATAGCAATCCTCTGCTTTTGTCCCCCAGAAAGGGTTGATGGATATTTATCTTTATGCATATCCAATCCTATCCTTTTTAAAAGTTCTATCCCCTTTTTTTCTGCTTGTTCTTTTGTTTTTAACTTTAATTGTATTGGAGCCAATGTTATATTATCCATAACCGTCATATTGTTAAAAAGATTAAACTGTTGGAAAACCATCCCCAACTTCTGCCTAACTATATTTATATTTATCTTTTTTTCTATAATAGACTCTCCAAAAAACTTTATATCTCCTGATGTTGGCTTTTCTAAAAGATTTAAACATCTCAAAAAGGTGCTTTTTCCCGATCCAGAAGGTCCAACTATAACTACCTTTTCATCTTTATCTATACTTTCTGTTATATCTTTTAGTATATGATTTTTTCCAAAATATTTGTTTAACCCTTTAACTTCTATCACTTATACTCAACCTCTTTTCCCATTTTTTCAATGCAAAAGATAGTCCAGATACAATTATAAGATATATTCCCGCTACAGATAAAAGAGAAAAATATGGATCAAATGTTTGAGATCGAACTATATCTCCCGCTTTGGTTAGATCAACTATAGCTATATATCCCGCCACAGATGTTTCTTTAACTATATTTATAAACTCATTTCCTAATGCAGGAAGAATGTTCTTTATCGCCTGTGGCAACTGGATAAACCTCATAATTTGATATAAATTTAGTCCTAATGAAGCTCCTGCTTCTCCCTGTCCCTTATCCACCGACAAAATTCCTGCCCTTATAACTTCGCAAACATATGCTCCCGAATTTAGACCAAATGCTATTATAGCTATCATTACTGCATTGTCTGACGACGAAAATATTATAAAGTATGTAATCAAAAGTTGTATCAAAAGAGGGGTTCCTCTTATAACTATTACATATATATTTATAATCCATCCTATAGGCTTTAGTCTACCCGTTGTTTTTACATAAAACCCAACAATAGCCGATATAGATCCAATTATAACCCCTATAATAGTTGCAAAAATCGCTATATATACTGTGTTTCCCAAACCTTCTAAAAATAATTTATACCTATCATCAACGATAAAAGTCGAGTGAAATCCTGTCTTTATATATTCTATAAATTCCATATATGTCCCTTTAATTTTTTATTATGCTTTCTGCATGTTTTTTATAGATTTCATCTAATTTTCCAGTTTCTTCTAATCTTGCTAAAACTTTATTTATAATATCTAAAAGCTCTGTATTTCCTTTTTTTACAGCTATAGCATTGCTTTCGCTATATTCTTTACCATCTCTATCCAAAAGTTTTTCATCATTTATATCTAAATTATTAGAGATTAAATTTTCTCCAACTATAGATCCAACTACAATTGCATCTATTCTTCCATTCTTTAAATCTTGAACTGCTTCTAAAACTGTTTCATATCTTTTTATCTCTGTCCCTGTGTTTTCAAAAATTCCATCTACCATTGTTCCATCTTCTAATTTAACATTTTTTGCCTCTGCCGAAACTATAATATCACTTGTAGACCCAGTTTGAACACCTATTTTTTTATCAGATAGTTCAGATATTTTTTGATATCCTTTTCCCTCTAAACTTAGCACAGATTGATATGCAACTAGATAATTATTACTAAAATCAACCTTCTTGCTTCTTTCTTCTGTATTTGTCATCCCCGCTGCCACAAAGTCTGCTTTTCCTCCTGTTAAACTAGGTATCAAAGTTGTAAACTTAACGTCCTGTGTATTAAGAGCAACTCCTATTTCTTTGGCTATCTCTAGTGATATATCCATATCTATACCCTCTATGCTTCCTGCATTTCCACGATATGCAAATGGCGGAAATCCCGCTTCGGTATACATAACTATATTTCCTCTATCTTTTATATCCGCTAAACTATTTCCAGTTTTCCCCCCACAACTTGTAATTAAAAGACTAGAAATAACAACTAAAAGAATCAATTTTATTATTTTTTTCATCTATCTTTGCCAACCCTTTCCAACTCTATTATATTTTTTATATCATTATAAATAATATCATATTATGCATAATAATACAATATATTTGTATTAAAATACATTATTTTCATTTTTTATATCTATTATAGCCTGTGTCATATCTTTTGGAAGATTAGAAATAATCTCTATCTTTCTTTTATATATAGGATGGATAAAATCTACACTATAGCAATGAAGACTATGCCTATCTATATATTTTAAATCTCCTCCATACATTTTATCCCCTAAAAGCGGATATCCAATCTCCGAAAAATGAACCCTTATCTGATGTGTTCTTCCTGTTTCCAGCCATATATCCAAAAGGCTATATCCTCCAAATTCTTCTATAACTCTATAGCTAGTTATTGCTATATCTCCATCATTATCCACTATTCTTTTTATAGAATCAACTCGCTCTCTACCTATTTTTTTTTCTATTTTACCTTCTTTTTCTGTAAGTTTTCCACAGACTATGCCCCTATATTTTTTTAAAATATTTCTATTTAAAATAGATGCCGATAACTGATGTTTTCCTATAACACATATCCCCGTTGTATCTGCGTCCAATCTAAAAATTGGTCTGAAAATTCCTTCTATCTTTTTATCTTCACAATATGCACCATATATATTTCCCAATGTATCACCCTGATGACTTCTTGATGGATGTATAGGCATATTAGCTGGCTTATCATAGATTATTATATCTTGATCATCATATAAAATTTCTACAAAGGTGTTATGATTTGGATCTAGCCTTCCTTTGTCCTTAAGTAAAACTTCAACTATGTCACCTTCATACAAGATATCTATAAAAATAGCCGATTTTCCATTTTTTCTTACACCATCTATATCTGCCTTTAATTTTCTTATAATCTCTCGAGAATATCCATGGGTATTTTTTAAATATTCCTTTAATTTTCTACCATCCCCATCTTTATCTATAGTATATAAAAGTTTTCTCACTATAACTCCTCCAAAAAAAGAAAACTATAAAAAAGCTTACGCTAATCTATAGTTTTCTTTTTTATATAAATCTAATAAAACTAAATTTTAACTCGATGTAACCAATTAAACTGATCTTCCATCTCTCCATATTGTATTTGATTTATAACATCAAATAATGCTTGTGAAACTTGTCCTATCTCCCCCTTGTTAACTTCATACTTTTTATTATCATATGAAAAATGTCCTATAGGGCTAATAATCGCGGCTGTTCCTGTTCCAAATATTTCTTCTAATTTATTTTGATAGCAAGCTCTTGTAACCTCTTCTATTGATATTCTTCTTTCTTCTATATCAACCTCCCATAAATTACACAGATCTATAACCGTCTGTCTTGTAACCCCTGGTAGAATTGTTCCATTTAACTTTGGCGTAACTATTTTTTTGTTAAAAGAAAAGAATATATTCATAACTCCAACTTCTTCTATATACTTATGATAAAAAGAATCTAGCCATAAAACCTGATCAAATCCTTTTCTACCTGCTCTTTGTTGTGCAAGGAGAGAGGCCGCATAATTTCCCGCAGTTTTTACATTCCCTACCCCACCTTGTGTCGCTCTAACTAGCTCTGTTTCTACATGAATATTTATAGGTTTAATTCCATCTTCATAATATGACCCTACTGGGGACATAATAATAACCATCTTATAATTTACAGCTGGTTTAACCCCTAGTGTTGCCGTTGTCGCTATAATAAAAGGGCGAATATACAACGAACTTCCTTCAAATGATGGAACCCATTTATTGTCTACAACTATAAGATTTTCTATATATTTTAGCATATCTTCTTCATCCACCATAGGAATACACATACGTACACAAGACGCGTTAAACCTTGTTATATGATCTCTTGGTCTAAATAAATATATCTTCTCATCTTCATGTCTATATGCCTTCATACCTTCAAAAATATTTTGACCATAATGAAAACAAACACTTGACGGATCTAAAGATATAGGCGCATATGGAACAATCTCTGGATTGTTCCATCCTTCTTCTTTACTATAGTCCATTACAAACATATGGTCTGTAAAAATCTTTCCAAATCCCAAGTCTTCTATATATTCTGGAACTTTTTTTATATTACTAGTTCTTGTAATTTTAACCATAAAAAATACTCCTTTTTATTAAATGTTTTTTTCCATAACTATATGGTCTAATCCATCATCTATATATTTTTCACCGATAGATTTAAATCCATGTTTTTTATAAAAATCTTTTACATCACATACCGCATGCAATTTGACTTTTTTTATATCTTTTTTATCTTTTTTATCTTCTAAATATGTCAAAATTTCACTTATAATAAACTTTCCAATTCCTTTTTTTCTATATCTATCTAAAACAGCCACTCGACCTATAATATAGCTAGATTCTTCTTTATTTATTTCTATAAAAACCCTTGCGGTTCCTATAGCTTTATCATCAAAATAGACTGTTATATGTTCCGCATTTATATCTCTTTCATCACTTTCATCCCCCATAGGAAATCCTCTTTCAATTAAAAAAACTTGTCGTCTTATTAAATATGAATCGCCTATATCTTTATTTCCATTTTTCCAATCCACTCTATACATTTTATCAACTCCAAAGATATTTATTTTATATAATTAGTAAAAAAAATTTTTATTATTTTAATAAAAATAGTATAAACCAAAAAAAATTAAAAAGCAAACAACAATGCTTTTTAATTTATTGATTTTTATATAAATATATTTTACATTAATCGATTGATTTTTATATAAATATATGATAAACTTCTGATGTATTTAAATAGTTACATTGTTACATAGTTAGTTAAACTTTTTCTCAATTTTTTAACTATGTTTGCATGAATTTGGCAAATCCTAGATTCACTTACTTCTAAAACTTTTGAAATCTCTTTTAATTTCAACTCTTCATAATAATATAATGAAACTATTATTCGCTCTCTCTCTGTTAGTTTATCAATACTTTCTGCCAAAATATTTCTTAGTTCTTGATCATCCATCCTTGCTTCTGGCATATCATCGCTCTGTGCAACATTGCTTTTAATCTCTATTCCATCACTTAATTTATCTGTCAAAATTTGCTCGAAAGACAAAATATTCACACTATTTGTTTCAGATAATTTTTTTGTATATTCTTTCTCTGTCAAATTTAAATCAGTAGCGATTTCTTTAGTTGTTGGATCTCTATTTAAATCAAGTCTAAGCCTTGTTTCTACTTGATCTATATCTTTAGAAAACTTTTTAACCCTTCTTGGAACCCAGTCTTGTTTTCTAACATAATCAATTATTGATCCTCTTATTCTAATCGTCGCATATGTCGAAAATTTTGTGGATTTATCAAGGTCATACTTATTTATTGCATCTATTAAAGTTATAACTCCTTCGTTTATTATATCATCAACATCTGCAAATTGCTTATAAATTCCTCTTAATTGTAGGGAGATGCATTTAACCAGATAGGTGTATTTTAGTATTATTTTATTTCTTATAGCTGGATCATTTGTTTCTTTATATGTTTTCCATAAATACTCTTCTGTTTCTACACCCTCTTGCAAATTTTTATCTTTATAATTTATTTTTTTATTTTCAATAGACATTTAATCTTCACTATCCTTTTCAAGAAAATTAACCAACATATCTTTTATTAAGGGTTTTAGAAAATTTATATTAATTTATAAAATTATATTCTACTTGGGATTTATCTCTTCGGGATTTATCTCTTCGGGATTTATCTCTTCGGGATTTATCTCTTCGGGATTTATCTCTTCGGGATTTATCTCTTCGGGATTTATCT
>JAGUQX010000048.1 GCA_030153485.1 Oscillospiraceae bacterium | reverse complement strand
GCTGGTCTAATTTCAATATCTCTAATATCTACAAGTTTAACTAGATAGTTATTTAAATAATTTAGCCTTATATATCTTCTAATATTTCCTTGTGATAACTTCTGGACAAGTTGGCCAGAAGTTAAATCTGTTTCATTATCAGCTTTTTCCATAACAAACCTCCTAAGATAACTAAGACTTTCTATTAGTTAATTTTTTTACTTATTTGGTTAAAATATTGCCTTTTGGCAATAAAACTTATTAACTTTGTTAATAAGGCAGGAATAGGAGTGCGACCCACTCCAAACAACAGCTTAAAGCCACAGGCTTTAACGGGTACTACCCTTAAATTAAAGGTACTACAATTGTAGTACCTACATTTTTATTATTTTTGTAGTTGTTTTTGTTTCACTTTGCAAAAAATTATTATCTTGATCTCTTTTATCTTCTACAGTTATATCATTATTTTTGCCAAACCTTTCTATCTTTTTATAGATTAATTCTGAGTAATTTATAACATCATATTCTTTTGTTTCTGTATTAAGTTTTTTTAAAGATAGATTATCAATACAAACCTTTATATTGTTAATTTCATGATTTTTATTTATAAAATCTATCATTGAATTCTCAATATTTTTCATATTCATAACAGTTAAAATATTCTCCTTATTTTGTAAGGAATATTCAATACTTTTTACAGGGTTATTAAATACTGCTAATCTATTGCTATCTGCCTTATTTAATATATATGATATCTTTTCAGGATTTGCATGTTCCTTCATATATTCTGTTTTTCCATCTTTACTATATAATGACATTTCAATTCCGTAGGTTTTATCATTATTAATAAATACACATGAAGAAACTGTATATTTTTTATCATTTCTCTCTATATTATTTTTACTTTGATATATTTTTTTATCTTTGATAAGTTTTTCCACAATATCTTTTTCAAAACCTTTTTCTTTTGTAAGATATGAGATAACTTTTTCATTATTTATATCCTGTCTAGGTAGATTTATAATACTATCTAGATCTTCATTTTTTATAGCTATTAAGTCTTCGTTAAAATCTTTTAATTTAGGATAATCTGTTAAAACAGTATATCCTAAATTTTGATATTTTTCTTTAAAACTAACTAAAACTTTCTTAGCTGAAACATCACTATCCAAACAAAAATTTAGAGTTGATATGTTTTTATTATTATCTAAATATCTTTCTAAAGATTTATCAGATAATCCTCCAAGAGATAGATAATCTACTGAAGTATAATCTTCTTTTTTAAGAATATCTAAACTAGCATAAGACATACAGTCTATAGGACTTTCACAAATATTAACCCAGTTAACATCTTGTTGACTACTTTTCATAACAAAAGGAAATGACTTATTAGATCCATAAACATCAGCCTTATATACACTTCCCTTTGTATTTGTACTTCTTTGTGATGCATATTTAATATTTCCAACACTATCTTTACCAACAAAGACACAGTTAGAAAAACTTAACTCTTTATCACCCTTTTTAACCTTATATTCACTCTGATATATATCCCCCGACTCTACAAGAAATTTAACTATATTAGTATCGATACCTCTTGATTTTGTAAGATAAGCAAATAGTTTTTTATTATCTATATCTTTGTTAGGAAGTCTTATTTCTTTTTCTAAAACAGCTGTTTTCTTTAGTTTTTTATCTATGTATTCATAGTTAGTATTATCTCCTGAAAGTTCTATAATAGAAGATATTATAGAACTATTTTCAAACTGAACCATAAAATCTATTGTAGTTTTAAAATAGATTTTTTGGCTAAACCAATACGCAGTATCGGTTTGTGGAAATAAAACAAAACTATCATGCTCTTTAAGTTTTATTGTATTACCATCTTTAAAGTTTTCATATCTACTTGTCACGTAACCCACAAGGCTTACCTGCTTTGCTTTTTCATATTGTTCTTTTGTATATCCTTTTTTATTTTCCATTTTTGTCTCTCCTTTTTCATATATTTTATTTTATTTTATATCTCTCTTTTTTTTAATATAAAAGAAGGTGAATAAAATAAAAGAAACTATAACCATTACTGCAATAGCAGTGGTGACAACTGGAGATAATATATTTTCTTTTTCCACAACTATTTCGGGAGTAATTATTGGTTTTTCTTCAACTATAGAAATGATTTCTTTAGGGATTTTCAAGGTATAAACAGCAGTTGCTCTATACCCATCTGCATCAGGAAGAGTTACCTCTGATGCATAGTTTCCAGTGTGGGAAGATACATATCTTTTTCCGTAAAATCTAGCTTTTCTTTTTAAGCTATTTCCATCAAAATACGGCTGGGAACGCCAACTACTAGATAGAATTTGATATGAATTTATGTCTAGATTTAGATAGTTTAGATAGTCATCTTCATACCCTAAAAACAAAGGATATTCCTGGTTATGAGGAATATCCCTTTTATCAAAAGTATAATATGG
>JAGUQX010000001.1 GCA_030153485.1 Oscillospiraceae bacterium | reverse complement strand
ATGAAAAGATTACTAAAAAGAAGAAAAAACCACTAAATAAAAAGGACAACCCCCACCATAAAACCTTTTTAGATAGCCATTTTAAAAGGAACTTTTCCACTAGATTCCACCACTAAAAAGGGTTAAATCTTCAGGGGAAACGGATAATTTAAGGTGAAGGTTGTTGCTAGATGTTCCCATTAAAATCATCTCGCCTTTTCCAAAGTTTGATTCATCTAAAAAATTAGCATTATATTTTTCTTTTTTAGGTTTGATGACTTTATCTGCATGATTATACCAAATGATGTCTAGTATATAAGCATAATCTACGGATTTTCTAATATTTGCATGATGTTTTAATATGGAATTGTTTGAAAGTCCTTGATTAGATTTTGATGAATAATAATTTTGAATATCTAAAGGAGTAATATCTTGAAGGTATATTTTTTTGTTTCTAAAATACGTTATAATCTGTGCATCTATAATACATTTATATGAATTATATTTTGTTATATCAATATTAAATGTATGGGAATTTAGCCAATCCGTAAGCAAGATAAGGATATCAAATGATAAGTTCAAAGTAAAGTAGATAGAAAAACAATGAATATTTACATATTAGAGGATTATATTTTATATTGTAGATAGTTTGGATTAGATCCGAGCTTCAAATAACTGCATAGATTTAAAAGGAAGTTTTGGAGAGAATAGGAGATCAAAAAAGGTGAGAGGGACAGTTCTAATTGCCTATTTTTTGAATGTAATGTTTAATTGTGGTGAAACATGTAAATTTCTGTGTGTTATAATAAGAGTGATACATATTATAAAGGGGGACATTAGAAATGTCACTAACATCATTTTTAAGTGGTAAATCCGAAAGTGATAAAGAGTTTCAAAGAATCATTAAGGAGATACAACCCAAAAAAATAGATTTTAAAACATTATCGGGAAAACAGTCTTTTTCAAGTGAATTAATAATTAAAGTACCAAATAAATTGGATAAACCAATCAATGCAACGGTAGTGGGTATTGCATTTGATTATTTGGCAAGGTTTCAGATAGCACAAGTCATATTAGAGAATAAAGAAGATGCACATAGAAAGATAGTTGCTATGCGTTTTTTTAGTAGATATGAATCGAGCATTGAAAAAAATATTTTTAGAAAAATAGAGAAAAAATTCAGTGAGGGTTTAGAATATATTAAAGTTTTTATATCCTCTAATAATGAAGTTGATAAAAATTTAATAAAGTATGTTTATTTTTTTGCAAAACTAGAACAATGTTGGCGCAGAATGTTGCCAGATGATATAATGGATATTCTTAAAACCCCACCATCTGATATTGAAAGCGATTTAATAAATCTATCTAATGATTTTAGAATATCATTTATCAAAGCAGTGGTTACAAGTAAAAGCAAGGTTTTATTTAACCCTGAATTTGGTAAGTGTAGTCAAAGGGTAGGAGGTGCTGATGCTGATATTTGTGTAGATAATGTTTTATATGATTTTAAAACAACGAAAAAGTTTGGGTATGTTGGTAAAGATATACAACAACTAATTAGCTATTATTTATTTAGTGAAATAAATATAGATACCTGTGATATGAATTCTAGTTTTATAAATTCTAGTACAATGGAAAGCTATGAACTAAATAGAATTGCTATATATTTAGTTAGGTTTGGAGAGATAAACTATATGGATATGAATTATTTATGTATGAAATTAAAGGTGAAATGTATGGAGGATTTAATAAATCACTTGAACTTGAATATTTATTAAAATAAAATTAAATAGGAGTATATTTTTTGAGGGAAGAAGTTACTTTTGTTCAGTAGGTTTTTAGGACAGTTTTTTATTATAATCAACAATATGATATTTTGATATATAGAGAAAGTAGCTCGTTTAGGTGGTTTGGACAGAGTATAAAGTAAAAGATAAAAAATGGAAAGGGCTAGAAAAATGTTGCACTAATTAAAGAAAAAATAATGGATTAATTGTTATTTAATCCATTATGTAAATTCTAATATTATTGTATAAGGATTTTATGAGAATAAAGTTGGGTGTAGACAAAAGTTCATAGCCTTAGGATTAATTAGACAGTGGTTGATTAATCTACAGCCCTACCAGAGCAAACGAATCTCTACACTCGACCATAAAATTAACCTAAATAAACAAAAAGTATTTTAATTCGGTAATTTAAATAGTATCGCGATAAATATAGTAACTTCACAAGGAATAAGTTCTTTTAAATGATATAGAAGGATTTAGTCCGTTTCAAGAGTTTTCTTTTAAATATATAGGGTAAAAGAGGCTATCAAATAATACATATCCAGTCTAAATTAGCTGTATGTTGGGATTCTAAAAATGATAATAAAATAATTTTATATGAAGAAACGTATATTATGATGATCAGTTATCGAATTTTGAAAAATCATCAGAGTATAATAAATATATTATATCTAATATTTATAACCCTAGCTATGTTATGACAACAAATAATAGTGTAAGTCTTATATATCTAGGGCATTAAGAAAAGCTGATGTAAAGCAACTATTTAAATTAAAATAGTTGCTTTAATTATTATGTAAATAGTTGTCAAAAACAAATTAATCAACTAAGATAATTTGTTTATTTAGATTACTGGATTCTAAAAGTTTACTAGGTATAAGATTGGGTGATAAATTTTATGTAACACATATAACTTAAATTTGGAATAAAAGTTATATGGAAAAGTCAATAAATAATAGATTAAAATAATCTATGTATGCATTATATTATAGTTTTGTTAAACATCGAAGCATAAAATGAAATATCTAAATTTACTTTTTTAAAAAAAAGTAGTAATATTATTTATAAATAATGTAACTAAATATTTATACTAATTATGTCGTTTATATAAATAAAAAAAGTTGCCTTAGGCAACTTTTTTTATTCCTCTAAAGGAATTCTTTAAATAAAGATATTTAGTTAATATAACTTATTTTAAATCGCTATGTTATCTTAAATGGTATTAATAAGATTCTAATATTATAGCATAAAAAAAAAGGAGTTTCAATGGATAAATTATTAAAAAAATATAATATCTCTTTAGATATAGGAACTAATTCTGTAGGATGGTCTATTACGGATGGTATGTATAATCTTTTAAAATTTAAAAAGAAGAATATGTGGGGAGTGCGTTTATTTGAAGAAGGACAGACAGCTGAAAAAAGAAGAGGTTATAGAAGTTTTAAAAGAAGACTTGCAAGGAAAAAAAATAGAGTTTTACTGCTTCAATATTTGATGACGGAAGATATAAATAAAGTAGATAAAGATTTTTATACTAGATTAAAAGAATCATATCTTCATTTAGAGGATAGATATATAAAGAATAAGAGTAATCTTTTTATAGGAAAAGATTTTGAAGATACTGATTATTATGAAAATTATAAAACGATCTATCATTTAAGAAAGGAACTTATAGAAAACAAGGAAAAAAAAGATGTTAGGCTTGTTTATTTAGCTTTACATCATATTTTAAAATATAGAGGTAATTTTATTTATGAGGGTCAAAATTTTGAAGCAAGTAAAGGTATAGAAGTATATTTAAGTGAAATAATAGAAAAATTTTCATTATTTGATATAAGTATTCAAAATAAACCTTTTGAAATGAAAGAAATATTATTAGACACTAACGTAGGTAATAAACTTAAGTTGGAAAAACTAATAAAACTTTGTATGGAAAATAAAGAAGATAAAAGCTTGCTTACAAATATATTTAACGGATTTTTAGGATTAACTATAAATATAGAAAAGATATTCCCTGATGTAGATTATCTAGATACTGAAGATAAAAAATTAAAATTAAAATTTTCTGATGATGATATAGATGAAAAATTATCTTTAATAGAGAAGTGTTTGGGTGATGCGTATATTTGTATAGAACTTATGAAGATGGTATATGATAGTGTTATACTAGGAAAAATTTTAAAATCATCTAATGATAATGAGCGTAATTATATATCATATTCTATGGTTGAGGGGTATAAAAAATTTGGGGAAGAGCTTCATTTTATTAGACATATTATAGATAAATATGATAGAGATTTATTTATTGAACTTTTTAGATATGAATTGGTTAAGGATAAAACTAAGAAGGGTGAGAAGAGTGACATTACTGATAATAAAGAATACTTTAAAAAAGAATCACCATTATATAATCTTTATATAAAAAATAGAAATAAAGCTTATGGTAAAAAGCCTATAAAAGAGATTTTTTATCAAAAAATACAAAAACTTATAGAGGATAATATTGATGATGGTTATAGAACAGATGAAAAAAATAATATTTTAAAAGAGATAGAAAAGGACTCTCTTTTAATACCACAAAATATAACAGATAATTCAGCAGTACCATACCAACTAAATCTAATAGAAATGGAAAAGATAATAGAAAATCAATCTGTTTATTATGAAAGTTTATCTAAAAATAAAGATAAACTATTAAGCATATTAAAGTTTAGAATTCCTTATTATGTGGGACCTCTTAATAGGTCTAGTAGAGTCTTTTCCTGGTTTGAGAGAAAAGAAGATTTAAATTCTGGAGGTACGGTTGAGGGTAAAATATATCCATGGAATTTTGAAGAAATTGTTGATATAGATAAATCAGCAGAAAAGTTTATTAGAAGAATGACAAATAAATGTAGTTATTTGATTAATAAAGATGTAATTCCTAAAAATTCTTTACTTTATACTGATTATATGTTTTACAATGAAATAAATAAATTGCAGATAGGTAATAATAGACGTGATAAATATTCAATAGAAGATTTAAAACAAGAAGTTTTTATGAAACATAAAACAGTAAGTAAAAAGCATATACAAGATTGGGCGATTAATAACCATTTATATGTAGATTACGAGTTTGGTGTAGAGGGTTTAGGTGGAGACGATAAAGCTAATTGTTCATTACAATCATATATAGATTTTACTGAAATTATTGGTGAAATAACTTTTGAAAATATAGATATGATAGAAAAAATAATAGAATGGATAACAGTATTTGAAGATAAAAGAATATTGAAAAGAAAAATTATCCAACAATATCAAGAAATAGGAAAGCTTTCTATAGATCAAATAGATAAAATATGCAATTTAAAATATAAAGGGTGGTCCAGTTTATCTAGAGAACTTCTTAATGACGTGTGCTATATAAATGATTATGGAAGAAACCTTAATATTATGGATATATTAAGAGAAACAAATTTGAACTTTATGCAGATTATAAATAATAAAGATTATGATTTTGCTAAAAAGATATATGAAGAGAATAAAACAGAAGATAAAGTAAGGTTTACATATAAAGCTTTAGTTGAAAACTTGCAGGGTTCACCTGCTATAAAAAAAGGTATATGGCAAAGTATAAAGATAATTCAGGAAATCATTAGTGTTATGAAAACTTATCCGCAGAATATATTTATAGAGTTTGCAAGAAGTGATGAAAAATCTAAAATGACTACTAAAAAAATAAACCTTTTAGATAAGATTTATAAAGATAAAATTGTTGGGTTTGATAATATAAAAAAAGAGATAAAAATATTTAAAAATAAAAATATCACAAAAAAACAACAGCTATACTTTATGCAACAGGGAAGGTGTATGTATACAAATCAGCCTTTAAGTTTGGATCATTTAGAAGAATGTCAAATAGACCATATTGTATATCAGTCACTTATAAAAGATGATAGTATAGATAATATTGTATTGGTTAAAAGCAAGTCAAATCAAGATAGAGGAAACCATGCTATGCCTGGTAGCTTTGTAGCAGAAGATATTCAATTATGGTGGAAACAACTCCTTAATAATAAATTAATAAGTTCTAAAAAATACAGTAATCTAGTTAAGCGTAGTCTATCAAAAGCGGAAGAAGAGGGGTTTATACAAAGACAACTTGTTGAAACAAGACAGATTTCAAAGCATCTAGCTAATCTATTAAAAGGATGTTATGGAGATTTTGGAACCAAGGTTGTTTCTATTAAAGCAGGGTTAGTTGATAATTTTAGAAAAAAATATGATATATACAAAAATAGAGGGGTTAATGATCATCACCATGCAAAAGATGCATATATAACAGGAGTTATAGGGGAATATATTATTAGTAGGTATCCTAAGCTGGAAAGTGAATTTATATATGGAGAATATAAGAAATATAGTAATAAAAAATCTAATGAGAATGAGATTGATAATAAAAACAAATGGGGTTTTATTATAGACGGTATGAGATGGTCTTTTAAAAATGAAGAAGGTATAGTTGTATGGGATCCAAATAATAGTATAGGAACTATAAAAAATCAACTTAACTATAAAGACTTTTTTGTAACCAAAAAGCTTGAAGAAAATAGCGGAGAGATGTTTAATATAACCATTCAGAAGGCAAGTGAATCTGGAACATGCAAAGCTCCAATTCCTATAAAAAAGGGATTAGATCCTGCAAAATATGGATATTATAGCGGGGAGCAGTCTGCTTATTTTAGTGTTGTAGAATATCTTGAAGGGAAAAAGAATAAAAAAATAAAAAAAGAATTAATAGGAGTTCCTATTAGGTTTGCAAAAATTATAAATGAAGATAGAGATAAACTCAAAAAATATTTTGAAGAAGAAAAAGGATTAGAAGGAGTTAAAATCTTAAAAGATAAGATTTTAAAATATCAACTTATTGAAAATAGTAACGGTAGGTTTTTAATAGCAGGGCAATCAGAGCAACACAACGGAAAACAACTCATCTTAGATAAATATTTTGAAAAGCTGGTGTATAAGATGAATAATCCTAATAATCCTAAGCTTGGAAATATAGAAGATATTGAAATAGTTGAAATATATGATTATCTATTGGAAAAAATGGAACAACATTATCCAGTATTCAAAAATTCATTAAAAAAGATAAAAGATAAAAAAGATGAGTTTGAAAGTTTATCTACAAAAGAGAAAGTTAAAATTGTAAATGAAATTATGAATATTACAAAAGTATCATCCGTAACTGCAAATCTTAAAGATATAGAGTGTTCTACTGAACAAGGAAGACTAACTAAACCTATTAAAATCGAAGATACAACATTTATACATCAATCAGTTACTGGGATGTTTCAAAAAAAAGAAAGGTATTAATAAATAATGAGCTGGAGAATAGTAGTTATTTCAAACCAATGTAAGTTATCTTATAAAAACAACCATCTTGTTGTTAAAAATGATAATATAAAAATGATACATTTATCAGAAATTAATACAGTAGTAATAGACACAACGCTTGTGTCTATTACTACTGTTCTTTTATGCGAATGTATGAATAGAAAAATAAAGGTAATATTCTGTGATGAAAGACATAATCCAAAAGGGGAGGTTATCTCGTATTATGGTTCTCATAATACGAGTAAAAAAATAATAAATCAAATTAAGTGGAGTGTAGAAATAAAAGATGCTGTCTGGTCTTTTATTATTAAAAATAAAATAATAAATCAAAGTAAAACTCTGTCTAATAATTTAAAAGATAATCATGATAAACTAAATTTTTATGCAGAAGAAGTACAGATAGGGGATGTTACAAATAGAGAAGGTCATAGTGCAAAAGTGTATTTTCATAGTTTATTTGGATCGAATTTTGCAAGAAGTAGTAATAATAGTATAAATAGTGCGTTAGATTATGGATATTCTATTTTATTGTCTAACTTTAATAAAGAAATAGTAGCAAATGGTTATTTAACACAACTTGGCATACATCATAGAAATGAATTTAACTTTTTTAATCTTTCTTGTGATTTTATGGAACCTTTTAGATCATTAGTTGATGATATAGTGTATAAAAATAAGGATATGGTATTTGGTAAAGAATATAAATTTAAATTAATCGATGTATTAAATAGTAAAATCAGGCTAAATAATTGTGAATATTATTTGACTAATGCAATACCTATTTATGTTTCAAGCTTATTAAAAGCTTTAGATAGCGATAATCTAGATTATTTAATAAAAGTAGAGGTGTTATGAGTTACAGATATATGAGAATAATATTATTTTTCGATCTACCTTCGGTTACATATTATGATATAAGAGCTTATACAAAGTTTAGAAAATTTTTGATAAATGAGGGTTTTATTATTATGCAAGAGTCGGTTTATACAAAATTAGCATTAAATAATACTTCTTCAAAGCTGATTCAAGAAAGAGTTAGAAAAAATAAACCTCCGAAAGGAATCATACAGATGCTTGTTGTGACAGAAAAACAGTTTGCAGGAATGGAATATGTCATAGGTGGAGGAAGCGGAAGAAAAGATACAATAGATAATACTAATAGGTTGGTGATATTATAGATGTATTTAAGAGTTTTTTTATTAGAAAATAAGATAGATTTTTCTCAAGAACATGTTAATATATTGGAAGTTGAAGATATAAATCTTTTTAAAAAAGTTGTTAAATTAATAAATATATATTCAAGGTATAGAAATCCTAGTGAAGAGGTTATATTAGTAGAAAAAGAAGTAAGACTAGATTTATCAAAAAACTTATTACTTTTGACGGATTTTTATAACATCGAAATTAATACAAATAAAATGTTAAAACTTCTATATTCCAGTATTGAAAATAGGTATAATATGGAGTTTGGGGTTGAAAATATCTTTGAAAATACTAGAAATATGTTTAATAATCTAAATAACATAATATGTGATTTCGATTTTCATTTAGATTATAAAACAGAAATATCTATAGGAGATTTTTTAAAGATAATAGGCTTAAAGTTTGATATAGAATCTTATGATAATCCATTTGACAATATAGTATGTTTGTTTGATATTACATCACAATTTAATCTATATAAGGTTATATGTTTAGTTAATACGAAAAGTTTTTTAAATGAAGAAGAACTAAAAGAGTTATATAAATTTGCTAAATATAGAAATATTAATTTATTATTAATAGAGCATTATATAGATAAAGAAATAAAAGAATATGAAAAAAAGTTAGTAATTGATGAAGATTATGTTGAATTTAATTATATATTTTAGTATAATATAGATAAGATAATTAAACAGCAGACCATTTTGATAACGGATATTTCGCTATAATATCTATGCTCAAAACCGAATTTGAGGTTTTAGAGCTGTGTTATCCTAAATGGTATTAAAACGGGTGACGATTAGTGAATATAATACCTGTTGGTTTTAGAGCTGTGTTATCCTAAATGGTATTAAAACTTATGTAGACATTGATAATAAAGGGTATAAGTTTTAGAGCTGTGTTATCCTAAATGGTATTAAAACTTGAAAATTCTGTGGAATATGTTAGCAAGTGTTTTAGAGCTGTGTTATCCTAAATGGTATTAAAACCCCCAAAAACTTGGGCATTGCCATAGACTTGGGTTTTAGAGCTGTGTTATCCTAAATGGTATTAAAACATTAATTACTTCTCAAGAAATCCAACGAATGTTTTAGAGCTGTGTTATCCTAAATGGTATTAAAACACTATAAAAATTCCAATATTCAGACCCGCCGTTTTAGAGCTGTGTTATCCTAAATGGTATTAAAACACTAAAATTAAAGAAATGGGTATTAAGGATGTTTTAGAGCTGTGTTATCCTAAATGGTATTAAAACTGGACTTTGTTTAGCTAGACAAATCGAGACGTTTTAGAGCTGTGTTATCCTAAATGGTATTAAAACCAGATTATGAACATCCTCATGGACATGGTCGGTTTTAGAGCTGTGTTATCCTAAATGGTATTAAAACGGATAAAAAAACTGGAAATGCTAATAACTGGTTTTAGAGCTGTGTTATCCTAAATGGTATTAAAACCCAAAGTTTCTGGTGAAGCCCTAGTTTTCGGTTTTAGAGCTGTGTTATCCTAAATGGTATTAAAACCGTTCACCAACATTTGTTAAAGGTGACACGTGTTTTAGAGCTGTGTTATCCTAAATGGTATTAAAACACCTGCTAAAAAGGGCGCCGATAGTGTTAGGTTTTAGAGCTGTGTTATCCTAAATGGTATTAAAACAACTATCTGGACTGAACCGCTACGGTGAGCGTTTTAGAGCTGTGTTATCCTAAATGGTATTAAAACTATGAGAAAGTTTCTAGAACGACGTTTAACGGGTTTTAGAGCTGTGTTATCCTAAATGGTATTAAAACAACATTGAAAAAAGACAAGTTGAACATTTGGTTTTAGAGCTGTGTTATCCTAAATGTTATTAAAACATATGTCATATATAATAGACGTGCATCCGCTGTTTTAGAGCTGTGTTATCCTAAATGGTATTAAAACAAGAAATTAGAAGTATTTTACAGTCGTGTAAGTTTTAGAGCTGTGTTATCCTAAATGGTATTAAAACCCCCAAGTTTCTGGCAACGCGGAAGTCTATGGTTTTAGAGCTGTGTTATCCTAAATGGTATTAAAACTAATTAAACTATTAACAAAATGTATCAAAAGTTTTAGAGCTGTGTTATCCTAAATGGTATTAAAACCGGAAGTTTTTGGCAAGGCGGAAGTCTTGGGTTTTAGAGCTGTGTTATCCTAAATGGTATTAAAACGATGATATCATCGTAAACATGTTCAAATAAGTTTTAGAGCTGTGTTATCCTAAATGGTATTAAAACTACAAAAATTAACAAACATTGATTATACGAGTTTTAGAGCTGTGTTATCCTAAATGGTATTAAAACGTTTAATTTAGATTTAAATTGTACGGAGAAGTTTTAGAGCTGTGTTATCCTAAATGGTATTAAAACCGTTATAATATAGAAATAAAAGGTTATCATGACTTTAATTGTCCTGATAACCTTTTATTTCTCAATATCCAATATTCATGTTGAAAATTTCAAAATATATAAAGCATATGATAATTCTTTAAATATTATTTATTATCTTTTTAGAAAAATCTTTATAAATTAAGATCAAACGGCTACTTGGTTTTATCACTTCTACAGGAACTTTTGATGCAAAAGATATTATTTTTAGAAAGTGTTTAAGTAGTAAATCAAACTCTATTCATGCTATAAGTTTATTTGCTAGTTGTTCTAATGATACCAGATATAGTTGTATATAATCTTTTCGATAGTTTTGTATTTTTTATTATACCGTAAATTTTAGTTATTAATCTAATTATATTTTATAAAGATGATGAATTTTTCTCTCTTTCTGTAAATTGTATGAATAAAAATATATTAACTCTCTTGACAATTTCTATAACTTTAAAGTAGCTATTTGTCTAAATATGTATTATTGTGATTATATTGTATATTTAAAGTAAATTATTTATAATATAAAAAGAATTTTAAATATATGTAAAATGATTACCAGAGAATAAATTAATGTAGGAGAGAGATAATGGGTAATAATAATACAAAAAAATCTATTGAACCCAATATTACAGAGTTAGCTAATGGATGGCTTAAATCTTATAATCTAGAATATAAGTTAGAACAAGAATCATTAAATAGTGAAATTGACAAGGCACTTGAAAATTATTATTCAAAAAATGGAGGAGTGGGCGGTAATAGACCAGATACAAAATTATTATTGAAAGATAAAAATTCAAACTATTATCCTATTCTTATTGAATATAAAGGTTATAAAGATAAACTATTAAAACTTAATGATAAAGGAGAGGTTGATAATAGAACATCAAAAAATGAACCGAACTTTAAAAATATTAATTCATATGCAGTAAATGGTGCTGTACATTATGCAAATGCTATACTTCATCACACCAGTTACACTGATATTATTTCTATCGGAATGACTGGGTTTAAAAATGAAAAAGATCAAATAGAACATAAAATTGGTGTGTACTATGTTTCAAAAAGCAATTTTGGAATGGGACAAAATGTTGGAGAATATTCAGATCTTTCTTTTTTAAAAAGTCAAAACTTTGATGAATTTATCGATAAAATAAAAACTTTACAGTTATCACAAGAAGAAATTGATAAACTAAAAGAACAACGAGAAAAAGAAATTGATACAAATTTAGTAAAATTAAACAATGATATTTATCAAAATGAAAAAGGTTTAGGAGAAAATGATCGGGTCTATCTTGTGGCGGCATCTATTATTGCGACACTTGGAATACCTGGAAAAGTAATACCTCTTGAAAAGGATGATTTAAAATCTTCTGCTGAATCAGGAAATACAGATGGTGACATAGTAATAAGAAAAATAGAAGCCTTTTTATCTGAAAAAAGATTACAAGAAAATAAAAAAGACTTAATTATTAGAACTTTAAAAAATACACTAACAACAGATAATATTAATAAAGTTGAAAACGGAGAAAGCCAGTTAAAACGAGTTTTTATAAAGATAGTTGATGATTTAGGAATATATTACAAGATAGGATTGACTACTGATTTTACAGGCAAACTTTTTAATGAAATGTATGGTTGGCTTGGTTTTTCGCAAGATAAATTAAATGACGTAGTTTTGACCCCATCTTATGTTGCTAATCTTTTGGTAAAATTGGCAAGGGTGAACAAAGATTCTTATGTATGGGATTTTGCCACTGGATCGGCTGGTTTGTTAGTTGCAGCTATGAACGAAATGCTTATTGATGCAAAAAACAATATTAACTCACCCGAAGAACTGGTTCAAAAAGAAATTAAGATAAAAGCGGAACAATTACTTGGGTTAGAATTGTTGTCCAGTGTGTATATGTTAGCGATTTTAAATATGATTTTAATGGGTGATGGAAGTTCAAATATTTTAAATAAAGACTCATTAATAGATTTTGATGGAAATTATGGATTTGGCAAAACGGAGGATAAATTTCCAGCAGACGCTTTTGTACTTAACCCTCCATATTCTGCCAACGGTAATGGTATGAACTTTGTAGAAAAAGCTCTTGGAATGATGAACAAAGGTTATGCTTCTATTATTATTCAAAATTCGGCAGGTTCTGGAAAAGCAAAAGAATACAACATAAAAATATTAGCAAAACATACACTATTGGCAAGTATTAAAATGCCAATAGATTTATTTATTGGGAAGTCAAGTGTTCAAACAAATATTTATGTTTTTAAAATAAATGAAAAGCATGACAAAGATGATGTTGTAAAGTTTATTGACTTTTCAAAGGATGGATATACACGAACTAATCGTAAAAAAGCAAGTAATAATTTAAAAGACACCAACAAAGCAAAAGAACGCTATGAAGAATTGGCTAATTTGGTGCGTTTTGGTAAAAGTAAAATTAATATTTTTACTGATAAAGAGTATCACGAAGGGACTATTGACCCTAAAAATGGTTCAGACTGGAACCAAACAGCACCAATAGATACTAAACCAACCTTAAAAGATTTTAAAAAAACGGTTAGCGATTATCTAGCTTGGGAAGTTTCGAATATTTTAAAAAAGCAAGATAAAGAGGACGAAAGCTTGGGAAAATAGAAGCCTCACTTAATATTAAATTAGAAGAAGTTAAGTGGGGCGAGTATAAGTTAGGGGATTTGTTTGAGAGCTATAACGGTAATTTTGATATAAAAAAAGAACACATTAATGGTAATGGTGATTATGTAATAACATCAGGGTTAACTAATAATGGTATTTTAGGGCAATCTGATGTGACAGCAAAAATATTTGATGCAAATACAATAACAGTTGATATGTTTGGATTTTCATTTTACCGTCAATTCAATTATAAAATAGTAACACACGCAAGAGTTTTTTCATTAAAACCAAAGTTTGAAATTTCTGAAAATCAAGGATTATTTTTAGTAAATTCATTTTATTTTTTAAGTCAAAAATTTGCTTATGATAACATGTGTACTTGGTCTAAAATTTCAGATTACAAAATCCAACTTCCTACTAAAAATGGCGAAATAGATTTTGATTTTATGGAAAGCTTTATAGCAGAGTTGGAAGCGGGTCGTATAGCAGAGTTGGAAGCGTATTTATTAACAACTGGTCTAAAAGATTATACTCTAACACAACAAGAACAACAAGCGTTAGATGATTTTGATAGCAACAATGTTGAGTGAGGCGAGTATAGGATTCAAGAAGTTTTAGAATGGCAATCACAAAAAGAAATTAATCCTATAAAACTTTATGAATTAAAAGATGATACAGAAATTATATATCCTTTTTATGGACAATCTACATTAAATAATGGAATAATTTCTTTTCACCAACTGACAAATAAGGTTTTAAATAATAAAAATGGAAAACCTACTATTTTAATCCATTCAAATAATCAAAATATTATTTATTTAGAAAATCCTTTTTATTTAAAAGATGGTCATGGAGCAACAAGTGTATTGCAAAGCGAAAAATTAAATAGATTAAATCAAAATTTTATTATATCAGCTATTGATAAAGTTATAAAACATAAATATTCTTACGATAATAAGGCGACAAAAATTGAATTAAAAAATACAAAAATCCAACTTCCTACTAAAAATAACCAACCTAATTATGAAATTATGAATACATTCATATCTGCCATTCAAAAGCTAGTTATTAAAGATGTTGTTATATATGCTGATAGAAAAATTGAGGCTACAAAAACTATAGTAAATAAATAAGCATAGACTTTAGTATATATCAATATTTAAATTATCTGGATATAACAGAGTTTGAATATTTAATTATATGTATTTTTGATAGTGGTTGCAGATGGTTTTATTAATGGAGTATAGCGATTTTTAAATAGCATAAAAGTAAATAAATTAAATATAAAAAAGGTAATAACATTTATAAAGATGTTATTACCTTTTTTATATTTATTAAAACTATCTCTTAGAAAACTGAGGAGCACGACGAGCAGCTTTAAGACCATATTTTTTACGCTCTTTCATTCTAGGATCACGAGTTAGGAATCCAGCTTTTTTAAGCTGTGGTTTAAGCTCTAGATTATATTGAAGAAGAGCACGAGAAAGTCCATGACGGATAGCACCAGCTTGACCAGTTACACCACCGCCAGAAACATTACAAATTATATCAAAATTACCAAGAGTATCAGTAAGATTAAGAGGTTGTCTAACGATTAGTTTTAATGTTTCAAGACCAAAATAATCATCCATATCTCTTTTGTTTATAGTTATTTTTCCAGATCCAGCATATACACGAACTCTAGCAACAGAGTGTTTTCTTCTGCCAGTTCCATAAAAATAAGGTTTTGAATCGTACATAAAATATCCTCCTAATTAGCATTATATGGTTGTGGATTTTGAGCTTGATGTGTGTGTTTATTTCCTCTATATGTTCTTAGTCTAGTAAGAGAATTGGCACCAAGAGTAGTAGAAGGAAGCATTCCTTTAACAGCAGCCATCATAGCTTTTTCAGGATTTGATTTCATAAGATGTTCGTATTTAATTTCTTTAAGTCCACCAATCCAACCAGTATGCCATCTATAGAATTTTTGTTGTAATTTTTTTCCGGTTAGAACAGCTTTTTCACAGTTTAAGATTATAACATGGTCGCCCATATCAATATTAGGGGCAAAAGACACTTTGTGTTTGCCGCGTAAAAGATGAGCGGCTTTAGTAGCAACTCGACCTAATGGTTTATCTGCAGCGTCTATTATAAACCAAGATCTAGTAACCTCAGCAGGTTTAGGAATAGTAGTAGACATAATCATTACCTCCAAAATTATATATAAAAGATCAAAGTAATCATAAACATAACTAAAATTACAAAGATATTTAATATTCAAAATGATATTTCTAAAGACAATTATATTTATTATGATAGTATTTGTCAATAGAAAAATTATTATATTTTAAAATATATGCATATTTCTTTAAAAATCATCTATATTTGTTTAATTTCTTTTATTTTTAGATAATTTATTGAAGTTTTTGATATAAAGATGCAATAATAGATATTAGATGCGATATATGATATAATTAAATACCTTTTATACTAATTATAAAAGAAGGAGGAAATTTTATTAATAGTGAAATAATAACAAAATATGATAAAAAAAATGTATGGATACTTTTGATTACAATAGGAATACCGACAATTATATCTATGACATTAGAGTCTTGTACAGAGATAATAGATAAGATATTTGTAGGAAATCTACCCTCTATAGGTGCAAATGCACTTACAGCAATGGGAATTATTTCTCCGATATTAATTATATTTATATCTGCACAACTTTTTTTTGGGTTTTCAACTAGTGTAATAATAAGTAAATATATAGGAGAGAATAATATAAAGAAAGCAAATATAGCATTAACTTGTGGAATTATAGCTACATTTGTTATAAGTACATTAATATCAATTATATCTTATATTTTTTTAGATAATATTTTATTATTTTTTGGAGCATCAGAAGAAATATTTGTATTAGGAAAACAATATATGTCTATTATGGTTATAAGCAATATTTTTAGTTCGTTAGGATATACAATAAGTAATTCTTTAAGATCATTTGGAATGATAAAATTTCAGCTTCCATATAGTCTATCTCTTGCAATAATCAATATTATATCAAATATTATTCTATCATTTATATTTGATTTTGGGATTGTTGGAATAGCCATAGGGACATTAATATCAGAAATTATAGGTTTTTCAGTTCCATTAATTTTAATAATATTAAAAAAATATTGGAAATTTAATATTTTCTTTACATTTAAAATATTTTTGAAAAACTTTATTGATATAATAAAAATAGGATTTGTAGAATTTCTAATGCTCATAATGGGAGCAATAACAATATCTCTAACTAATGGTCTTCTTTTAAGGCTTGCAAGCCAGGAGTATATAGGTGTATATACTATAACTTCGTCGGTAGAAAGTTTGTTTTCTATGCCTTTAATCGGTTTTGGACAAGGGGCACAGACAATTTTATCTTATTTTAATGGAAAAAAAGATAAAATTAAAATGAAAGAGGTCTTTACAAAATTTTTTATAATGGTTGTGATTTTTAGTTTTTGCGCAGGTGGAATTATATTTATGAATCCTGATATTATTATATCTATGTTTACAAATGATCAAATATTTATAGACATTTCATCTACAGTGCTAAAGATAACTATTATAGGGTCAATACTTACAAGTTTAGGATATTGTTTTATCCTTTTATTCCAGTGTACAGGCAAAGAGAATAGAGCTTCTAAAATGGTTTTATTTACTGATGGATTTTTATGCACATTATTTTTATTAACTATACCTTTTATAGTTAATTTAATGAATATAGGTATTCCAAGTTTTTATTTCATATTTATATCACCAGGATTGGCATCTATGATTGGATTTTTAATATCATTGTCTATATATAATAAAGAAAATAGGCTAGAAAAACATAATAATAATATGATTTCTTAAAAAATATTAAAATTTATTGAAAAAAATATTTATATGAGTTACAATATAATATAAATATCGTTTTGAGAGAGGGGATAGGGGTCATGCTACAGCTAGATTTTAATGAAAAGTTTTGTAAAGAAGGTTTAACTTTTGATGATGTTTTGTTAATTCCTGCAAAATCAGATGTTCTTCCAGCAGATGTTTCTGTAAAGATAAAACTTGCAAAAAATATAATCCTTAATACACCTGTTATGACAGCCGCAATGGATACTGTAACAGAGTCTTTAATGGCCATTGCTATAGCTCGTGAGGGTGGAATAGGAGTTATTCATAAAAACATGAGTATAGATGCTCAAGCAGAAGAAGTTGATAAGGTTAAAAGATCAGAGAATGGAGTTATAGTAAACCCATTTTACCTAAGTCCTAATAACTATATTTATGAAGCAGATAACTTAATGGGTAAATATAAAATTTCGGGAGTTCCAATAGTTGAAAAGGGAATTTTAGTAGGAATATTGACAAATAGAGATATGAAGTTTATAAAAAGTTTTAACGTTCCTATAAAAGATGTTATGACCTGTGAAAATCTTATAACAGCTCCAGTTGGAACAACTATTGATCAAGCAAAAGATATTCTTTGTAAATATAAAATAGAAAAATTACCCATTGTAGATAAAAATAATGTCCTAAAAGGACTAATAACTATAAAGGATATAGAAAAATCCTTACAATATCCTAATACGGCAAGAGATAGCAAAGGAAGACTTCTTTGTGCGGCTGCGATAGGTGTTACAAATGATGTATTAGATAGAGTTAAAGCATTGGTAGATGTAGATGTAGATGTTTTAGTTTTAGACTCTGCTCATGGACATAGTTTAGGTATATTAAACTGTGTAGAATTAATAAAAAAAGAGTATCCTAATATTATTTTGATAGCTGGAAATATAGCTACAACAGATGCCGCGAAAGATCTTATAGATGCAGGGGCGGATGCTATAAAAGTTGGAATAGGTCCAGGATCTATATGTACAACTAGAGTTGTTGCAGGAATAGGGGTTCCTCAAATAACTGCTATATATGATGTTTCTAGATATTGTGTTACAAGGGGAATTCCTGTTATTGCAGATGGTGGTATAAAATATTCTGGAGATATAGTTAAAGCACTTGCGGCAGGGGCTAATGTTGTTATGCTTGGATCATTGCTTGCAGGTTGCAAAGAAAGTCCAGGGGAGATGGAAATATATCAAGGAAGAAGTTTTAAGGTATATAGAGGAATGGGTAGTCTTGGTGCAATGTCAAAAGGAAGTAGAGATAGATATTTTCAACAGGACAATAAAAAGCTTGTCCCTGAAGGTGTAGAAGGACGAGTTGCTTATAAAGGTAGTTTAGCAGATACTATTTTCCAACTTATGGGAGGACTTGCATCTGGAATGGGATATTGTGGGTGTAGAGATATTTATGAGTTGCATGAAAAGGCACAATTTATAAAAATAACTGGTGCCGGACTTAAAGAGAGTCATCCGCACGATATTTATATAACTAAGGAAGCACCAAACTATTCTGTGACTCCTTAAAATTATAACAAAAAATATGAGTAAAGATATGATTTATTCACATCTTTACTCATATTTTAATATAAAAATTGTACTTTATTTCATCATGTATGCAACATTTTCTACAATGCTACCGACAGTTTTAATTACTTTTCCAGTATTTTTTTTCAGATTTTTTGATTTGCTTTTTTTAGTAGTATTAGTTAGCATATATGTGGCAGCACCTAATGCTGTTCCAACAGCAACACCTTTTATTAAAGAGTTTACAGTTTTATTTATAATAAACACCCCTTTTTTATATTTTATACTATAGTTTATCCATATAAATCTAAATAATTCTATGAATTATATAAAATTAAAAATTCAAAATGGTGAAAATAATGAAAAATAATATTCCGTTAATTCTTTGTGTTCACGATATTTCTGGATTTGGAAGATGTTCTTTAACTGTGATTATTCCAATTATTTCTGCTTGTGGATGCCAAGTTTGTTGTTTACCTACAGCAGTTTTGTCTACACATACAGGAAATTTAGGAAATTTTATATTGAAAGATCTTACAAATTTTATAGAAGCTTCATATAATCACTATAGAGAATTAAATTTATCTTTTGATTGCTTTTATAGTGGATTTTTAGGAAGTGAAAAACAGATTGATATTTGTATAGATATATTATCAGATTTTAAAGATGGTTTAAAAATCATTGACCCTGTTATGGCAGATAATGGAATTATTTATAAAACATATACAAAAAATATGGTTGAAAAAATTTGTTTTTTAGCTAAAAAAGCAGATATAATAATCCCAAACTTTACAGAAGCGTGTATTCTTTTAAATATAGAGTATATAGAATTAGGTATATCGTTAAAAAAAGCTAAAATATTATTAACAAGATTAGGAAAAGAATATTCTCCATATATTATTATTACAGGAGTTTGCTTAGATGATGGAGAGATGGCTAATTTAGGATATGATCGAGAAGCTGGTGTTTATTATATTATAAAATGTAATTATATTCCTATTTCATACCCTGGAACAGGCGACATATTTGCAAGTGTTATTGTTTCATCTATATTGAAAGGGATTTCTTTTCCATCAGCTATGACTAGGGCAACTAAATTTGTAGAAAAAGCAATTTTCAACACTTACAGTCAGAATACAGATACTAGATATGGTGTATCTTTTGAGAATGTAATTTCTTATTTTTTTGAAAAAAATGATTTTAAAGACTTTGAAATTTTTTAAAATAACTTTTTATAAGGAGTGTATTAGTTGGTTAAAAATAAAATAAAAAATTTAGTTATAACAGCTATGATGGCAAGCCTTTGTTTTTTAGGATCTTTTATAAGTATTAAAATTCCTCTACCGATTGGAACAACTATCATACATTTTGGAAATATATTTATGCTTGTATCCTCTATTTTATTTGGAGGAATTAGGGGCGGGTTAAGCGCAGGAATCGGCATGAGTCTTTATGATATTTTTAGCGGAACATTTATATCTTATGCACCAGGAACATTTATTATAAAATTTTTATCAGGGTTTATATGTGGAAAACTTTGTAAAAAAAGCATATATAATGGAAATAAAAAGGGCGTTATAGTTGGTTGTATAATTGGTATCTTAGTAAATATTATTGGATCACCAATAAATACAATTATTATTAAAATGTTTGCAAATAATTTTGAAATTATGCCTATTCTTATATCAGCCATACTAGATTTAGGCGTATCAATAATCAACGGAAGTATAGCTGTTATCACAGCCATACCTATTGCTTTTTATGGTGCTAAATATATTCAATATATAGAAAAATTATAATTCTGATATTTTTTCTGTAAATTTTTTGAATGTTTGTTTTAAATCTTTAGTATCTATTTTTTCTGTATTTAATTTTTCCCATCCTCTTTTACTAATTTCTGATGATATTTCATTTCTAATCATATGTTCTTCTGTTAAAATATTTGTAATAGTATCTCTCAATGCTATTTCATACGCTTCATTTCCTGACTCATTATACATATTAGTTAAGCTTTTTTGGATAGAAAGTGTATTATAAAGCATATCTACTTCTTTTATTTTGGTTATATTTTCTTTTGACATAGTTATAACTCCTTTTTACTTTAGTTGATTTAAAATATCTATAAAATGTCTTTTATGTCTAGCAGATATTTGTTCAAACTTTATTTTTAATTGAGGATCATTTGCTTGAGTTGAATAAAGTTTATATTTTTTTATAACTAATAGTTCTTCTTCTAAAATTTTCTTAATAATATCAATCTCTATTTTTTTTAATTTTGACAAAATAAATCATCCTTTTATTAATAGTAATAATATTATTAGTTATATAGCATATAAATATACAAAAAACAGAAACATATTTAAATACGTTTCTGTTTTTTTATATTTATATGCTATATAAAATTTTGTTATATGATGGAATAGGCCAAAATTTATTATCTATTATTATTTCTAGATCGTCTGTATATTCTCTAATCTCAGATAAAATAGGTAGAATATTATCTCTATAGTATACTGATTTTTTTATATGAGACGATATTGTAAAATCATTAATAGCTATTTTAAGTTTAGATAATGTTAAATCTATGATATCTATTTTTTTTGATATATCTAAAATAGATTTGGATATATATTTATTTTCAATTGATAAATTATTTAAATTTAGAGATATTTTAGCTAATTTTCCTAGGTATAAAATAGTTGTAGGAAGAATTGATTTTTCAATCATATCTATCATAACAGAAGCTTCAATACTTATTGTTTTATAATAATTTTCCATCATAATTTCATATCTAGACTTTATCTCTGATTTAGATAGTATATTATATTTAGAAAAAATATTTATATTTTTTTCATCTAACAGATGGTTTATAGAGTCTATAGTTGATGATATATCTTCTAATCCTCTAATATTAGCTTCTTTTTTCCACTCTTGTGAATAGCTATTTCCATTAAATATTATTTTTCCGTGGTTATTCATAGTTTCAGAAATTATAATTTTTATATCCATATCAATATCTTTAGAATTTTCTAGTATAGTAGCAAATTGATCTAATGATTCTGTAATAATAGTGTTTAAAATACATGTCGAAAATGATACAGAAGCAGAAGACCCAACCATTCTAAACTCAAATTTATTTCCTGTAAAAGCAAAAGGAGAAGTTCTATTTCTGTCACTATTATCTATAATGAATTTTGGTATGGTAGAAACTTTTGTTTCTAAAAATTTTGAAGTATATGGTTGTTGAATTTGGCCATCAGCAATATTGTTTAAAATATCTGTAATAGGTTTGCCTAAAAATATAGAAACAATAGATGGAGGTGCTTCATTTCCACCTAATCTATATTCATTTCCAATAGATGATGCAGAAAGTTTTATGAGATCTGAATATTTGTCAATTGATTTTATTATTGCTGAAATAAATATAAGAAATTGTAGATTTTCATATGGGGTTTTTCCTGGTTCTAACAAATTTTGTCCATCATTTGTAGATAAAGACCAGTTATTATGTTTTCCAGAACCATTTATACCTTTAAAAGGTTTTTCATGTAATAGGCAAGCTAGATTATTTTTTTTTGCAACTATTCGCATGGTTTCCATAATTAGCTGATTATGGTCACAAGCTATATTTGCTGATGTAAATACGGGAGCAAGTTCATGCTGTGCAGGGGCAACTTCGTTATGTTTAGTCTTTGAATATACCCCCATCTCCCACAAAGCTTTATCTAATTCTTGCATAAATTTAGAAACACGAATACGTATTCGTCCACAATAATGATCTTCCATTTCTTGCCCTTTGACAGCGGGAGAGCCTAATATAGTTCTTCCGCATGTTTTAAGATCTAGTCTACTATCATATACTTCTCGATCAATTAAAAAATATTCCTGTTCTGCTCCTACAGTTGGAATTACAGTTTTTGAGTTTTTATTACCAAAAATTTTTATAATACGCATAGCGTGTTTAGAGATTGATTCCATTGATCTAAGCAGAGGAGTTTTAGCGTCTAATGCTTCTCCTGTGTAAGAACAAAATGCGGTTGGAATATATAATGAATTATCTTTAATAAATGCAGGTGACGTACAATCCCATGCAGTATATCCTCTCGCTTCAAAAGTGTTTCTTATTCCTCCATTTGGAAAAGAAGAAGCGTCAGGTTCGCCTTTAATAAGTTCTTTACCCGAAAATTCTAATATTATATTTCCATTTTGTTGGGGAGAAATAAAAGAATCATGCTTTCCAGCTGTAATATTTGTCATTGGTTGGAACCAATGTATGAAATGGGTTGCCCCCTTTTCTATTGCCCAATCTTTTAAAGCATTTGCTACAATATCTGCTGTGTTAGGGTTTAGGGGAATATTAAACTTTATGCTGTTTTTCAGATTTTTATATGTATCACTTGGCAACTTTTCTTTCATTATAGAATCGTTAAATACCATATTTCCAAATGATTTTTGAAGATTAAATTTCATGATTTATGGTTCCTCCAACTAGATAGTATATTTGTTTTAAATTTTATCATTAAATATAAATTTAATCAATTAAAAAATAAAATGTTAAAGATTGAACATTTTATAAAAAGATAAATATACTAATATTATATTTATCTTTTTATGAAAAAGGGGATTTATTATAATGAAACCAAAGAAAACAGATTTAATTTATTCTATAATATTTTTAATTATTTTATTATTTATATGTATATATCTTATATTATCAAATTTTACCCTTGATTATATAGATATTAGAGATAAAAATATTGTTATATATGATGATTTAAGACATAAAAATATTGACAAAATATAGTATAATATAGATAATAAATTTATATTATACTTGATCAGGAGGTAGTATGAATAATAGAGCTGATAGATTTTTTGAATTTTTAAAAACTAAAAAAGTTGGTTTAATAGGATTTGGAGTTAGTCATATTAATTTGGTTAAACTTTTTTTAAAAAAGGGTATTTCGGCAACTGTTTTTGATAAAAGATCTAAACAAGATATAAGTTATAAATATAATAATATTGTTGACAATAATATTGAATTTTGTCTTGGAGAAGACTATTTAGATAATTTAACTAATATGGATATAATATTTAGAACACCTGGTATGGACTATGATAGTCCAGTTATATCTAAACTAAGATCTATGGGAAAAATAATTACTTCAGAGATGGAAGTGTTTTTTGATATATGTCCTTGTAAAATATATGGAATAACAGGGTCTGATGGAAAAACAACTACAACTACTATTATATCTAAATTTTTGCAAAAACAAGGATATAAAGTTCATTTAGGAGGAAACATAGGGACAGCTTTATTGCCTATAATAGATGATATTAGCCTAGATGATATTTGTGTAGTTGAGCTATCTAGTTTTCAACTTATATCAATGAGAAAATCGCCAGATATATCGATTATAACTAATTTATCGCCCAACCATCTTGATGTTCATAAAACTATGAATAGATATATAGATTCAAAGATGAATATATTATTGCATCAAAATGCTTTCTCAAAAGCTATTTTAAATATAGATAGTTCTAATACATATAATTTGCTAAATTTAGTTAGAGGAAAATGTTTAACATTTGGTAAAGAATCATATATAAAAGATGGATGTTATCTAGATAATACTGGAGATATATACTTTGTTTTTAATGGAAATAAGGAAAAACTTTTTAATAGTTCTGAGATACAATTGCCTGGAAATCATAATGTTCAAAATTATTTAGCTGCAATTACAGCGGTTTACGAAGATGTAGATCTAAAACATATAATAGAAGTTGCTAAGAATTTTAGTGGAGTAGAGCATAGGATAGAATTTATTAGGGAATATAACGATGTAAAATGGTATAATGATTCTATAGCAACAACGCCAACAAGAACAATTGCGGGGTTGGATTGTTTTAATCAGAGATTGATAATAATAGCTGGTGGGTATGATAAAAATATATCTTTTGATCCATTGGCATCTAAGATATCAGAAAAAGTTAAAGTTTTGATTTTAATGGGAGATACAGCAAATAAGATAGCAGAAAGTTTAAAATCATATAAGTTATACAATCCTGATAGAACTAAAATTATATATGTAGTATCGATGGAAGATGCTGTAAATATAGCAAAAGATATTGCTGTAAAGGGGGATATAGTTTGTTTGTCTCCAGCTTCTGCAAGTTTTGATATGTATAAAAATTTTGAAGAAAGAGGAAATCATTTTAAACAATTGGTAAATAAATTACAAAAGGATGGTTAAATTTGGATTATATAAAAATATTACAAGAGTTGTCTATTAGCAATGGAGTGTCTGGAGGAGAAGGAAACACAAGAGATATATTATTAGAATATTTAAAAAAATATTCTAATAATATTAAAATAGACAATATGGGAAATATACTTTGTGTTATAAAAGAATCGAAAAATTTAGAAAAAATGATTATGTTAGATGCACATATAGACGAAGTTGGCATGATTGTTAGATATATTGATGATAATGGATTTATAAAGGTTTCTAATTGTGGTGGGGTAGATAATAGAATTTTAGGAAGCCAAAGAGTTATAGTCCATGGGAAAGAAGATATAATAGGGACAGTATCGTCTAAACCACCTCATCTTATGAAAAAGAATGAAACTAATCAGGTTGTAGATATATCGGATATAATTATTGATGTTGGATATTCAAAAGAAAATTTAGAAAAAATTATATCTGTAGGTGATTATATAACATTTGAATCAGATCCTAAGATTATTCTTAACAATAGATTTATAGGAAAAGCTTTAGATGATAGAGCAGGGGCGGTTTGTATATTAAAAGTATTAGAAGATTTAGATATAGATAATATATCCTGTGGGTTATCTATATTATTTAGTGTTCAAGAAGAGGTTGGAACAAGAGGAGCAGAGGTTGGATGTTATACAATAAATCCTGATATTGCTATTGCTGTTGATGTTAGTTTTGCTCATACAGTTGATGCAGATATTACGAAATGTGGTTATCTAGGAGAGGGTGCTATGATAGGAATATCCCCAATACTATCTAAAGACATATCTGATAGATTTGTAGAAATTTCTAAAAGAAAAGATATAAAATACCAATTAGAGATTATGGGTGGAAAAACAGGTACAAATGCAGATAAATTTTCTGTATCTAGAAATGGTGTTAAAACAGGACTTATATCTATTCCTTTAAGATATATGCATACTCCTATAGAGATGATATCTATAGAAGACCTAGATAGTGTTTCATCTATTTTAAAAATTTTTATACAAGGGGTAGAATAAATATTATGTTTAAAAATATAGAAAAGCTTTGTAATATTTCAGGTGTTTCAGGGTTTGAAAAAGATGTTAGAAATGAGATAATAAATCAGATAGAAAAGTATGTTACATATTCTATTGATAACTTAGGGAATATTATTGCGTTTAAAAAGGGAAGAGAGATTCCTAAAAATAAAATAATGATTTCTGCACATATGGATGAAGTTGGAATGATAATTAGATATATACGAGATGATGGATTAATATGTGTAAATTTTGTAGGTGGAATAGATCCTAGTGTTGTGGTTGGGCGTTCTGTTATTGTAGGTGAAAATAAAATTACAGGAGTTATAGGAACTAAAGCTATTCATATGGTTAAATCAGAAGAAAAATCAAATGGTATTAATATAGATAGTATATATGTTGATATTGGAGCAACTTCAAAAAAAGATGCAGAAAAATATATATCTATAGGAGAGCAGATTTCTTTTAAAAGTGAATATAAAGAATATGGGGATGGTTTTATTAGATCAAAAGCACTTGATGATAGATTTGGTTGTAGCGTTATGATTGAAATGATTAAAAAAGATTTAGACTATGATAGTTATTTTACATTTGTGGTTCAAGAAGAAGTTGGGCTTCGTGGAGCAAAGGTTGCTGCGTATACTGTTTGTCCCGATATTGCAATTGTTTTAGAATCTACAACTGCATGTGATTTTTCTGGTGTTCCTGACGATAAAAAAGTTTGTATTCTTGGAGATGGTCCAGTGATTTCTTTTATGGATAACTCTACTATTTATAATAAAGATTTATACAATATTGCTTTTAACCTTGCGAAAGAAAATAATATAAAATGCCAAACAAAAACCATGGTTGCTGGTGGAAATGACTCTGGAGCAATACATATTTCAAAATCTGGTGTTAAAACATTATCTATTTCAATTCCATGTAGATACCTTCATACTGCAAATACTGTTGCAAAAAAAGAAGATATACTTAATAGCTTAGCATTAGCTGAAAAAGTTTTTGTTAAAGTTGCAAACATATAGATAAAATTTGAGGATGTAATATAAATATGGAAAATATATTTGGTTTTAATAGTAAACTATTAGGCATTTCATATAAGGCTGAAGAAAGAGTAGAAGATCAATTTAAATATATTGATAATATTGTTTTGAAAAATGAAGAAAAAGTTTTAAATTCATTTATAAAAAATAAAGTTTCTGAAAATAGTTTTAATACAACTACGGGTTATGGTTATGATGATATAGGAAGAGATATGATTGATAAAGTTTATTCGGATATATTTAGAACTGAAGATGCTCTCGTAAGGCATAATTTTGTAAATGGAACCCATGCTTTATCAACAGCCTTATTTGGAGTATTAAGACCAGGTGACAGTATGATATCTATTACAGGAAATCCATACGATACTTTAGAAGAGGTTATTGGAATTCGTGGGGATAAGAATAATGGAAGTTTAATAGATTTTGGTATACATTATGATCAATTAGATCTGCTAAAAGATGGAACTGTAGATATAGAAAATTTAAAGATTAGAGTTAAAGATAAAAATGTTGTATATATACAACGTTCAAGAGGATATTCTGATAGACCATCTCTATCCATTGAAACTTTAGAATATATAATACAAATTATAAAATTAGAAAATTCCTCTACAATAATAATAGTTGATAATTGTTATGGGGAATTTGCAGAAGATAGAGAGCCTTCAGAAGTTGGAGCAGATATTGTAGTTGGTTCACTTATAAAAAATCCCGGTGGTGGTATTTGTGATACAGGGGGATATATAGTTGGAAAAAAGAATCTTATCGAATTATGTTCATATAGGCTAACTTCAGTTGGTATAGGTAAAGAGGTTGGATGTACAATTGGACAGAATAAAAAGATATTAATGGGATTATTTTTATCTCCAAGTGTAGTGGGAAATGCATTAAAAGTTGCTGTATTCACATCATCTTTTTATGATTTGCTTGGTTTTAAAACTTATCCATCTTTTAATGAGAGAAGAACGGATATAATAACCTGTATACAACTTGGAAAAGAAGAAATGCTTATAAAATTTTGTGAAGGAATACAAGAATTATCACCAATAGATTCTTTCTTAAAGCCAGAGCCATGGGATATGCCTGGTTATAACTATAAAGTTATAATGGCCTGTGGAAGTTTTACATCGGGTGCATCAATAGAAATTTCTGCAGATGCTCCTTTAAAACCTCCTTATTGTGTCTGGGTTCAAGGAGGGCTAACATATAATACAGGTAAATTTGCTATTATAAACTCTGCTAAAAAAATTTATGATAACTAAAAGATTGCAGATAAAATAAATTTAAACTACCTTATATATTAATATATAAGGTAGTTTAAATTTATTTTATCTGCAATCT
>JAGUQX010000047.1 GCA_030153485.1 Oscillospiraceae bacterium | reverse complement strand
CTCTGCAGTTTTATTACCAAAATTACTTCAAAAAAATTTATTCAGGGTTTTTGTACAAGTTATTCTTGTGTTGTTTAATTTTCAAGGTCCTTGGCACACCGCCTCCTCTTGTCCCCTTCTGTGTGCCTGCCGTCTCTTGACTGCTTAGTTATAATAGCATATTTATTCCCCCTCTGTCAACTGTTTTTTTATTTTTATTGAATAAATATAAAAAAAATGTTCAAAATAATATATATAGTTACGTTTTATGCAAAACAGGAGGTATATTATGACTAATTTAAAAGCATTTTCTAAATCTTTTTGTATTAGCTTTTTATCCTTTAGTTTAATAACTTTAATAGTTATTTTTACAACTAATATCTCTAATTCATCAAAAGATATATCAAAAAATGTTGTTGTTCCACAGAATATAAAAATTGAAGAAAATCATGATTTAACAACCCTTATAATGATTTCAAAGGATCAAATTTCTCCCCCTTCTGAATATTTTTTAATTAGGTTTTTTCCTCAGAATAATGAAATAATAACCACAATTATTCCAAAAGAAATTCTTATAAATGTAAATACTCAAAATAAAAATTTACAAGATATGCATTTATATGGTGGAAATCTTATGGTTACTAAAGGAATAGAAAATAAATTTGACATAAAAATAGATAGATTTTTAAAAATAAATACGGAAAATTTACAATCAATTATAGATTCATTCGGTGGTATAAATTTAAATCATAAAAATTCAGCTATTATAAATCACCCAGATGCAGAAAAATTTATAGATAATAATAAAAATATTATACCCATTACAGGTAATGATATTTTAAAACTTCTTTTAAAAACATCTTCTGAAGATAATTTAGAAAAATTATATCAAGATAAATTAAATTTATTCTCAGAAATTATTCTACAAATTATGGAAAAAATAAATAGTAAAAATATTGATTCAATCTATAACAGTATAATAAATATAACAGATACAAATATTTCATTCTACGATTTTGAATATCGAAGAGATATCTATATTCAAATTAAAGAAAATCAGGGATATAAAATAAATAAAATTATTCCTCAATATAAAAAAGATTTAGATAATAATATTATTCTAAGAGATTTAACGATAAGTCTAATCCAAAATCATTTTAAATTTGTAAAAAAATAAAAGAAGAAAGATAAAATTCTTTCTTCTTTTATTTTTTTAATCTTCTATATTTTTTTCTGATAATATTTTTCCATCAATGTATACATCACCTATAATATTTTTACAATAAATTTCTCCCGTTATATCTACATTTCCATGTATATCTTCACAATTAACAATATTAGCATTCACAGTTCCACAAATATCATTTGCATAAACTTTATCTTCTGTAGTAACATTTCCTATTATATCTTTACATCTAATTTCTTTATTTCCAACAACATTCCCATATATATTAGTAGATATAACATCACCTTGTGAAACCACCGTCTGTCCAATATTTTCACAATATACATTTCCATGGCTATGAACATTTTCAATAATATTTTTGCAGATTAAATTTCCATGACACTCAATTTTATTTACTTTTTGATTTAATTCAATATTAAAACTAGAAACGCCATTTCTAGAACACTCATCAACGTCTAATATAACATCGCCTTTATATACTACCAAACGAATAGTATCATCATCATATTTAACTTTATTTATAACAGAGTTCCATATCATCTTCAATTGTTTTATAACTTCTTCTTTTTTTATCTCTTTTTTATCATAAGAATCTAAAACAATTGCTTCTAAAACATTCATAAAAATCCCCTTTTTATATAATTAGCTAATATTTTTAGTAGATAAAAATATTTCGATAGTTATACCTGTTTTTTCATTACTTTTAATGGTTATATCCCCATCATATTTATTAACAATTCTTTTAACTATCGATAACCCTAAACCTGTCCCTCCAGATATTCTACTTCGACTTTTATCCACTGTATAAAATCTCTCGAAAATTCTTTTATGATGCTCTTTAGCTATACCTATACCTGTGTCAGCTATCATAAACCTTATACCACAATTTTCATCGCTAATAATAATACTAATTAAACCATTATTCCTATTATATCTAATACTATTTTCAATAAGATTTTTTATAAGTATAAATATATCTTCATAAATAGCAATAATATGACCCTCTCCTTTTATCTCCACATTAATATTTTTTTCTAAAATTTGAGGATACATGCTATTTAAAATATTGTCACAAATATCTTTTACATCTATATCTGTATTTTTTAAAATTTTATCTATATTTTCTATCTTAGTTAAACTTAATATATCATTTATAATTATAGACATTCTTTCTGATTCTTTTTTTATCCTATTTAAATAATCAAAAATAGTTTCCTTATTATAAACCATACCTGTAAGTAATAGTTCAGAAAATCCAAGAATAGAAGTTATTGGTGTCTTAAGTTCATGAGAAGCATTGGCTATAAATTCATTTTTAAAAGCTAATGCTTTTTTTGATTGTGTAACATCCTCTATAAACACAAATACTCCTTCATATGTTTTTTCTGAATATCTATCTTTAAAATAGGGATGTATGTATATAGATAAAATCTTTCCATTTACACTAGTTAAATCTAAATCATACTTATTAGAATTTTGATTTTTTATACAATTTTCTAAAATTAATATAAATTCTTTTTCTTGTACAAAATATATTATATTTTTATTTATTAAATTTTGTTTTATATCAAGAAGATTTTTTCCAGAAAGATTTATATAAACAACTCTTTTATTTTTATTTATCTGTAAAAATCCTCCTGGCGTATTATCCAATATATATTGATATTTTTTATATCTCTGATTAATTCTCATAAACTTACTTTTAATTTTACGTACTATATATATAAAATACATCAAATCTTTATCGTTAAATAAAAAATCAGATATTCTTTTATCATTATCTGGAATAAAAGACTTTAAAACAGAAAGATCCTTATCCATTTTTTTTCTAATAAAATAAATAGAAACTCTATATATCAAATAAGAAAAACCTATGCAAAAAACCATACAAAAACAAAAAATAAACACTAAAAAATATATAGAAAAACCATAATTAAATTTAACCCTATAAATATTATCGTTATATTTATAGGATAAATAACATTGATTGTAACTATATTTTTTTATCCCCTTACCATATTTTATAGAAGAAATAAAATCAGAGCTATTTAAAATAGCTCTGTCATAATTATTATTTAAACTATATAAATAATTTCCTTTAATATCAATTATATCAACTTCATCTATATCAAAAAGATCAGATATATAATAAGAAAATTCTTCTCCAGAAATTTCTTTTGATACCATAAAAAATTTTTCTGTAAAAGAATAATATTGATCTATTTTATTATTATAAATATATCTATATCCACTATACAATAAAAATATAAAACAAATAATCATACTCATAAATGAGCATAAAAATATACAAACAAAAATGTTTTTTTTCATAATTTATCCCCCAATAAATTTATATCCAACACCACGAATAGTTCCAATAAATTTTGGGCTATCAACATTATCTCCTAACTTTGTCCTTAAAGTTTTTATATGCATATCAAGAGTTCTTGTTTCTCCTACAAAATCATAACCCCAGATAGATGATATTATTTCTTCTCTTGACAGAACTTTTTTATAATTCTTCATTAAAAGTTCTAATAATTTAAACTCTTTAAGGGTTAATCTAACTATATTTCCTAATTTTTCTACCTGCCTTGTGTCCGTATCTAAAATTATACACCCAATAGATATCCTAGAAACTATAAGACTATTTTTAGATTTTCTTATACAAGCTCTCACCCTTGCTAAAAGCTCTAATATTCCAAAAGGCTTTGTTATGTAGTCATCTGCTCCTGTATCAAGCCCAATAACTTTATCTAGCTCTTCGGATTTTGCTGTGATAATTATAACAGGTATATGTAAAGTCATATTAGAAGATTTTAAAAATTTTAAAATTGTGATTCCATCCATAACAGGAAGCATCAAATCTAAAAGAATTAATGCTGGTTTATTTTTTTCTATATCTAAAAAAGCATCTCCACCATTTTCAAAAAGTTTAACTTTATATCCATCATTTGTTAAACAGCATCTTAAAATTTCTCTTATATTCTCTTCATCTTCTATAACATATATTAAATCTTCCAAAAAAAAACCTTCTTCATAATATAAAATAATTAATAATCTATAGTATTTGTGTTTTTTTATGAAGACCAGTCGAATAAAATATAACCCATTCACAGACATTAACAGCATGGTCTCCTATTCTTTCCAAATATTTTGCTATCATCATCAGATCAATCGCCTGATCAGCTTTATCTTTATCTTTTGTTACAGTTTGAATTAATTCTTCTTTAACCACATCAAAAAGATCATCAACTTCATCATCTCTTTTTATTGTATTAGTTGCAAGATCTAAATCATTCTTTATATATGCCTCTATACAAGATTTAACCATGCTTTTTGCTATATCAGCCATAGGTGAGATGTTCTTAGCAAAAGAAAGTTGTTCTTGATCATTAAACCTTAATGTCAAATCAGCTATATCTGCAGCTTGATCTCCTATTCTCTCTAGATCTGTTATCATCTTTAACGCGGTGGATATAACTCTTAAATCCCTAGCCACTGGCTGTTGCAACATTAGAAGCTTTAAACATTTTTGCTCTATAACTTTTTCTAATTCATCTATATTTCTATCATTAGCTATAACAGATTTTGCAAGCTCTGGTCTATTAGTCAACAAAGCTTTAACAGAGTCTGATATCGCCTCTTGTGCAAGTGCACCCATCTCTATAAGCTTTATATTTAAATCTTCTAGCTCATCATCAAACCTTGATCTTGGTCTCATATAATCATCTCCTTAATATAAATATTAGATTATCCAAATCTACCAGTTATATAATCCTCTGTCTTTTTATCTTTAGGCATAGAAAATATCTTTTCCGTTTCATCAAATTCTACCATATCTCCCATTAAAAAAAATGCAGTTCTATCGGATATTCTTGCCGCCTGCTGCATATTATGCGTAACTATTACAACGGTATACTTTTTTCTCAAATCAGACATAAGATCTTCAATTTTTATTGTAGATATGGGATCTAGAGCAGAAGTTGGTTCATCCATCAAAAGAACTTCTGGATTTATCGCCAAAGCTCGTGCAATACATAATCTCTGTTGTTGTCCCCCAGAGAGACTTAAAGCTGATTTTTTTAATCTATCCTTTGTCTCTTCCCATAAGGCTGCTCCTTTTAAACTTTTTTCAACAATTTCATCGAATTTAGATTTAACAACCCCATGTAGTTTTGGTCCATAACAGATATTATCATATATACTCATAGGAAAAGGATTTGGTTTTTGAAAAACCATCCCAACACGCTTTCTAAGAAGATAAACATCAATCTTAGAATCATAAACATTTATATCATCAAAATAAACTTCTCCCTCTATTTTGACATTGTCTACAAGATCATTCATCCTATTTAATGTTTTTAAAAACGTGCTTTTTCCGCATCCTGATGGTCCAATAAGTGCCGTTATTTCATTAGGTCGAACCCCTAAATTTATTCCTTTTAAAACATGGTTTTCTCCATAATGAAGATGTAGATCTTTTGACTCCATTTTAAAATTATTCATTTTTAAATCCCCCACTATCTCTCTTTATTAAAACTTTTGGCAATAACTTTAGTGGCAATATTTACAATCAAAACGATTATAACTAAAATAGAAGCAATTGCAAAAGGAATTTCTAAAGATTCTCCTCTAATAGCATATTGATAAAGCTGAACTGTCAATGTTGCTCCTGTACTTTTAACATGTTCAAAAAAGCCAGAAGGTAGACTATATCCCAAACCTGCTGTAAATATAAGTGCTGCAGATTCTCCAACTATTCTTCCTATACTAAGTATAATTGCTGTCAATATACCCGGAATAGAAGATGGAACCAATATAGTCCTAATAATATGTAGCTTTGTTGCCCCCAAACCAAGCGCCCCTTCTCTATACATATTAGGGACAGTCTTTAAGGCTTCTTGAACCGTTCTAATTATTGTCGGCAATATCATTATAGTTAATGTCAATGCTCCTGATAGTATAGAATATCCTAGCTTTAATCCAACTACAAAAAATGCAAATCCAAAAAGACCATAAATAATAGATGGAATTCCCGCCAATGTTTCTGTGGTAAACTCTATAATCTTAACAAGTTTATTTTTTCCAGCATATTCATTTAAATATATAGCAGAAAATATTCCTATAGGTGTTGATATAACAAGAGTTATCACTATTATATAAACTGTATTTATAATCATAGGCAAAATCCCAATTGTTCCATCTAGTTCACTAGGCGCTGTTATTAAAAAATTCCATGATATACTCGGTAATCCCCTATAAAAAACAAAAAATATTATAGAAATCAAAACAGTAAATATTAATATCCCAGAAATCCATATTAATGATTTAATAAAAAAGTCGAAAAGTCTAAATTTTTTATTCATAATGATTTCCTGCTTTCTTTAGAAATATATTTAATAAAATATTTAAAATTAAAATAAATATAAATAAAATTAAACCTATTCCAAATAAAACAGATCTATGAAAATCTCCTGCATATGACATTTCTAGAACAATTCCTGTTGTCATTAAACGGACACTATCAAAAAACTTAGGCATATTAACTACATTTCCAGCAACCATTATTACAGCCATTGTTTCTCCTACCGCTCTTCCAACACCCAAAACAACTCCCGACATTATTCCTGATTTTGCGGAAGGGATCAAAACTTTAAAAATCGTTTGAATTGATGTAGCTCCCAATCCCAAAGAAGATTCTTTTAAAGATAAAGAAACGCTTCTCAAAGATGTATCTGTTATAGCTATAATAGTTGGAAGTATCATAATAGTTAGAATAACTATAGCAGAAAAAAGATTACTTCCTACAGGTAGATTAAATATATCTGCAACAACAGGAACAACCACAAGCATACCAACCAACCCAAAAACCACGGATGGTATTCCTGCTAAAAGCTCTACTGCTGTTCTAAAAATTGGTTTTAATTTTTTAGGGCATATCTGTGATATAAAAACGCCACCAAATACACCAAGGGGAATCCCAACAATAACAGCTCCAAAAGTTGCTACTATTGATGATAATATCATAGGCAATATACCAAACTTCGGATTAGCTGATGTTGGTTCCCAAACAGTTCCAAATATAAACTCTATAAAACCAACTTCAAGAATTGCTGGGCCACCAGATAAAACCATATATAAAGTTATAACAACTATTGATATCGTCGAAACTATAGCAGATAGAAAAAATATATATTTAAATATTTTTTCTATCTTATCTTTTAATGTTTTCCCACTGTATAATGAAACTGCCATTATATCACTCCATAAAATTATAATTTATAAAAAAATTAATTTATAGGTATAAATCCTTTTGTAGAAACAATTTTTTGTCCTTCAGTACTAATTATAAAATTTATAAATGATCTAACCTTTTCAGAAGCATCTTTTTTTGTAACAACTATAAAAGGTCTTTGTATTTTATATTCTTTTTTATTAATAGTCTCTATATTAGCTTCAACACCATCAATTTTTAAACCCTTAACTGTAGAATCAACATATCCAGTAGATATATATCCAATTGCTCCTTTTGTATTTCCAACTTGTGTTTTTATTTGTCCCGTTTCATTCAATTCTATATTATATTTTGTTTTTTCTTTTATATTTAAAGTGCTTTCAAATCCATCTCTAGTTCCCGACCCTGCTTCTCTTCCAATAACTACTATCTCTTGATCAGTTCCACCAATATCTTTCCAATTTTTTATCTCTCCATTAAAAACTTTAATAAGATTATCGGTTGTTATATCTGATATAGCATTATCTTTATGAACAATTATAGAAATTCCGTCTATAGCAATAATAGTTTCTGTAAGTCCTTTTGTTTTTTCTTCTTCGCTTAAAGGTCTGCTTAAATTTCCCGCATCAGCTATTCCAGATTCAACATTTTTGATAGCAGCACCAGATCCGCCACCTTGAACCTCTACCCGAATATCAGAAACATTTTTAGAAAAAGCCTCAGAAAATGCTTTTGATAAAGATTCTACTGAATTTGAACCAGAAACTTTTATAACTGTCTTTTCAGTTCCTGATCCTCCACCACATGAACCAAGAATTATTAAAGTTAAAATAGATACTATACTAATTAAAATTTTATTTTTCATTTAAATCCCCACTATTATTATTTTTTAAATTTAATAACATTTTAATATATAGCATTAGATTACATAACCATACTTATGTAATTTATATGTAAATTCTATGTAAATATATTGATTATACAGTAAGATGAAAAGGATGCTCTATATAAGAACATCCTTTTTATTTTATACTATTTTTTAAATTTGTATTTATTTAAATATTTTTTAATAAATACTATCCCCAGACCTGTAGAAGCTATACTTATAAGAAAAATAGTTAACCACATACCTAATTTATTATTTACAGGAGTATTTACATTATTTTTATAGCCCAATTCTATGTTAGAAAGATTTTTTAAATGATTATTATCAATTAAATTATTAGAATTTATTTCTTCTTGTTTTAGATTTATAACATCTAAAGATTGATTTTCAACATCTACTATTTCATCCGAAATGAGATTTATTCCAGAAATATTTTCATCAACTGTTAAACCCTGTTTATTTTCTTGATTTAATTTATTTTTACCAATAATTATATCATCTACTAAAGGTTTGCTTTTTAAAATCATCTCTATAACTTGATTTGGTTTGTCTATTTTAAAATCATAATCTCTAAATATAGTATCATACCCTTGACCAGGAGCTAGATCTCTTAAATAATACTCACCTTCTGGTATATTATCAAAAGAAAAATTTCCATTAATATCAACTGTTACACTAGAAATATGAACACTTCTCTTTTTAAAACTATCAATATATTTATATAAACCTATTACCCCTCCAGAAATACCTAAAGATTCATTATCAACACTAATATTTTTTCCAATAACTCTACCTATGATATCTTTAGATGATATATTTCCTATATTAGTATAACCTCCATCTTTTCTAACCTGAATCTCTTTATCCGAATGAGAAAAATTATTAGAAGTTCCAGATGTTTTGATTATATAATCTCCATACTGGATATTAGAAAATTCAAATGACCCATTAGATAAACTTATTTTAGTATCAATAGGTTTTATCAAATTTGTCTTTTTATATAAAGAAACTGTAGCTCCTCCAATATTATTTCCACTGTTATCTATAATATTTCCTATTACATTGCTTCTTTTTGCTAAATTTTCAAATATAATATTGGTAGTTCGATTTGATTCTACAGAAACCTCTTTTTTTAATGTTTCAACATATCTATCACCAGTTTCTAACTGTCGAATAGTATACACACCAACAGGGATCTCTGTAAAATATATAGCCCCATCATCTCCAGTTGTATGTTCTTTTTTTATTCCATTTCCTTCTATAACAAATTTAAATCCTTTTGTGACATTATCTTCTGCATTAACAAAAACTCTAACTATTCCCATCCTTCTAGATGATATTAAAGAATTATGTTCACCTGATTTTATTAAAATAGATTTTTCTAGATTAAGATCATCGGTTTGTGTAGTTGATTTTGCATAGGCTGGGAGAGCCAATGTAAAACAAATTAAAAAAGAAAGAGCTAAACTTATAGCTCTCTTTGATTTATTGGTAAAAATCATAAATTTCTCCTTAAATAACTTTTTAAATAAATAATGAATATAGATTAAATTAATACACTGGGTTTTTTTTCCATATTTATATATTCGTATTAAATTATCATTTATTTAACAATTTTTACCATATTATTTTATTTATACAATTTATTTTTAATATAACCGTTTATACCTTTAGATGGACTATAGTTAGGATATATCTTTTTAAATTTTTTCTCTATATCACTAAAATTTTCACCCTCTAAAAATCCCATCTCTACTAAAAATAATAGAGCAATACTAGACGATCTAGATATTCCATAATTACAATGTATCATTAATTTAAATTTTCCAAAATTTTCTTTTAAAAAATTAACTCCATAACTAATAATAATATCCCAGTGATTTTCTTCAAAATCACTGTCAAGAATATTTAATATCAACCTATTTTCTCTATGTGCATAAAAATATTCTGGATGACTTTCATCTATTTCATTAATATATCCAACCGCTTGTTTGTGATATGGATATTTGCATGCTTGTAAAACCATCCAACCATCTCTTCCTTTAATAAACTTTTCATAATCATCTTGACTTCCTAGATAAACACTATTGTATATTTCAACCATTTTATCCTCCTTAAAAGTTATTATAGAAAAAGATAGCGATATTACACACTATCTTTTTTATTTATTATTTTGGAATCAATTCAGAATCCTGATCATCATTTATATTATTTAACTTTGGAAGTATTCCTCTTTCCAAATCAGAAATATCCCAAATATTAACCGTATCCCAACCTAATAAATTAGAATAAAAATCACTAGTTGAAGAGATAGAAAAATCAACTTGCTTTATTTTATCATCAGCTATATTGCTATCTCCTTCAGATTTTTCTAACTCATAGTTATTTTTAAATTTATCTATATTAGCAATTCCATATATCTTTCCTCCGCTAGAACGTCCAGAAAAGAAATTATTTTCAATCAAACTCATATCTTCAAAATTGCCATTTCCAACAAGTCCTCCAGCGATAAAAACACTAGTTATATTAGATGATGAGTATGAGTTGATTATAGATCCACTGTTAATTCCAATAAGACCTCCAGCAAATGTATTTGTAAATCCCCCTACAATACTAGTTCCAGAACTATAACTATTAGAAATAGTCCCCCCTATTTTTGTACCAACTAAACCACCAGCAGAGTTTCCATTTCCAAAAACATTTCCAGATTTTACACTAGAGTTTGATATAACGCTATTTCTATCACTACCTAAAATACTTCCAACATAACTATTAAAAGATGTGGAACTAATATTTGACCTTAAAATATAAATATTACTAAAATTAGAGTTTCTTCCATTCATACCAATAAATCCAATATTTATATCTTTTGCAGATGATATCTGTGAAGCAGTAATCTTTATATTAGCAACTATAGCTCCATCAATATTTTTAATTAAAGGTTTAGAAATACCCTTAATAGTATGATTATTCCCATCTATACTTCCATTGAAATTTTCTACATAGTAATCATTTTCCACATTAATTCCAACGAAATCAATATCTGCAATTATTTTAAAATCTCCAAAAGGATCGGCAGTTAAATATTCTATAAATTCTTCAGCTGTACTTATTTCATATGATACCTCTGGCTTTTCATCCTCTGAAAATATATTAGATGCAAAATCTCCTGTGTAAGATTTTATATCCTTAAAGATTCCAGCTTTTAAAGTTTTAAGATTTGTAAAATCAGAAGATATTATTGCTCTATTATATAAATCTTTAAAATTAGATTTTAATTCTATTAAATTTATACCAGCAAGTTCTTCAGAAGACATTTTAGATTTTATATATTTAAAAATATCTTTTTTATAACTATCAAATGTAAGAGATTCATCTCCAAACACTCCACGAATAGCCTCTAAATCATTTTTATATCCCTTAGAACCGTCTAAATAAGATTTCATTCCTTCAAAACCTTTAAATCCTAATATTTCAAAAGACATTCTTTGTATATCTGAAATATTTGAATTTCCTGATCTGTCAAAAGTTTGAAAAAAAGAAACTTCTTCTAAACTAATTCCATCTCCCTTAAAAATTTCATTAGTATTTTTTCTAAATCCAATTTTATTATCAATTAAATCATCAATATTAGAAATATTCATCTTCAATATCTCTTCTGTTGTTAGAATATCAAACATATTTGTAGTTTCATTATACTTAACCATAATACTAGATTGTTGTTCCTCTGTTAAAGATAAAACGACATCAGCTTCTATAATATCACTTATATATAAAGATGTAATTGCTTTTTTATAAAAATTTTCTATATCTTTTTTACTATTAAAAATATTGTATGTAGAATTTGTATATGTATCTGATATGTTTTTATAACCTACTCCAAAATTAAATCCTAGCATAGGATCTATACCTACATGTTTTAAAAATCCGTCAGTTAAAATATCCGTAGATATATCTCCCCTAAATGATTCTAATCCAAAAAAAAGTTTATCAGATTGAAGTTTTCCAACGATAGAGGTAAACTCTGTGTAACCATTAATCCCATCTAATAGTCGTTGATCCACTAGGTATCCTTTATCATTATCTACAAAACTAGAAATATTATTTTTATTAGATAAAATATTTCCTGTAGCTAATAAAAATTGGTTTGTAAATGTATTTTCTTTATCTGTAAAATCTGTCCATTCTCCATCAGGATTTTTAAGAGTATCAAAAATCACATTTCTAGTTTTTGAAAAATTATCCACAATAGTTGGATCAATTCTAGTTAAAGTGTCATAATAATATTTAATGCTATTTCCAATAAATGCAACTTTGTCCTTTTTATTTTCAATAGATAAATCAGTATAAATCGATAAATCACCAATTATAATAGATCCGGCAGAAGATACTATATACATATCCCCACCTTTGTAGGATAGAGCAGGAAGAACCCAATCTCCATTTGGTGAAGATTGGTTTGACTTTATTAAACTCCAAGCAGTGTAAGGAATATCAGGATGATTATTTAAAGAAACTTCTTTTATTAAACCATCAAAATTATCAAAAAACCAACTATCATAATTTTTAACACCAGCTATCATACTTATTGATCTTTCAATAAAGGAAGAAATATCAGGACTTGCTGTAATTAGTGATAATTTTGATTTAAACATATTAGCTGTATTAGTTGCCATAACAATATCTCTATCAGGAAAATCAATATCATCGAAGGCCCCAACAATATCAGAAAAATTATTTCCATATAAAAATGCAGATGGATAATACATTATAATATCAGAAAGCAAAACACCATTTAAATCAATATCATACCATCTAGAAATGTACGATTGTGAAAAAATAATTTGAATTAGTTCTTGTTTTATTTGATAAAAAATAAAATCTTTATTTTTTTCATTTATATGTTCTATATTAAATTTAGAATTATTAGATATTATATTTGATATAGTTGATAAACTATCCAATTTTAAATTATTAAAACTTTCTTTCATAAGATAATTATCAATGTTTTTTTCAACAATATTTCCATCTATATCATGAGAATCATCATATTCTTCACCAACAAAAGCTAAAATATCTTTATATTCTAAATTATTAATATCATTAGAAATCTGATTAATTAGATCAGAATTAGCCTCTAAAGCAAAATTTTTATAATTATAAACTAGTTCTGTTCCCTGAATTTTATATTCAATAATGCCATGTTCCTTTAAAGAAGGACTAATTATAGTATATGTCTTAATCTCGCCATCCTGGAAAATAACATTTATAGAATCCAACGAATCATAATCTTCTTTAGACAAAGAGGTTACGATTTTTCCATCTTTTAGAGGAATAATTTCTGTAATATATTTCTGTAATAAAATATCATCATTGGGTAGTGTATTTGCATATTTAATAATATATTCAGACTCATAAAAAGGCATCAACTTTGCAATATTTGCATAAGCAGTTAGATATTCTCCTTTAAAAATATCTATACCCTCTAGCCTATTCATACTTGGAATATATTCTATATATGAATATTTCTCTTCACTTAAAGGAAAAGCCAATTCCAATTTCTCATGTCTAACTATATTATCATCATAATACACTATGTCTTCCATATCAAATAATATAGATAAGTCATCCCCATTCCATTTATATGATTTTATTCCCATATTCAAAGTAGGCGTAGTCTGGCTTTTTATCTGTGCTACCAGGGATGAAAGATCTATATCTTTTTCATCTTGATTAAAATAAGATTTATCTATCAAATTCCATATTCCATCTAAACCTTCTTTAAATATTTCTACAGAATAAATATCTCTAGCTTCAAAAACCCTTTTACTAACCACAACTTTAGTTAAAGGAATAGCTTCTTTTATAGATTTATTTTGATCTCCAGTTATATCGTTAAAATTATTAAAATCTCTATCTTGTTCTATATATCCACTTATATAATATTCTCTATTTACATCAAGTTCAAAAGAGTGTGTAAATATCCCATCTTCAGAAAAATTATTTATATAAATTTTATCTAATTGGTTTCCATCAATATCAGTAATAGAAATACTTCCGCCAATAAAAGCTTTATCAACATCATCTATACCAAGTGAAATATCTAATCTACCTTCTTCTCCATTGTCTATATATGAAAAATCTTTGATAGAAATATCATCCTTAAGAGTTTCCAGTGATACAGATGAATTTACACTAATTCTCTGTTTATCTTGTAAAACCAATTGGGTTATATGATATTCTTGTAGCTTTGAGAAAGAAGATGAGTCTAACAAAATTTTGTATTTATTTATATAATAATCATTTGAAGATTCAACTTTTGTTCTACTAAATATTTGTTTTTCTACACCATTTATAACAACAGCTTCTGCAAGACTATCAACCGTACTCTCAACTGTAAATTCAATTTCAAAAGAAGAAGATTTTTCAAGATAATAAACGATCTCTCCATCTTTTTGAATTAATATATCAGATATATCAAAAACCTCATCCACCGCGACTATATAAATATCAACGGTAAGGCTTGTTTTATTTCCATGAGAATCTATAACAGATAAAACAACTTTATATTTTCCAGGTTTATCTAAATTTAATCCACCATCTGATGATATAAATATTTTATCTGATATATCTCCATCCTCTTTATCAAAAGCAGATAGATAATCAGTGATATCAAAATTTTCTCTTTGGTTTATATAAATATCTTTATCTTGTTTAATAATAGGATTGTCACCAGTTGTCAGAAGGATATTATAAGTAATATCTGTTGTATATCCTCTAGAATTTACAACTCGGAAAGTAAAATAATATTCTCCAGGTCTACTTCCATCATAATTAGTAGAAATAACCTTAACTTTAGAAGTTATATCTCCATCTATAGAATCAAAAGAGGATATATTCATATCTAAAATAGGATTAATATCACTGCCAATTATAGAAATTATATTTCTTCCTGTTATAGTTGCATATCTATCAGAAACTCCAGTATCTGGGTTTTGTTCATTGGTTTTATCTTGAGAACTACTGCTTTGAATATTTAAAAGTCCATCAAAGTTTGAAGAGCTGCTACTTAAATTTATACTACTACTAGAAAGTTCCCCTATCAAATCCTCCAAAGGTATAGCACTCCCACTATTTATAACTGGCCTGGATAACTGTTCTTCAGTTTTGTCTTTATCTTTTTTAAGATGATGATCTTGATCATAAGACATAGTCTTTACAGCACCACCAGTTATAAGACATGCACAACAAAGAACACTAATAATTCCTTTATTAGCAGTTACAATTCCTTTTAAGTTTAAAGCTTTTCCATTTTTATGAGAAATGTTTTTATTTTTATAATCTTTCTCATTATTAAAATTACTATTCAAGAATAAACCCTCCTAAAAATAAACAAATAAAGTAATAAAAATTCAAATAAATTAATAACCACTATAATAATAATATTTATTTATATTACATACATTATATATAAAAATCAAGATGAAATAAACTCAAATAATTTACAATATTATAACAAAATAAATATAATCATAATTATATCTTATTCATAATTATACAAAAAAGCACACATAAAAATGTGTGCTTTCGTAAAAAACAAATATAATTTCGTTAAGTATATATATCTAGAATACTTCCTTAAGTATAGAAGCTATATCAAGTTTTTTTATTAATTTATATAAAATTTTAGAGATTATTGCATATATCAAAATAAAGAAAAATATTATTCCTAAATGTATAAAAATATTAAAATCATTCGGAGGTATAACAATAGATCTTTTTATAGTTGCATTAACCTGTATGCTGTATATCATAAATGTAATAAATGTAGATATGACGACACTTATTATAACATCTATAAGATATGTAGAAACTATATTTTTATATATTGTCCTATCTTTATATCCAAGAGAAAATAAGACAGATATTTTATTTTTGTTTGCATATATATTAGTATTAACTATAAATATAACTATACATATAAATATAAATATATTTAACAAGGCGGTTATAATAGCTATAACACTATATCTATCTGATCTAGCCTTAAATCCATCAACAAGAGCCTCTTTGTTTTCTATAAAAGCAATTTGTTTTTCATTATTATCAATGATAGTCTGCTCAGAATCCAAGGTATATTCCGCGTTATAGACATCTTTATTAAGTCCAAGATAATTATTTAGCCTCTCTTTAGATATATAAGCAAAGTTGTGCCAAGGAATTGTATTTATCCCTACAACTACTTCTGTTTGATAAAATTTTGTAACTGGATTATAAAAATTAATTTCATCTCCAATAGATATATTATATTTTTTGGAAAGAGATTTATTTATAACCAATCCTTCATCAATTAAATGATTCAAACTACTTCCTTTTTCATCCACAAGATTTACATATTCTGTTTCAAAATCTATCCCAAAAATTTGAATCTTAGATTTATCTTCATTTTCCATATGTGTCCGTAAACTAACAAAAGTATTGTTTTTTCCTTCTGAATAAAGTCTTTCATAATATATGGCATTGTTATATGTCAAAGAAACACTACCTATATCATTAGAAAGTTTGTTATATGTATTAATAAACAAAACCGAAAGAGTTGTTGCAATAGTTAATACAATAACTAAAAATATAACTATATATTTATTAATAGTTAGATATTCCATAATTCTAAGTTTAACTATTCCATTTTTAAAAGACGGAAGTTGTATAAGGTTATTACTTTTTTTAGAATTTCTAATAATATCAACTATCTGCATATTATTAGCTTTATATATACTAATAATAGAAATTAAAGATATAAAAATTAAAAGAGCCAATATTATTAAAGGAATAACCCAAATAATAGAAAAAGACAAGTTAATGAAATAAATAGAGCTAAACAATCCATTTATAAATGGAATAATAAAATATATATAAACCAAACTTGCTAATATAGCTCCCGATAAAAATGTAAATATAACTGATAAGAAAAGTTTGATTCCAACCTCTCCATTTTTATATCCTAAAGAATATAAAACTCCAAAAACTTTTCTATTTATATTCGTTACATAAGTTATATATAAAAATAATGAAAAAATCATAGCAAGGATAGATGCTATAAAAATATAAGTTAAAATATTTATAATCTGTGTGAATTCATCCACATAATGGGTAATTCTAACATTTTCATTTGTCATCTGAAACATATAGAGTCCATCACTTATACCAGCTATCTTTTGGCTTAATTTAACCTCGGTTGGAATATTAGGGTTATTATCAATCTCTTCTTCTGTAGATGTAAATTTAGCAATCTCTTCTTTTATTTCGCTAGATTTAAGATCGCTTTTACCAGCAATATAATAAATGTCAGTTTCTAAAACACCCGGATAAACTATCACAGGAACAGACATATAATCAATACTAGTTATAGGAACCATCCCGTCTGCTATAGGTGTTGAATAGTTGGACAGCAGGACGATTCCCGAAATAGTATAGATAGAGTTATCAATCTCCATCTTATCTCCAACAGACAACTTTTCACTTGATGCATATAAACCATTTATAGCAATCTCACTGGCAGAAGAAGGAAGTTTTCCTTCTTGAATATATGGCTTATTTATATCCCCTTTAATATCTTCAAAAAGATGATATTTAACATTATCTTTTAGAATTTCTTTAAATGGAATTCTTTCAATTTTTATTCCCTTTTCATCAAGAATATCTATATCATCATTGGTCAGTGGATTTCCATATAATTCTAAATAGCTAAAGTCTTCTAAATTAGAATCAATATAAATTTTATTTATATTGATATTAAAATTGATAAACTGACCTATAGAAAAAACGATAACCAAAGATATAAAAACAAGAATAGCAATTATAATTCTTAAAAAATTACATTTATTAATGATTTTATTGTTTATCATTAATTATTACCCCATCTTTATATCTGATGACACTATCAAACATTTTAACTTGATCTAAATCATGAGTAACAGATATTAAATTATATCCATATTCTTTTTGGAGAGAAAACAAAAGTTCCATAACTTCTTTACTTGTTTTTTCGTCCAATGCCCCTGTAGGTTCATCTGCAAGAAGAATAGAAGGTCTTTTTATTAAAGCCCTAACAATAGCCACCCTTTGTTTTTGTCCACCAGATATCTGGCTTGGCCTTTTATTTAAAACTCCAACAATATCTAATTTTTTTACAAGTTTTTCAAAAAAATCCATATCCGCTTTTCCATGAACCCCTAAAAGTATATTTTCCTTACAATCTAGAGAATCTATAAGATTATAAGATTGGAATATATATCCTATATTATCTCGTATAAAATCTCTTTGTTTTTTTGAGGATAACTCTGATACACAAACATCATCAAAAAATATTTTACCAGAATTAGGCTTAGATAAAAGTCCTACCAAATCTAAAAAGGTGGTTTTTCCAGAACCTGAAGCACCTGTTATAACTGTAGTTTTTCCTATAAATTTATAGCTAATGTTATTTACAACAACTAGCGTTTTGTCAAAAGATTTAAACTCTTTAACGAGATTTTCAACTCTTATTTCCAAAAGAACACTTCCTTAAAACTATTTTTTATTAAACATAAGTTAAAATAATAACACATATTATTATCTTTATATACATTTATATCGTGAATTAGATTGGATTTTTAATATAATATAGAGTATATTAAACAATTATGATATAATTATTTAATATTAAGGAGGTTTATATATGGAAATAAAAGAATCTGGAGAAAATTATCTAGAAACTATACTAAATTTAGAAAAGAAAAATAAAGTTGTTAGATCTGTGGATATTTCCAAGGAACTTTCTGTATCTAAGCCAAGTGTTAGCAGGGCTATGAATGTTTTAAAAAAAGCTGGGTATATCCAACAAGAAACATACAGTAATATCTATCTAACAGAAAAAGGTCGAGAAAAAGCTACAGAGGTTTATAAGAGGCATGTTTTAATAACTCAATTTTTAGAAGAAATTTTAAAAGTTCCAAAACCAATTTCAGAAAATGACGCATGTAGAATAGAGCATGTTATAAGCTCAGAAACTTTAGATGCAATGGAACTTTTAATTAAAAAAAATAATATACAGTAATATTTTTTTAACAACGATTTTACAATTTGTTCATAATCAGTTAAATTAAAATCTATTGTTTTATAATAGAATTATTACATCGTCGATTTTAAACGACAGATACGGTTATTTTTTTTGGGTATATACTTGTATATATTGACTCTAAAGTAGTTATCTTTAGCTAACTTTTTGTTTGTATTATACAAAATTTACCCTATCTATGTAAATTTTTAAATTTGAAAGGAAGATTTTTATGAAAAAATATACTTGTACTATTTGCGGATACATAAGCGAAGGTTCTATACCTGCTTCTTGTCCACAATGTAAAGCACCTGCAAATAAATTTAAAGAACAAACTGGAGACTTATCTTGGGCAGCAGAGCATGTTATCGGCGTTGCTAAAGGTGTAGACAAAGAAATTATACAAGGCTTAGAAATGAACTTTACAGCTGAATGTACAGAAGTTGGTATGTATCTTGCTATGTCAAGACAAGCTTCTAGAGAAGGTTATCCTGAAATTGCTGAAGCTTATAAAACAGCTGCTTTTGAAGAAGCTGAACATGCTTCAAAATTTGCAGAATTATTAGGAGAAGTTGTTACAACTTCTACAAAGAAAAACCTAGAACTAAGAGTTGCAGCTGAAAATGGCGCTTGTGAAGGAAAATTTATCCTTGCTAAAAGAGCTAAAGAATTAGATCTAGATGCTATACATGACACTGTTCATGAAATGGCTAAAGATGAAGCTAGACATGGTCAAGCTTTTGAAGGTCTATTAAATAGATATTTTTCTAAATAATTATTATATAGATTTAAAATAAAATATCCGCTATGATTTATTCATAGCGGATATTTTATTTGTAATATCTATAAATTGATCTATAGAAAGCCTTTCTCCTCTTATATTCTTATCTATATTAAAACTTTCTAAGATTTCATAAATTTGGCTTTTTTCTATATTAAATTTAGAGGATAAAGCATTTGCAAAACTTTTTCTCCTTTGTAAAAAACTAAATTTAACTATCTTAAATAAAAGTTTTTCATCAGCACAAATATATTTATTTTTATTTTTCATATCCAAATATATAACACAACTATCAACTTTAGGAGAGGGACAAAAACTAGATTTGGACACTTTAAATAATAATTTTGGTATAGAAAAATAGTTTATAAGAAAACTTATCGCTCCTGAAGTTTTTGAGCCAACCTTTGAACAAAGCCTATCTCCAACCTCTTTTTGGACCATAAAAGTTAGTGATGAAAATCCAAAATTTTTTTCCAAAAAACTAGTTATTATATCACTTGTTAAATAATATGGAATGTTTGCACAAACTTTAAATTCTTTACAGTCATTAAAATGGATATCTATAATTTTTTTTATATCCACCTTTAAAAAATCATCATTAATAATATGTATATTATCCAAGCCCGCCAAACTTTCTCCTAATACTGGAATAAGCCTAGAATCTATCTCTATAGCCACAACTTTTTTTGCAACCCTACAAAGTTCCCTAGTAAGAACTCCAACGCCCGTTCCAATCTCAAGAACACCACAATCTTTATTTATTTCAGAAAGATCGACCATTTTTGGGCATATATGTGGACTAGTAATAAAATTTTGTCCCAAATTTTTATGAAAAGAAATTCCATGTTTCTCCATTATATCTTTAATATTTTTTATGCTATATAGATTATTATACATTTATTCCCCTATTTATATAAATATTATCCTTATTTTTTAAACAAAAGAAATAAGGATAATTAGATTTATCTAATTATCCTTACCATTCAAAAATGACGGTTTAGTTATCTTTCATTCTTGCAAAACAATCGCTACAGTAAACTGGACGATCATTGCTAGGTTTAAAAGGAACTTTAGCATTCGCTCCACATGAAGCACATTGTGTTGAATGTAGTTCTCTTTCGCCTCTCATAGAGTTTTTTCTTGAATCTCTACAAATTTTACATCTTTGAGGTTCGTTTGTGAAACCTTTTTCAGAATAGAATTCTTGTTCTCCAACAGTAAATACGAAAGAACTATGACAATCTCTACACTCTAAATTTTTGTCTTGAAACATAATAAATACCTCGCTTAGGAAAAAATTTGCCCACTCCGGACTTGCACCGACACCTTTGAAAAACAACGCTCTCACTTTTAAGCTACTGGGCCATAAATATTTAGTTAAGTTAGATAAATGTTATATTTACTATATTTGTATTATACATATACTTCGGAATAAAGTCAACATATATAAATAGAAATTATATAAGATAAAAAAATTTTTTAAAAAAATATGTTGTAGAAAAAATAATTATACTATATATTAATATAATTATATTAAATAATTACAAATAATAAATCATATCTATATAACTAATTATCATTATATCACAAATTTAACTAAAATTTATTAATATAAGGCGGATTGATACTATTAACACTTTAAAAAATAATAATAAAAAAATATTTATATCTATTATCAATATTATTATAATATTAATATTGATATGTATAGGGGGATTTTTTCTTTATGTATCAGAATATTATCGTATAAATTATGATATTAATAATTTTATAACTACTGAAAATAGAGAAAATAGGATAAGTGAAATCGATAATCTTATAATAGTACGTCCTGAGAAGGATAATATAACAGATAGAGGCTTTATCTTCTATCCAGGGGCAAAAGTAGAAGAAACCGCATATCTCCCTCTTATGGAAAGATTAGCTAAGGAAGGCATCACAAGTGTTTTAATTAAAATGCCATTTAATCTTGCCGTTTTTGATATAAATGCCGCCGATAGAGTGTATGAAAAATTCAATGATATCAATAATTGGTATATAGGCGGACATTCACTAGGTGGAGCTATGGCCAGTAGTTATATATCTAAAAATCAAGATAAATTGTCTGGACTAATATTAATGGGAGCATACCCTTTAGAAGATAATGATATTCCTATGATTAGCCTTTACGGAAGCCACGATGATATTATCAATAAACAAAAACTTAAATTATCTAAAAATAAAATAGAAATTTTAGGTGGTAATCACGGGTATTTTGGAAATTATTCAGAACAAAAAGGAGATGGAAAATCAACTATATCCAGAGATGAACAACAACAAAAATCTGTATCATATATAATAGAATTTATTAATAGAACACAAGATCATAATAATTAGAAATATAGATTGACTAATATCGATATGTATAATATACTAAAAACAATAGTTAATCTATATGAGGTGATTATATTATTTCTAAACATACAGAGACGACAAAGATATTTAAAGCTCTTTGTGATGAAAATCGTTTACTTATTTTAGATATTTTAAAAATTGGTGAAAAGTGTGCCTGCCATCTTTTAGAAGACTTAAACATAACCCAATCTACTCTATCTCATCACCTAAGGATACTTTGTGATTCTGGGTTTGTTGAATCTAGAAAAGATGGAAAATGGATATATTATTCTATACATTCTAAAGGAATACACCTAGGTTGTGAAATTTTAGCAAAATATATGAATACTCTAGAAACCATAAAAAAATGTGAATAAGCCATCATAATATATGATGGATTTTTTACACACAATACATCGACATATTTCCATCAATCTATTTAACAAAAAGGAGAAATATATGGAATATATTAAAAATATAGGTGTTTTTATACAAGAACAACTACTTGGTATGAAATGGTTAAATAATATTATAAAAAATCTTTTAGAAATTATAGGGATAAATCTAGAAACATGGTATGGTGGAATTTTAGAATTTTTTATATTTGATACTATAAAAATATTTATTTTATTATTTTTCACAGTTGGTCTTATATTTTATATTCAGAGCTATTTTCCTCCAGAAAGAACAAATAAAATATTAGGTAGATTTACAGGAATCCGTGGAAATATCATCTCAGCTCTATTAGGAACAATAACACCATTTTGTTCTTGCTCATCTATACCAATTTTTATGGGATTTACAAAATCAGGACTACCAATAGGGATGACATTTTCATTTTTAATTTCATCTCCCCTAGTAGACTTAGGTTCTCTTGTTCTTCTAACTAGTATATTTGGTTGGAATATAGCAATTTTATATGTAATTTTAGGACTGGTTTTAGCAGTTATTGGCGGGGCATTTATACAAAAATTTGGTATGGAAAAATATATACAAGATTTTAATAAAAAAGAAATTAATATATATAAGCAGAAAACAGAGATAACACAAAAAGATAGAATTAAATATGCATTATCAGAAATAAAGAACGCATTAAAAAAAGTAACTCCTTATATATTAATAGGTGTTGGTATTGGAGCATTTATATATAATATAATTCCAGTTGATTTTATCGAAAATATATTAGGAAAAGAAAATATTTTCTCGGTAATAATAGCAACAATAGTAGGTGTTCCTATATATACAGATATATTTGGAGCCATTCCAGTTGCAGAGTCTCTTCTTATAAAAGGCGCAGGCTTAGGAACTGTTTTATCATTTATGATGGCTGTCACCGCTCTTTCTATCCCATCTATCATTATGCTGAAAAAAGTTATGAAACCAAAACTATTAACCACATTTATCGGTATTGTTGTATTAGGTATAATCGCAATAGGGTATATATTTAATGGGATACAATTTCTATTTATATAAAATAAAAAATGTTTCCTATTCTATTATAGGAAACATTTTTATTAAAAATTAACATATCTATGACTAGAAAATTTAGATTTATTATTTTTTATAGGAGAATAATTCGAACTATTAATTTTTTCTTCAAACCTATCATTCGGTTTATAAAACATACCATTATCTGAAGGAAAAAAGTTTTTTTCTGCAACAAGTCTATACTTTTTTTCAAATCCATTAAAAGGTATATTTATCGTGTAAAATCCATCACGATTTGAAATAGTTTCTGATATTTTATTTAGTTTAACTCTTCCTAAATCACAAGTATAAATCTGGTATATCTTTATAAGTATACCAGAAAGAGGTATGTTTTCACAGTTTTTTACATCTCCACATATTTTAATAAAATTATTTTCTTGCATAATTATATTAGCTTTTATTGGATTTTCTCGACCATCTATAGTTATATTAATTGTATTTTTATTATTTTCTTGATATTTTGTATATAAATTTTGATTCATGCTTAAAAACCTTTCATAATTCAACAAAAATTCGTCATATTAAACAAAATTATAAATATAATTAAAATCAATTTATAATTGATTTTAATTTATTAATATGTTATATATATTTTATATTCTAAAGTATATAAAATATTTAGGAGGCTTATAATGAAACGAGGAATAATGATTATGTGTAGTCTAATTATATCAACAATGCTTATGGCTTCATGCGGAACAGGTGGTGGTGCATCTACATCATCAAATTCTAGTAGTCCTTCATCAGAATCTTCTTCAACAAATTCAAACTCAAAAAATGTAATCGGAATAATAGGAGCTATGGATGAAGAGGTTGAGCTTTTAAAGAATCAAATGAAAATTAAAAAAGAAACAAATTTAGCAGGAATGACTTTTTATGAAGGAGAACTAAGTTCTAAAAATATAGTATTAGTTCGATCAGGAATAGGAAAAGTTAATGCTGCAAGTTGTGCACAAATTTTAATAACCAAATTTGGTGTCTCAAATCTTATAAACTCTGGAGTTTCAGGAAGTATGAACCCAGATTTAAATCAAGGAGATATAGTTATATCTACAGATACAGTTCAACATGATTTTGATGAAACCGCTCTAGGAAGACCAGTTGGAGAGATTTCTAGATTAGATATAACTTTTTTTAAATCGGATGAAAAACTTATATCAGCCGCTGAAAAAGCAGGAGAATCATTAACTGACATTAAAGTGATAAAAGGTCGTATAGCTTCTGGAGACCAATTTATAGCTGGTGGTGATAAATACCAAAAGATTAAAACTAATTTTAATCCACAAGCCGTTGAGATGGAGGGTGGAGCAATTGGCCATGTCGCTTATCTAAATAAGATTCCTTATGTTGTTATTCGCTCCATATCAGATAAAGCTGATGGAGAAGCTCCTCTATCCTTTGAAGAATTTGTAAAGATGGCTTCTAAAAACGCTTCTGATATGATAGAAAAATTATTATTAAACTTAAAATAATTTTTAAAAATTATTCAAAAATAATTGGTTGGATTTGTCTATCTTCTAAAGCTTGTTTAATTGTTTCTGGAATTTTAGAAAAATCCCCCACTATAGATCTAGGTTTCTTTTGATAATCATCTTGATTCATAGGAACAAAATAATAATTTTTATAATTCATAAGCATGCCAATATTTTTTGAAGCTCCGCTAAGTGCATCATTAGTTGAAACTAAAATTACAACAGGATTAGAATTTCTAAGATGTGATTTTACCGCAAGGGTTACTGGCGTATCAACTATAGAATAGGCTAACTTTGCCAAAGTATTTCCTGTACATGGTGCAACAATCATTATATCAAACATTTTTTTAGGTCCTATTGGTTCTGCAGACTGAAGAGTATGTATTATTTTCTTTTGTGTAATTTCTTCAATTTTTCTAATAAATTCTTTAGATTCCCCAAATCTAGTATCAATTTCATAAGCGTTATATGACATTATAACTGTTAGATCATATCCTAAATCCACAAGTTCTTTTATTGATTTTATAGATATATCAAAGGTACAGAATGATCCTGTTAGTGCATATCCAATCTTTATCATATGTTTTCTCCTATTCGTAAATTTTTTTCAACAACTTCCAAAATATATTCTGTCGCAGATAGAGGGGATATTTTTCCTGGAAGCCCCCCCGCCCAGATAACTTTTTTATTTATTTGTTTTGCAAAATCAAAATCCACTCCACCAGGCTTTGAAGCAAGATCAATAATTAAACAGTCTTTTTTTAATAAAGAAAGAGCATTTTTATCAAATATCATAGATGGTATAGTATTAAATATAATATCTACATCTTCAAGGATATTCATTTTAACAATATTTTTAATATGTATAGACTTTGCACCATTTGCCTCTGCCCAAACTCTCTGCTCTTCTGATCTTGCAGCTATCGCTATATCTGCATTAAAACCTTTTAAATTATTTAATAACATCTTACTTATTCTGCCAAAACCTGTTATTAAAATTTTTGATTTATATAAGGTTTTTAATGTGTTTCCTATAGCTAATTTTATGGCCCCTTCGGAAGTTGCTATTGCGTTTAATATGGTTAATTTTTCATCAGTAAAATAATCATAAAATTTTATATCATTATCCTTAAATTTTTCTAATAATATATATGAACAATTTCCCGCAAATATAGTTGTATCCTCATTTGATAGTTCTATAATTTCATCAATATAAACTTTTTGTGGTGTAAATAATATATTAACAGTTTCATCATCAAGGCTAGTTATAACTGGTAGAATAATGCAATTTATATCACAGTTTATCTCTGAAATATTATTTAAATTAATAATGTTTTTTATATCCTTATCAATATAATGACCGATTATATAAATTGTATTATTTTTTTTAGCAAGTATTTCTGCTAGATACAAAAGCCTGATATCTCCCCCGATTATTAGGAAATTTAAATTTGTCAAAAAATCATCCTCCGTTTTTTAGTTTTATTTTATATTATGTGTAATAATATAAAATAGTGAATATAAAAGGCTATCTATTTTAAAATAGATAGCCTTTTATATTCACTATTTTTGTTTTTTAGGTTTATCAAAAGATGGGTTAAACGCATAGAAATTTTTAGAGTCTAAATTATCTTGTGAAATACGTAAAGCTTCTCCAAATCTTTGGAAATGAACTATTTCACGTTCTCGAAGAAATTTTATAGGGTCTCTAACATCTGGATCATCAGCCAATCTTAAGATATTATCATAGGTAACTCTTGCTTTTTGCTCTGCCGCCAAATCTTCTGTAAGATCTGCAATAACATCTCCTTTAGATTGTAAAGCACTTGCAGAAAAAGCATCTCCTGATGCACTTAAAGGATATAAGCCCGTTGTATGATCTACATAATAATCTGCAAAACCACTCTTCTTGATATCATCTATCGAGATATTTCTAGTTAATTGATATACAATTGCTGAAACCATCTCCATATGTGCCAACTCTTCTGTTCCGATATCTGTAAGTATCCCTTTAACCTCTTTATAAGGCGCAGTATATCTTTGGGATAGATATCTAGTAGCTGCTCCCAACTCTCCATCAGGACCCCCAAATTGGGTTATTATAACTTTAGCAAGAGCAGGGTTCGGATTTTTTATATTTACAGGATACTGAAGTTTTTTTTCGTATACCCACATAGATTACTCCTCCTTCTGTCTTTCCCATGGCCAAGGTGAATCCACCCATTTCCAATAATCCGAACCATCATAATCTGTAGTCTGTATTGGTCCAAATTTTGAAATATATTCTTTTTTTGTTTTTTTCTGTATCTCTAGATATTTTTCATAAAATTCTAGAGCTGTTTTATCTTTAGGATGTGTATCTAAATAAAGACCCACTTCCTCAAGTGTAAAATCGCAAATTTGTAATCTTTTTAAATATTTATTTCTTTCGGTCATCAGCGATAGGCTCCTCTCCTATAAATGGAAGGTCTAAATCTGGAAATAGTGTTCCTCTGTTAAAAGCAGTCTCGCTGTCATAGATTTCTCCCCAACATTGGAAAGGAATATACGCCATACTATAACTTGGAAATTTTTCAGGAACTTCGGGTTTGCATTTAGATTTTGTATAAGCTTGCTTTTCCATAGTTAAAATCTCCTTTTCATTTTATTAAATCTTCACAAGATATAATATGTGAAAGCTACCTAATAGGTTTGTAAATTTTTTTATACAAATAAATTTACATAAAAAAAGAACAATAGATTAATATCTATTGTTCTTTTTATTTTTATCTAGTCTTGTTTACTATCGGTATAGTCCATTTGAGACATCTTTTTAAGATGATTCCATTTAGCAGAAGAATACTTTTTAGCTTGGGTTATAATTGCTTGTGATCTATCAGGGAATTTTTTTAGTATAGAATTATATCTTATCTCTCCTACAAGAAACTCTTCTAAATCTCTTGTAGGATCTTTACAGTCTATCTGTAAAGGATTTTTACCTTCTATAATAAGTCTTGGATCATATCTAAAGATATTCCAATATCCAGTTTCTACAGCAGATTTTTGTTGAGTTTGTGCTTTATCCATACCAATTGATATTCCATGACTTATACAAGGTGAATATGCAATGATTAAAGAAGGTCCATTATAGCTTTCAGCCTCTGTGATTGCTTTTAATGTTTGGTTATAATCAGCACCTTGTGAAATTTGAGCAACATAGACATATCCATATGTCATAGCAATCTGAGCTAGATCTTTTTTCTTAATTACTTTACCACTTGATGCAAATTTAGCAGCAGCACCAAAAGGAGTTGATTTTGAAGCTTGTCCACCAGTGTTAGAATATATCTCTGTATCAAAAACAAGTATATTTATGTTTTCGCCAGAAGCTATAACATGATCAAGTCCTCCAAAACCAATATCATATGCCCAGCCATCTCCACCGAAAATCCATGTGGATTTTTTTGATATAAACTTTTTATACTTAAGAATAAATTCTGCATGTTTAGAAGTTGAATTTTCAACTAGATTAACAAGTTTATCTGTAGCAGATTTATTGCTAATTGTATCAGTTAGAGAATCTTTATATTCCTTAACTGCAGAAGAAAGCTCAGGAGTTTCTGTTGAAATAGCATCTATATGATCTATAATTTGATTTCTAATAGCTTTTTGAGCAAGATTAATTCCAAAACCAAACTCAGCATTATCTTCAAATAACGAATTTGCCCAAGCAGGTCCTTCGCCTTTATGGTTGGTTGTATACGGTGTAGATGGCGAAGATCCTCCCCATATAGAAGAACATCCAGTTGCATTTGCTATACACATGCTGTCTCCATATAATTGTGTAACAAGTTTTGCATAAGGTGTCTCTCCACATCCTGCGCATGCTCCAGAAAATTCAAGAAGAGGTTGTTTAAATTGGCTTCCTTTAACTGTAGTTGATTTAAATTTAGCCAAAACGTCTTCTTTTGGAAATAGCGATTTTCCATAATCAAAATGTTCTTGTTTTGGAAGTTGGCTATCTATAGGCTCTAGACCAAGGGCTTTATTTCCTTTTTTACCAGGACAAACATTTATGCAAGATCCACATCCTGTACAGTCTAATGTAGAAACTGTAATAGCAAAAAATGTATCTGGCATACCATTCATAGGAATAACCTTCATGTCTTTTGGAGCTTTATCAACTTCTTCTTTTGTCATAACCACGGGACGTATAACTCCGTGTGGACAAACATATGAACAAAAATTACATTGGATACAATTATCTGGATCCCAGCTAGGAACATCCGATGCAATCCCTCTTCTTTCATGTGCGGAAGATCCAGAAGGATATGCCCCTGTTACATAATCAGAAAATTTAGAAACAGGTAAATCATTTCCAGATTCTTTATTTATAGGAACAAGAAGGTTGTTTACATATTTAGAAAGAGAATCAGAACTACATTTGATAAGGGTTTTAATTTCTTTCTTCACACCTTCATCCCAATCTAACGGAATATTTAGTTTTACAACTCTTTCACAACCTTGATCGATTGCTAGATGATTCATCTTAACGATTTCTTCACCTTTTTTACTATATGTCTTAGTTGCTGCATCTTTCATAAATCTAACAGCATCTTCTATAGGAATAATACTTGCTAATTTAAAGAAAGCAGATTGTAAAATAGTGTTTATTCTATTTCCCAAGCCAATTTCTTTTGCAATTCCAACACCATCAATAGTATACACAGATATATTATTATCATGCAGATATTTTTTTGATGGTATCGATAATTTTTCAGCAAATTCTTCTTCTGACCATGAAGAATTTATAAGAAATGTACCATTAGGTTTTATACTAGCTATCATAGTTATATCATATTTTTTTACATATGAAGGATTATGACAAGCAACAAAATCAGCTTGATCAACTAGATAAGTTGAAGTTATTTTTTCGCTTCCAAAACGAAGATGCGAAACAGTTAACCCTCCAGATTTTTTTGAATCATAAGAAAAATAAGCTTGAGTATATAGATCTGTATTATCCCCTATAATCTTGATAGAGTTTTTATTAGCTCCAACAGTTCCATCTGCACCAAGCCCCCAGAAAGTACAACATTTTGTTCCCGCTGGAGTTGTATTAATTATCTCATCTTGTGTAGGAATAGGCAAAGAAAGATAAGTTACATCATCATTTATTCCAACAGTAAAAGGAGTTTTTTCTTTATTTCTATACACAGAAGCGATATGAGAAGGAGTTGTGTTTTTAGAAGCAAGTCCATATCTTCCGTTAAGAACTTTGACATCTTTAAATTCTGTATCTTTGATAGAAGTAACAATATCCATAAACAACGGCTCTCCAACTGCTCCTGGCTCTTTTCCTCTATCAAGAACACTTATAGTTTTTACACTTTTTGGCATAGATGCTAAGAAATGTTTTACACTAAATGGTCTAAATAATCTAACTTTTACAAGTCCAATTTTTTCACCTTTAGATGCTAAAAACTCAATTGTTTCTACAATAGTGTCACAAACTGATCCCATAGCAACTATAATATGATCAGCATCAGCTGCTCCATAATAGTTGAATAATTTATAATCTGTACCAATTTTTTCGTTTATAAAGTTCATTTTATCTTCAACAACATTAACAATATTTTCATAATATGGATTAATTGCTTCTCTAGCTTGAAAGAAAACATCAGGATTTTGAGCAGTTCCACGTTCATTTGGAGTATTTGGATTCATAGCTCTATTTCTAAAGTCTTCTATACAATCATAATCAGCAAATGTTTTTAAGTCTTCTGTATCCCAAATTTGAATTTTACGAAGCTCATCAGATGTTCTATATCCATCAAAAAAATGTATAAAAGGAAGAGAACCTTTTATAGCAGATAGATGGACAACCGCACCAAGATCCATTGCTTCTTGTGCATTTGTAGAAGCAACCATACAAAACCCAGTTTGTCTTGATGCGTATATATCAGAATGATCACCAAATATAGAAAGCGCATGTGTAGCTATTGCACGAGCAGAAACATTTATAACCGCTGGCAATAGCTCTCCAGCCATTTTATACATATTAGGAATCATTAAAAGAAGTCCTTGTGAACAGGTAAATGTTGTAGTTAACGCTCCACCAACAAGAGATCCATGAATTGCTCCTGCAGCTCCACCCTCAGATTGCATCTCAACAACCTCTACTGTTTGATCAAATATATTTTTTTTACCTTCAGTAGACCATCTATCAGTATTTTCTGCCATCATAGAAGATGGACTTATAGGATAAATTGCAGCTACATCTGTAAATGCATAAGAAACATGAGAAGCGGCAGTATTTCCGTCCATTGTTTCAAATTTTCTTTTTATCATGATTAGAATAACCTCCAAAATATTTATAAATAAAGGATAAATCAGTAATCTTCTATACCTTAATATTCTCTATATAATATTAACATTTATATATATATAATGCAATATAACTTTTATTATATATAATTATGTAAAGGGATATAGAATATTATAAAATATTCTATATCCCTTTACATAATTATATATTTAAACAAGTTTTTTTATAAGAGCTTCTCTATCTCCATAAAGCAGATCTAAAACTGGAATCTCTATCATCGTGTATGCTCCTGGGTTTTGTTTTATAGAAGCCCTTGCTACAGCTATCAAAATTTCTGCTGTTAATGCAGGATTATTTATCTTCATATTAAACTCTAAGAGTTGGTTTTGAGTTTTTCCAGAAACCCCTTTACGGATCATATTTACCCCATGTCCCATATCAATATAATCTTCGATATTATCAACTTGTATAACATGGGTTTCATCATTTGAAAAATATGAATCAGATTTAATATTTTTAGAAACATCATTATAATCAAATCCAGCTTCTAATTCTATATATACCATACGCCTATGTATGCTTGTTCCCAAAGGAATTGTAACAGATAAAGCTTTTTTTACACCATTGATAGCTTTTACAGCAACAGTATGACCCATGCTCATCCCTGGTCCAAAATTAGTATAAGTAATCCCTCTAGGAGTGGCAGCTTCCATTAAAGTTCTTACTACAGAGTCCGAACCTGGGTCCCATCCAGCAGATATAATAGACACAGCTCCAGATTGTTTAGCACATTTATCTAAAGACTGTTTTAAATCCCAAATAGATGAATGTATATCATAACTATCCACAGTATTTATTCCCATTGAAAGACATTCTATTGCATGTTTCTCCACACTTCTAGTTGGAGTACAAAGAATAGCAACATCTGGCTTTTGAGATAATTTTTTTATATCTTTTACAATTTCTATCCCCACTAGCTCTTTTGGAGGATTATTATCAGGTTCTCTTCTTATAACTCCAACAAGTTCAAAATCTTTTGAAGATTTAATAGAATCAAAAACAAATTTACCAATATTTCCGTATCCAATAATTGCTGCTCTTATCATAAAATAAACACCAACCTTTAATTAATTTATAATTTATAATTTGATGTAAATTTTATCATATATATATTAATAGATTATTAATATATTATTTTATTTCTTTTTTATAAATAGTTTGTTTTTAAAAACAAAATACGCACCAGCTGATAATCCTAATACCCCAACTATACTTAGTATTATTAATAAAGTAGCTGCTATTTCGTCAGATAAATCATTATCAACTCTATCAGACTGTGTATTTTCAGGATATGTTTGATCTGTGTTAGTATTTGTTTCCACTACATCTGGATCAACTACATCTGGATCAGCTACATCTGGTTTCAAAAGTGTTGCTGGTGGAACTATTTGAGGAACTACTGTTGGTGGTTCTGGATCTATCGGTGGTTCTGGATCTATTGGTGGTTCTGGATCTATTGGTGGTTCTGGATCTATTGGTGGTTCTGGATCTATTGGTGGTTCTGGATCTATCGGTGGTTCTGGATCTATCGGTGGTTCTGGATCTATCGGTGGTTCTGGAATATTTTTTACTCTAACAGAGATTTTTTTACTAGTTGTTGCTCCCTGACTATCGGATACTCGGTATAAAACTTCGTATTCTCCTGGGGTATCTATATCAACGGTGTTTTCTATAACCTTTACATCTTTTGTTATATCCCCGTCTTCTTTATCCTCTGCCAAAACTCCTTGCAGTGGATCAAAGTTTTCTCCCACTTTTATATCTCTATCTACCGCTATAATAGTTGGAAGACTGTTCATCCCTATAGCTTTTTTAAGAACTGTAACTATTCTTTTTTCTATTGTTTCGTTTTTATCCGAATCAGTTACAGAATAGACTAGCTCATATTTTCCTGGTAGATTAGTGTCAACG
>JAGUQX010000012.1 GCA_030153485.1 Oscillospiraceae bacterium | reverse complement strand
GTTATCAGGTACTTTCTTTTGATATTGAACTCTAACGCCAAGTTGAATATTAATATCTTTGTTAGCGTGTTCTGGTTTTATTCTTAGTTTAAATTTAGAGTTTGGAACAAGGTCTGAGTTTGTAACAACAACACCATCTTGATTTACAATCTCCATTTCAGCTGGTAAACCCTTTGCTAAAACTCGATAGTTTGTATATTCTCCAGATGTAGTAATACTATATAGTTCAGTTTCAAAATATCCTGTATTAGCTTTATATTCTAAAGCTTGAGTAGATGGAGTAATTGAAACAGTTAAAGCTTTTTTATCTTCTGATTTAACCTCTGTAGCTTTTGTTCTAGCGTCGGAAACTAGTTGTCTAGCATTAGATAAAATCCTAGCATCACCGATAGATGAACTCATAAATTTATCGTTCATACCATTATAAATATGGATAGCTGTTTGAGTTATGTAAAAATCATAATCATCATTACCAACTAAATAATTAGGATTTCTATTTACTTGACCATATTCATGAAGTCCATTTTCTAGAATAAAAGTTATCCCAGCGTCAAGGTTACCTCCACGGTTGTAGGTTATCCCACCGCTTGGTGGGTTGGGTTTTGATTGTTCAAGGCAGTATGCTGGTAGGTTATCACTAGAGATGTTTTTAGGAAATATTAGAGAAGAGCCATCAGTATATTTAATGTAGTTTAGAGTAGATCCAAACTGCCTAATAGTTACAATATTCTTTTCAGTAGTACTATTAGGAAGTTCTGTAGTAAAACCAGTTATACTGGTTGTAAAGGCGATTGTAGTTGCAATGACACCAGAGAGGATTTTTTTAATTATTTTATTCATATATTACTCCTTTAGATTTATATATATTAATTTTTATTTCTATTTGAAAATTTAACCCCAAAAATCATTAGTTTTATCTGCAATAACATAGAAACGACCATTACTATCTTTATATACAGCAACAGCTCCATCTGTATCAGTTTCTCTTATCATACTTGCCTTGTGACCAGGAGAATCACTCCACTGCTTAATAAAAGACTCTGCTGTTCCAGTACTGTTATTAAGTGCTATTTGACCTTCTTCATGATATATAACTTGTTCTTTTGCATTTCCTTCAGCAATCTTCTTAGCCCTACCATTACAAGTTTCATTCCATTTAAGGGGAGCCACACCGTTATCT
>JAGUQX010000014.1 GCA_030153485.1 Oscillospiraceae bacterium | reverse complement strand
TAAAATCTTGATGAAGTAAACTAGATAGTTTTTTATTCTCATTATGGTTTAATTTATAGTTAAAAATTTTATTTGTTTCTTGAATAATAGAAAATATATTTTTATCAGACATTATATTAATCAAGTTCTATTCCTCCTTTTCAAAAATTGAATTTAGCGAATCGGCCATGAGTAATTTTCTTTTAGTATCTATATGAGTGTATATATCTCCTGTAGTAGAAATAGTGCTGTGACCAAGCCATTCTTGAATATCCTTTAAATTATAACCATTATTAAACAGAATACTAGCACAGCTATGCCTTAAATCGTGGAATCGTATATTACAAATATTATTTTTCAAACATATTTCTTTAAATTTTCTAGTTAAATAATCTGGTTTAATTAGATTTCCTTCTTTGTCTATACAAATATATTCTAAGTAATTTGTTTTATAGTTAGCTTTATTGTTTAGGTATGATAGTAGCTGTTCTGATTTTATTTCGTTTATTATTTGTATCATGTTTTTTGGTATTTTTAATATTCTGTTGCTAGACTTGTTTTTAGTTTTATCTTTTTTTATAATAAAAGTTTTATTATTTGATGTAGTATTAACTACACAATGTTTTATATGTATAATCTTTTTTTGTATATCTATGTTTTCCCATTTTAAGCCTAACGCTTCTGATCGTCTTAAACCAAATACACATGCAAATAAAACAGGAATATTAATTCTGGTTTCTTTAAAAATCTTAATAATATCTTTGATTTTTGATTCATCTAAAAAATTAGCAGTATATTTTTCTTTTTTTGGCTTGATAACTTTATCTGCAGGATTATAAGATATAATATCTACTCTATAAGCATAGTCTAAAGCTTTTCTAATATTTGCATGATGTTTTAATATGGAATTGTTTGAAAGTCCTTGATTAGATTTTGTTGAATAATAGTTTTGAATATCTAATGGTGTAATATCTTCTAAATATATTTTCTTGCTTTTAAAGTAAGGTATAATATGAGCATCTATAATACATTTATATGAATTATACGTTGTTATATCAATATTAAATTTATGAATATTTAACCAATCAATCATAAAACATGAAAACAGTGTTTTGCTTTTATTTTGATTTTTAAGTTTTTTGTTTTCTAGAGTAAGATTTAAAATCATCTTTTCTAAATAATCAATATTATTTACGAAAGTATTGCTGTTTTTCATTATAAACTCCTTTTAAATATGTATATTATTTTATATAATCATAATCGGAATTTATTTTTATAAAAGTAAATAAAATATGACATTTAGGCTCTAGTGGGGCAACCCGTGAAGGTTCAAGTCCTTTTATCCGCACCATCTAAAATATTCGGTTAAGTTTATTTTATACAGACTTAACCCAATATTTTTTTATCTGTGAATATCACTGATGATTTTTCTGGATTTTGCATATACTCGTTATACAAAGAAAAACTGCTATACATATCATCACGCACAGCAGTTTCTCTATCAATATAATCTATATATGAACTAAACTCTTTTCCTGTTGAGTTGTATGAATTTACTGTTTAGGATTACTCCTGGTGAGGGTTTATTATCTATAGTAATCACTCCTATTTATTATTTTATCTTGATAAATTTTATTATCTATGGGTAGAATTTCGTTAGTTGCAGCTTTAGGCTGTTTAACTATCCAGTATCTATTAGATGTGGAATTAACTGAATAAAATTGACTTTGAGAGAGAAATTATAAAATATGTATGTTATGTTCAATGTATAAGCATGGATGAAGAAATAATAAATTGGATGGGTACAAATCCAAGGGAAACTAAATTAACTACTAATGTAGCAAGAAGTATTAATAGTAGTTTGGAAAAAAATAAAAGTTTTCATAACCTTAATAGAGGTGTATTAATATCTGCTAAATCTGTTCATTGGGATAATAAATCATGAGAATTAACTATTATATTGGATGATCCATCAATACATGAAATATTGATGGAGGACATACTATCAAAACTATATTAGAATGTAAAAAAAATGGATATTTAGAAGATAATAGGTATGTTTTTTTTGAGATAATGACGGGTATTAATTCGGATAATGTTGTTGAATTTGCAGAAGCAAGGAATACTTCAGTTCAAGTTGATGTAAAATCTATAGCAGAGTTAAATAAAAGTTTCGAAATTATAAAACCCATTTTGGAACAATTAACTTTTAATAAAAGAATACAATATAAAATGAATGAACACAGTAATGATGGGACTATAACTCCTATTGATATTAGAGAAATGATAGCTATATTAATTATGTTTAATGTAGATATTTATCCACATAAAACTGATACACAGCCAGTTCAATCTTATTCAGGAAAAGAATCTAGTCTAAGAAAGTTTTTAAATTTTTCATATAAAGAAAACAACAGTCAGAATAAAGAAGATAGAAACAAAAAAGATAGAGAAGATATGATTTTGAAAATGAAACCAATAGTTCCTGATATATATAATTTATATAAAAAAATTGAGACTACATTTAATCAGAAAGGTTTAGATGCTAAAAAAACATATAAAACTCGTAAATATTCTAGATATGACGATAATAAAATGGTCGCAAAATCATTTTATTATCAAGAAGAATTAACATATTTTGTTCCTAAAGGTATTATTTATCCAATTTTAGGATCGTTTAGAGCTCTTGTCAGTGTTGATGATAATGATAAAATGTATAAATGGAAAATAGATCCTATAAAGGTATGGGAAGATATCGGGTATAGTCTTGTTAAAACAGTTTTAGATGAAAAAGATCAACATCCTGAGATTTTAGCTAAAAATTCAAATCTTTGGAAAAGTTTGTTTAATGATGTATATATATATATGTTAGAAAATTAATTTTTTATTGAATATATTTAAATAATGATAGGAGTGATAACATGTCAGGAAATAATCCGATTAAACCAGGCACGGATAATCAAAGTTCAGGTACATATAAAGAGGTTGGTCCAAGGGGCGGTGAGGTAAACAAACCTAGAGTAGTTAATATAGATCAAGGAGATAGATTACCCCCTACACAAAAACCTGGACATAAATGGGAAAAAGTTTGATGATAGTATTTGATAATATTGTGTAAAAGTTGGATTTTTGTTTCATGATTTCACGCCTTAAAATTAGGTATAAAAAAAGAAGATGAATTATTCATCTTCTTTTTAGTTTTATTTTTTTAAAAGTAATATAGATAAGTTAAAATTATTTTATACTGTTGTTTTCATATTTCTTTTTTTCTATATCCTCAATAAAGTCTTCGTATTTAATAGCTTTTATAAATAACTTTATAGCATATACTATTATAATTATCATTGAAATAAGGATTATACCTGGTATGAAAAATATACTTCCCTCAAAAAAACTAATAAAAAATACTGATAAAAAAGGTAAAATCAACGCCATAAAAATACAGATAATTGCAAAAATAACTTTTTTTATTATAATCATCTCCTTTTTTGATTTGTATTATCTAAGGGTATACTATAACAGATCGTCCATTCCACCTTTGCCAAGCACCACCATTATTTATAGACAGATTAAATGATAATCCAAATTGACCATTTGTAAAATTAATAGATATGGAAGGATGGAAACGAGAGTAAGTGTGAATATATTTTGTTCCAAATTGTAATTCTCCACCTCTTACAGGTTTAACACGAACATATATATGTGTAGATGTACCTTTTTTTAAATTTTTATCTTGGATATTAAATAGAACAATTCCATTTCTAGCTTTAGAAATATCTCGTACTGTGCTTATTCGAAGATCAGATTTAGAAGACACATAATTAGCATATCTTGTATTCCATTCTATACTAGCAACATCTAAGGGACCAGAAAACCACTCATCTCTATTTGAAGAAATTGTTGATTGTAAATATATATCGCTTGACCCATTTATACGATATGAGTATGTAAGAATATCATAATCATTTGGACTTATTGCTTTTATGGAATCTTTTGGTTTATTATCTATGGATAAAAGAGATATATTATTTTCTTCAAGAATTTTTTTAGCTTGATCAAAGTTTTTAGTTAAAATTATATCAGATACATATTTAGAGATTTTCATTTCTATTTCATTTGTTACAGAGTAGTTAGGCGATTCCTCAGCATGAACATTAATATGAGAAAAAGTAAATACAGAAAAAATAATTATTGCAAGAAAACTAGATGTGAATTTCAAAGCAAATTCTTTCATATAATCAACTCCTTTAATTATTATTTATTTTATTATATCATAATATTAAAGTTTATTGCATACTAATTTGTAATAATAAGTCGGAATAGAAAATGTATTTTAAACCGTATAGTTCTGATTCATAAGTTTAAAAACAATCTTTTCTTTTTTTTTAGGAGGATTTCTGACAGGTTAAAGTGGGAGTTTTTAAGGGAATATATTACATCTTTACTGGATGTATTCTCCTCTATTTTTCTGAAGATTATTATGTAAAACTCCGTATCGGTGTTATATTTTTCTAGATAATCTAGATCAAAAAGTTTGTCGGTTAGATATGGAATATGTTCAGGGTTTTGACACCTTTTTATCCGCCCTCGAAGATACTCTTATTGGGGCAACGTTACTGTAGGAAAGTTTATAGAAACAATCTTTATATCAAAATGATACCCTCGGAGAAATAGGATAAAAGAGGTTATTTTACTACTAATTTCATCAGAAGAAAGTCCGTTTAAATCAAAGGTTTGGATATGATATATATCCATGATTATGGCGTCTTTTAGTAGAAAAGCTCGGTCTAGATGATAATCTATTATTGGAATTAGATCGTTAGTTTTTATATATTTCATCAACGTCACCTCCAAAGTTTTTGTATAGATTTTTCTTTTTCAGGGTATAAAAAAGACTTTTATAGATAGGTTTTCCTATGTTTGTAGGGGATGGAATTACCAGGACAATTCCAATTATAACCATAAATATATGAAAGGATATTGCTAAATTTGGGTGAATTATCGGCTTTAAAATAATAGATAAAAAGAAAATATCTATACAAATACAAAAGAAAAAATAAAAGTATAAAATAGTAAAATAATATTCGACACGAAATCAGTAATAAAATCTATATCTCTACATAAAAAACATCAATGAAAACTTAGAAAAAAATATAATGTAAATACAGAAAAGGTATTAGTTGTAGAAAAAACTAATACCTTTAAATTTTGCATAAAAACAATATCATCTTTAGTAAAAACACTTGCAAATATTTTGCTGTTTATATTTTCAGGAGTTGGAATAATATGCCTTATCTACCCAGATACAAGGGAAGGTTTTGTTAAAATAATCTATGAAAATATTTCTAGTTTAAATCAACTATTTAAGTGAAAAGGAGAGGCGAAAATAATAATAACATCGATGAATAAATATTATTTAGATAACTATATAGGAGCGTAAATCCTCTACTTTGTAAGAGATATATACCTTTATTTAACAACATAAATAAAGGTATATAACAATCAGAAAGGATAGTTATATATTTTTGTAACTATTATCTTAAAATAATTCTTTTTATACAATTGTTTTTAAAATCAAAGTCAATTCCAGAAAGGTTTGGATTTATTAAGAAAGTAACTCCTGTTTTTTCAAAATATTCTATAGCTTTTACATAGTTAGTTAAAGTTAATTTTATATATTTTGTAGGTGGAACCATCCCTTCTCCTATCCCAGTATTTTGTATACGATACCCTGCAATTAACATTCCTAATAATTCTCTTGC
>JAGUQX010000003.1 GCA_030153485.1 Oscillospiraceae bacterium | reverse complement strand
GGTTCGAATCCAACAGGGGGAGCCAAAAAAGATAAAGGGGATTAATTTTAAAATTAATCCCCTTTATCTTTTTTTATTAGCTGTCTTGACAATTATATTTTCAAAGTATACAATGTAATCTTATTGTGATATTTATATTTAGGAGCTTCTTATGAAACAACAAACTAAAGCAATTTACGGGAATGAAAGTATATCGTCTTTGAAAGGTGCAGACAGAGTTAGAAAAAGACCGTCAGTTATATTTGGATCAGATGGAAAAGAAGGATGTATGCATTCTGTTTTTGAAATTTTATCCAACTCTATAGACGAAGCAAGAGAAGGCCATGGTAAAAAAATAATTTTAACTAAATATTTAGATAATTCTATAGAAATACAAGATTTTGGTAGAGGAATTCCTGTTGATTACAATGAAAATGAAAAAGTTTATAATTGGGAATTGCTTTTTTGTGAACTTTATGCAGGTGGAAAATATTCAAAAGAAGATAGTGATAATTATGAATTTTCATTAGGTTTAAATGGATTAGGGTTATGCGCTACACAGTATTCTTCAGAATTTATGGATGTAGAAGTTTTAAGGGATGGCTATAAATATAATCTTAAATTTGAAAAAGGAAATAATATAGATGGTTTAAAAAAAAAGATTTCTAAAGAAGAAGTAACTACAACTAAAATTAAATGGAGACCAGATATAGATGTGTTTACAGATATAGAAATTGAAGAAGAATATTTTAGAAATATATTAAAAAAACAGGCAATAATTAATAAAAATATTGAATTTGTTTTTATTAAAGAAGATATAGACGGCAAAAAAGAAGAAATATTTTTATATCATGAGGGTATAAAAGATTATCTATCTGAAATTGTAAAAGAAGATGGAATAAATAAAAATATATATTGGGAAAAGGAAGATATTGGAAAAGATAGAGAAGATAAACCAAGCTATAAAGTAAAGATGAGTATAGCTTTTTGCTTTTCTGCAAAAATTCAATTATCAGAATACTATCATAATTCTAGTTTTTTAGAATATGGTGGTTCTCCAGAAAAAGCAGTTAAACAAGGATTTATTTCACAGATAGATAACTATATAAAACAATCTAATAAATATCAAAAAAATGAAAGCAAGATAACTTTTATTGATATAGAGGATTGTTTAGTATTGATATCATCTTCGTTTTCTACGCATACTTCTTATGAAAATCAAACAAAAAAATCTATAACTAATAAGTTTATATATGAAGCTATGACAAAATTTTTAAAAGAAAATTTAGAGATTTATTTTGTAGAAAATCCAGTTGATGCTAATAGAATTGCAGAGCAAGTTTTAATCAACAAAAGAAGTAGAGAAAATGCAGAAAAAACAAGACTTAATTTAAAAAAGAAACTATCGGGAAATATAGATATATCAAATCGTATACAAAAATTTGTTGATTGTAGAAGTAAGAATATAGATCATAGAGAGATATTTATAGTTGAAGGAGATTCTGCTTTAGGGGCTTGTAAACAAGCTAGAAATTCGGAGTTTCAGGCGATAATTCCCGTTAGAGGAAAGATTTTAAACTGTTTAAAATCAGAATATACAAAGATTTTTAATAATGATATAATTACGGATATAATTAAAGTTTTAGGTTGCGGAGTGGAAATATCTAGTAAACAGAATAAAGATTTTTCAGATTTTAATATAAAACTTTTGAGATGGAATAAAGTTATTATCTGTACGGATGCAGATGTAGATGGATTTCAAATAAGGACATTAATTTTAACTATGATATATAGACTTATTCCATCGTTGATAGAAAAAGGGTTTATATATATAGCAGAATCTCCGCTTTTTGAAATAAATGCAAAAAGCGGAACATATTTTGCATATACAGAACAAGAAAAAACTGATATACTAATAAAAATAAAAGATGAAAAGTATACTCTTCAAAGATCAAAAGGGCTGGGAGAAAATGAACCAGATATGATGTGGACGACAACTATGAATCCAAAAACAAGAAGAGTAATAAAAATAGCTCCTGAAGATGTAGATAAAACAGAAACTATGTTTACTACATTATTGGGAGATGATATAAAATCTAGAAAAACATTTATAATAGAAAAAGGGCAACAATATTTAAATAATGTAGATTTAAGCTAATTTTTTTGATAGGAGAATAAGAAAAATCGATGGCAAAAAAGAAGAGGGAAGATAAAGCAGAAATGCCTTTAAATACTCATATATCAAATGCGGGTATAATGGTAGAACAAGGTATAACTGATGTTTTAGAAAAAAATTATATGCCATATGCTATGAGTGTTATAATGTCAAGAGCTTTGCCACAAATAGATGGATTTAAGCCCTCTCATAGAAAAATTTTATACACAATGTTTAAGATGGGATTATTAAATGGTGGGAAAACAAAATCGGCAAACATAGTAGGACAAACTATGAGGTTAAATCCACATGGAGATAATGCAATCTACGAAACGATGGTTAGACTATCTAGAGGATATAATGCTCTTTTGCATTATTATGTAGAAAGCAAAGGAAATTTTGGAAAGTCTTTTTCTAGAGATATGGCTTATGCTGCTTCTAGATATACAGAGGCTAAGCTTAGCAAAATATGCAAAGAAATATTTGGGGATATAGATAAAAATACGGTAGATTTCGTTCCAAACTATGATAATACAACAACAGAACCAGTTATGCTTCCTGTAACATTTCCATCTATTTTGGTGAATCTAAATTTGGGAATAGCTGTTTCTATGGCCAGTTCTATCTGCTCATTTAATCTAGAAGAAGTTTGTAGAACCACTATTAATCTTATGTATAATGAAAAATTTAATATTTTTGAGACATTAAAAGGTCCAGATTTTGCCTCGGGTGGATTTATAATTAATAATGAAGTTGAACTAGATAAGATCTATAAAACAGGAAGAGGAAGCGTTAAAATAAGATCTAGATATAATTATGATAAGTCGTATAATTGTATTGATATAGTAGAAATTCCTCCAACCACCACAATAGAAGCAATAATAGATAAGGTTGTCGATCTAGTTAAACAAGGAAAAATAAAAGAAATTTCTGATATAAGGGATGAAACAGGTTTATCAGGGCTAAAGATAACAATAGATTTAAAAAGAGGAATTAACCCTGAAAGGCTTATAAAAAAGCTTTATAAATATACAACGTTAGAAGATAATTTTTCATGTAATTTCAATCTTTTGGTGGATAATATGCCGATGGTTTTAGGTGTTGAAGAGATTTTGAATCATTGGATAAAATTTAGAATATCTTGTGTTAAAAGAAGGGTCAAATATACATTAGATAAATATATATCACAGCTACATCTACTAGAAGGTTTAAATAAAATATTATTAAATATAGATAAAGCGATAAAAATAATTAGAGAAACTGAAAAAGATAGCGAAGTTGAATCAAATTTAATGAAAAGTTTTACTATAGATAGTATACAAGTTGGGTTTATATGTGATATAAAGCTTAGAAATTTAAATAAAGAATATATTTTAAATAAAATAAAAGATATAAAAAAATTGGAAGAATATATAAAAGATTTGACAGATACATTAGAAAAAGAAGAGAGAATAAGAGATATAATAAAAGAAGAGCTAGAAAGTGTTATAGAAAATCATGGACTTGCTAGAAAAAGTTTATTTATCTATCTAGAAGAGTCGGATATATTTGATGAAAAACAGAATATAGAAGATTATAGAGTTAATATATTTTTAACAAAAGAGGGATATTTTAAAAAGATTTTACCACAATCTATAAGAGGAAATAATGAACATAAGCTAAAACCAGGTGACGAAATTATGGATAAAAAAGAAGTTTTAAACAGCAGTGATATTTTGATATTTGGTAGTAGTTGTAATCTATATAAATTTAAACTTATAGATATTCAAGAAGTTAAGGCTAGTATGATAGGCGAATATATAAAGGCAAAATTAGGAATGATCGAAGATGAAAAATTATTAAAAATGATTGTAACTATAAATTATACTGAAAAAGTTATTTTTGTATATGAAAATGGAAAGATAGTTAAATTAACTCTTGAAGTTTATAAAACAAAATTAAATAGAAAAAAAATAACTAAAGCCTTTACAGATAAATATAAAATTATAGGTATATATTTTTTAGTAGAAGATAAAGATTTTTATTTTGAGACATCCTTAGGAAAAAGAGGCTATATAAATTCTAGTTTGATAGAAACAAAAGATTCAAAAGGGTGTATAGGAGTTAGTTTTATAACTTTAGAAAAGGGTTCTATAATAGTGGATTTTAAAGAAGCAGATCATAAAGATAAAGATATAAAAATAGTTAAGAATATACCTATTGCTGAAAAGAAACTTAAAGATGGAAATTATAAAATGAATATATAAAAAAATGGTCGGATTATTATCCGACCATTTACATTATAAACTCTTTAAAAGCAAGCGTAATATTAAATAAGAGTTCTAATGTAATAATATTATTGTCAAATAAATAGAATATATACATCTATATAAAATTTATTCGGAGGAAAATAATGGATAGAAGAGATAAGATAAATTATTATTTAGATATAGCAGATGCGGTTTTAAAAAGAGGAACATGTTTAAGAAGAAACTATGGTTGTGTTATAGTGAATAATGATGAGATAGTTTCCACAGGATATACAGGAAGTCCTAGAGGAAGAAAAAATTGCATAGAATTGAATTATTGTAAAAGAGAAGAGGCGAATGTACCAAGGGGAGAAAGGTATGAACTTTCTAGATCTGTACATGCAGAGGCAAACGCAATGATTTCTGCTTCTAGAAAAGAGATGATAGGGAGCACACTATATTTAGTTGGAAGAGACTATAAAACGAAAGAGCTTGTAGAAGATGCAAACTGCTGTACCATGTGTAAAAGAATGGTTATAAATTCTGGCATTTTAAAGGTAGTTGCAAGAGACACCGAAGATTTATATCGTGTGATAAATGTTCAAGAATGGATAGATAATGATGATAGTTTGTAATATAATAAACTGAATAAATATATAAAATTTAGGTATAATATATATATAAGGTTTATCAGGATTATTGACAAATTTTTATCAATTTGATATTATTTTAGTATAGAATATCAAATTTTTTATTTTAAAAGGAGTGTCTTGATGGTTTTTCAAAAAGGAAAATGGAATGAAGAGATAGATACGAGAGACTTTATTATAAATAACTTCACACCATATGATGGGGACGAATCTTTTTTAAAAAATCCTACAGAAAAAACAAAAAAATTGTGGGATATTTTGTCTAAAAAGATGAAAGAAGAAAGATTACGAGGCGGAATATATGACATAGATACAAAAACTATATCAACTATTTCTGCACATAACCCAGGGTATATAGCAAAAGAGTATGAATCGATAGTTGGTCTACAAACTGATGAAGCTTTAAAAAGAGCAATAATGCCATTTGGAGGAATCCGTATGGTTCATGCATCTTTAGAGGCTTATAATAGGGATATGGATGAAACTGTAGATAATATATTTAAATATAGAAAAACGCATAATGATGGTGTTTTTGATGCGTATACAGATGAAATGAAAAAAGCAAGACATACAGGCATAATTACGGGTCTACCTGATGCATATGGTAGAGGTAGAATAATAGGAGATTATAGAAGAGTTCCTTTATATGGAGTTGATAAACTTATAAAGGAAAAGCAAAACTCTAAAAAAGATCCAAAATATACAGAGGTTTTGACAGAAGAAGTTATAAGACTTAGAGAAGAAATTTCTGAACAGATAAGAGCTTTAAAAGATTTAAAAGTTATGGCGAAAAAATATGGATTTGATATATCAGAGCCAGCAAAAGACACAAAAGAAGCAATACAATGGCTATATTTTGCATATCTTGCCGCTGTTAAAGACCAAAATGGGGCGGCGATGTCTATTGGTAGAATTTCCACATTTTTAGATATATATGCAGAAGAAGATTTAAAATCAGGAAAATATACAGAAGAAGAGATACAAGAATTTGTAGATCATTTTGTAATGAAATTAAGAATAGTTAGATTTTTAAGAACACCAGAATATGACGAGTTATTTTCAGGAGATCCAACATGGGTTACAGAAACTTTAGGTGGTGTTTCTTTAGATGGTCGACATATGGTTACAAAGATGAGCTATAGATTTTTACACACATTGGTTAATCTTGGTCCAGCTCCAGAGCCAAATTTGACAGTTTTATGGTCTGTAAAGCTTCCGTCAAGTTTCAAAAAATATTGTTCAAAAATTTCGATAGAGACATCATCAATTCAATACGAAAACGATGATATAATGAGAGATACATTTACAGATGATTATGGAATAGCTTGTTGTGTCTCTGCTATGACTATTGGAAAACAGATGCAATTTTTTGGAGCAAGAGCAAATCTAGGAAAAGCACTTTTATATGCTATAAATGGGGGAAGAGATGAAAAATATGATGAACAAATTATAGATTTTGTTAAACCTTTAAATAGTGCAGATTGTCTAGATTATGATGAGGTTATGGAAAAATTTGAGCTAGTTACAGATTGGCTGGCAAAACTTTATATGAACACATTAAATGTAATTCATTTTATGCATGATAAATATTGTTATGAAAAAATTCAGCTTGCATTACATGATGATGAAATATTAAGAACACAAGCAACAGGAATAGCTGGATTATCAGTTGTTGCGGATAGTTTATCAGCGATAAAATACGCAAAAGTTAAACCAATTAGAACAGAGACAGGGTTGGTTGTAGACTTTGAAATCGATGGAGATTATCCAAAATATGGAAATAATGATGATAGGGTTGACTCTATTGCGATTAGTTTGGTTGAAAGTTTTATGAAGAAACTAAGATCACATATAACTTATAGGAATGCAAAACCAACGATGTCGATTCTTACAATAACATCAAATGTAGTTTATGGAAAGAAAACAGGATCAACTCCAGATGGAAGAAAATCAGGAGAACCATTTGCGCCAGGTGCAAATCCGATGCATGGGAGAGATACAGAGGGTTGTGTGGCGTCTATGAAATCTATTGCTAAACTTCCTTATGCAGATTCTGAAGATGGAATTTCATATACATTTTCTATAATTCCAGGGGCTTTAGGAAAAGAAATAGATCAACAGAAGAAAATTTTAGCTGATCTATTAGATGGATATTTTGAAGATACAGGACATCATATAAATGTAAATATTTTGGATAGAGAAATGCTATTAGATGCAATGGATCATCCAGAAAAATATCCACAACTAACTATTAGAGTTTCAGGATATGCGGTAAACTTTATTAAACTAACAAAAGAACAACAGATGGATGTTATAAATAGAACATTCCATGAAAAATTTTAGAATAAAATACAATAAATACAATTCACTTTAAATGTGGATTGTATTTATTATTATAAGGAGAAATATATAGTATATGGATGTTATAGGTAGAATACATTCTATAGAAACTTTTGGTGCAGTTGATGGGCCTGGCATTAGGTTTATAATTTTTTTTCAAGGCTGTCCACTACGTTGTTTATACTGTCATAATCCTGATTCTTGGAGTTTTAGTCAAGGGAAAGAGACAACTCCGTCAAAGATGATAGCAGAGATTTTAAAATATAAGAGCTATATAAAAACAGGGGGCGTCACATTATCAGGGGGAGAGCCTTTGATGCAGCCCGAGTTTGCTTTAGAAATTATAAAAGAGTGTAAAAAAAATGGAATTCATACAGCGATAGACACATCTGGTTTTATAAATTTGGATAATTGTAAAAAAGTTATAGATCAAGTTGAATTAATTCTTTTAGATATAAAGGATATAGATGATGAAGATTGTATGATTCTTACAGGTAAGGGAAACGAAAATATGAAAACCCTTTTATCTTATTGTGAAAGTATAAAAAAACCTGTATGGATTCGCCATGTTGTTGTTCCAGAATATACAATGAAAAAAGATAAATTAGAAAAATTATATAATTTTATTAAACAATATAAATGTATAGAAAAAGTTGAACCTTTAGATTTTCATAAAATAGGAGAATATAAATGGAAAGAGATCGGTTTTGATTATAGGCTTTCTGAAATAAGAGAGCCGACAAAAGAAGATATGGAAGAAGTTTATAAAATATTAAAAATAAAAAAGGGTAGATAAAAATCTATTCTTTTTTATTTTTTGTAAACAATTTTTATCCGATATGAATAGAATAGAAAATAATCTTATTAAAAAATATAGATAATAGAGATTGTTTAATAGAATATACTATATATTACAAGCATATCTATATTTATAAGAAAAAATATGTAAAGGAGGTTGTTTATGAATACAAATTTTTCAAAAGATCAGATAAACCAAATTTTAAAAATGGCAGGAGAAAAAATGGGAAAAACTCCAGATAATTTAAAAAAAGATGTTCAACAAGGAAATATTGAAAAAGCGTTAAATAATTTAAATCCAACACAGGCAGATAAGATAAAACAAATTTTAAATAATCCAGTTTTGGCAAATCAAATGTTAAATACGCCACAAGCGAGAAGTTTAATAGAAAAACTTTCTAAGGGGAAATAAAATATGGAAGAAATGATAAATAAACTCAAAGAAATTTTGGAAACTGATGAAGGAAAAGAAAATTTAAAAAATATTTTAAGTGGAATAGGTAATTCAAAAGAATCAAATAATATAGCTATAGATAATGAAAAAAAGCAAAAGGAAGAAGGATTTGACATATCATCATTAGCAAATATTTTATCTACATTTGGTAAAGAAAAAAAGATTTCAGAAAAAAATAGTGATAATAATGAAAATATGCTTGGAAATCTTTTATCAAATTTAGATACAAACAAGTTATCAGGGTTGCTTTCTAGCTTTGGTAAAAATAATAATATAGAAAATAATAATCCATTAGGTGGTTTGGGAAATATGGATATGGGTATGTTATTAAAACTACAACCTTTGATGAGCAGTATGGGAAAAGAAGATAAAAATACTAGATTAATGGATGCTTTAAAAGAGCATGTAAAGCCATCGAGAGTTCCAAAAATTGAACAGGCATTAAACATAATGAAGATGATGACAATGTTACCAATGTTAAAAGAAATAGGATTATTTGGCGGTGAATGATAATGGCAGAAAATAATAATTATAGTAAATTAGAGATAGAAAATATGCAAAAACAGGCAATAAATAGAGTTAAGGATATGCAGGAGAGGGCAAAAAAAAGAGTATCTATGGGAAATAGTCATTTTTGGAAAAATCAAAATATCGATAATAGAAAAGAAATTAAACCTATAATTAGAAGTTCTATTTTAGAGGATATAGAATCATCTTCTAATAAAACTTTAGATAGTATAAAAGATAAAAAAGTAGATATATTAGATGAAAAAGAGTTTGGCTTAAAAAATATTATATCAACAGTTATGAATTTAATGGAAGAGGATACTATACTTATACTAATGTTAATATTTGTTTTATCTAAAGAAGATGGAGATAATAATTTGATTTTAGCACTTTGTTATATACTTATATAAAATAGAGGCTATAGGTTTTAAAACCTATAGCCTTTATTTTTATATAAAAGGAAGGATATAAATAGTTATTTATGTCCAACGTATATTGCAGGATTAACTCTTCTACCATTAACAATAACTTCTAAATGAAGATGGTTACCAGTAGAGTTTCCAGTAGAGCCAACCTGTGCAATAATCTGCCCTGTTGAAACAGTATCACCAATAGAAACTAATAATTTGCTGTTATGAGCGTATAGAGATTGTATTCCGCTGCCATGATCTACTATGATTACATTTCCATAATCTCTACGATATACAGAAGTTACAACCACTCCAGATTTTATTGAATAAACTGGAGATCCATAAGGCGCAGCAATATCATGACCTTTATGAGATCCACCACGAGATCCAAAGCTAGAACTTACATATCCATTTAATACGGGGTATGTAAAACCATTCGCGGAAACATATTTGGAAACTTCTGAAGAAGCTGATCTAGAAAAATTTGACATTGTAGATAAAGACTCTGGTTGCCTAGATCCTTTAGAGGTTATGGAATTTATAGGTTCATCTAAAGAACTCCTATGAATTTCTTTAGATGAGATTTCTTCACCATCAATATATTCAATAGTTTTTACAAGATATTCTTTTCCATCATGTCCCTCTTGAATGATATTATCGACCCCAATAAGAGAAGATTCGTCCATAATGGTTTCAGATTGATAGGGAATAGTCACAATCTCTGATGATTCTACAATAACTTTAACAGCAAGAGAGTATGAAGATGGGTCTATTGCCATATAAGGGTTAGATTTAACCGTAGAAAGCATAGCATGCGCTTTCATCTCAGAATGCATAGAAAGATTATCTCTAAGTATGTCCAGGCTTAATTTACTAGTGTCTACGAAAGATTCTTTTAAAAACACACCACGTTCAACCTTTATATTATTTACAAAATCAGCAGATATAATATTTTCTTTGGGAATATCTTTTATCTTTTCATTTAGGATTGAACGAAGAGAAAGTTCGATTTTATATCCATTATCTATAATCGAAAATATTTCATCATTTATGTATAAAGCGTATCCATCAGAGATATGTTCATCATAAATATTTATAAGACTGGATAAAAATGTTTCTTCGTCTTGGATTTTATTTTTATGTACAAATGTTATTTGCATATCTAAATTATCTATAGCATCAAGATTTGAAACTTGAGAATTTAGAAGTTTTTTTAATTTTATTTGTGAGTTAACCACATTTTTTTGGTTTGAAACATAAGCAACATGTTCTCCATCATAATTTATATTTAAAGCAAATGAAAAATTCATAATAATTCCAAATATACCGATTAGGATAAAAGAAACAGAAGCGGCTGAATATAAATATATAAATTTATTTATAAATGTTTTACTTTTTTGAATTTTTTTCGATTTATACTCTTTAGGTGTTTTTGTCAAAATAGAGTATTTACCTTTTTTAAGAATATTTTTTTTGAAGATAGATCTTTTTAAAACTGTGTTTTTTTTTGAATAAAAAGCTTCTTGAGATAGATTGCTAAGCACACTAGCAAAGCCCTTATATTTTTTAAGTTTTGCGGTATTTACAGGGTTTAGGCTTTTATCAGATGAGTTTTTTTGGCTAAACCTAGGTCCAACTGTAGCCATACAAACACTCCTTTAACATATGTTTTTATTTGCGTATTTTAAGAAAAACTTTTTTAATCATACTACAATATTTAAAGTTTTGCAATACCTAAATATAATTATTTTATATATTTTATTGATATTTACATAAAATATATTTCAAATTATGAATATATAAGTTATATATCGGTAGATTATATTATATTAAATTAGTGCTCCATAAATTGACAAAAAAAAGTTATGAATGTAAAATAATTTTTATTATAAATATAATATGAAAGAGTGTATTTAAATTGTTAAAATTATTTAAAAAAAGCAATATAGAGTGGGTTATAGTTGGGCTAGGAAATCCAGGGGCGTCTTATGAAAACACAAGACATAACGCGGGGTTTAAAAGTATAGATTATCTTGCGAAAAGACTGGATATAAATATTAATAGGTTAAGGTTTAAAGGACTTACGGGAGAGGGTTGTTGTGAGTCAAAAAAAGTTGTTCTTTTAAAACCGCAAACTTTTATGAATAATAGCGGAGAATCAATTATACAAGTGTTAAAATATTACAAACTTTCTGGTGAACAGATGATAATATTATATGATGATATAACACTAGAGCCTGGAAATATAAAGATAAAAGGAAGAGGAAGTGCGGGTGGGCATAATGGGGTGTCAGATATTTTAAACTATATAGATAATGATATTTTTCCAAGGATAAAAATAGGTGTGGGAAAAAAACCATATAAAGATATGAATCTTGCGGATTGGGTTTTGTCTAAATTTAAGGGGTGTGAGAATGAATTGATGGAAAAAAGTTATAAAAAAAGTGTAGATATGGTTTTTTCCATAGTTAAAAATGGTATTGATAAAGCTATGAATATGCATAATTGATATATTTTTAATTCTATTAACGGAGGATAAATAATGAATATTTTTAAATACGATATAGGTCAACAAACACAATTTTCTGAAATTTTTAAAAATATAAATCAAAAAAAGCTTCCTTCTTTGGTTGTAGGAGCAAACCTTATTCATAAAGCTCATATTATATTTAATGCTCTTTATTTAAATAGCGATAAAAATATATTGGTTGTTACATCTAGCGAAGGAGAATCTTCAAAACTTGTATATGATATAAATTCTATGTTTGAAGATGAAAAAGCGTTCTTATTTCCTTCTAGAGAGATTGTGTATAGAGATATTGGGGCCATTTCTTTAGAATATGATCATATAAGACTTAAAAGTTTGTGGGAGATTTGTCTGGGGAAGGGAAAAATTTTTGTATCATCAATAGACAGTGTTGTACAAAAGGTTATATCCTTAGATAGAATAAAAAATTGTAGTTTTGAGATATCGATTAAAAAGAATAAATATACTATGGAAGATATTATAAAAAATCTGATAAGTATAGGATATATAAATAGGGCACAGGTCGATGGCATAGGACAGTTTAGTAAAAGAGGGGGGATATTAGATATATATTCTCCTTGTGATAAAAATCCAGTTAGAATAGAATTCTGGGGGGATGAAATAGACAGTATCGCTTATTTTGATCTAGACAGTCAAAGGAGAGAGGGCGTTATAGATTTCATAACCATTGTCCCTGCTAGAGAAAGTTTTGTATATGATAAGACTAAACTTATAAAAAAATTGGATAATTTTTTGTTATCTATAAAAAAATCTAATAATTATTTAGCTATAGAAAAGTTTATCCGTCAAGATATAGAGCTAATAAATCAAGATATAAGTTTAAATCATATTGATAAATATATTCCTTTTATTGATGGATTTGGAAGTATATTTGATTATTTTAAGGAAGACTTAGTATTTATATTGGAATATGGAAAGATAAAAGAACGTTTTAAAAGCATAAATTCGCAATATATAGAGGATTTAAAAATTCTTACAGATGAAAATCAAATATGTAGAGGATTTGAAGGGTATATACAAACTTTCGATATTTTAGATGAATCGTTAAAAAGATCTAATGGTTTATATCTGGACAATTTTTTAAAAAGCTATAATAATATTAAATTCAAAGGGATTATAAATCTTAATTGTTTGGAGACATCTAGCTGGAGTGGTGATATTAAGATGTTGTATGAACAACTAAAAGATTTTAAATCACAAGGATATACTGTAGTCGTTTTAGCGATAACAAAAAAGGCGGCAAAGAATTTAGTTTTAGATTTAGAATATATGGGTATTAGATCTAGTTATTATTTAAAAGATAAAGAAATAATCTCTGGGGAAATATATATAAAAGAGGGATGTTTATCTTCTGGTTTTGAATATACTGATTCTAAATTTGCGGTTATAACTAGTAAAAAAGAAGGAAAATTAGTTTCTTCTAGAAAGAGTAAAAAAACTAAAGGGGAAGAGATAAAAAGTTTATCCGATTTACAACAAGGTGATATAGTTGTACATGTTTCACATGGAATTGGAATATTTGATGGAGTTAATAAAATAAAATTAGATGGAATTATAAAAGATTATATAAAGTTAAAATATGCAGGAGCAGACACTTTATATCTTCCTGTAACACAGCTAGATCTAGTTTCTAAATATATAGGACCAAAGGATGAAACCAGAATAAAATTAAATAAGTTGAATAGTGGAGAATGGAATAAGACGCGATCAAGAGTTAAACAAGCCGTAGATGATATGGCGAAAGAACTTATAAAAATATATTCTGATAGGATAAAGATAAAAGGGTTTGCTTTTTCAGAAGATTGTGAAATGCAGAGAGATTTTGAATCACATTTTGAATATCAAGAAACAGATGACCAGCTAAGGTGTATAGAAGAGATAAAAAAAGACATGGAAAGTATAAATCCTATGGATAGGGTTTTATGTGGAGATGTGGGTTTTGGAAAGACAGAAGTTTCTATTAGGGGGGCGTTTAAAGCTGTTTTAGATGGAAAGCAGTGTGCTCTTTTATGCCCTACAACTATTTTAGCATGGCAACATTATAAAACTATAAAAAAAAGGATAGGAAATTTTCCTATCAAAGTATCACTTTTATCTAGATTTAAAAATAAAAAAGAACAAAAGCAAGTTTTAGAGAGGCTAGAATCAGGAGAGATAGATATAGTGATAGGAACTCATAGACTTGTCCAAAAAGATGTTAAATTTAAAGATTTGGGACTGGCAATAATAGATGAAGAACAAAGGTTTGGAGTTTTACACAAAGAGAAGTTTAAAGAATTTTTTATAGGCGTTGACCAATTAAGTCTTTCTGCAACTCCTATTCCTAGAACTTTAAATATGGCGATGTCGGGAATAAGAGATATGTCGATAATAGAACAGGCTCCAAGAGATAGATTGCCTATACAAACCTATGTTATGGAGCATAATACAGGTGTAATAATAGATGCTATAAATAAAGAGATGAGGAGAGGAGGGCAAGTTTTTTATATTCATAATAGGGTAGAAACTATAGATAGTGTTGCAAATAGTTTGATAGAACAAGTTCCTGATTGTCGTATAGGAATTGCCCATGGAAGAATGGGGGAGGATGATTTAGCCAAAGTTTGGAGAAGCCTTATTGATAAAGAAATAGATGTATTAGTTTGTACAACGATTATAGAAACAGGTGTTGATATAGCAAATTGTAATACATTAATAATAGAAGATGCAGATAGAATGGGATTGTCTCAACTTTATCAACTTAGAGGAAGAGTTGGACGATCAAATAGAAGAGCGTATGCGTATTTCACATTTTCTGAGGGAAAGGAATTATCTGATATAGCTTCTAAAAGGCTTTCTGCTATAAAAGAATTTACACAGTTTGGTTCGGGGCATAAAATTGCTTTAAGGGATTTAGAGATACGAGGGGCGGGAAATATGCTAGGATCAAAACAGCATGGACATATGGAAGATGTTGGGTATGATATGTATTTAAAACTTCTTTCGGATGCTATAAAAGAACAAAAGGGAGAAAAGAAAGATATAGCAACTACAGAATGTTTGATAGATGTTAGAATAGACGCGTATATTCCAGATAATTATATTCAAAACTTGGCACAAAGATTGGATATTTATAGAAAGATAGCAGGTATAAAAAGTCTAGAAGATAGTCAGGATATATTAGACGAGATGATAGATAGATTTGGGGATATCCCAAAATGTGTTGAAGGTTTGGTGGATATTGCGCTTTTAAGAAATACAGCAGCTAAGTTTGGTTTTAAAGAAATAAATCAACAAGGGGAAAAATTGATATTTTCAACAAATAGCTTAGATATAGATATAGTTGGAATTTTAACAAAATCACTTAGAGGAAGAGTTTTGGTTAATGCTGGAAAAAGCCCTTATATAATAATTAAGATTATTAAAGGCGGAAAATCAGCAGATGTTATTAGAGAGGTTGTTGGTATACTTTTAAACATAGAATAATAAAAAAACTATTTTATATACAATTGTTGACAAATTATTTTCTGATTTAAATATATAATAATGTTATAAAATATAATATTTTAAAGCAATATGTATAAAGTGGAAATAAGTACACAGACTTTTATTTAATTTAACAATAAGCTTTATGTATAAATTATTTATATACATTATAGAGATAAATTTGGTATATATTATATGCTGTAAAATATAGTGTTTTAATGGAATATATTTATAAAAGGAGATTGAATTTATTATGGTTAAATCTTGTTCTTTCACTGGTCATAGACCATCTAAATTAAGCTTTGGGTATGATGAAGAAAATATTAAGTGTTTAAATTTAAAAAAAAACTTGCGAAAAAATATAGTTTCATTAATACTAGATGGTTTTAATATTTTTTATACGGGGATGGCATTGGGATCAGACCTATGGTGTGCTGATATAGTTTTAGATCTAAAGAAAATATATCCTGATATTAAACTCATCTGTGTTATACCCTGTGAAAGTCAGGCGGATAGATGGTCGCCGTATCATAGAGATAAATATTTTAGCATAATTCAAAAGAGCGATGAAGTAGTGTATATTAGTAACATCTATACCAAATCTTGTATGGCAAAGAGAAATATCTATTTGGTGGATAAAGCGATGACTGTTTTGGGGGTGTATAATGGACATAAAGGCGGTACAAAATTTACATTAGATTATGCGAATAAAAAGCAAAAAGAAATAATATTAATATCAGAAATATAAATATTATTATTTTAATATATCTTCTATTTTAATATCGGAGTAGTAATGGTTTAAAATTTCTGTATAAGACAATCCTTGTTTTGCCATCTGATTTGCACCATACTGACTCATACCAACTCCATGACCAAATCCTTTCGTTTCAAATTTAAAAGAGTTATTTTTATATACGATAGAAAAAGATGATGATTTTAAAGAGAATATCGATCTTATCTTTGATCCACTTAAAGTTTGGTCGCCAACTTTAATATCCATGGTATATCCTGAAGGTGAAATGTTTTGATTGGAAAACCATAAAGTTTTATCTTCAGAAAGTTGTATATCAGGAAATGATTTTTTTAAAATAGAATTAACTTCTTCTACAGAAAAAGATTTTGATGATTTGTTTAAAGAAACCTCTAAATCTAGAGGACTAGCTACTGGTAGTAGATAAGGGACATCATTTCCCCATATATTTTTGGCGGATTCTGTTATACCAGAAGAGTTTGAATGATAGGCTGCAATAATTGGCTTATCTTGATATGTTATTACCTGTCCTAGGGTTTCATCAACTGCTTTTAAAATTTTTTTATTATATTTTTTAAAGTTTTCTTTATATAAAATTTTAGCCTCATCTTCTGAAACAAATGATTGATGGGACGATGGATTTGTAGAAATAATAGCTCCTTTTAATTTAGGAGGTGGCGATTTTAAATAGGTGTCTATACTTGAAATTAGGTATGTATAAGCGGCAACAGATTGGGCTTTTATAGCTTCTTCTTCAAAGTTCGCAGGGATTTCTCCGCGAACAACACCGGCTATATAGTCTTTTATTTTTATGTCAAAAACTGTATCTGTTTTATGGTCTAAAACTTTTATTTTTTCAAATTTTTCAACGGATATTTTATCTTTTATTGATAAATTCTGTTCTATTTGATTTATTTTTTCTTTATTAGATTCTTTTTTTAATGAGAATATTGGTAATATAATAATTATAGAAATAAATATAATTATTATTAAAATGTTCTTTTTCAATTTTAAATCATCCTTCTATACATAGTATAATTGTTTTCATCTATTGACTTTATAAGTTTTAAATATTATTATAGTTAATATATATTAGACTAAGGTGTATGGATATTACACAAATTTATATGGAAGTGCTTATTATGAAATTAAATTTTAAGGGATACATAATTATTGTTGTTTTCCTTATTTTCTCTATATTATCAATGTTTTTAAAGTTTGTTCAAATAGAAGGAGAAACTTTATATTTAGGGGAAATAATTTCTCGAACTGGTGATATTTCTTCATTTATAATTTATTCTGTTGTCTTTTCTGGAAGTTTTTTTATATTTTTCTCATATTTATTACATTTGGATTATACCTATAAGACTGTAAATTCTAATAAATCGGCATTTGGGTTGGTATATATATTTGTATTTTTAGTTTGTTTTTCTCAGTTTGGTCTACAAATTATTATAACTAAAAATATAACACTTCTTACTATTATTCAATATATTTCTATTGGTTTAACTAGTTTATGCTTTTTATTTTTAGGACTTTCCTTTTTGGGAATCATTAAAGAAAGGTATATTTATTATTATTTTATGTTTTCTCCTATCCTTTTATTTCTTATAAGAATAGTTCGAACATTTTCATCTGATACAACAACAATAGAGATTACAGATATTTGGTTTGAAACTATATATCTATGTTGTATGGCTTTATTTTTAAATGGATCGGCTAGAGTTTTGACGGGTTGTGATTTAAAAGTTAATAGAACATCATTGTTTTTTTATGGGATATTTGGTGGATTTTTAGGATTAGTTGGAACTATTCCAAGATATATATCTTCTATTTTTTTTGGAACAGAAAATATATATATAGATGATATGATACATATAAGTGATTTTGCTATATCTATATATGCTTTATTTTTCACATTTGTAATATTAAAAAGTTATAAATTTGGAGAAGAACAGGTTCCTGTTATGGAACCAATAATACAACTACCAATATAATAAAATATAAATTTAGTTATATTGGTAAATAAAAGAGGGATACAAATGTATCCCTCTTTTATTTACAAAAAATTGATTTATATGGTATAATAAATTACAAAATAGTTAATGGAAGGTTAAAGATGAAATCTAAAATTTTGTTTATAATTTTTGGAATTTTTATGACAACAGTTTTATTTGGTTGCAACAGTAGTTCAAGAAATATAGAAGAATCTATATTTTCTCCAACATTTTCAAAAACACAGACTGATATATATAACTCATTTAAAAAATCTCTATTTAATAAAGATACAAATCTTATATATCCACAAACAGGTGAAAATTTATTGCCTATAATGATTTCCGATATTAATACTGATGGAAATGAGGAGGGTATAGTTTTTTATTCAACAGAGACTGGCGAATATAGAAAAAATATTAATATAAATCTTCTTTCTCAAAAAGATGGAAATTGGATATCTTTACAAGATATCTCTGTAACTGCTGTAGATATTGATAAAGTTTTTCATATAAATACGAATAATAAGACTTTTATTATTATTGGCTTTATTGATTTTTTATTAGAAAAAAACTTTTATATATATAAATTTAATTTAAATAAATTAGAATTTATATCATCAGAAAAATATGAGTTTTTAGAATTTTTTGATATAAATGGTGATAATCAAGATGAAATAGTTTATTCTAGTAACGATAATAAAGGAAATATTATTGTTAATTTACTTAAATATGATAAAGATAAAGAAGTATTTTCAAATTTGTCTTCTGTTGAGATAGATCCATTTCTTACATCTCATATAAATTCTACTAAAAGTTTTTCTAAAAACGGGAATCCGATTTTAATTTTGGATTTTATTGGTGATGATTTTAGTACATATAGTCAAGTTTTATATTATGAAAATGATGTTTTGCTAAATCCTATATATTTATCAGGTGAAAAAGTATTGATAGAAACAAAACGGGCTAATCATTTTTTTTCTAAAGACATAGATTCTGATGGAGAGGCAGAAATTCCATCAGAAATGATTGTAAATGGATATGATATAGAACAATATAATAAATTATATTTTACTATATGGAAAAAATATAAAAAAGATGGTTTTAATAAAGTTTTTCAAACATATATAAATACGAAGTTTGGATATATGATAGAACTGCCAGAAGATTGGATTAGTAGAATAACGGTAAAAGAAGAGTCGGGTGATATTTTAGGGTTTTATCTTTATGAAGAAAGTTTGGAAACATCTACAATTCCTTTAATAAAGATAAAAACTGTATTAAAATCTTATAATGATAATATATTTTTAAATGATGGGTATGTTAATATTTTTGAGCACGGAAGGTTTAAATATTTAGCCAAAATATTTCCTCATGATGACTATGGGATAACAAGTTTAACAATTGATAAGATAATTAAATTATTTAAGATATATTTATAAAGGAGATATTGCATGAAGAAGATATTAATCTGTGAAGATGAAGACGTAATAAGAGATTTCGTGGTTATAAATTTAGAAAGAGCAGGGTATGACGTTACAGATGTCGCAAATGGAGAGGATGCATTGGCGGTTTTTGATAAACATGGAGGAGATTTTGATATAGCTCTGTTAGATATAAATCTACCTGGGATAGATGGGTTTTCTGTTTGTAAACAGCTTAGAAAAAAAAGTGCAACCTTGGGTATAATAATGCTTTCTGCAAAAACACAAGAGATGGATAAAGTAGGGGGGCTTATGTTAGGCGCAGACGATTATGTAACCAAGCCGTTTAGCCCGTCTGAACTTGTGGCAAGAGTCGATGCTATACACAGAAGAGTTAACATGGCGACAGCAGGGACACAAAAATCTAAAATAGTTAAATCAGGGGAATTTGTACTTAATCCGAAAAGAAGAACTTTGACAAAAAATGAAAATGTACTAGATTTAACCCAGGTTGAGTATCAAATAATAGAATTTTTCATGAATAACCAAAATGAAGCTTTAGAAAGAACAAAAATTCTTGAAGAAGTTTGGGGAGATAAATATTATGGAGATATCAAGATAGTTGATGTTAATATTCGTCGCCTTAGAATGAAGATAGAGGATGAACCTTCTTCTCCAAAATTCATAGTTACTATCTGGGGATATGGTTATAAATGGAATGGGGTAGACTAGATATTTTTTATAGGAGATGGTTTTTTGGCGATAACGAGTATGACTCATAAATGGGTTATAAGTAGCCTTGTTATAATATTTGTTTTATTATTTACTGTTCTTATTGGGGTTTCCTTTGGTCTTAAAAAATTTTATTATTCTAATGTAGAACAATATATATATTCCAGAGCAACGATTACCTATGATTATATATCGGATCAAATTTTGAAAAATGAAGATACTTTAAAAGAGAAACTTACGTATTTGATGAAAGATTTTAAATATAAAGAAAAAATAGAGATAATGGCAATAGATATAAACGGAAATATATTATTAAATTCTAGTGGATTTCCTTATACATTTGATATAGATAACGATTATAAAAAAGCAGAAGAAAGTGAAAATGGTATAACTACATATACATCATATACGCCTCTTGTGGGAGGGTTTATGTCTGTTTGTATAATAATACCAAAATCGGATAGCGGAATTCATGCTGTTAGGTTTGTTGCAAATCTTGATAATATAGATTCTGCAATTTCTAGAGATATGCTAAATTTTACTATACTTGCGATATTCTTTTTTATATTTATATTTATATTTGGGTATAGATATACAGGGGCTGTTGTATTACAGATTAGAAATATTGGAACTGTAGCTAGAAAGATAGCGACAGGAGATTTTACGGCTAAGGCAAAAAGATCGTCTAGTGATGAGCTTGGCGAATTGTGTGATATGATAAATAATATGGGGGATGACCTAGCTAAGTCTGATAAATTAAAGCATGATTTTATATCTGGTGTTTCTCATGAATTAAGAACTCCGTTGACGGCGATTAAAGGATGGGGAGAAACTTTGATGATGACAAACCCATCTGACACAGAGATGTTTGAAAAAGGCATGAAGGTTATTGTTAACGAAACTAGAAGGCTTTCATCAATGGTTGAAGATCTTTTAGATTTTTCAAAGATGCAGAATGGACGATTTATATTGGTAAATAATAAAACAGATGTACTTGCCGAATTAGAAGAATCCCTTCTTATATATACAGATAAAATTAAAAAAGACGAGATAGATATTAGGTATAATTCTCCTGAATTTATTCCTTATATTTTTGGGGATAAAGATAGATTAAAACAAGTTTTTATAAATGTCATAGATAATGCTATAAAATATTCTGGTCCAAAAGCAATAATACATATAGATGCTTTTTATGATGAAAATTTTATTACTATATCGGTAAAAGATAACGGCTGTGGAATAGGTAAAGCGGATCTTCCCTTTATAAAACAAAAATTTTATAAAGCTAATTTTAAAAAAAGAGGTTCTGGAATAGGACTTTCTTTATCATCTGAAATAATTACTCTTCATGGGGGGTCATTAGAATTAGAGAGTGAAGAAAATATTGGAACAACAGTATTTATAAAAATTCCTATAAACTTAAAAAAGGGAGAAATTAGAGAGCCAGAGGTTAAACAAAGTGTTGTAGAAAGAGGTGAATATGATGAGCAATAAAGCTTCGTATAAAACATCTATAGGAGGACAAGCTCTTATAGAAGGGATTATGATGAGGGGTGTAGACAAGACGGTTATGTCTACACGTCTTCCAAATGGAGATATAGATACCGAGGTTATTTTAGAAGGGGTTCCAAAGAAAAACTTTTTAAAAAAAATGCCTATTATAAGAGGGGTGTTTAACTTTATAGAAAGCCTCTCACTTGGATATAAATGTTTAAATAAATCCGCTGAAAAATCTATGGGCGATATTGAAATAGAAGATAGTAAGTTTGACAAGTTTTTATCTAAAATTTTTGGTGATAAGGTTTCCTCAGTTATTTCTTTTATAGGAATTTTTTTAGGGGTCGCTATATCTATTTCATTATTCATATTAATACCAACATTTATAGTAGGTATTATTCCTAATGTAGAGGATAACTATTTTATTAGATCACTTCTAGAAGGAATTTTAAAGATAATTATATTTATTTTATATCTAGCAGGAATTTCAAATATAAAGGATGTAAAACGTCTTTTTCAGTATCATGGTGCAGAGCATAAGACGATATTTTGCTATGAAAACCATAAAGACTTAACAATAGAAAATGTTAAAAAATATACAAGATTTCATCCAAGGTGTGGAACAAGCTTTATACTTATTGTTTTAGTTATAAGTATAATTATATTTTCTTTAATAAGAATAGATCAAGTTTTTTTAAGAACAGCTATAAAGCTTTTAATGCTTCCGATTGTTGTTGGGTTTGGATATGAATTGATAAAATTTTTGGGGCGACATGATAATTGGTTTACAAGATTTTTGTCATCTCCAGGGTTATGGCTTCAAAATTTTACAACTAAAGAGCCAGATGAAGGGCAGATTGAAATAGCTATTGCTGCTTTAAAAGAAGTTATACCTGTTGAAAAAGGCTTAGATAAATGGTAGAAATTTCTATTAATAATTTATATAATAGCTGGTGTGATATATTTAAAAAATCATGCATAAGCAATTTTAAAAATGAAGTTTTATGGATTATTCAAAATTATATAGATGTTAGTATAGGGGATATTCATTTTTTAAATAGCTATAGTATTAGTAGGGCTAATTATGAAAATATACTAAACGCTCTTGAAAAAAGGGCAGAAAGATATCCTCTGCAGTATATTTTAGGAACTCAACCATTTTATACTAGAGATTATTTTGTAGGTGAAGGGGTTTTGGTTCCTAGAAATGATACAGAGTGTATATGTACAAAAGCGATAGAATCTATAAATATACATAAATATAACTCTTTTGTTGATATATGTTCTGGAACAGGGTGTATAGGGATAACCTTAGAAAAGGAAACTCATATTACTAGATGTGTAGCTATTGAGAATAGTTTGTTAGCGTATAGATATTTGGAGAAGAATAAAAATTTTTATTCTTCCAATATGGATTTAAAACTTTTGGATATATTTGATAAGAAAATTTTAGAAGATCTACCTGATAAATTTGATCTGGTAGTATCTAATCCACCCTATTTAACAGAGAAAGATATGGAAAATCTTCAGCCAGAGGTTATACATGAGCCAAGGGAGGCTTTGTTTGGAGAAATAAACGGGCTTGCATTTTATCATAGAATAGTATCGATATCAAAAATAATTTTAAATAAAGGTGGAATGATTTTATTTGAAATTGGATTGGGACAGAATGAAGATGTAAGAAAAATTTTACAAGATAATTGTTTTTTTAATATAGCTTATATATATGATGAAAACAATATTATAAGAGGAATTTATGGGTTTAAATAGTATAATAAGGAGGATTTATGTATTATGATAGGAAAATCAAAATTATCTGAAAATAAAAGTAGCGATAAACAGAGAGCTATAGAAACGGCTATAGCTCAGATAGAAAAACAGTTTGGAGCAGGGGCGGTTATGAAGCTTGGACAAGCTGGAGGGATGAATATAGATTTTATTCCTACAGGATCTATAAGTTTAGACATAGCTTTGGGAATTGGCGGAGTTCCTAGAGGAAGAATTATAGAAGTTTATGGACCAGAATCATCAGGAAAAACTACCGTTGCCCTTCAGATGGTGGCAGAAGCACAAAAAGAAGGTGGAGAAGCTGCTTTTATAGATGTAGAGCATGCTTTAGACCCAGTTTATAGCAAAGCTTTAGGGGTTAATATAGATTCTTTGCTTGTTTCACAGCCAGACACAGGGGAACAGGCGTTGGAAATTACAGAAGCGTTGGTTAGATCGGGTGCGATTGATATAATAGTGTTAGACTCTGTCGCTGCTATGGTTACAAGGGCGGAAATTGAAGGGGAGATGGGAGATGCTCATGTTGGTCTACAAGCAAGACTTATGTCCCAAGCTTTAAGAAAACTAACTAGTGTTATATCAAAATCTAATTGTGTTGCCGTATTTATAAATCAAATTAGAGATAAAATAGGGATCACCTATGGAAACCCCGAAACAACGCCAGGTGGAAGAGCTTTAAAATTCTATTCTTCTATAAGAATAGAGGTTAGAAAAGGTGAAGCTCTTAAGAGTGGAAGCGAAATTATAGGAAATAGAACTAGATGTAAAATTGTAAAAAATAAAGTTGCACCTCCATTTAGAGAGGCAGAATTTGATATAATGTATGGCGAAGGAACCTCTACAGAGGGAGAGATTTTAGATCTAGGGTTAAGTTTAGGAATAGTCAATAGAAGCGGAGCATGGTTTAGCTATAAAGAAGAAAGATTGGGAAACGGAAGAGATAATTCTAAAGATTTTCTTAAAGAAAATCCAATAATAAAAGAAGAAATTTATACACTAATAAAAGAAAATGCTGATAAACTTGTAATGAGTTCTAAAAGAGCAAAAAAGATGGCAGCTGTAGAACTTGCCCAAAAAGCTGTTATGGAAGCTGTAAATGAGCCATTAAATACACCTAGTGAAAAAAAGGTAGAAAAAACAAAAGTTAAGTTAGATGTTGAAGTCGATAAGATAGATGTAAATGGATAAAAAAATAATTAGCAAGATAGAGAAATATAAAAAATTATATTATAATATTTTTATAAATAATGAATATTTTGCCACATTACATAGTGAAGTTTTAGATAAATTTTCTTTAAAAGAAGGTAATATTTTAGAGGATATAGATTTAGAAGATATAAAAATATATGCTGAGGAACGAAAAGCGCGGGAGAGATGTCTATACTTAATATCATATCGGGATCATAGTTGGAAAGAGCTTTATGAAAAGCTCTTAAAATCTGTATCGGAAGAAGTTGCAAGAAAATCTGTAGAAAAGATGGAAAATATTGGTCTTATAGATGATATGAAATATGGGATGGCTTTGGCTAAAAAATATCTAGTTGTTAAAAAATGGGGATTTAAAAAAGCTGAGTATGAGTTATCGCTTAAAGGAATATCTAAAGAGAATATTGAAATTATTTTGGAAGAATATCAACAGGAAGTCAATATTCTTGATAATATTAAATTTATAATAGAAAAGAAGCATCAAAAAAATCTTTTAGATTATAAGGGAAACCAAAAAATAATTACATCTCTTTTAAGAATGGGTTATAATTATAGCAATATAAAAATTGTAATAGATCAAATGATAGAAGATATAAATAACAAGATATAAATAACAAGATATAAATAACAAGATATAAATAACAAGATATAAATAACAAGATATAAATAACAAGATATAAATAACAAGATATAAATAACAAGATATAAATAACAAGATATAAATAAATTAAATTTATAATATCAATTTTAGTTTAAGGAGATTTTGATGAAAGTTAAAGTTGGTTTGGTGTCTTTAGGGTGTTCTAAAAATCAGGTTGATGCGGAGATGCTTTTAAGCGTTATAGATAAAGATGGATTTTTAATAACACCAGATGTAGATCAGGCAGATGTTATAATTATAAACACCTGTGGATTTATAGAGTCTGCAAAACAAGAGTCAATAGATAATATTCTAGAATTTTGTACACTAAAACAAGAAGGAAAGATAAAATCTGTTGTTGTTACAGGTTGTCTTGTTGAGAGATATAAAGAAGATATAATAAAAGAAATACCAGAAGTTGACGTTGTATTGGGAATAGGGTCTAATTTAAATATTAGTCAAGCTATAAAAAAATCCCTTTTGGGAGAAAAGGTTATAGATATATCTGATAAATATAACCTTCCTTTAGAAGGCGAGCGAATACTAAGCACATCACCGTTTTATGCATATGTAAAAATCGCTGAAGGATGTAGCAACGGATGTACATATTGCTCTATTCCATTAATTAGAGGAAAATTTAGAAGCCGAAATATGGAAAGCATTCTAAAAGAAGTTAAATCTTTAGAAGCTCAAGGAGTTAAAGAGATTATACTTGTAGCACAGGATACAGGAAGATATGGACATGATCTATACGGGGAAAATAGTTTATACAGATTATTAGAAGAGATTACAAAATTTAAGGGAATACGCTGGATAAGAATATTATACTGTTATCCAGAAAGAATAGACGAAAAATTACTGTCTGTTATTAGAGATAACCCAAAAATTTTAAAATATATAGACATGCCTATGCAACATGTTAACAAAAGAATTTTAAAACAGATGAACAGAATAGGGGATATAGATTTTTATAAATCCCATATTTTAAATATGCGAAATAAAGTTCCTGGCTTAGTTATAAGAACGACTTTTATTGTTGGATTTCCAGGAGAAACTAAACAAGAGTTTGAAGAGCTTTATAATTTTGTTAAAGATTCTAAATTAGAGAGAGTTGGATGTTTTTCTTATTCAAAAGAAGAAGGAACAAGAGCAGCTAGCATGGATGGTCATATAGACGAAACCGAAAAAGAAAGAAGAGCCGTAGCTATTATGAAACTTCAACAAAATATTATGAAAAATAATAATCTAGATCTTATTGAAAAAGATTTGGAAGTTGTTGTAGAGGGATATGATAAATATGCGGAATCTTATTATGGAAGAAGCTATATGGATTCTCCTGAAATTGATGGAAAAGTTTTTTTTCAGTTTGATAAAAGTTTAAATATAGGAGATTTTATAAAGGTTAGGGTTTTTGATAGTCTTGATTATGATCTTTTAGCAGAAGTTTTAGTATAAATTGTATAAAATAGAGAGGATGCTTATATTTGAATTTGCCAAATAAGTTGACTGTTTCTAGGATTTTATTGTGTCCATTTTTTGTATTTTTTATTCTTTTAAAAGATTTTAAATATAACTATATATTAGCTTTAATTATATTTATTATAGCAAGCATAACAGATGCAATAGATGGAAAAATCGCAAGAAAACGAAATTTAATAACAAATTTTGGAAAACTTATGGACCCATTAGCGGATAAATTATTGGTTATATCAGGATTTATTTCATTTATATCTTTGGGTTTGGCATCCTCTTATTTGGTAATAATAATTATTGCTAGAGAGTTGTTAGTTACATCTTTAAGGCTTTTATCTTTGGAAAAAGGTGTAGTTATAGAAGCTGGAAAATATGGAAAACTTAAAACTATTATACAGATGGTGTCTATTATATGTATAATAAGTATTGCCGCTTTACCAAGTATCGGTATAAATATATCTATAGATAGTATAAAAATTTTCGCAAGTTTTTTTATGTATGCTTCAACAATTATAACAATTTTTTCTGGAATTGATTATATGTATAAAAATAAAAACATAATGTTAGATTTATAGGCAAAAATATTCGTCTTTTATAGGACGAATATTTTTAATATTAAGAATGAGTATAATGGGTTATAATAAAATATAAAATATTTATAAATAATATGGAGGAAATTTTTTTTGAAAATATATAATACATTAACAAGAAAAAAAGAGGAATTAGTTTCTATAAAAAACAAAGAGGTTAGTATATATGCATGTGGACCGACGGTTTATAACTATATACATATAGGAAATGCAAGACCAATTTGTGTATTTGATGTTTTAAGAAGGTATTTGAAATATAAAGGAAACAAAGTTGTGTTTGTTCAAAATTTTACAGATATAGATGACAAAATAATTAATAAAGCAATAGAAGAAAAAGTTGATAGCTTAGAAATTTCTGAAAGATATATAAAAGAGTATAAAAAAGATGCATTAGGTTTAAATATAATAGAACCGGATATGATTCCTAAAGTTACGGAAAATTTAGATTCTATATCAAAGATGATAGAAGGACTTTTAGAGAACGGCTTTGCTTATAAAGTTGATGGAGATGTATATTTTAGTTCTGATAAATTTGTAGAATATGGAAAGTTGTCTAAGATGCCATTAGACTCATTAGAATCTGGAGCGAGAGTTGAAGCAGGGAATAAAAAAGAAAGCCATTTAGATTTTGCGTTATGGAAAAAGGTTAAACAAGGAGAACCATCATGGGAAACAAGCTTTGGAGAAGGCAGACCAGGGTGGCATATAGAATGTTCTGCTATGATAGAAAAAATATTTGGGGAAACAATAGATATTCATTGTGGTGGACAGGACTTAATATTTCCCCATCATGAAAATGAAATCGCACAGAGCGAATGTTATTCGGGGAGAGAACTTGCAAAATATTGGATGCATAACGGATATATAAATGTTAATAATAAAAAAATGTCTAAGTCTTCAAACAATTTTTTTACTGTTAGAGATGTAGCAGAAAAATATGGATATGAACCGATAAGATTCATGATGATTCAGGCACACTATAGAAGTCCAATAAATTATACAATAGAGGTTATCGAAAGTTGTGTATCATCATTAGAAAGACTATATAATTTTAGAGATAATATAAAATCAGAAATAAAACAAAACACTAATGTTAAATATACAGATATACAAAAACAAATTATACAGGAGTATAATAAATCGTTTGATATATGTATGGATGATGATCTAAATACAGCAGACGCATTGGCAGTTATATTTGATATGGTTAGAGATATAAATATATATATATCTGATAATGATAATACTAGTAGAATATATTTAGAAAACATATTAGTTTTATTTGAAAATTTTACAAGTATTTTGGGAATACTCTATAATGTAAAACAAGAAGAAGATATTCCAAAAGATATAAAACAACTTGTAGAAGAAAGGATAAAATCTAGAAGTGAAAAAGATTATAAAAAAGCTGATAGTATAAGGGATATTATAGAAGAAAAAGGGTATAGTATTGTGGAAACAAAACAAGGAACAAAAATTTTTAAAAATAATTAGTTTTATACGAAAGGAAAGATTTATGGATTTTAATATAATAGGGATATCACTAAATCCGTCTATAGATGTTACTATGTGGATTGATGATATAGATTTTGAAGAACCTGTAAAGCCTATAAAAGAAAAGGTTTATACAGGGGGAAAATCTATAAATGTTTCTAAGGTTTTATCATCTTTTAAAACAGAAAATAAAATTATAGGAGTTGCAGGAAAGGATAATTTTGACGGATTTAAAAAACTTTTAGAAAAAGATAAAATTAGTTATGAGTTTTTTTTGGTTGAAGGAAGCGTTAGAGAGAATGTTTCTATAGTTTTAAAAGATAATAAAATGTTAAAGATAAATCGAAAAGGTTGTGAAGTTGGTTCGGATATTTATCAAAATATCAAAGATGTTATTAATAGTCATATAGTTTTGGATAAGAAAAATATTTTGATGTTTTGTGGAAGTATGCCACCAAATTTAACACCAATAGAATATAAAAACTTTATAATTAGTTTTAAAGATCAGAATAATCTAATAGTTATAGATAATGATATATTTTCATTAGAAGATATAAAAGAAATATCCCCATTTATAATAAAACCAAATCATCTGGAAATAGAAAAAATGTTAGGTAACAAGGTTGATGGAAAAAAAGATTTATTAAAAAATCTGTATAAATTTGATGGATTTGTGGAAAATGTTATAGTCAGTTTTGGAGATGAAGGATTAGTATATTATAATGGGAAGACGAATAAGTTGTTGGATATTTCTGTTCCAGACATCGCTGTTAAATCTACAATAGGGGCGGGAGATAGCGTATTAGCGGGATTTATACATTATTATGTAAATGGAAAAAGTATAGAAGATTGCATAAAATTTGGTGCATCTTGTGGAACAATAGCGGTAACGATAGAAGGGACGGACACAGTAGATCTAAAAGAGGTTACACAATTTGTAGATAATATAAAAATAATATTAGATAATTAAATTCCGACATTTTTTTTTAGCTAACCAAAATATAATATCTATTATCAAATGGAATAAATTGGGAATTTTGGAAGTTAAAAATAATGGATGGCGGTGTTTATTTTGAAGACAAAAAGTTTAGAAGTTTCAAAGATTAGTTGGAAGTTAGGCGATAAAAGTTTCGTTTTTCAAATAATGAATCAGATTGTAGTTTTTGTTTTGTCATTTATATTTTCCAACGCAAGAGTTTTAGGGATTATGGCACCATTTAATGTTGCGGTTACATCTGCGTTGCCTGTAAATCTATCATACATATCTTTTTTAGGAAGTCTTGTAGGTTATGTTTTTTTTGGAGGTATATTATCTAATATTTCGAGTATATTCTGCATGTTTTTAATAATAGTTGCAAAACACCTATTTATTAAATCAAAACTTTTGAAATATAATATTATAGGAGTTTCTTTCTTAAGTGTCGGTATAACATTTTTAATAGAAGCTTTAAATCTAATTATTATTGGTATCAATTTTTCAGGGATATTATTTGTGGTATCACAAAGTCTTTTAGTTGGTTCTATGACATATTTTACATTTATCTGTTTTAATTGTATTAGCAAAGGAAAATTTTTAGGAGATTTAAATATATTTGAAAAGTGTAGTTTTATGATATTATTTGGATTATTTATATTATCTACAACAGGTATAGGTTTTTTGTTTATGAGCTTAGGGAATATAATTGGAATTCTAGCAATCCTTACTATGGCATATAAATATGGTGTAGTAGGTGCTTCTATTTCTGGGATAGTTGTTGCTATGGCTATAACTTTATACAATCCAAATTTAATATATCTAGCTAGTGGATTTGTAGTAGCGGGGTTTTTGTCGTCCGTATTTAATAAGCTAGGAAAATTTTTGATGGTTTCTGTATTTATGATTGTAAATTCTGTAGCTTTTATACTATTATCTAATGATATGTCTATTTTTTCTGATGTTGTAGATATATTTTTATCTAGTATTATATTTTTAATGATTCCCGAAAAAGTATTTGAGTTTATATCTATAAGTAATACGGATAAAAATTATACAGGAATAATTAATGCAAATAATAGCATAAGTTCTAAATTAAAATTTGCGTCTAACACTATATCAGATTTACAGTTATCTGTAGAGAGTGTTTCAAAAAAAATAGATGGATTAAATACACAAAATATTAGCAATATATTTCATGAAACGGCAAATAAAGTTTGTAAAAGTTGTGTTTATAACATGCAGTGTTGGGATAAAAATTATAATGAAACTATAAATGCTTTAGATAAAACTATAGAGTGTATAAAGGTGAAAAAAGAGATAACAAAATTTGATCTTCCATTATATTTCCAGCAAAAATGCAGAAGATTAGAATTATTAGTTTCTGTTATAAATCTTTTTTATGATAATCAGATATCAAAGCAGATATCTAGCAAAAATTCTGAAGAGATGAGATATGTAGCGATGGAACAGTTTGACGCTATGTCTAACATGCTTTTTGATATAAGTGATGAAATTTCTGATATTACAAGGGTTGATTACGAAAAGCAAGAAAAGGTTAGGAAATTATTTGAAAACAAAGGGTATCAAACTAGTGATATATCTGTTTTATTTGATAAATATGGAAGAATATCTGTGGATGTATATCTATCAAATAGTTATATAGGGGATTTAAAGATAATAACAGAAGAACTTTCAGATAGCTTAGTGAGGGATTTAGAAATTCCATCGGTAATAAGACTTAAAGATAATAGTAAGATGAGTTTTTTTGAGAAGGCGAACTATTCTATAGATTTTTGTAGTAAGCAGTATGCGATAGATAAAACTAACATTTGTGGAGATAGTTATGAATTTTTTGTAGATAGCAGAGGTTGTGCAAATCTTATATTAAGCGATGGAATGGGTAGCGGAAAAAAAGCAGCAATTGACAGTATGATGACATGTTCTTTAATACTTAAATTGATAAAAGCGGGATTTGGTTTTAGCACAGCTATAAAATTGATAAATTCATCTCTTTTAATAAAATCTAAAGAAGAATCCTTGGCTACATTAGATATAACCACCATAGATCTTTATACAGGGAAAGTTAAATTTAACAAGGCTGGTGGGTGCACATCATTTTTATATAAAGGTGGAAGAGTTTTAAAGTTTGGGGGAAACTCTTTACCAATTGGGATACTAAATGGAGCAACCTTTGATAGCCAAAATTCTAGTATAGATAATAATAGCATCTTGGTTATGGTTTCTGATGGAGTTTTATCAACAGGGGTAGAATGGATAGAGATGGAATTAAAATTATATAAAAAACAAACAGCAGAAGAGATATGTAGTGTTATATCTAGAGAGGCAAAAAGAAGATTACATAAGAATGATGAGGATGATATAACTGTAATGGTGGCAAAATTTGGAAAGTTAAATCATTCATTTAATGTTGTGTAAAGATAAAAACTTGACAAAAAAGTGTGTATTTAGTATAATTACAAAACAAAAGAACGTTTTTATAGGTTGATGATATATTGAATAAATTAGATATGGTTCCTTTTTTTGATATATATGGTTGTCTACTTAAAGAAAAACAGAGAGATATATTAGAAAATTATTATAATGGTGATTTATCTTTTTCTGAAATTTCTCAAAATGAAGGAATCACAAGACAAGGTATCAGTGATAATATTAAGAGGTCTGAGATGGCTCTTTTAAAATTTGAAGATAAATTAAATCTTGTATCTTTTTTAAATTCTTTACAAGGATGTATAAAAGATTTGGATGAAAATAGTTTGCAAAATGAAATTTCTTTAAATACTATCTATTTAAAAAAAATATTAGAAATAAAAAATATTATAGATAGGTATATAACAGATATTATTTAAAGAGATGAAAAAGGAGGTGGTTTTAATGGCATTTGAAAGTCTTTCAGAAAGGTTGTCGGCAACCTTTAAAAAACTTAGACTTCGTGGAAGATTAAAAGAATCTGATGTTAAAGACGCTATGAGAGAGGTTAAACTTTCTTTATTGGAAGCTGATGTTAATTATAAAGTTGTAAAAGATTTTATAAAAGCCGTTACAGATAAATCAGTTGGGGAAGATGTTCTAAAAAGTCTAACTCCAGCGCAACAAGTTATAAAGATAGTTGATGATGAGCTTAGCGCGCTAATGGGATCAGAAGCTGAAAAGATAAATTTTCCATCAAAACCACCTTGTATAATTATGATGTGTGGATTACAAGGGAGTGGAAAAACAACTCATACGGGAAAATTGGCAAAAAAGTTTAAATCTATGGGACATAGACCGTTGGTTGTTGCTTGTGATATCTATCGACCTGCCGCTATAGAGCAGCTTAGAATTGTTTCGGAGCTTGCAGGAGTTCATTTTTTTGAAAAAGGACAGATTTCTCCTATAGAAATAGCAAAAGAGTCTTTAAAGCATGGAAAAGATCATGGGTTTGATGTTATTATATTAGATACTGCTGGGCGACTTCATGTAGATGAAACGCTTATGCAGGAGCTTAAGGATATCAAACAGGCTGTAAACCCTACAGAAATTTTATTTGTAGTAGATGCAATGACTGGTCAGGATGCCGTTAATGTTGCTCAAAGCTTTAACGAATCTTTAGAGATTAATGGGGTTATCCTCACTAAGCTGGACGGAGATACAAGAGGTGGAGCAGCTCTTTCTATCCGAGCTGTTACAGGGAAACCTATAAAATTTGTTGGAATAGGCGAAAAGATTGATGATCTTGAAGAATTTTATCCTGATAGGATGTCTTCCCGTATTTTAGGTATGGGAGATGTTTTAACTCTTATAGAAAAAGCCCAAAATAATGTAGATGATGTAGAGGCTGAGAGGATCACAAAAAAATTTAAAGAAAATAAATTTGATTTAAATGATCTTTTAATGCAGATGAAACATATTCAAGGAATGGGATCTATCAAGCAAGTTTTATCTATGCTACCGGGAATTTCTGGAAAGATAAAAGATGAAGATATAGATGAAAAGCAGATAACTAGAGTAGAAGCGATTATAACTTCTATGACTCCTTATGAACGAGAAAAGCCTTCTGTAATAAATCATAATAGAAAGGTTCGTATATCTAAAGGTTGTGGAATGAAGATAGAGGATGTTAATAGGCTTTTAAAACAGTTTGAACAGATGCAAAAGATGATGAAAAAGCTTTCTGGTTCTGGATTTGGAAAAAAACTTAAAGGCAATAAAAAGATGAAACTTCCTAGATAAAATTATTTAGCTTATACTCTTGGATGGATTCAAGGTGTAATATATATATCAATAATATGAAAGAGGTGAAAATAATATGGCTGTAAAAATTAGATTAAGAAGAATGGGTGCAAAAAAAGCTCCTTTTTATAGAATAGTTGTGGCTGATTCAAGATCTCCTAGAGATGGTAGATGTATAAAAGAACTAGGATATTATGATCCAACTAAAAGTCCATCTGTGGTTAAAGTTGATGCAGATGAAACTAGAAAATGGATATCCACAGGAGCACAACCAACAGATATAGTGAAAAAATTACTTAAAGACAACAATGTTATATAATTTTTAAAATAAAAGAGGTTGTATTTATGAAAGAATTATTAATTCAAATAGCTCAAGGACTAGTAGAAGACAAAAGTTCTGTAACTGTTTTAGTTGATGAGCCAAATGAAGATGGTGTTGTTATATATCATCTAAGTGTTGGTCAAGAGGATAAAGGTAGAGTTATAGGAAAGCAAGGACGTATTGCTAAAGCTATAAGAATAGTTATGAGAGCGGCAGCTAGCAGAGTTGGCGAGAAAATTTTAGTTGAAATAGACTAGACATATAAATAATAGATAATAAATTTAGGGAAGGCGTTTAGCTTTCCCTAAATTTATTATCTAAAAGTAAAGGGGGAAGATGTATGAACAAAGAATATTTAGAAGTTGGAAAATTAGTTGGTCATCATGGGATAAAAGGAGAGCTGAAAATATTATATATGTGTGATGGGTATGATTTTATTCAGGAATTTGATGAATTTTATCTAGGAAAATCAAAAGAAAAAATATTAGTTGAAACTATAAGGGAGAATAGAAATACAGCAGTTGCTAAGTTTAAAGGGGTATCTAGAAGAGAAGAATCGGAAAAGTTTATAGGGGAAAAAATATATATAGATAAGCAAGATATTAACCTAGAAGAGGGTAGATATTTTGTCAAAGATGTTGTAGGCTGTGAAGTTTTTGATGTGGATAGTGAAGAAAGTTATGGGGAGATTGTGGATATAATACAAACAGGAGCTAATGATGTTTATATTTCTAAGGGAAATGGGAGAGAATATTTAATACCTGTTATAGAAAAGGTTATAATTGATATAAATATTGTTGAAAAAAAAGTTATAATAAAGCCGTTAGAAGGGTTATTTGATATATGATATTTAAGGTTGGGACTCTTTTTCCAGAAATATGTGAGGGTTATGTAAATAAAAGTATAATAGGTAGAGCGAAAGAAAAAGGTCATATAGAAATAAAATGTTATAATATAAGAGACTATACGGAGGACAAGCATAAAAGAGTTGATGATTATCCTTTTGGAGGAGGAAAAGGGATGCTTATACAAGCAGAACCCGTCTATAAATGCTATTTAGCCATGATGGAAGATAGTGTGGAAAAGATGCCTTATGTAATTAATATGTCACCAAGAGGTAAAAAATTGAACCAAGAATATTGTAAAGAACTTTCAAAAAAAAGAGAAATATTTATAATATGTGGGCATTATGAGGGGATAGATCAAAGAATTATTGATAAAATTGTTGATCAAGAGGTTTCTATTGGGGATTATGTTATGACAGGTGGAGAATTGGGCGCGTTAGTTTTAATAGACACTATATCGAGGCTATGTAATGGAGTTTTATCTGAGCGGGTTTGTTTTGAGGATGAAAGTCATTATAATGGCTTGTTAGAATATAATCAGTATACTAGACCTAGAAATTGGAGAGGTGTAGAAGTTCCAGAGGTTTTAATTTCTGGACATTTTAAGAATATAGAGGAATATAAAAAAGAAAATTCTATAAATCAAACAAAAGAAAAAAGATTAGATTTATATAATAAATATATTTTAAATAAAGATGGGGATAATCAATAATATAGATGTATATATTATTGATAAAATATTAAATAATTGTTATAATAATTTCCATGATAATAAAGGATAGATAGGAGGATTTTTATATGTATATGAAAGAAGTAGTTGTTAAAAATGAAATAGGTCTTCATGCGAGACCAGCAACATTTTTTATTCAGACAGCTAATAAATATAAGTCATCTATATGGATAGAAAAGGACGAAAGAAGAGTTAATGCAAAAAGTTTATTAGGTGTTTTGTCTTTAGGAATAGTTGGAGGAACAACGGTAAAACTTTTTGCAGATGGTTCAGACGAAAATGAGGCAATAAGTGGATTAATAAAAATGCTACACGATGGACTATTTGAATAATTTTATTTAAACTGTTAGGAGATTTTTGTTTATGTATAAAAAGATAGGATTATTGTTAGAAAAATCTAAAAAGCTTCCAACCTGTCCAGGAGTTTATATAATGAAACAAGAATCTGGAAAAATTATATATATAGGAAAGGCGAAGATTCTTAAAAATAGAGTTTCTAGTTATTTTCTACAGATAAAAAATCATGATCCTAAAGTTTTAAAGATGGTAGAAAATGTATTTGATTTTGATTTTATAGTAACCAATAGTGAATTTGAAGCATTGGTGCTAGAATGTAGCCTTATAAAGCAGGAAAAACCAAAATATAATATTTTATTAAAAGATGATAAAGGATATTATTATATAAAGATGGACTCTAAAGTTGATTATCCTAGAATAGTTTCAGAAAAGAATAATCATGACAAAAATTTTGAATATATAGGACCGTATACTAGCTTTTTTGCTGTAAGCCAGATAGTGGATCAGGCAAACAGTATATTTAAACTGCCAACATGTAGCAGGGTCTTTCCTAAGGATTTTAAAAAGGAAAGACCCTGCTTAAATTATTATATTAATTTATGTAATGGGACATGTAAGGGAAATATTGATAAAGAAGAATATAAAAAGTCTTTTTTACAGGCAAAAGACTATATAAAAGGTGGAAGTGAGAAGGCTGTTATTATTTTAAAAAAGAAGATGGAGGATCATTCTAATCTTTTAGAATATGAACAGGCTGGAAAATATAGAGATAAAATAAATGCTATAAAAAAGATTTTATTAGAGCAGAAGGTTGTTTTAGAAAGCAAGATAGATTTGGATGTAATTGGATATTATAAGATGGATGAAAATGTTTGTATAAATATACTAAAGTTTAGAAAAGGAAGGCTTTCGGATAAAGAAGAAATGGTTTTTTCCGATATATATAATGTAGAAGATTTGATTTCGGATATGGTTTCTTTATATTATTCTAAAATTAAGGAAATTCCTCCTTTAATTATAAGTCAAATAGCACTTAGAGACACCCAACTTATAACCGAATATTTATCAAATTTATCTGGAAAAAAGGTTAGTATAAAAGTTCCTGAAAAAGGAGATAAGAAGTATCTCTTAGATATGGCTATAAAAAATTCTAAAGAGTTGCTTTTTTATAATAGGGGAAAGGTTTTTAAAGGAAATAGAGTTTTAGAGGAATTAAAAAGTATACTTGGGTTAAAAAACATTCCAATATATATAGAGGCTTATGATATATCTAATATAGGAAATTGTAATATTGTTTGTGGTATGGTTGTTTTTAAGGATGGATCTCCTTATAAAAAAGGGTATAGAAGATTTGCGATGAAGGATATAAAAACACAGGATGACTATGGTAGTATGAAAGAGGCACTGGTTAGAAGATTTGAGAGATATAAAAAAGAGCATCCGACAGAAGACGGTTTTGGAAAAAAGCCAGATCTTATACTTTTAGATGGTGGAAGAGGACATGTTTCTATTGGAGAATGTATTATGGATGAATTTGGTTTAGATATTCCAGTTTTTGGAATGGTAAAAGATTCTAAGCATAAAACAAAAGCCATATCTAAAGGCGGGAAAGAGATAGATATTTTTTCAGATAAACCAGTTTTTAAATTTATATCTAATATACAAGAGGAAGTTCATAGGTATTCTATAGATTATCAAAGGAAATTGGATAAAAAAAGAAATATAAATTTGATACTTAAATCTTTTGATGGAATAGGTGAAAAAAAATCACAAAACTTAATTATTTATTTCAAGACAATTGAAAATATAGAAACTGCATCTCCTGATAAAATTTCTCAAGTTGCGAAGATATCTGTTGATAAAGCGAAATTATTACAAAAATTTATAAAAGATAGTTTATAGTTGTAATAAGTTTTAGTTTTATTTTAATTGACATTGCATATTTGGTATTATATAATCACCTAAATAAGAGTTATTTAGTTAGATAGAAATATATATTAGATAGAATTATTATATTTATGGTATTTAAATAAAGGAAAAGGGAAGTTTTTTATGAATAAATTATTAAAAAAAAGCATAGCTTTTATAGCTGTAGCGTCTATGGCATTTTCTCTTTGCATCGTAGATTCTGGTTTATATGGAGAAGGATATAGAGGAGATAATGGGCTAATAACAGCAAATGCTTTAACTAGTAAAAAAGCTTTAATAGAGATGGATGTTTATAAATATATATCTCCTACTGCTGAAAATCCTAATGGTGTTATAGGGGATAAATTAGAGGATAAAAGGCTTATCCTACCTCAAGACAACTATATGCTTAAAATTAGACTTTCAGAAAATGGGGCAGATATACTAAAAGATGGAGTTTTAAGCTTGGCTACATATATAGATTATGATTCGAAAAAAATCACAATAACTTCTAATTCTACAAGTGTAAATGGAGAAGTTTTATCAAGCCAAAAAGATAAAAATATTTTTGATAGTGGTCTTAAAAATTTAGGTGATAGTGCAGTTTCTTTTAAAAAGAATATTTTTGATAATTTTATAACAAATACAACTACACCAACAGATGGTGTAAATAGTTTATCTATTCTTCAGTCTGTTAAAGATGGAAATTATGGAGATGGAAATAAATTCTATAAAGGTTTAGAGGCTGATAATGTAATAGCAGCTATAACTTTTAGTGTAGATCAGATGGCGACTAGTATAGATGATAGTTTTCTAACTTTTGAATCTTCAATAAATGAGATGACAGTCTTTAATTCTGGAGTTACAGATGATAAAACTACTTATAATGATCAATTTGATAAAGATAAGCTTAGTTCTGTAGAAGAATTTAAAAATACAGAAAGGCTTATCGGAGAACCTAAAAATATTGCTTTAAATATTGGAAATCCAGGAGAAGGAGATCCAACAGACGATAAAACTTTAAATATTTATTATACAAAAGATTTTAGAGATACAGGGTTTAGTATTTTAGATGATAATGGACTTAACTATGACGCTGACTATAGAGCTTCTAGAGTTGTTACAGTTCCAGGAAGTTCCGACAAGGTGGATATCGGATTATTTTCTTCTACAGAAAAAATCCCCTCTCTTTCTATGAATCCAAATGAGGCAGGAAAAATTGAATATTCATATTCTTTAAGAAGTGGAGTAAGCGATGTAAAAGTCGATAGAGTTCTTAAAACTCACTATCTTAGAGGCGATGTTAATAATGACGGAGAAATAGCTAAAATTGATGAGGTTTTAGTTAATGAAGTTAATAGAAGAATTTATAAAAATATAAAATTAGGTATAAATGAAGATAAAAATACATATTTTTTACGAGCTATAGATGTTGATAGAGATAAATTTTCTACCCATCATGATGCATTTAGGATTCAAATGGATAGAACAGGAATACAATTTATAATACAAGATTATTCTTATCTAGTTAAATAAATAAAATAAAATAAAAATAAGGAAAAAACTTTAAAAGTTTTTTCCTTATTTTGCATTTAGGGATATTTTAGTATCATTTAGGGTAAAAAAATTATAATTATTAATACATATAGTAAAATAAGTTAACAATATAACGATAAAAGATATGAGAAGAAAAAATACAGTTGATTTTATTTTTTATATGTTTTATAATTATTAATATCAAATTCATATTTTGATAATTATTCTGCATAAACTCTAAGAAGTTTTTCTAATTTCTTAGTTTATGATATAAATTAAGCAGGAGGGATACAATGTTTCCAAAAACTTTTAAAAAAGCCGTTGCAGTATTTTTATGTTTTGCTGTAATGATTGCTGTTATTCCGCAAAGTTTCCAAGCAGACGCATTAAGTTTTTTCAAAACTACTACTAAAGCCGATTTTAATTTAGAGCTTTATAAGTATGATAAAACTAGTGTAGATGCAGAAGGTATTGGTAGCCTTGGAGAGATGTTAAATCCAGATGGAGAAAAAGCTATCGTAACACCAGGAGATGAAGTCGTAGTTTTAGTTAAGATGAAAAAATACGAAAAACCTTTTGGTTTTAGTGGTATCGAGTATTCTCTTGGATATGATCCAGGACAACTTACACTTATGACAAGCCCTGACACTGTAAGTGGAGTTATTCCACCAGAGGCTTCTACTCAAACAAAGTTCCAAGATGATTATTGGAATAAACTAAACCCTGGAAAATTTAAACCAGCAAACCCTTCATACGGTGAATTCCGTGTAAGTAATTTTGATCCTATGGGTTATCTAGACTCTGCTGTCGAAGGACAAAGACAGATAGAAGTTTATAGCTATAACACAAATGGTGAAGCTGGCGTAGATTATAATCAAGAAGCCAATTTTACAGGTTCTGATGATGATCAAACAATTGGGGTTTATATATTTAAAGTTAATGATAAACCAAACCCAACAGCTGGAGTTAAACCAATTTCATTTTTCACTGATGATGGATCTATAGTTCTTTCAAACTTCACTGCTGATAACTATGTAGATTCAACTCATATTGTTAAAGGTGGAGCTGGAGACGCTGATTTTGATTCAGTATTTAACCCACCAGTTGATCCTGAAGTTGACATCGAAATAAATCTACCAGATGTTAATAGCATAATAATCAGTAACGCTGATGTTTATACTGGTATAAGAGATGTTGAAATTTCTAAAATGAGTGATGGAACATTTATTCCAAAAGACTCTATAGTTAAAATATACTCACCTGATAATGTTCTGATGAGTACACATACTTTAACCGAAACTACTACAGAAATAACACCGGCTAAATTTACAATCGAAAGACATGATAAATCTAACCTAGGTGGAGATTTTGGAGTTTCCGTAACATTACCAGAAAAACTAGAATCTGATAAAGTTTCTGTTAAAACAAACCCAAGAGATAACAATGTTAAAACAGATTCAACTCTTACAACTCCTAGAGAGCCTACATTAGAAATTGGACGTCCAATTAATGACGTTATTTCTAAAAAAGGAACTGATGAGGATGACAAACTACCTACATTACCAAAAAATGCTACTGTTACATATGACCCAAGCACAGGATCAGAATCTGGGACTTATAGTGCAAAAGCTGCTTTAGGTGATTGGTTCTTTGGACCTGGTTCTGATCTTAACAGCATTGGAATAGTTAAAACAAGTACATTGTTTGAAGAAAACACTATTGCTATTCCTACAGGTAATATGAAAGTTGTTAACGTAGGAACAGCAGCTGACGATACAATTAGAAGATACGCTCATATGTATATCAGAATGACACCGCCGATCTTCGATTATATTATGCCAGTTGCTCCAGTTTACACATCTTCAGATGATGAAAAACTAAAAGATACAAAATCTGACAAAGATGTAATTGATGCATTATTCCCAACAACTGTAAAAGCTGTTAAATCTGATGGAAGAATTTTAACACTTGTTGCAAATTGGGGACCAGACTCAGGAGTTAACAATAAGTTCGATCCTAAAGGACAAACTTATACTTATAAAACAAATATAAATGGTGTTGTTGCAAACAAACAACTTGCAGGACAACAAGCGATAGTTACACCTGTTACAGGGAAACTACCTGCAGAAGTTAAAGACTCCACTATTATATTACCAAAAAATAGCACTGTAACTTATGCTGAATTATTAGCTATGTTCCCTAAATCAAACGGAAATATAGAACTATTCGGAAGCATATTCGGAAATGTTGTTGGACCTACATATTCAATAGCATGGACACCAAATGCTCTTCCAGGAGATTGGGATACAAGCGTTTCTGGAAAAGAATTTAAATTTACAGGTGCAATAACTACTGGACCTATCGATAGATGGTTAACTTATAACGATGTTAAGAGTATAACTATCACAGTTAAAATTGACGATATGGACGATATAGTTATAATAGACCCATTACCAACTTATCCAGATGATCCAAATACAGAAGATGCTGTAGATCCATTTAAAGGTCATCTAACATCTGCTGATGATAAACTTATTGAAAAAGCAGATACAACACAAGATATTTCTGATCTAACTTTACCAAACTTGTTAGAAGTTGGAAAATTAGTTGACGGAAAAGTTGTTTCAGTTGGATATATGAAAGCTAATTGGAACTTTGTATCAGCAATTAATGGTTCTACAAAAGATAAAATTGAATATAAAAAAGAATCATATTCTTATACTTCTTCTGTAGACGGCGTTAAAGTTCAACTTGATGCTAAATCAGTTGTAACAGCTGTTAAAGGTTCTCTAGATGTTAAAACTCCTATGGATATATTCTTAACACAAGAACAACGTGAAGAGATATTTACATATGAAGATCTAGTTAAATATTTCCCTTCAAGAAATGGCGATATTAAACTAGTTGATAATAAATCATATTCAAGAGTTCCGTATTCAATTTCATGGACTCCTGGATCTCTTCCAGCTGATTTCTTTACAGTGGAAAAAGGAACATTCGAATTTAATGGAGCTGTTTCATTAACAAAACCAAGATGGTTAACAGAAGATCCAACAATTCCATCAGAAATTATTGTTAATGTACATGTTGATAATAGTAAAACTATTGTTGATATAATCGATCCAGCTGATAAGCTTGAAGAAACTTATGCAGATGATTCAAGAGTAAATAAAGCATCTGACGTTGATTCTATAATTGCTTTATTACCTCAAAATATAGAGGTTGAATTAAGCGATGGATCATCAGTATTCGTTCCAGCTAATTGGATACCAAATAGTCAAAAAGATTCCCAAATTGAATTAAAAGGAAAAGTTTATAATTTCACTTCTGGAATTTTAGGACTACCAGCTGCAGTCGACCAATCTAAAGGAACAGTATCGATAATTGCTGTTAAAGGGGATCCAGACGATACATTTAAAGATGCTATTGTAGAGATTGCTCTAGGAAACACAATATCTTCATTTGAAGAATTATCTAAACTATTCCCACAAGGAAGCAACTTTATTCTTCCAGTAGGCAAACATATGCCAGGAACAGTTGCACCTTATATAATTGATTGGACTCCAAACACATTAGCAGGATTCAACCCACAAGAACCAGGAGCAACTAAAGAATTTAAAGGTAAATTAAATCATTTAAGTGCAAACTGGTTGACATACGATGATACTTTAGAAATAACTGTAGTTGTTAAAGTTGCCGATCTACCGATAATTACACCGGAAGATGGAAACCATGGCGTTGCAGGAAATAAAGATATTTATATGTATGTAAATCGTGGATTTAGAGATACTAAAACTACTCTTGTAAATCTAGACGGAACAGAATTTACAGACTCTTATGTAATAACAAGATCTGTTGAAAAATATGTTAGCGTCACTTCTACTACAATTGCTTCAGGAAGTAAAAAAGATTTACCAGAATATAGTTCAACAGAAGATCTAACTTTAGGCAAAGATGGAGAAAATAGTTATGGTAAATATAGAGTTACTTATAGCTCTACAATTTACGGTAATGTATTACCTCCAGTAACTAAAGATGTATATGTTATTTATCTACGTGGAGATATCAATAAAGATGGTATTTTAGACGGACAGAAAAATGACACAACTAATAAAACTGATATGGGATTATTTAACAGAATAGTTAAAAGACAAGAAAAATATAACAACGGCGAAAGCGATGTTGATTATATAGCTAATCTAGTTAATGCAGGACCATTTATCGGATCATTTAACCCTACTGCTGCATTTAGAGTGCACAACCAAGAAAGACTAGAAAAATTAATTTCTGGTATAGTTGAAGTTGCACCACAACTATTTGGATATCTAGTTGAAGGTGAAAATGCACATACTAATAAACATAAAATCAAATCTATAAACGACTAGTTTTAGAATTTGAAAATAAGGCTAACTTTTAGTTAGCCTTATTTTTTATGGTCAAATATAAATTGTAAATATATGTAATCTCTAAATATCATTAATATTATATCTTCCATGTCGAATTATAGTATGAGTAATTTAAAAAGTGTGTAGAAAACATTCTTTATAGATTAGATGTTAGGAGAGATAATTATGGTTAAAAATATATATAGGTATAAATTAGGCTCAATTTTTTTATCAGTTATATTTTTCTTTACAGCAATTATTAATTGTACTAGTGTTGTAAGTGCGGATAGTAAAAAAACTAAAGCAGTTTATACCTTGAAGATGTATGAATATCTAGAAGATCCAACAGGAATGGGTGCAGGGAAATTAGGAAGCCTTATAAGAGATAATACATTAATACCTGGACAAAAATTTGTTTTAACAATGGCATTGGATAAATTTGATTCTGTTCATGGTATAGCTGGACTAGATAGTGTAATATCTTATGATTCTGCTAGATTTAATTATTTGGGGATTCCTGGAGCAGGAGAGCATGATAGTGTTATTGGTGGAGATGAATTTAATTTATCGGATAGATCTCAGGAGATATTTGATTTAGGTTTTCCGAAATCAGGTGCAAATAGGGAAAAATTATCTTTTGGAGGGGTAAATAAATACAAAAATTATCTTATAGAATATCCAAGTAGTATAGATAATGAAACGGCCCCAGAAAAGATGAGATCAATATACTCTAATGTATATTATGCAAATACTAGATATGAAAAAGATAAAATATTTGATTTTGAAAAAAGTGTAGATGATCGTAATATAATAGGATCATATTTATTTGAGGTTAAAGATAATCCAGGAATAACAGTTGGAATAGAAGGGTTTATGGTTGATCCGAATTTTATAACTATTTCATACTATGATACAGAATCACTAACATCGGTTAAATATCTTAAAGAAGATATAGAGTCGGGTAATAGTATATTTGATGAAATAGAGGATTTAATTCCTTTAAATCCTATTATTTTAGATAAAACAGCGGAAAATATAACAGATGATATAGACCATGAGGCAGGAACAAGAACAATTACAGTAGGAAATTTAAAAGGGTTGTCAGAAGTTCCAGTAGATACAGAAATTATTGTTTATGATAAAAATGAAGTTGAGTTGGGCAGGGCAACTTCTACAGGGGGATCTTTAACTGTAAATATTGATAGAGGCACAGATGATAAAAATGCAAGCATTAATTTAGGTGGAAGTTATAAAATTGTCCCAGTTATTTCAGGGGATAAATTAACTGCGGTTGTTCATGAAGTTATAAAAAGGCATAATTTTATAAAAGAAAATTTAAATATGGGTGAATTAGGCGATTTTCCTCTAGGAACTGATTTGGCTGGATTAGATGATAAAGCAGATGGAGTTGTAATTACATTTAATACAGAAACAGGACTGGAAGCAGGAATAGGAGCTACTGAAAGTGAAAAGCCTAAAATTGATGGAGTTGATTTAGGAAAATGGGCTTTTATAAATCCAGATGATAATATGATTTTAGGGAATCATACTATTAAGAGCATATTTTTAGACAGTATAATAGGAGAAGATACTATTATAAATAAAGATGATACCTTCACAAGTATAGGAAATATAGCTATTAACAGAATTGCTGTACCAGAAATTATTCTTGGTAATGGAAATGCGTTAGATAGAGATATAAAAGAAGGTAAAGATGATATAACGACTTTATATCAATATTATGGTCTAGGATTTAGAGATGATTTTAGAGCTATAAATAGTTATGGTATAGATGTTACATCTAAAGTGGAAAGAAAAGTTATATCCGATTCTATAGTTGATCTTAAACTGCCAGAGTTTAAGAGTAATGAAAGATTAGATGATTTAAGTGATTCTATATTGGACGCTACAAAGATTGTGATTAAAAACTTTGAAATAATATATTCTTTTTTAGATATCGATGGAACAGAGATATCAATTTCTAGAAAAGTTAAAGTTTTACATAGACTAGGTGATATAGATAGAAATGGTTTTATAGAGTCCGTAGACAGAGATATTATTAATGATTTTGTATTGGGATATACAGAACAATTAAATATTATAAATAATCCAGAAACGCTAAAATATATTATAGACATTACAAAAGAAGGGGAAGCAGATTTAGGAGATTCATCTAAAATACAACAACATACAACGGGTTTAGAGAAGATAAGACAGATATATTCCTTTATATCTGATGATGAGCCTATAAATAGGTAAAAGAATAGCAAATAAAAAGAATAAAGATATGAAAAGAAATTTTTATATCTTTATTCTTTTATATATTTACAAAATTATTAATATAAAATAACATCAATATTAAAACTAGTTAATAATTACCTCCTTTTACGTATTTCTGTTGCAAAGGGTATGTATTATGTATATAATACATAGATAAGAATAGATGATAAATATTGATTTATGATTTTATGTTTAATTATCTATATTTTACTTAGGGAGTGATAATTTTATGCTTAACAAAAACTATACTAGAAGAATAGCTGCTTTATTTATTTGTTTCACATTATTTTTCAGTCTATTTGCACCTAGTAATGTTGGTTTTGCACTCAATGCAAATAAAAGAACAGAATTAGATTTAGGAAAAACTACAACCCCAAAATATAATCTAAAAATTTATGAATTTATCGAGGATGATAAAGGTATTTCCATGGGAAAAGAAATTACACAGGTTTATCCAGGTGATAAAGTTGTTGTAACGATTTCGTTAGACAATCTTTCTCCTAACTCTGGATTTGCTTCTTTTGAGCATATTCTGCATTATGATAAAGGCGTTGTTGATTATTTAGGTATTCCAGGTGCTGGAGTTATGGAAGACTCTGTAGGTGGATTTTATCTAGATTTAGATGAGCAAACAAAAGATTATTTTAATGTAGGTTTCCCAAAAACTGGTTTGAATACAAAATTTTTAACTTTTAAAGAAGAAAATTCTTATGAGAAACTGTTAATAGAATACCCAGCTTATGTAGACCATGGAACTATAAAACACCCAAATATAAGAGCAATATATTCTAGTGGAAGATATGAGGTTGATCCTGCTGTATATGATAAATCAAGGCTTTTATTTTTGCAACAAAATATATCTGATCAAAATATTTTGAGTTCATATGTATTTCAAATAAAAGAAACTCCTCAAAATACACCAGGAGAAAGTATTTTTACAATAGACCCATCATCTTTATTACTCTCATACTATAATTCTGAAGATTTAGTAGATACCACAGTTCTTTATGAAACTGCTGGACCTGATAATATATTTGATGTTGTAGAAAAGCCTGGTCCTGTTGATCCTGAGATAGTTGTTCCATCTCCAGAAAATATTACAGATACTATTGACCAAACGAACAGAACAAGAACAGTAACTGTTGGTAACGTAAAAGGAGAACCATCTGTACCAGAAGGAACCGTGATAAAAGTTTATGATCCAAAAGGAGATTTATTAGGAGAAAAAACAGCAAATAAAGATGGTTCAGTAACCGTTGATATAGTTCGTGGAAATGATGAAAAAAATGCTGTTATAAACCTCGGTGGAGAATATAGAGTTACAGCTCAAGCAAAGGATGATCTAAAGGAAAGTATAGCAATACCACATGTGGTAAAAGCAATAGATAATAAAATAATAGCTGATGTAATAATGGAAGATAGAGAACTTCCACCAGGAAGCAATCTAGGGACACTTCCAACAACGGCTAAAGATATTCCTGTATTTGCAGATCCAAAAACTGGATTTGAAGATAAAGAATATAAATTAGATACAATCGGGCTAGGTTCTTGGAAATTTGTAGATCCGTCAGCAGATTCTAATGTTCTTGGAACATATGAAGTTGAAGCTGATTTTATACTGCCATTAGGTGTAGTTAATCCTGATAATAAATTTAAAGCTAAATCTAAAGTAATTATTAAAGAAACAATATTATCAAAAATTAGTTTAGGTAAGGGAAATGCATTAGCGCCAGATATAGAATCTGGAAAAGATAAAGAAACAAATATATATACCTACTATAATAATATGTTTAGAGATACATTTTTAGCTATTAATGACAAAGGAATAGATGTAACTAAAGATGTTGAAAGAACTATTTCTAAAAAAGGTTCAAATAATTCAGTTTCTTTGCCAAAATTTGTAAATAATGAATCGATAAATCTTAATATAATTATTGATAATCCTACAGGTTTTTTCCAACAAGATTTGGTTATAAAATATACTCTAAAAGGAAAGAATATAGATCCTGAAACAGGAGAGATAGAAATTCTTGCAGAGGATGAAAGAACTGTTAAAGTTATCCATAAACTAGGGGATTTAGATAGAAATGGTGTTATAGATTCTAAAGATAGTAAGATAATAAATGATTATGTTTTAGGATTTGGCACAGATATAAAACCTTTATTCACACCAGAAATCATAAAATCATTAATAGATACTAATAGAGATACCAAGGTTGATCTTGGTGATGCACATGAAATAATTGCACATATGAGAAAATTATCAAAAATAAAACAATACTATACTTTTGTTGCAGATGATTATTTATAGAATATAAATAAAATAGAAGTTAAATATACATAATAAAAGGAAAGGTGTTAAAACTCCTTTCCTTTTATTATGTAAAGATGAGAGAGTGGGAAGAATGAAAATAAAACATTTTATAGACGCATATGGCGAAAAAATTATTATTTCTTTAATTATTTTTATTATTGGTTTTTTTGTTATAAAATTTTTAAATAAAGCATTAAAAAAAGCTATAGAAAAAAGTAAATTGGATAAGACTATAAGTGTATTTTTAATATCAATATTAAAAATTATGTTATATATAATTTTATTTATAATAATATTTTCAAATTTGGGAGCAGATTTAAATTCTCTTGTAGCAGTTTTAGGGGTTATAGGTTTGGCAATTTCTCTTGCGGTAAAAGATACTCTGGCAAATTTATCAGGAGGAATGTTGATTTTATTCTCTAAGCCGTTTAATATAGGGGATTATATAGAAGTTGAAAAAGTTGAAGGTGTGGTGGACAGCATATCTGTTTTGCATACAAAACTTCATACATATGACAGAAAAACTATATATATTCCAAATGGTATAGTTTCAAACCAAGCTATAACTAATCATTCAGAGGAAAAAATTAGAAGATTAGATTTATCAATAGGTATAGGATATGATGATGATTATAATAAAGCTAAAGAAATTTTAAAAGACATGATTAAAAAATCTGATATTAGCATAATAGATCCAGAACCACTTATAAATATTTCTGAATTTTCAGACAGTTGTATAACATTGTCTATTAAAGTATGGGTGAAATTAGATGATTATTTTGATTTAAAATTTTATATATATGACCAGATAAAATTTAATTTTGATAAAGAAGGAATAACAATTCCATATAATAAGTTAGATGTAAATATTATAAAAAAAAGAGAAGATTAATTAATCTTCTCTTTTTTTAAATAAGCCTTTATAAAGCCATCTATATTTCCATCCATAATAGATGTAATATTTCCTTCTTCATAATTAGTTCGATGGTCTTTAACAAGGGTATATGGCATAAAAGTATATGATCTAATCTGTGATCCCCAAGAAATTTCTTTTTTAAAACCTTTTATATCCTCAATTTTTTCTAGATTTTTTTGTTGTTTAATTTCAAATAGTTTAGATTTTAAAACTTTTAAACAGGTAGATTTATTTTTTCCTTGGCTTCTTTGAGTTTGGCAGGAGACGGTTATGCCTGTAGGAATATGCACAATCCTAACAGCCGATTCTGTTTTATTTATATGCTGTCCACCAGCACCGCTGGCACGAAATGTATCTATCTTAAGATCAGTATCTTTTATATCTATAATTATGTCATCGTCTATTTCTGGAACAACTTCGACAGAGGCAAATGAAGTGTGTCTCTGTCCAGAAGAGTCAAAAGGGGATATACGAATAATACGATGTACACCAACTTCAGATTTTAAAAATCCATAAGCATTTTTTCCGATAATTGTTAAAGAGATAGATTTTAAGCCAGCTTCTTCTCCATCTAAAAATGATATTACAGATATTTTAAATTTTTTAAATTCTGCCCATCTTGTATACATACGATATAGCATCTGTGTCCAATCTTGGGCATCTTTTCCACCAGATCCAGCATGCAAAGTTATAATAGCATTATTTTTGTCATATTGATATGAAAATAGAGTGCTTATAGTCTGATCTTCTAATTTTTTTTCAACTATTTGTATATTATTGAATATATCATCTATTATAGAATAGTCATTATCATCTATAGCTATATTTAAAAACTCTGAAATATCTTTTAAAGAAAAAGAAATATCATAATATGTTTTTATTGTATTTGAGATAGATTTTATAGTTTTTAATATAGATTTCATCTCCGTATTTTTCCAAAAATCTTCTTTAGAAGCAATAGATTCTAAATTTTTCAGTTCTAATTCTAGGGTATAAATTTTTAAAGAAGAATATAATTCTTCTAAATCAATTTTAAGTTTTTTATACTTAAAACTAATATCATCAAATGTTATCATATATAAATATAAACTCCATCTTTCTTTTATAAGTATTATATTATAGAATATTTATAAAGTAAAGATTTATTATTTGAAAAAGAAATAATAAGATGATATAATAATATTAAGCATCGATATACGGAGGTATTAAATGAATAAATTTTTAAATGAAGATTGTGTCATATGTTCTATAAAAATAGAAGGAAATAGCGATATAGTTGTTTGTCCTGAATGTGGGGCGCCATGTCATCGTGAATGTTTTAAGAAAAAAGGGTTTTGTAGCTATCATAAAGATAAACTTGTAGATAGCGAAGATTTTTTTTGGAAAGAAGAAAATCCAACAGATCTTATAAAAAGCACATCACAAGATAAGTTTATATGTAATAAATGTGGAAAAGAAAATCACTCTAGTGGAATTTTTTGCGAATCTTGCGGTGGAGATTTAAATAAAAATATGAAATCTTTTCAAAAATATCCATCAAATTTTTTTGGTCAAAATATGAATGTATTTCAAAATAAAGATTTTATTGATAATGGTGAAGATATATCGGGAATTCCTGTCAAAGATATTGCTCTTTTTGTAGGAGAAAATTCAAATTATTTTATACCAAAATTTAGGGAATTTGATAAAAAAAATGGAAAAAAATATATTATAAATCTTTCTTGCTTGTTTTTAGATTTTTATTATTTTATATACAGAAAAGTTAGTTTATTTGCTATTTTTCTTATAGTTCTATTTTTTTTAATGTCTATACCTAGTGTATTGACAACTATTTATCCAAATAGTTCGCAATCATTTGTAATGCTGTCTTTTATATCTATAATGTTGTCTTTTTTAATTAAGTTTTATATAGCTTTTTCGTTTAATCATATATATTATAAAAATGTTATAAAAAAGATAAAGCGGATAAAAAAGAAGTCTACTTCTGAAGAAGAATATATTTTAAATATAACAAATAGAGGTGGAGTTTCTAGAATTGGGGTATTTATAATTGCGTTTGTTCTTCTATTTATACCAACAATTATATCTTGGATGTCCACATTTTTTTAGGATAGGTGTTGTAAAAAATATATGAAGATAAAAAAAGCAATAATACCAGCAGCTGGATTTGGTACAAGGGTCCTTCCTTTAACCAAGTGTTTACCAAAAGAGATGATTCCAATAGTGGATAAACCTTCTATACAGTATATAGTTGAAGAAGCTGTTAGAAGCGGAATAGAAGATATTTTGATAGTTATTAGTAGGGGTAAACATTTAATAGAAGACCATTTTGATTATAATCCAGAATTAGAAGAAAAATTAATATCTAGTAATAAAATAGATCTATATAAACAAGTTAGAGATATCTCAAAGCTAGCAAATATATATTTTATTAGACAGAAAGAGCCAAAAGGTTTAGGTCATGCTGTTTTATTAGGTAAAGAGTTTATAGGAGACGAAAGTTTTGCCGTTTTATATGGAGATGATGTTATATTAGGTGAAAATCCGACATGTAAACAGCTTTGTGATGCTCATATAAAGTATGGAAAGTCTGTAGTTGGAATTAAAGAAGTTTCTCAAAAAGATATATATAAATATTCTTCTATGAAGCTTTCTAAAAAAGAAGGAAATATATTTGATATAAGCGATATGATAGAAAAGCCAAAAACAGGAGAAGAGTTTTCGCTCTATTCTATATTAGGAAGATGTGTTTTAACACCTAAAATCTTTGATATATTAGAAAAAACAAACAAGGGATCTGGTGGAGAAATTCAACTTACTGATGCTATGAAGGTTGTTTGTTTGGAAGAGGGAATAATAGGTGTAGATTTTATTGGGGACAGATATGATATGGGAAATAAATTTGGAATATTAAAAGCTTCTATAGATGTTGGGCTTTCTCATCCAGAAACAAAAAAGGAATTAAAAGATTATATAAAATATCTTTCTAATATTATATAAATTATAGCTGTGTTGTTGCGAAAATAATACAGCTTATTTTTTTTGCCCCATTTTGTTTTAGACAATGTGAAAAAATATTTAAGGTTGAACCAGTTGTAGAAACATCATCACAGATTAGAATATTTTTTCCTTGTATATATTCTGGTTTTATGCATTTGTAGGCATTTATTAAATTTAATTTTCTTTGTTTTTTATTTAGTTTGTGCTGTTTTTCTGTAGCTCTTTGCTTTATCATTATTTTAAAATTTGTATCTATATTTAATGCTTTTCCAATATTTTTTGCAATAATTTCAGATTGATTAAATCCTCGTTTAAATTTATCCTTAGGCGTCATCGGAATAGGAATAATAAGATCTGTTTCTTTTATTATTTTAGGAAATTCATTTAATTTATTTGTCATATATCTTGATATTGTTTTAGCATAATTGATTTTATCCCTAAATTTAAAGTTTTTTATAGATGTTATTACAGGCTCTTGATAGCTAAAAGGACAGATAATTTTATCAAAAAACCATTTTTCATCCCCGCAGATACAATTATTTTTACTACATATATTACATACAGATATTTTTGTAAAAGGAAGATTTAAATAGCAGGTAGAACAACAAAGGCTAGTTATTTCAATTATATCAGAACAAAAGATGCATTTTTTAGGAAAAAATATATTTAATATATTAGAAATAATTTTAATCACCTTCTTGTAATAAAAATTTTAAACCAGTGTATCTAAACATTTTTTTATTATTATTTATCATAAACTTTATTCTTTGGGTTGATCCAATAAGAATCAAAATTTGTTTTGCACGAGTTACGCCAGTATATAAAAGGCTTCTGTAATAGAGTTTATCATATCCTTCTAAGATAGGAATTATTACTGCTTTAAATTCGCTTCCTTGGCTTTTATGGATTGTTATTGCATATCCTAAAACTAATTCTGAAAGAGAGTCATAATTATATGTTGCTATTTTTCCTTCAAAAGTTATAATTATTTTATCATCCTTTTTAGATAAAGACATTATTATTCCTATGTCTCCATTAAAAACTCCTAGACCTTTTTTCTCGTCTGTTTCCCAAGGGATATTATAATTATTTTTAACCTGCATAACTTTATCTCCAACACGAAATATATTATCGTTATATTTAACCTCAGCTTTTTCTTTAGATATTGGGTTTATTACTGTTTGTATATCTTTATTTAAAGAGGTTGTACCAACAATAGATTTTTTTGAAGGGCATAATATTTGTATATCTTTTATAGGTGAAAAACCGTATTTTTTTGAAAGCCTATATGATATAAGGTCAATTATTGTTTTAGATATTTTTTCTGCATTATTTTGTTCTATAAAAAAGAAATCGCTATCTTTTTTATCTAATATAGGATTTTCTCCATTTATTATTAGATGGGCATTTTTTATAATTAGGCTAGATTTTGCTTGTCTAAAAATTTCTTTTAAGCAGATAGTAGGAACTATATTGCTATCTATTAGATCTTTAATTATATTTCCTGCGCCAACAGATGGAAGCTGGTCATAATCTCCAACTATAATTATCTTGCAATATTCGGGTAGAGCTTTTATAAAAGAGGAAAATAGAAATGTATCGACCATAGACATTTCATCAATTATAACCACATCGCATTTAAGCTGATTATTTTCATTTTTAATAAATATGGTTTTATCAAATTGATTAAATCCCACTTCTAAAATTCTATGGATAGTTTTGGCATCTCTATCGGTTACATTTGATAAAACTTTGGCTGCACGACCAGTTGGAGCGGATAGAATTATTTTGTTTCCTTCTGATTCTAAAATTTTTATAATTGCATTTAATGTGGTGGTTTTACCAGTTCCAGGTCCACCTGTTAGAATCATTATATTTTCGGTTAAAGCTGATTCTATGGCTTTTTTTTGAATATCTTCATAAGCTATACTATTCTCTTTCTCTATAGAAGATATTAATTTTTGAATTTCCATATCAGAATATTTTTTTTTAAAAGGGATATTTTTTGATAATAATAGTTTTATTCTTTCAGAAATATTTATTTCTTCCTCAAATATTTCTGAAATGTATATATATGATCTATTCTTAAAAAGTTCTATAAATTTTCCTTTTTGTACTTCATCATCTATTACAGGAGATATATCTAGTTCTGATATATCTAATAAAGATATAGCAAGGGATATGAGTGTTTCTTTTGGTAAAGAAGTGTGTCCATTTTGTTTGTTATGAGATAGGATAAATGTTAGGGCAGATGAGATTCGGTTTGAATTATTTTTTTGTATCTCCATATCTTCTGCAATAGAATCTGCAGTTTCAAAATCGATATCAATATCAGCATCTGTCAGTATAAATGGGTTTGCTTTTATGAAAGATATTCCTTGATTTCCAAAAATTTTCCACACTTTTATACTTTTTATAGTTGTTATATTGTATTTTGATAAAAATAAAATAATTTTTTTTATACCACAAATTTTATTATATTCATATATTATAGTATTTAATTTTGTGGGGGATATCCCCTTTATTTTTAATAAAGAATCTGGAGAGTTTTCTATAATATTAAATGTTTCCTCTCCAAATAGTTCTACAATTTTTCTTGCTGTTGAGATTCCTATTCCTTTAATAACTCCAGAGGATAGATATTTTAATATTGCCTTTTTTGTTTCTGGCATCCTAACTTCGAAAGCAGAAGCTTTGAATTGTTGTCCATATTTGTGGTGTGCAATAAACTCTCCATAAAAAGTTGCATCTTCTCCTTCGTTTAAAGAAGAAAGGTTTCCTACAACAACTAATAATAGATTATCAAATATTATTTCTACAACCCCAAATCCAGTTTCTTCATTTTTAAAAAGTATATTTTCAATATAGCCAGTTATGCTTTTTAGATTATTATTCTCCATTTATTTTAGACCTCATCTATAAATTATATAATTATATTATATCATATAGATTATATAAATAGAAAAAAACCTTTGGATATCCAAAGGTTTTTTTCTATTTATTATACAAAATAAAATTTGAGTTTATAAAACTAGGTAATTCATCTTTTTTACATATAGATATATTATTATTTTTTTCTGCAAATAAATAGCATATTTTTTTTGTTTCATCATCTATACCCATATCTATAATAATTATATAGGGCTGGCTATTAACTATATTTGTTTGTTGAAATTGTATAAGCATAGATCTAATTATATATTCTATTTTTTCTACATGCCCGCTTAAAGGAACTATTGAGATTAGATGTTGATTTTGACTTATCGCTGATTTATGTATGATAGTAGATATTATACTTGCCAATCCTATTATACTTGTAATAATAATGATAGATATAGCAGTTATGTTTAGTATTTCCATAATATGCCTCCTATAAGTAGTGTGTTTTATTTTATGAAATATAGGCATATTATGTTAAAATATTAGTTAATTAATTTTTGTCGGAGGTATAAAAGGATTTTTTTCTCTCTTCTAGATATTTGAACTTGCGTAGTTTTTAGAAGTTGAGAAGTTTCTTTCTGTGTTTTATTTTGGAAATATCTATATATTATTAGTTTTCTGTCATTTTCTGATAAAAGAAGAAGAACTTCTTTTAAGGATATTATATCAGATATTTTGTCCTCAATATTATCTGTTTTAATATCAATTTGCTTATTTTCATCATCTTCATCATCATTTATGGTTAGAGATATAGGGTGTTGACTAGAGTTTATGGCTTCTATAATATTTTCTATAGAAACATCTAAAGATTCAGAAATTTGGGAGAGGGAAGGTTCTATTCCAGTTTTTTTAAGAATTATTTCCTTTTCTCGAACAACTTTTAAAGAAAGTTCTTTTAAACTGCGACTAACTTTTAAAGCGCCACCATCTCTAAATAGTCTTTTCATCTCTCCTAAAATTACAGGAACAGCATAGGTTGAAAATTTTACTCCTCTGTCTTCGTCAAATCCATCAAAAGCCTTAATAAGCCCCATAGAGCCTGATGAAAAAAGGTCATCATATTCAATTCCTCTACCTTTAAACTTGTGTGCACAAGAATGAACAAGTCCAAGATTTGATTTTATAAATTCGTCTTTTGATGTACGATCTTTAATCAATATGTTTTTTAGAAGAGAGTTTTTTTGATAAAATAACTGTAGTTCCATTATCCAAAGATGAAAAAACTCGCAATCTATCCATAAAAGATTGCATAACAGCAAATCCCAATCCCGCTCTTTCTCCTGTTGTACATGTTGTAAATAGTGGCTCTAAAGCTTGATCTATATCTGGTATTCCACAACCTTTATCTTTTATTTTTATGTATATTTCGTTATTTTCAAAAATTTTTCCTTGGATATATATATTTCCTATTTCATTTTTATATCCATGTACAATACAGTTTGTCACAGCTTCCGAGACAGCAGTTTTAATATCTGCAACTTCCTCTAAAGTTGGATCTAGTTGTGCAAAAAAACAGGTTATAGCTGTTCTTGCAAAACTTTCGTTTGATGATCTACTAGGAATTATAAGCTTTACTTCATTTAAAAGGTTTTTCATATTCTATCCCCCAAACTAAATGTTAGTTATCTTTAATATTTTTTCTATTCCAGCAAGCTTCATAACCTTTGATATATGGCTTGAAAGATTTTTTAGTTGTATTCCTCCGTCTATTGATTTCATCGATTTATACCGCCCCATAACAAGCCCTATCCCACTACTATCCATAAAAGAAACATTTTTAAAGTCTAATATTAGTTTTGAAGGAAGATGATTTTTGATTTCTAAATCTATCTGTTCTCTAATATCTTTTGCAGAGTGGTGATCAATATCACCATCCATATACGCAATTAAATGTTTATCTATCTTCTCTATTTTTATTCCCATATTAAAATAATAACCTCCTAAAAGATTTATGTCTTGTCCAACATAAAATAAAACCCTTTATGTTAAATATCATAAAGGGTTTTATTTATAAATTTTGTCATATAGTGTCTTTTATAAATTTTCTTATATCCGACGCTAAGTATAGGGATCCACAAACAACAAATGAAAAAGTTTTATCTTTTTGATATATTGTATTTATATAGGCTAAAATATCTTTATATGATGGCAAAGTAGAGGCCTCTATATTATAATCTTTTGTATAATCTAATAAAGTTTGAATATCTACAGAAGAATGATTCTCTATATTTACAAAGACTATATGAGAAAATTCTTCGGATAATATTTTTAGCATATCTTGATAATTTTTATTAGAAATCACTCCAAATATACATGCTTTTTTTCCTGTAATAAATTTTAATGTGTCTTTAAGTTTCATTACACCATCTATATTATGTGCTCCATCGATATATATGTTTGGAGATGATTTTATTTTTTCCATCCTAGCTGGTATAAATGATTCAGCCAATCCGATAGTTATATTTTTATTTGATATAGAGAATTTCTTTTTATTTAAATTTTTATATTTTGATTTCATATTTATAGTATTTATAGTTTCTATAGCGGTTATCGCGTTGTATATTTGATGTTCACCTACAAGATTTATCCGATATTTATATCCATCATATATGAATTCTGAACCATATAAATCCATCTTTTCTATTATAAGGGAAGATATTGAGGGAAGTATGACAGTTGATTTAGATAATGTTGATGCTTTTTTATAAATTATCTCTAAAATTTCTTCAGTATTTTTGGGGTAAACAATAACAGGGGAATTTTCTTTTATTATTCCAGCTTTATTCTTTGTTATCTCCGATATTGTTTCTCCTAGTCTATCTGTATGGTCTATAGATATAGATGTTATTATAGATGCAATTGGTGGAGGGATAATATTAGTAGCGTCTAGACTTCCGCCTAGCCCAGCTTCTAGACAAACAAAATCACATTTTTTATATAGAAAGAAAGCAAATCCAATAGCTGTTAGTGCTTCAAATTCTGTTATTATTATATTATCATTTTTAAGATTTTCTATAACAGGTTTTATAGTATTTGTAATCCAAGCAAATTCATCTTCCGTAATCATCTGATTGTCAACTTGAAATCTCTCTCTAAAATTAATTATATGTGGTGAAAAAAATCCACCTGTTTTATACCCTGCATTAATTAAAATATTTGCACAAAACATAGTTGTAGAACCTTTCCCATTTGTACCTGCTATGTGTATAAAATTTAATTTTGTTTCAGGGTTTTTTATTATATCTAAAAGAATTTTTATACGGTCTAACCCAAGTTTAGATCCAAACTTTTTTAAAGAAGATATATATTGATAAGCTTGTTGATAGTCTATATTTTCTTTCATAGCTAACACCTCCTTAATTGGTTTCTAATTTTTTTAAACTTTCTTTTATATTATCTAAAAGTTTTTGGCTTTTTTCTAATTTATCTTTTTCTAAATTCACGATTTTCTCAGGGGCTTTATCTACAAATGTTGGATTTTCTAATTTGTTTGATAAAAACTTTATATCTTTAAGACAGATATCCAATTCTTTTTCTAGGCGAATTTTTTCTTTTTCTTTGTCTACAAGTTGTTTTATAGGGATTAATATAATTGAAGAATTTGTAACCACTGAAACACAGTCTAGAATATTAAATCTTTCTGATATTTCTATCAATTCTCCTCCTGCTAGAAGTTTGAATAGATTTATAGATTTTTTAAATATGTTTTGGTGGATAGTTGATATATATAGATTTGTTTTTTTGCTATTTTTTATATCCATTTCACCACGAATATTTCTGATTCCTCTTATAGCGTCTATAATATGTTCAAAGTCTTTTTCTTCTTTTTCAAAAGCTAAAGAATTATCAGTATTGGGAAAATTTTGTATCATTATACTTTTTTCATCTATAAATATAGAAGACCAAATTTCTTCTGTTATAAAGGGCATAAATGGGTGAAGTAGTTTAAGAATTCCTGAAAGAAGAAAAACTAAAATATTTTGTGCAGTTTTCTTTGATCTTGGATTATCTATAGATTGAATTCTAGATTTAGAAATTTCTATATACCAATCGCAAAATATATCCCATATAAAATCATATAGATTTGATGATGCAACACCAAGTTCAAAATTTTCTAAATTTTCTGTAACCTGTTTTACTAGTGTATTATATTTAGATAAAATCCAAAAATCTTCTGGTGCAAAATTTGGAATATCATCTGATAAGTCATTTTTATTTTCTATTGTATCAATATTCATAATTATAAATCTTGTTGCATTCCACAGCTTATTTGCAAAATTTCGACTAGCCTTAACCTTTTCTTCTACAAACCTCATATCATTTCCTGAGCTTGTTCCATTGGTTAGGGTGAATCTTAAAGCGTCTGCACCATATCCATCTATTACATCTAAAGGGTCTATTCCATTTCCTAAAGATTTAGACATCTTTCTTCCCTGATTGTCTCTAACCATTCCGTGGATAAAAACTGTATTAAATGGAATTGTTTCGGTTTGATCAATAGATAAAAATATCATTCTGGCAACCCAAAAAAATATTATATCGTATCCTGTAACAAGAGTGTTAGTTGGAAAGAAGGTTTTAAAATCTTTTGATATTTCTGGCCATCCAAGGGTTGAAAAAGGCCAAAGACCAGAGCTAAACCAAGTATCTAAAGTATCTTTTTCTTGTTGTATATTTGTACTTTTACATGATTCGCAAACTGTAGGATTATTTTGAGAAACTGAAATCTCTTTACAATCTAAGCAATGATATGCAGGAATTCGATGACCCCACCATAACTGTCTAGATATACACCAATCCCTTATATTTTCCATCCAATGTAGATATGTTTTAGAAAATCTTTCAGGAACAAATTTTATATCTTTATTTTCAATAGCTTTTATAGCTGGTTTTGCTAGAGACTCCATCTTTAAAAACCATTGTTTGGAAACTTTTGGTTCTATAATAGTATTACATCTATAACAGCTTCCAATATTGTTTTTATGATCTTTAGTTTTTAAAATTAGATTTTTTTCCTCGAGATGTTTTAATAATTCTTTTCTACACTCATATCTGTCTAATCCTGTGTATGGTGATCCATTTTCATTTATAGAACCATCATCATTCATAATATTTATTATAGGAAGATTGTGACGTAGGCCAACTTCAAAATCGTTTATATCATGGGCAGGAGTTATTTTCACACAGCCTGTCCCAAAATCCATCTCTACATAAGTGTCTGCAATAATGGGGATTTGTTTATTTATAATAGGAATTAGAACGGTTTTTCCTATTAGGTGGCTATATCTTTTATCATCAGGGTGGACAGCAATTGCGGTGTCTCCTAGAAGGGTTTCTGGTCTTGTTGTGGCAACTTCTAAAAAACCTGAGTTATCTGAAAATATATATTTGATATGCCAAAATTGTCCATTATTTTCTGTATGTTCAACCTCTGCATCGGATATAGAGGTTTTACAGGTTGTACACCAGTTAATAATTTTTTCACCTCTATATATTAGTCCTTTATTAAACAGGTCTATAAAAACCTTATTTACAGCCTTGTTGCATCCTTCATCAAGAGTAAATTTTTCTCTTGTCCAATCACATGATGCACCAAGTTTTTTTAATTGTGAAGCTATTTTATTTCCAAATTTTTCTTTCCATCTCCAAGCTCTTTCTAAAAAAGCTTCTCTTCCTATAGAGTCTTTTGTTATACCATCTTTTTTCATATCTTCAACAATTTTGGCTTCTGTAGCTATAGAAGCATGGTCTGTTCCAGGAATCCAGAGGGTAGAAAATCCTTTCATTCTTTTAAATCTAATAAGTATATCTTGTAGAGTATTATCTAGAGCATGTCCCATATGAAGTTGCCCTGTTATATTTGGTGGAGGCATAACTATCGTATATGTTTCTTTTCCCTCTCCTATATTGGGAGAAAAAAGATCGTCTTCTATCCATTTTTTATATATTTTGTTTTCAAAATTTTTTGGGTTATAAACTTTGTCTATATTTTTATTCAACAGAAATTCCTCCAAAATTTTAAATAATTTTTAAACTTTCACATATTTCATAATTTGGTTTTATAAAAGCGGTTTTATAGTTATCAAATATAACCATACCTGGTTTTGCACCCTTGGGTTTTTTAACATTTTTTATAGAAGTATAGTCTACAGCAACAAGGGTTTGATTATTGGCTTTACTATTTACAGAGGCGATTAAACAGGCTTGTTCTATTGTGGAATTAGGAACTGTTGTCCCGTTAGTAATTATTATAACATGAGATCCAGGAATATTTTGTGTATGCAACCATATATCATTTTTAGCAGCCTTTTTTGTAGTTAGTATATCATTTTGATTATTATTTTTACCACATAATATTGTATATCCATCAGATGACATATATTTTTTTGGCTCAGATATCTTAGATTTTTTAATAACTTTAGATTTGTTTTTTATATACCCTACATCGGATAATTCTTGGGTTATGTCTAATAGATCATTGTCTGTATCTGATCGAACTATAGAATCAAAGATAGAATCTAGATATTTAAGTTCGTCTTCAGATTGTTTTATTATTTTTATTGCTATATTTTCGGAAGTTATTAATTTTCTATATTTATTAAAATAATATTGAGCATTTTTAGATGGAGAAAGCTTAGTATCCAATTTTATATCTATTTCTTCTAGATCATCGGAAAAATAATTTTGTACTTTTACGGATTCATCACCATATTTTATTTTATATATATTGGCTGTTATAAGTTCTCCTATAGATTTTAATCTTTCTTTGTCTTTTGCTTTTTCTAAATTATCTTGTTGTATTTTTATTCTTTTAGAAGCACGGTTTGTATATTTTAAAACAACTTTTAGTATGTTATCTGCTTTTTGTTTAATCCTGTTTAGATTTTCTTTTCTTTCAAAAAAAGTGTCTAAAAGAAGGCAGGGGGTTTGTAGGTTTTTTTTAGAAAAGATAACACCATATTGCAATATATCTATAAATGAAAAATATTTAGGTGAATTTTCATGATCATAAATTATATTTAAAGTAGGATTATTGTTTAATATATCCCTCTTTACCTTTCCTAATATAAATATAAGTCGATCTTTTTGATTTTGGTTTATTGGCTTTGATAAATTAGTATCTGATGATATATAAAAACAAATTTCTCTGGAAAATATAGGGGAAACACCATCAAGAACTGATAATATAGATTTACTTATATATGGTTCTGAAGATGTTAGAATCTGATTTATAATAGTGTCAAAATCATCTTCTAAAAGGTTTAATTTTTGCTTCATAGGAGGGAGATGATATAAAATTCCTGGTAGAATAGGTCGTATAGAAGAAGTTTCTATAGATATTCTTTTTATCGAGTCGATAACCTTATTTTCGCTATCAGTTATAATTAAATTGCTATGTCTTCCCATTATTTCTATAATAATATTTATATTTTGTATATCTCCAATTTCATTAGTCGAAATAAATTCAAAAATAAGAATTCTATCCAGATTATGTTGTTTTATATCCATTAATTTTCCCGAACCTATAAGTTTTCTTAAAAGGAGGCAAAACATAGGGGGCGATTTTGGATTTTGAATTGTTTTATCTATTATATGTACCCTAGGAGAATCTCCTGTTGTGTTTATATATAATTTTTTAGTTCCTTGTTTAGTTTTAAATTGTATAACAACTTCGTGTTTAGATGGTTGATAAACTTTATCAACCCGTTGTAAAACAAGGTCTTCTAATAGTTGGTTTTTTATAAGGTGTAATAAAACTCCGTCTAGAGACATCTAGTTCACCTACTTTTTATATAATTTTGATGATTGGTTTATCCTCTGTAAATATTGTTGTTTTTATAGAATTAAATTTTTTATTTATCATAGATTTAATATATTTAAAAACTATGAATTCTGTTTGATAATGACCAGCATCTATTAGTGTTATTTTATTTTTCATGGCATACATCATTGTTTCATGTTTTATATCTGATGTAATAAAAGCTTCTGATTTTCCTAGAATATTTTTTATATATGAAGAGCCAGCTCCGGCTAAAACAGAAACATTTTTTATCTTGTCACAATATGGAAGAACTCGTATATAATCACAATTTAGAGATTGTTTAACTATGTTTCCCAGTTCTATAGCTGTCATCTCTGATTTTAGATATCCAACTTTACAAAATCCATAACCATCTTCTATAGCGTGATTTTCTATTACATCATAAGCTGGTGTTTCATAGGGATGAATTTTAAGCATAGCAGATATAACATTATCTAAGTTTTTTTCTTTAACTATTGTTTCTATCTTTATTTCATTGCTTATCTGAAGTTTTTGGGATTCACCAATAAAGGTGTCGGTGTTTTTAACAGGTTTAAATGTACATATTCCTTCTGATGAAAAAGATGTATGAGAATAGTTAAAAAGTTTTCCTGCACCTTCTTGTGACATGGCTTCAAAAATTTGATCCAGATGAGATTTTGGCGTATATACAGAGATTTTAAAATATTTTTCGCTATCTGTAATATCAATATTTTTAATCTTAGAAAGTCCTATAGATTTTGCAAGAGCATAGGATGTTCCTATAGGAGATTTGTCTAGATTTGTATGTATTGCTATAGTTGATATATTATTTTTTATTATTCTATATACGATAGAATTTTTTGGTATACTTTTTATAGGGTTAAATATAACTGGGTGGTGTGAAATTATTAGAGATATATTTTCGGAGATACATCTATCAACAACTTCGTCTGTTATATCCATGCAAAATCCAATCTTGGATATAGTTTCTGTTTTATCACCTATTAATAGTCCTGTATTGTCCCATTTTTCGGATAATTTAAATGGAGCAATTTCATCTAAATATTTGTATATATCATATATTTTAATCATAGATTCCATCCTTGAAAATATTTTAAATTAGGTTTAAAAGTTTATTGAAGATAGATTTATAAAAATAAAATTTTTCTTTTTCTTTGGGGATATTATTTATATTATTTAATATATTTTGTATTTTATTTAATTCATTTTTTATATAAAGTTTTCCTATTTCATCATCTGGAGATATTTTTCCTATTATTTTTTCTATATGAGATGATTTTTTTTCTATTCCTGTAAAGAATACAGACATTATAGTGTATATCTTTTTATTTTCTATTATTGGAGTTTCATAAGATATATTAAAACCATTTTCATATAAAAAACTTCTTAAAATAGAGTGTTTAGACATGGGTTGTAATATAAAATGTTTTGAAGAATTTTTAGAAAATTCCCATTTTTCGATTATATTTTTAATAAGTTCTCCGCCCATTCCAGCTATAGCTATATCATCAGATCTATTATTGGGTATATTTTCTAATCCATCTGAAATAAATGTTTGAATTTGATCTTCTAGATTATTGTCTTTTATATTTTTTTCTGCATTTTTCAAAGGTTCTATATTTATATCTGTTGCAATGATTCCTTTTAGTTTTTTTGTTTTCGAAAGAAATATAGGAAGCAAAGCATGATCACATCCGATATCTACAAAAAAAACATCATCTCTAATATGACTTGCTATAGTTTTAAGCCTACTACTTATTAAAAAAGTCAAAATTATACTCCAATCAGCTTTGATATAAATATAATTATACTAATAAACATATTTCAATGCAATAAAAAAGAAGGGCATACACCCTTCTTTTTTATTTATGAAATATATTCTTTAACCATTGCCTGTAAAAGTTCATCACGGTCGATTTTTCTTATTAAAGCTCTGGCATTATTTTGAGTTGTTATATATGTTGGATCTTCTGATAAAATATAACCAACTATTTGATTTATAGGATTATATCCTTTTTCTTTTAAAGCCTCAAATACTGTTAGTAATGTTTTTTTTATTTCGCGGTCTCTCTCGTCTACTATGGGAAACATCATAGTTTTGTCCATTATTTCGCCCTCCTAAAGAATATAGTAAATTTAAATATATTATAATTATCGACTAAATATAATACCAAAATATACTAAAAATTTATTTGCAAAAGATTAATATCTAAGTCTAACATCTATTTGTTTTAAATTTGTAAGAAGAGTGTCTATTGCGGTGTCTATATCGTGGTCTTCTAAAGTTTTGTCATTTCCTCTCATCTGTATATTATATGAAACACTTTTTTTTCCGCACTCTATTTGATCACCTTGATAAATATCAAAAAGCTCTATATTCTCTAAAATTTCACCTATCGAATCTTCGATAATATTTTTGATTTCTATAACTGGTAGATTATAATCACAAATAAGACTTAGATCTCTATAAGATGATGGAAATTTTGATATAGGTGTATAAATTTCTTTTTGTTTATTTAAAGAAAAAATAAGATCTATGTTTACTTTTCCTATCGCGCATCTTGTAGAAACATTATAGCTATCTAGAACAATAGGATTAATTTCTCCAATAGTTGCGATTTTATCTGATCCAACATATATTTCACAGCATCTATAAGGGTGTAGTGTATCTATAGATGAAGTTGGAGATATAGAGTAATTATTTATATTACAAAAGTCTAGAATATTTTCGACTATTCCTTTAACATAAAAAAAGTCTCTATCTGGTCCATATGAACCAATTGTTATATTATATGTTTCTATTGTATCAGATGATTCTTTATCTTTTTTATATTCTTTAGAAATTTCATATAACATAACCTCTTTATTTTGGTTTTTAAAATTTAAGGCAAGGTTTTTAATCATAGGGATGAATGTACATGGAGTTAGCATGCTGGTTTCTTCACCCATAGGATTTGATATATTAACGATAGAGCTAGCTTGTATATAGCTATTAACCTTTGTAGTTTGGATATCTTTTTCTCCTATAAAAGGAAAAGATATAGTTTCCGAACAGCCAGATGATATTGCTATATTATGAATATTGGATATAAATTTTTCAAATGGTTTTTTGGTGGCTTTTTGGTATGTTTTTGGAAGGGTTGAAGGGATATTGTTATATCCGAATATTCTAGCAATTTCCTCTGCTATATCAAATTTATCTTCTATATCGATTCTAAATAGAGGAGGAGTTATTATATTATTATTTATTTTCAATTGTAGGTTTTCTAAAATATTTATAGTTTGTTTTTCTGTAATATTTATACCTAAAAATGAATTTATAAAAGACATATCTAGAGGAATTTGGATAATATTTTTTTCTTCTAGATCTATACTTTCTAATTTTGAATAAATTTTTCCTATTTTAAAATCATCTATTAGTTTACAAACACGTTGTATAGCTGTTTTAGTGTATGCAGATGATATATCTTTTTCAAATCTTAATGACGATTCTGTTCTAACCCCTATTTTTTGAGATGTTATACGTATATTTGAAGCATCAAATATAGCAGACTCGATTAAAATATTTTTAGTTTCTGATGTGATAGATGAAGATATTCCTCCTATAACTCCAGCAATAGCAAGAATTTTTTCGCTATCAGAGATAACAAGGTCTTTCTCATTTAAAGTATATTCTTTTGAATTTAGTGCTAATATTTTCTCATCTTTATTTGCCATCCGTATTGATATAGAATTATTTGATATTTTATCAGCATCAAAAGCGTGTAATGGTTGTCCATATTCTAGCATAGCAAAATTTGTTATATCAACTATATTATTTACAGGGGATATACCTGATGCTAATAGGTAGTCTATCATCCATTTTGGGGATGGTTTAATTGAGACATCTTTTATATATATAGTCATATATTTTTTACAAGGAGCATTTTTTTCTAGTTTTACAGATATAGGAGATAGAGTTGTATATTTATCTAAAGATAATATAGGTGGAAAAGATATTGTTTTTTCTAAAGTTGCGGCTGCTTCTATAGCAAGTCCGATAATAGAAAAACAATCAACTCTATTAGGGGTTATTTCAAATTCTATAACGGTGTCATTATTTCCAATAATGGCGTTTATATCATCTCCGATATTGCATTTTTCTTCTATTATAAATATTCCATCTTCTATAGCATATGGAAATTGTGATAAAGAGCAGCCCAGTTCTTGTATAGAGCATAGCATTCCATCACTTTTAACACCTCTTAAATTTCCTCGTTTAATTTTTTTTCCGCCAGAAATTATAGATTTATGGAGAGCCACAGGAACTAAAGCACCTTCAAAGACGTTAGTTGCACCTGTAACTATTTGTATATTTTCACAAGCCCCCACATCTAGTATACAAACTACAAGAGAGTCTGCATTTTCATGTTTTGATATTTTTATAATTTTTCCAACAACTATATTTTTTAAAATTTCTGATTGGTTTGATATTGTTTCGACTTTTGATCCAGACATAGTCATTTTATCAGAAAATTCTTTTTCAGAACATCCGATAGATATATACTCTTTTAGCCAATTTGTAGATAATTTCATAATAACTCCTCCAAAAATAAAATATATAAAAATTTTTTTAAAAATTATTAATAAATCTAGAATCATTTTCAAAAAATAATCTAATATCATTTATTTTAAATTTTTTCATAACAATTCTTTCTAGTCCCATTCCAAAAGCAAAACCAGAATATATATTAGGATCTATATTACATCTGGATAAAACTTTATTATGAACCATTCCAGCTCCTAAAATTTCTATATATCCTTCGTTTTTACATAAAGAACATCCATTTCCATTACATGAAAAGCAACTTATATCAATCTCTGCAGATGGTTCTGTAAAAGGAAAATGATGTGGTCTAAATCTTGTTTTTGTGTCTTCGCCAAATAGAATTTTTATAAACGTCTCTAGAGTTCCTTTTAAATCTGCCATAGATATCCCTTTATCTATAACCAAACCTTCTATCTGATGGAAAACAGGGGAGTGTGTGGCATCTGCAGAGTCTGCTCTAAAAACTTTTCCAGGAGATATTATTTTTAAAGGAGGAGACTGATTTTCCATAACTCTTATTTGTACAGGAGATGTTTGGCTTCTTAAAACAGTTTGACTGTCTATATAAAATGTATCTCTAGGATCTCTTGAAGGGTGATTTTCACCTATGTTTAACGCATCAAAATTATAATAAGATTGTTCTATATCTGGTCCTGTTTCTACAGAAAATCCCATTCCAAAAAAGATTTCTTCAATTTCTTTTAAAACTATAGATAAAGGGTGTCTTTTTCCTATTTTTTGTCTTTTAGCTGGTATAGATATATCTATTTTTTCTTTTTCTAATTTTATTATCATTTCTTTTTTAAAAAAATCTTCTGAATATTTTTTTATTTTATTTTCTATACAATCCCTTACAATATTCGCCAATTTTCCTATTAGTGGTCTTTCTTCTTTTGTTAGATTTTTCATATCTTTTAATATAGATGTTAACTTTCCTTTTTTTCCAAGATATGATATTTTAATAATGTCTAGTTCTTTTAGATTTAAAGATGATTCTATATCATCTATTGCTTGTTTTTGAATATTTTCTAGCATTTCTTTCATAAAATCAGAAGCTCCTTTTAAAGAATATAGTTTTTTAAATTAAAAAACCCTCAACCTATTTCATATATAGGAAAGAGAGATAGATTTTTTATTTTTATAATAATATTTTAATTTTAATATACCAGATAATAGATATATTTTCAATAATTATAAAATAAAATCTTGTTTTATAGTTGATTTTATTAATTGTGTTAGGATATACTTATAATAATACCTAAATCAGCGGGTTTTTATTATTTTTTAGGAGAATTTTATGGATAAAAAAAGGTTTAAAGAAAATTTGTTTTTAGTTTCATTTGGAATTATTCTATTTATGTTAGTTACAAACATTGGTTCATTGTATGAATATTTTATAACAATAGTCGACATAATAACACCTTTTATAATAGGTTTTGTAATCGCTTATATTTTAAATAGACCTTTAATGTTTTTTAAGAATAATATTTTTAATTTTATAGAAGAAAAAATGGCTAAAAAAGGAAAAAAACTATCTAATCTTTTGTCTATAGTTTCTGTGTATTTTTTCTTTTTTTTAATTTTATCTCTGCTTATTTCTTTTATTATTCCTCAAATTATAGAGAGCATTAAGATTTTGGCAAATGATATACCAACCTATACAGAAAAATTACAAGAATTTTATACATTTATAGTAGATAAATATGGTATAGAAAAGTCTGATGTTTTAAAGCTCGTTATAGATACATGGAATGAAATTTCTAATAAATTTTTTAGTATAATTTCTAATATTCTCCCTCAAATAGTTAGTGTAACCGTCTCTCTTACAGGGGCTATTACAAATTTTATAATAGGGTTTATTATCTCTGTTTATATGCTGGCTAGCAAAGATTTTTTATTAGATAAAAGCAAAAAAATGTTTTATGCTTTTACACCTAAAAAACATAGTGAAAATCTAATGGATATATTTTCAAAAACAAATCAGACATTTTGTAAATTTATAACAGGACAGTTGACAGATGCTTTTATAGTTGGAATTTTATGTTTTATAGGGATGAGTGTATTGAAGATTCCTTTTAGTGTATTGGTCAGTACTATTATAGCATTTACAAATATTATTCCTATATTTGGACCAATAATAGGGATGGTTCCTACTGTTTTAATTATACTTATGGTAGATCCTTCTAAGGCGATTATATTTATTATATTTGTTATTATTCTTCAACAGATAGATGGAAATTTTATATATCCAAAAGTTGTAGGGGATTCTATTGGGCTTCCTGGAATATTTGTTATATTTGCAATTATTTTGGGGGGAGGATTATTTGGTATAATTGGTATGATTTTAGGAGTTCCTATATTTGCTGTTTTTTATTATATTTTATCTAATATTGTAAAATATAAAATAAAAAAGAATAATTCTGATAAACAAGATATTATGCTTAAAATAAAAAAATAATTTAAAGAGGAGTTTGCTTTGGGCTTATTAAAAGAAGATATTTCTGTTTGGGATTTTTTAAAAAAATCAGATAAACCAATCTTTCTTTATGGTATGGGAAATGGGGCGTCTAAAATATTAAATATTTTCAAAAAATATGAAATAAAATGTAGTGGAATATTTGCTAGTGACAATTTTGTTAGAGGTCATTTTTTTGAGGGGTTTAAAGTTTTAAAATATTCTAAAGTTGTAGAAGATTTTAAAGATTTTATCATAGTTATGGCTTTTGCTGTTAAAACATTAGATATGATCGATATGGTCTATAATCTTTCTAAAAAACATATTCTGGTTTCTCCAGATGTTCCTGTAGCTGGAGAGGGTGTTTTTAATCTGGATTTTTATAATAAAAATTTAGATGAAATTAATAAAGCGTATAACCTTCTTTTTGATGATGTTTCTAAAAAAGTTTTTGTTGATATTCTAAATTTTAAGATAAGTGGAAAGATATCATACCTATTGGATTGTCAAACGTCTAGAGAAGAAGTTTTTGAAAATATTTTAAAGCTATCTAATACAGAATCATTTATAGATGCAGGCGCTTATAATGGTGATACTGTTTTAGAATTTTTAAAGTTTACTAGTGGAGAATATGAAAATATTATAGCTATAGAACCAGATCAGAAAAACTTTAAAAAACTATCAAAAACAATTAAAGAAAACGGGATATCTAAAATAACTTCATTTAATTTAGGTATATGGAATAAAAAAGGTTCTATTGGATTTTTTCATGAATCAGGAAGAAGTTCTTTTTTATCTAATTCTTCAATTTCTAAGGTTGATGTGGATACTATTGATAATATTTGTGAGAATAATAGCATAAGTTTTATAAAATATGATGTTGAGGGATATGAAAAAGAAGCTATTGAGGGGTCTTTAAATAGTATTAAAAGATATAAGCCTAAATTAGAAATCGCTGGGTATCATAGAAATGAAGATATTTTTTCCCTTCCTATTTTAATTAATTCTATTGATAAAGACTATAAAATTTATCTTAGGCATAATCCATATATACCCGCTTGGGAGACAAATTTTTACGCGATTAGAGATTAAAGATACTTGATTTTATAATAATTCTAAACTGTTTTCCGTTCACGATTTTTATAAGTATATTGCGTAAGTTAAATGCATCATATACAAAACTTCTATATAATAACAAATACAGTCACATATGACAAAAAAATCTTCTGGATTTTAGTTTATATTTCTTTTAAGAACTAGTGACTATTTTAGAAACAATTTTATTGTTTTCTAAAAAGTTTCATTGTTTTATGTTTTGGGAGAATCGTAAAACTTTTGGGATTTAAGTCTTTTTTGGGAGAGAAGACTTAAAGAATTAATAATTATATCGGGAGTATAATTTTTAATTCTTTGTATATAAAAAGATTGGGAACTTTTTATATACTTTTAAATAATAATGGATTGACATGGATACTATTAATATTAGTATACTCTGATCGATATAGAGAGTGTACAAGAATAATTTTTTTATTCAAGAAGATGTAAGGTCGTCATTTTATGGCGGCTCTTACATCTTCTATATTCCTTTAGGATGTGATTTTAATGATACAGGTTGCGGTATGTGATGACCAAAAATTATTTTCGTTTAGTGTAAAATCGATACTTGATAAAGTTATAGATAAATATCATATGGATGTTGATGTTCATGTTTATTCTTGTGGGACAAGAATGCTTGAAGATTTTGAAAAAGGTTTATTTTTTGATATCATATTTTTAGATATATTTATGGGAACATCCAATGGATACGAGGTTGCACAAAAACTTCGTGAGACTAATCGTTCTAGTAAAATAGTCTTTCTAACAAGCACAAAAGACTATGTATTTGAAGGATATAATGTTGATGCTTCTGGATATCTTTTAAAACCATATCAAGAAGAAGAGCTTGAAAGCATATTTATGAAGCTTGTTAAAAGCTTGAAAATTTCTGTTTCTAAAACTATGGTTATAGATTATAAAGGAACTATTACAAAGCTAGAGTTAAGCGATATTGAATTTTTTGAAAGCAGAGATCATATGGTTATTGTTCATGTGGGAAATGAAACATATTCTTTTTACGGAAAGATAAATGTTTTGGATCAAGAATATAGTAAATATGATTTTTTTAGATGTCATAGAAGTTATCTCATCAATATATTCAAAATAGATAAGATAATAGGAAACGATATTGTTACTAAATCAAATAAGCGTGTTCCTGTTAGTAGAAGTCAGATTAAAAAATTAAAAGAATTATTTAATATGTAAAATAGATATAAAAAAGCAAGAGAATTTTCTCTTGCTTTTTTATATCTATTTTACATATATTTCAATTATTTCTCCTGTATACATTCTATGAAAATCTTTTTCTGGGTAATGATCTTGTATAATTGTCTTATCTATAAAAAGTGATTCATCCATATCTTGTGTATATATTTTCTTGCATATGATATTTATGCTAGCTTCTTCAAAACCTATATAGTGGTTATTTACGATTGGCGTTAGCCCTGATTTTTTTATTTTATCTTCATCTCTTCCAGATATTGAGCCACATATTTTAAGGGCTTCTTTATATGATGGAGGAAAGAAGGAAACCGTAAAATGTTCAGATTTTTCTAGATATTTAAATGTGTGGCGATGTTTTCTAATATATATATTACAAACATCTCTATTCCATCTATAACCAAATTCACCCCAGCTTGCCGTCAAAGTGTTAAAATCATCCGCATTTATAGCAGATGATATAAGCATCCAATCTTTTGATGTAGATGTAAATGGATTTATTTCTAGTTGATATGGTTTAATTGTTTTAAAATTTTTCATATAATTCCACCTTTTAAAAATTTATCTTATTTACAATCTATTCGAATAAATTAAAATTATGTTTTATTTAAATAGTTATGTATATCTTCTAACACTGTATATGATTTTCTTGAATTATTTACCGAAAGTAAAGAACATTGTCTATAAATTTTTTCTCTTTTCTTAAATAGCATATTTAGCTGATAAAAAGAGTTTTGTTTAACTAAAGGGCGATTAGTTGTGTTTACTATTATTCGTTTATAACAAAATTGGAAAGGAACTTCTAAAAAAAATGTTTTTTTATTTTTTAGGAAAATTCTATTTTTATTAGATTCTATTATTCCGCCTCCAGTTGAGACTATAGTTTTTTTTATATTAGAAGTTTCTAGAAGAATTTTAGACTCTAATTTCCTAAAATAGTGTTCACCTTTTTTATCAAAAATATCAGAGATAGACATTTTCTCTAAGTTTTGTATATGCATATCAAGATCTAGGAATTCATAATCTAAACTTTTAGATAAAATTTTTCCTATTTTTGTTTTTCCACATCCCATAAATCCTATTAAATAAATATTATAATCCATTTTGCAAAACCTTCTTTACATATAGATAGGCTGTGTCGATTTGAGTTTGGGAATATGTTATATCAAACCATATTTCATGAGATTTTACAGCTTGTAAAACTAGCATTTCTAGCCCATTTTTATGAGAAATATTATTTTTTTTAGCATATTCTAATAATTTTGTTTTAGTTGGATTATATATTAAGTCGAATACAAAATTAGATTTAAGTATAATATGTTTTGGGATAGGGCAAGCATCTATATTTGGAAATGATCCTATTGGAGTTGCATTTATTATTGTATTAAAGCTTTGAAATATATTTTCTATCGATATTAATGATATATTATTTAATTTATTTAAAGATATGAATTCTTTATGTTTTTGTAAAGATAATGGTCGTACAGCGATAGTTAAATTTAAATTAATACTATTAAAAGTTGATGCAATCATCTTACCAGTTCCTCCAAATCCTATTAGTAGGGTTTTTAGAGAGGGGTCGGTTAGACCATATTTTTTTATACATTCCAAAAATGCATACTTATCTGTATTGTGTCCTATACAGTTTTTTTTATTTATTATTTCCACTAGGTTTACCGATTTAGAAATTTTAGCAGATGTTGACAAACTTGTTAGATATGGTATTATTTCTGTTTTATATGGTGCTGTAATATTAAATCCATCCAATTTAAATAGATTACCAAAATTTTTTTTTAAAAAATCTGGAGAAATACTAAATAAATCATATGAGTATTTATCTATCTTTTTAAAAGAAAATAGCATCGTGTGAAGATATTTTGATAAAGAATGATCTAGAGGATATCCTAAAAGCCCAAATTTTTTAGACATTAGTTAATCTCCATTGATAGCTGAAATTGTTTTATTTAAAGAAGTAGAATCTTCTATATTATATACATCAACTTCTGTTAGAGTTTTTTTGATAAATCCAGAAAGAATTTTAGAACAACCAACTTCTATAAAATTTTTATACCCAAGGTGTTTTATATATTCTAATTCTTTTGTAAATAAAACTGGGGAAGACATATGCTTTCCTAGATACTCATTTATAGGTATTGAATTATCCAGTTTTTCTCCGTTTAAATTAGAAAAGAAATCTTTTGTAAAAGGTTTAAAATTTATATTGGATATACTCTTTGAAAATTCAATAGAAGCAGATTTCATATGGTTAGAATGAAATGCACCACTTACAGGAAGTTTTATTGCTTTTATTTTATTTTCTTTTAGCAATATACATGTTCTATCTATTGCTTCAATATCTCCTGCAAAAACAGTTTGATCGTGAGAATTTATATTTACACTTTGAATATAGCCATCAATTGTTTTTATAAGACTATTAGCTTTTTCCATATCTTTTGACAAAACAGCAACCATTCCTCCTTTTGAATTATCTGCTGCTTGTTGCATAAGGTTTGATCTTTTTTTTATAATCTCAAATCCTTCTTCTAAAGTTATACAATCGGATGCATACAGTGCTGCATATTCTCCTAATGAGTGTCCAGCAACGCCGCTAAACATTATATTTTTTATCCTTGCTGCTTCAAAACATAAAACAGATGTTGCAAATATCATAGGTTGAGATACTATTGTTTTTGATAATTCTTCTTTTGTGCAAGATAATGCAGCCTGTTTTAGGTCAAATTCTAGAATTTCTGAACCTGTTTTGTATATATAATCTAATCTTGGGAAATCTTTTAAAATATCCATCCCCATTCCAGGGTATTGAGAACCTTGACCAGAAAATATAATGATGTTTTTTGACATTTTATTAGCTCCTTTTGGTTTATTCTTATATTAAAATAGATATATGCTTAGATTTTTAAAAGGTTTTTTTATTGACAAAAAAGGGATATACTTATAATATTAAAAATATAAGTATATCTTTTTTTGTTGTATTATTTAATTGTTATAATAACATATGGATATTTTAAAATGCAAACTTATAATAAAGGGGGAAATTCATTGTCTAGTATTTTTATAAAAGGAACAGGTGTTTATCTTCCAGAGCTAGTTATATCAAATGATGATTTTTCTAAGATAGTAGAAACTTCAGATGAATGGATAACAACTAGAACAGGAATTAAACAGAGATATCTATCAAAAGGAGAGCCCACCTGGAGCATGAGTTCTAAATCTGGAATGTCTGCTATAAAAAACTCTGGTCTTTCTCCTAGCGATATAGATTTAATTATTCATACTAGTGTTACACCTGATTATTACACCCCCTCTATGTCTTGTGTTGTTCAAGGAAAGATAGGTGCTGTAAACGCAGCATGTATAGATATAAATGTTGCTTGTGCTGGTTTTGTTTATGCATTAGATATGGCAAAGCATTATCTTTTAAATCCAGATATTAAAAATATTTTAATTATTTCTACAGAAAATCTTTCTAAAATTGTGGATTATACAGATAGGTCTACATGTGTTTTATTTGGAGATGCATCTGCAAGTTGTGTAGTTAATAAATCTGATAGTTTTTATGGGGGATGTTTTAAAACAGAAGGAGAAGGTGCAAAGCATATTTTTGCTCGAGTTCACCCATCTGGAAACGTTTTTTCTGAGGGAATTGATCCTAGAGATTCTGATGATTTTGGTGCTGGAAATGATAATATTATGTATATGGATGGAAAAGAGGTTTATAAATTTGCAATTAGAGTTATACCTATTGCTATAAAAGACGCTTGTAAAAAGGCGGGAATACTACTTGCTGATTTAGACTATATAATATGCCATCAAGCAAATATTAGAATAATAGAAACAGCTTCATCTAATCTTGGAATCTCTATGGATAAATTTTATATAAATCTTGATAAATATGGAAATACTTCTAGTGCAAGTATTCCTTTGTGTATAGATGAGCTTAATAAATCTGGGACTTTAAAAAAAGGTGATAAGGTTTGTGCTGTTGGATTTGGCGCAGGACTTACATACGGAGCTGTAGTTTTTGAATGGAAGTAGATAATTATTTGAAATAGGAGGATAAGTTTATGAAAACAAAAATAACAGAGATGTTAGGTGTTAAATATCCAATAATTCAAGGTGGTATGGCGTGGGTTGCAGATGCTAGACTTGCTTCTGCTGTTTCTAATGCTGGAGGGGTTGGACTTATTGCTGGTGGCTCTGCTCCTGCGGAAGTTATAAGAAAAGAAATTTTGAAAGCAAAAGAGCTTACGGATAAACCCTTTGGTTTAAATATAATGCTTATGAGTCCCCATTCTGAAGATTTAGCACAGCTTATATGTGAAGAAAAAGTTAGTGTTGTAACTACTGGGGCTGGAAATCCAGCAAAATATATCCCTATCTGGAAAGAAAGAGGAATAAAGGTTATTCCTGTGGTTCCTTCTGTTGCTTTAGCAAAAAGAATGGAGAGGTCTGGTGCTGATGCTTTAGTTGTAGAAGGGATGGAAGCAGGGGGACATATAGGTGGAATTACAACTATCTGCTTAGTTCCTCAGATTGTTGATGCTGTAAATATCCCTGTAATTGCAGCTGGAGGCATAGCAGATGGAAGAACAGCGGTTGCCGCTTTTATGCTTGGTGCAGACGCTATTCAAGCAGGCACTATATTTTTAGTTAGTGATGAGTGTTCTATACATGAAAATTATAAAAATCTAGTTTTAAAGGCTAAGGATACAGATAGTGCTGTTACTGGATTTTATACAGGACATCCTGTTAGATCTATTAGAAATAAATTCACTAAAAATCTTATAACAAAAGAAAAAGAAGGGATAGATCCAGAGGATTTCGAAATGTTAACGATTGGATCTTTAAAAAAAGCTGTTATTGATGGAAATCTAGATGAAGGAAGTTTTATGGCGGGACAGATAGCAGGGTTGATTAAAAAAACAGATAGCTGTGAAAATATTATTAAAAATCTTTTTTCTGATATAGAAGATGTTTATAAAGGATTTGTAGAGAAGAGAGGTTTTGTTTTTGAATAGAGTTGCTTTAGTTACTGGAGCTTCTAAAGGAATTGGAAAAGCTATTGCTCTTGATTTTGCAAAAAAAGGATATAGCGTTGCTGTAAACTGTAATTCTAATCCTAGTCTTGGAGAAGATGTTGTTAACCAGTGTCGTCTATTAGGAGTAGAATCGGATTGTTTTGTATTTGATGTTTCTGATTTTCAAAAATGCAAAGAGATGGTTGATTTAGTCAAAAAAAGATTTGGAAGCATAGATATTTTGGTTAATAATGCAGGGATAACAAAAGATGGACTTTTAGCTAGGATGTCAGAAGATTCTTTTGATATTGTAACAAAGGTTAATTATAAAAGTGTGTTTAACATGATTAGGCATGTAAGTGGAATTATGATTAAACAACGAGAAGGTAGAATAATTAATATAACATCGGTTTCAGGTTTATATGGAAATGCGGGACAGTTTAACTACTCTGCATCTAAATCTGGTTTAGTTGGAATGACTTTATCGGCGGCAAAAGAACTTGGAAAAAGAGGAATTACTGTAAATGCTGTTGCCCCTGGATTTATTGAAACAGATATGACTAATGGACTTTCTGATGATGTTAAACAAAAGGCGATGGAACTTATAGCTATGGGAAGATTTGGAAAACCAGAAGAAGTCGCTTCGGTTGTATCTTTTTTGGCATCTGAAGAGGCGTCATATCTAACAGGACAGATAATTACTATTGATGGATGTATGTCTATGTAATTTTTCATATAAGAATAAAAGGGGTTGTTGAGGATGAAAAGAGTTGTTGTGACTGGTATTGGCGCAATCACACCTATTGGGAATGATATAGAAACTATATTTAAAAATATTAAATCTGGAAATCACGGAATATCTAAAATAGATTTTTTTGATACTTCAGATTTTGATGTTCATGTTGCGGCTAGTGTCAAAAATTTTGAAATTACAGATTATATAGAAAAAAAAGAAGTTAGACGAACAGATAGATTTTGTCAATATGCTGTTGCTGCAGCTATTGATGCGTTAAAAGATACAGGAACAGATTTTAAAGGAATTGATCCATATAGAGCTGGTGTCATAGTTGGGAGTGGCATAGGAGGCATGCAGACGATAGAAAAAGAGCATACTTCTTATTTTGCAAAAGGAGAGAGTAGAGTTTCTGTTTTTCTTATTCCTATGATGATTACTAATATAGCATCTGGTGTAATAGGTATTAAGACGGGGTTTAAGGGTATAAATTATGCCCCTGTTAGTGCTTGCTCAAGCTCTGCACATGCTATAGGAGAAGCTTTTAGAAATATTAAGCATGGTTATTTAGATATATGTATTACAGGAGGGGCAGAAGCGGCTTTATCTAAATTTGCTATGGCAGGTTTTAATAATATGAAAGCCCTGTCCAATTCTGAAGATCCAGACAGAGCTTCTATTCCTTTTGATCTAGAAAGAAATGGATTTGTCATGGGGGAAGGGGGGGCTATTTTAATTTTAGAAGAATTGGAACATGCAAAATCAAGAGGTGCAAAAATATATTGTGAGATAATTGGGTATGGAGCAACTGGTGACGCTCATCATATAACAAGTCCTGACTCTTCTGGGGAGGGTGCAGCTAAATCTATGACACTTGCTATGGAAGAGGGAGATGTTCCTATAGATGAGGATATATATATAAACGCTCATGGAACTTCTACCCCTTTAAATGATAAAATAGAAACATTGGCGATAAAAAAGGCATTGGGATTAGATAGAAGTAAAAGAACATTGATTAGCTCTACAAAATCTATCACAGGACATCTTTTAGGAGCAGCAGCAGGAATAGAAGCGATTATTACCGCCCTTGCTTTAAAAGAAGGATTTATACCTGGTACAGTTGGTTTCAAAATTCCTGATCCCGATTGCGACTTAAATTATCTAACAGATGGTGGAGTTTATAAAGATATAAACTACGCAATATCCAATTCGCTAGGATTTGGTGGACATAATGTTACAATATGTTTGAAAAAATATTAGTAGTATAATTTATATATAAATATTTTAGGAGGATATCTGTAGATGATATATATGGATATAATTGATAAACTTATAGATGTTATGGATGACAAGAAATTAAATCGCATATATTTGAAAGATGGGGAATTTGAGTTTGAAGCAGAAAAAATAAATGAAACTACTTATTTTTCTAAAAATGAGGGTATAATAAATGAAGAAAAAAAACCTTTGATTAATAATTTATCTCTTAAGTCAAAGCCTACTAAAGAAGATATTTTGGGATCTATTATAAAATCTCCTATAGTAGGAACTTTTTATATTTCCGCTGGAGAAGGAAAAAAACCTTTTATAGAGGTTGGAACTAGTGTAAAAATTGGACAAACTTTATGTATAATAGAATCTATGAAGATAATGAATGAGATTCAAAGTCAATTTGATGGAATAGTTGAAAAGATATTTATAGAAAATGGCGAGTCTATAGAATACGGACAGTCTATTGTAAGTATAAAATAATATTATTGGAGATTTGATATGGATATTTTGTTAAATAAAGATCAGATAAAAGAAATTATTCCTCATAGAGATCCATTCCTTTTAATAGATGATGTTATAGAGCTTATACCGGGGGAAAGAGTTGTTGCTAGAAAAAAACTTTCTTTAGATGAAGAGTGGTTTAAAGGACATTTTCCATCTTTTCCGGTTCAACCAGGAGTTTTAATTGTTGAAATGTTAGCACAAGCTGGTGCTGTATGTGCCCTCTCTTTAGAAGAAAATAAAGGGAAACTTGCTTTTTTTGCTGGGATAGATAAAACTAGATTTCGTCGAAAAGTTTTGCCAGGCGAGACATTGACACTTGTTGTAGAGATGATTAAAAAGAAGGGTCCTATAGGAGTTGGAAAAGCTATTGCTTATGTTGGTGATGAAAGGGCGGTTACGTCAGAATTAACTTTTGCAATTGGAGAATAGTTTTTTCAATAATGGAGGAGTATTATGTTTGAAAAGATTTTAATAGCTAATAGAGGAGAGATAGCGGTAAGGATTATTAGAGCTTGCAGAGAGCTTGGAATAAGAACAGTTGCTGTTTTTTCTGATGTTGATAAAAATTCTTTACATGTAAAACTAGCAGATGAGTCTGTTTGTATTGGACCCGCAAATAGCATACATAGTTATCTAAATATAAAATCTATACTTGCTGCATGTGAGGTAACCGATTCTGATGCCGTTCATCCTGGATTTGGATTTCTCTCTGAAAATGCAGATTTTGCTAATAAATGTAAGATGTGTGGAGTTGAATTTATAGGACCTTCATCAAACTCTATAAGGCTGATGGGGGATAAGATTTCTTCAAAAGAAACTATGAAAAAAGCAGGTGTCCCTGTTATTCCAGGATCTGAGGGAATTATTTACACATTATCTGAAGCGGAAGCAATAGCGGAAAAAATAGGATATCCAGTAATGATAAAAGCAACTTTTGGAGGAGGAGGAAAAGGGATTCGTCTTGTCCAAGGTAGAGCAGATTTAGAATCAAATTTAGATAGTGCAAGAAATGAGGCTAAGGCGTGTTTTGGAAATGATGGAGTTTATATAGAAAAATTTATAGAAAATCCGAGGCATATAGAGTTCCAAATTTTAGCTGATAAACACGGAAATTTTGTTCATCTTGGAGAACGCGACTGTTCTTTACAGCGGAGAAACCAAAAAGTTATAGAAGAATCTCCAAGTGTTGGAATATCACAAGAGCTTAGAAAAAAAATGGGAGATATTTCTATCGAAGCGGCTAAATTTTGTGGATATTATAGTGTTGGAACTATCGAATATCTTCTAGATAAGAATAATGACTTTTATTTTATGGAGATGAATACAAGGATACAGGTTGAACACCCTGTAACAGAATTTGTTACGGGTGTAGATATAATAAAGGAACAGATTAATATTTCTTATGGAAAAAAACTTTCAATAGTACAACAAGATATCAAAATTAAAGGACATTCTATAGAGTGTCGAATAAATGCAGAAAATCCATATCTAGGATTTCGTCCATCACCTGGAAAAATTTTAGGTATTCATATGCCAGGTGGTCCAGGAATAAGAATAGATAGTAGTATTTATGCTGGATATACTATTACGCCATATTATGATAGTATGATTGCAAAGCTTATAGTGTATGGAAAAAATAGAGAAGAAGCGATATTAAAAATGAAATCTGCCTTAGCGGAATTTTTAGTAGATGGAGTTGACACTAATATCGATTTTCATCTTCGAATCTTAAAAGATAAAGATTTTATAGATGGAAATTATGATATTGGGTATATAGATAGAAAAAATTTTTATAGTGATTGATAGGAGGTTTTCGTTTTGCTTGATGATTTTTTTAATTCAATAAAATCCCGCATAGATTATGACAATAAATCTAAGCCTATTAAGGGAAAAAAGAATAGAAAAATGGCTATACCTCCAGACTTGTTATTTAAATGTCCCCGTTGTCAAGAATTGACATTTATGGATGAGTTTGAAAAAAACCAAAAAGTTTGTCTAGAATGCAACTATCACTCTAGACTTAGTTCTAAAGAGCGGATAAACATGATAATAGATGAAGGAACATTTGTTGAATATGATGAATATCTGTCTAGTAAAAATCCGCTTAACTTTCCCGATTATGACAAAAAAATAGAACAGGCTAAACTTATTTCTGGCGAAAATGATGCAGTTAAAACAGGTGAAGGAAAGATATTTTCAAAATTATCTGTAATTATTATAATGGAATCTAATTTTATGATGGGTTCTATGGGTTCTGTTGTTGGAGAAAAAATATCAAGAGCTTTTGAAAATGCTATAGAAAAAAAGCTTTCTGTTGTTCTTTTTTCTGCAAGCGGAGGAGCGAGGATGCAAGAGGGGATAATATCCCTTATGCAGATGGCTAAAACAGCTGCTTCGGTTTCTAAGCATAATGACGCAGGACTTTTGTATATATCTGTTATGACTGATCCAACAACGGGTGGAGTTACTGCTTCTTTTGCATCTTTAGGAGATATAATAATAGCAGAACCAAAAATTCTAATAGGGTTTGCAGGAAGAAGAGTTATAGAAGGCACCATAAAACAAAAGCTTCCTGATGATTTTCAAACAGCAGAGTTTATGCTAGAACATGGGTTTGTGGATATGATTGTAGATAGGGTTAATATGAAAAACACGATCTATAATATATTAGATTTACATGATTTTTCTAAGGAGACAGATGGAGGGAAACTTAATAATGAATGATTTATCTTCTTGGTCTAAAATTAATATTATAAGAGAGAAAGATAGACCTACTATTAAAGATTATATCCATTTAATCTTCGATATGTATTATGAATTTCATGGCGATAGATATTTTGGAGATGACTTGGCTATAACAGGTGGCATAGCCAAGTTGGATGGAATGCCGGTAACTATTATTTCTAATGTTAAAGGTAAAAATATAGAAGAAAATAAACAAAGTAATTTTGGCATGGCACATCCAGAAGGTTATAGAAAAGCATTAAGATTAGCAAAACAAGCAGAAAAATTTAAACGACCTATTATATGTTTTATAGACACTCCAGGAGCATTTTGTGGAGTAGAAGCAGAGCAGAGAGGTCAAGGGGAAGCTATAGCTAGAAATATTATGAGCTTTTTTAATTTAAAAACACCTATTATTTCTGTAGTTTTAGGAGAGGGAGGAAGCGGTGGTGCTTTAGCTCTTGGTGTTTGTGATAGATTGGCTATGCTAGAAAATACTGTTTATTCTGTCATATCTCCTCGTGGTTGTGCAACTATATTATGGAAAGATCCTTCTAAAGAAAAGAAAGCGGCCGATATTATGAAGATAACAGCTGAAGATTTAATTTCTTTTAAGATAGCAGACGATATAATAAAAGAATCTTTCGGAGGTGCTCATAAAGATCCTGAGAAAACAGCATGTAATTTAAAAGAATATTTAAACAAAACTATTTCAGAATTATTGAAAAAAGATATTGAAACTTTATTAATTAACAGATATAATAAATTCAGAAAAATTGGCGAATTTTTTGAAGACAAATCTAGTTTATAATAGTTATACAGCTATTTATATAAAAATAAAAAGTTGGAGGATATTATGGTTTTAGAAAAAGTTAAAGTTATTTTATGTGATCAGTTGGATGTAGAAGAAGGGATAATAACATTAGAGTCTTCTATAATTGATGATTTGGGTGCAGACTCTTTAGATGTTGTAGATCTTGTTATGTCTATAGAAGAAGAATTTGATTTAGAGGTTCCTGATGATAAAGTTGAGGATATGAAAACGGTGGGAGATATAGTTAAACATATTGAGTTAAATAAATAATAAATTAGTTCACCAATATTATGGTGAACTAATTTATTATGATATAGGAGGGTTAATATTGTGGGAGATAAAAAACAAAAATTTGTACAAGAGATAACTTCTATGGAAGAAGATTTTGCAAAATGGTATACTGATGTTGTAAAAAAAGCAGAACTTACAGATTATTCCAGCGTAAAGGGTTGTATGATTATACGTCCCTATGGATATGCTATATGGGAAAATATACAAAAAGATCTTGATAGAAGATTTAAAGAAACAGGACATGAAAATGTTTATATGCCTATGTTTATTCCAGAAAGTTTATTGGAAAAAGAAAAAAATCATGTAGAAGGTTTTGCTCCCGAAGTTGCTTGGGTTACCCATGGTGGTGATGAAAAACTATTTGAAAGATTATGCGTTAGGCCAACATCAGAAGTTTTATTTTGTGAGCATTATAAAACTATAATTCAATCGTATAGAGATCTTCCAAAATTATACAATCAATGGTGTAGCGTTGTTAGATGGGAAAAAACTACAAGACCTTTTCTTAGATCAGTAGAATTTTTATGGCAAGAAGGGCATACAATGCATGAAACTAAAGAGGATGCTCTTGAAGAAACTAATAGGATGCTAGATATTTATGCAGATTTTTGTAAAGAAGTTTTAGCTATTCCTGTTTTAAAAGGGGAAAAAACAGCTAAAGAAAAATTTGCAGGAGCGGAAAAAACCTATACAATAGAAGCGATGATGCATAATGGAGTTTCTCTACAGAGTGGAACTAGCCATTATTTTGGGGATGGATTTTCTAAAGCGTTTGATATAAAATTTTCTAAAAAAGATAATAGTCTTGGATATCCTCATCAAACTTCATGGGGAATTTCCACACGACTTATAGGTGCAATTATTATGAGTCATGGTGATGACAATGGACTAATACTTCCGCCAATGGTTGCGCCCATTCAAGTAGGGATTGTTCCTATTATGATGAAAAAAGATATTGTTGTTGATACTTGTAAAGGTATAGAAAAAAGACTTTCTAATATATGCAGGGTTAAATTAGATATTTCTGATAACAGTCCTGGCTGGAAATTTAGTCAATATGAAATGCAGGGAGTTCCTGTTAGATTGGAGATAGGGCCAAAAGATATAGAAAAAAATCAATGTGTGTTGGTTAGAAGAGATAATAGAGAAAAGATTTTTGTAGCTTTAGATAATATAGAGTCAAAAGTTTTAGAAGTGTTAAAAGATATACAACAATCGTTATATAATAAGGCCTATAAAAACTTAGAAGATAGAACTTACGCAGTTGATAGCTGGGAAAGTTTTTCAAATATAGTAGAGGATAATGTCGGTTTTATAAAATCCATGTGGTGTGGAGATATCAATTGTGAAGATAAGGTTAAAAATGAACTGGGATTATCTTCTAGATGTATTCCTTTTGAACAAGAAAAGATATCAGATGTTTGTATTTGCTGTGGAAAAGAGAGCAAGCATATGGTTGTTTGGGGGAAATCATATTAATTTTATTATTTATAATATAAATGATAAAATTACTTGCAATTGTTTATAATATCGTGTATTATTATATATGAGTGATTGCGTTCACGATATGCGTTGAAGCGAGAGGTTGCCATATTTTTATGGGTTTTTTCGTGGAGTATGTCCGATTTTAAACCGGGCGACAAATAATTCTGAATGAATATATATATAATTGTAAAATTGAAAGTCTTTTTTAGGCTTTTTATATATCGTGTATTTGTTGTTTAAAAAACCCGGAAGAACTATATAGTTTTTTCAGGTTTTTTATTTGTAAAAACCACAAACACACGGGTGGTGTTTAGGATTATACTGTCTTGCCGCTTAGTAAATTCAAAGAGGAGGCGACGAGAAATGGCAATTAAGGAAAAAATCAGAGTTAGACTTAAGGGTTATGATCATACTCTAGTTGATTTAGCAGCTTCTAAGATTGTTGATCAAGCTAAAAAAACAGGAGCGATGGTTGCTGGACCGATCCCACTGCCGACAAAAAAAGAAATTATAACAATTCTTCGTGCTGTTCATAAATATAAAGACAGCAGAGAACAGTTTGAAATGAGAACTCATAAAAGACTGATAGATATTATTAAACCTTCCGCAAAAACTGTGGAATCTTTACAAAATCTTGACCTTCCTGCCGGCGTTGATATTGAAATTAAACTTTAATTATCTTTGCTGCAGGGTCATGTTGAGAAAACTCAACCAATAACCTTAGGAGGTAGGAAAAATGAAAAAAGCAATTATTGGAAGAAAAGTTGGTATGACTCAATTTTTCGATGAATCAGGTAAACTTGTGCCTGTAACAGTTATACAAGCTGGACCATGTGTTGTTGTCCAAAAAAAGACAGAAGAAACAGATGGTTATAGAGCTGTACAAATAGGGTTTGGAGATATAAAACCACAAAGAGTGAACAAACCAAGAAAAGGACATTTTCAAAAAGCTGATGTTGCGTTTAAAAGACATCTAAGAGAATTTAAATATGATGATTTTGACAATATGAATATTGGAGATTTGATTAAAGTTGATTCTTTTGAAAATGGAGATTATGTGGATGTAACTGGAATAAGCAAGGGTAAAGGATTTGCTGGAACTATTAAAAGATTCAACAATTCTAAATTAAAAGAAACTCATGGTACTGGACCTGTTCATAGACATGCTGGTTCTATGGGGGCTTGTTCGGATCCTTCTAGAATATTTAAGGGCAAAAAAATGCCTGGACATATGGGAGCTGAGAGAGTTACTATTCAAAATCTGCAGGTTGCAAAAATTGATATTGAAAATAACCTTATAGCTATAAGAGGAGCTATACCAGGACCTAGAAAAGGTATAGTTACTTTACAAAGTAGCGTTAAGAAGGTTTAAAGGAAGGAGGAGTAATAATGCCTAATTTATCTGTTTATGATATGGCAGGAAAAGAAGTTTCTAAAATTGATGTTTCAGAAGAAATTTTTGGAATAACTCCTAACCCTGTGGTTATGCATAAGGTTGTTGTAAATTATCTTGCTAATCAACGACAAGGAACCCAATCCACTCTGACAAGAACGGAAGTTAGAGGGGGCGGAAGAAAACCTTGGAAACAAAAAGGAACAGGAAACGCAAGACAAGGATCTATAAGATCTCCACAATGGAGACACGGGGGAGTTGCTTTAGGTCCAAAACCTAGAAGCTATAGGTTCTCTTTAAATAAAAAGCTAAAAAGACTTGGCTTAAAATCTGCACTATCTTCTAAAATTTTAGAAAACAATATAATTGTTGTTGATAAAATATATTTAGAAAGCTATAAAACAAAAGATATGATAAAAATGATTGGAAGCCTTAATACAGGAAAAAAATCTCTTATTGTTTTATCAGAAGTTGATAGCAAAATTATAAAAAGTGCAAATAATATTCCAGGTGTAAAAACAACACTTGTTAATACTTTAAACGTATATGATATTTTAAATCATGATAGTTTTATTGTTGTAAAAGATGCTGTTTCTAAAATTGAGGAGGTGTATGCATAATGGTTAAAACATCTCAAGATATAATTATAAAGCCTATTATTACAGAGAGAAGTATGGCTGCTTTACATCAGAGAAAATACACTTTCAAAGTTGCAAAAAACACAAATAAGATTGAAATTGCACATGCAGTTGAAAGATTATTTGAAGTTGATGTAGAAAAAGTTACAACTATGAATTGTAAAGGTAGAGCAAAACGTGTTGGAAAACACGCAGGGTATAAACCTGACTGGAAAAAAGCTATTGTTAAACTTAAAGAAAGTTCTAAAACTATAGAGTTTTTTGAAAGCATGATATAAATTTTAGCTTTTTCCTTAAAGGTAATGTATGGCAACGTTTGTTGTCGCTAAACCAAAAAGGAGAATAGATAGATGTCGATTAAAAGTTTTAAACCAACCACTCCTTCTAGACGTCATATGACTGTTGTTGATTATTCTAATCTGTCAAAAGTTGCACCAGAGAAAAGCCTATTGGCTCCTTTGAAAAAGCATTCTGGTCGTAATAGTTATGGAAGAATCACAGTTCGTCATAGAGGCGGAGGAAATAGAAGAAAATATCGTATTATTGATTTTAAAAGAAACAAACTAGATATGAATGCAACTGTTATGACATTAGAGTATGATCCAAATAGATCAGCGCATATATCTTTGCTTAAATATGAAGATGGTGAAAAAAGATATATAGTTGCTCCTAATGGACTTAAAGTTGGAGATATAGTTCGATCTGGTCCAGATGCAGATATAAAACCAGGTAATGCACTTAAACTTCTTAATATACCAGTTGGTACAATTATTCATAATATAGAATTGTATCCTGGAAAAGGCGCACAATTTGTACGCTCTGCAGGAAATATGGCACAGCTAATGGCGAAAGAGGGCGATCATGCTCTAATTAGATTACCTTCAGGAGAGCTTAGAAAAGTTCCTGTTATATGCATGGCAACGATTGGGCAAGTTGGAAATCTTAAACATGAAAATGTAACTATTGGTAAAGCTGGAAGAAAACGTCATATGGGATGGAGACCAACTGTTAGGGGATCTGTAATGAACCCTTGTGATCATCCACATGGAGGAGGAGAAGGAAAATCTCCTATCGGAAGAGCGGGACCTGTTACACCATGGGGTAAACCAACACTTGGATATAAAACTAGAAAAAATCATTGTCACTCTGATAAGTTTATTGTAAAGCGTAGAAATTCTAAATAGGTGCTGAAAGGAGGCAGATGATTTATGGGAAGAAGTATTAAAAAAGGGCCTTATGTACAACCAGTTCTCCTAAAAAGAGTTATACAGATGAACGAGGCAGGAGAAACAAAGGTTCTTAAAACATGGAGCCGATCTTCAACAATTTTTCCTGAATTTGTAGGACACACGTTTGCTGTTCATGATGGAAGAAAACATGTTCCAGTTTATGTAACAGAAGATATGGTAGGTCATAAGTTAGGGGAATTTGCTCTAACTAGGACTTATAGAGGTCATGCTGGTTCTAAAACAACAAATAATGGTAAGAAATAAGAGGTCAAAGGAGGATATTGAATGGAAGCAAAAGCTTATCTAAAGTATGTTCGCATAGCGCCTAGAAAAGTTAAGATTGTTCTTGATTTAATTAGAAATCAACCAATAGAAAAGGCGTTTGCTATATTAAAGCATACTTCCAAATCAGCATGTGAACACTTGATAAAATTATTACACTCTGCGATAGCCAATGCAGAGCATAATAATCATTTAGATAAAACAAAATTATATATTTCTGAATGTTTTGTGTGTCCAGGACCAACTTTAAAAAGAATTAGACCAAGGGCACAAGGTCGTGCTTTTCAAATTTTAAAAAGAACGTCACATATAACATTAGTGGTTAAAGAAAAAGAATAGCTGAAAGGAGAGGTGAAATATGGGTCAAAAGGTGAATGCGCATGGTTTTAGGGTCGGTGTAATAAAAAACTGGGATTCTAGATGGTTTGCAGATAAAAAAACTTTCGGTGATACACTTGTAGAAGATTATAATATTAGAAAGTTTCTAAAGAAAAGTTTATATTCTGCTGGTATACCAAGAATAGAAATTGAAAGAGACTCTGTAAAAATCAGAATTCATATTCATTGCTCAAAACCTGGAATAGTTATCGGAAAAGGTGGATCTGAAATTGAAAAATTAAGATTAAAACTTTCTAAGATGACAAACAAACCAGTTGTTGTAAACATTATAGAAGTTAAACAGCCAGACCTTAACGCACAATTAGTTTCTGAAAATATTGCAGCACAGCTTGAAAGAAGAATTTCTTTTAGAAGAGCTATGAAGCAATCAATTGGAAGAACAATGAAGCTTGGTGCAAAGGGTATTAAAACTAGAGTTTCTGGTAGATTAGGTGGAGCAGAAATTGCTCGAGATGAAAGCTATCACGAAGGAACTATACCACTACAAACTATAAGAGCTGATATAGATTATGGATTTGCAGAAGCTAATACAACATATGGAAAATTAGGCGTAAAAACATGGATCTACAAAGGTGAAATTTTAAAAAGTCAATTTAAAAAAGACAAAGAAGAAAATCATACACAACAACAAGATAGAAGAAGAACTCCTCGTAGAGAAGGGGGTAACAGATAATGTTATTACCTAAAAGAGTTAAATATCGTAAAGTTCATAGAGGCAGATTAAAAGGAAAAGCGACAAGAGGAGCAAAAATCACTTATGGAGAATATGGTATTCAAGCAATGGAGCCAGCTTGGATTACATCAAATCAAATAGAAGCTGCTCGTATTGCTATGACACGTTATATAAAACGTGGTGGGCAAGTTTGGATAAAAATTTTTCCAGATAAACCTATTACAGAAAAACCTGCGGAAACTAGAATGGGATCTGGAAAAGGATCACCAGAATATTGGGTAGCTGTTGTTAAACCTAATAGAATAATGTTTGAAATTGCAGGAGTTACTGAAGAGATTGCAAGAGAAGCTGTAAGACTTGCTATCCATAAATTGCCGATTAAATGCAAATTTGTTAGCAAAGAAAATCAATTAAAAGAAGAGCAAGCTAAAGAAGAAAAAATTAAAGAAGAGCAAGCTAAACAAGAACAGGGTGGTGAGGGTTAATGAAAGCTTTTGAGGTTAGAGAATTGTCTTCAAATGAATTGATGGAAAAGTTGGGAGATCTCAAAGCAGAACTTTTCAACCTTCGTTTTCAACTAGCTGTTAATCAACTTGACAACACTAATAGACTGGGCGATGTTAAGAAAGATATAGCAAGAGTAAAAACGATTATAAGAGAAAAACAAAGCAAAGAAAATTTACAATAAGTTGTAAAGGAGGATTTCGTATATGGACGCTAGAAAACTTAGAAAAACTAGAACAGGAAAAGTTGTTAGCGATAAAATGGATAAAACAATAGTTGTTTCTATTCAAAGAAGTGTTAAGCATCCACTTTACAAAAAAATACTTAAAAGAACTGAAAAGTTGAAAGTGCATGATGAAAACAACACTTGTGGTGTTGGAGACCGTGTAGAAATAATGGAAACTCGTCCTCTTTCTAAGGGTAAAAGATGGAGATTGATTCAAATAGTAGAAAAAGCTAAGTAATCATTAGAAGAGTCGAGAGGAGGAACAAGCCATGATACAAATGCAAACCTATTTAAAAGTTGCGGATAATAGTGGAGCTAAAGAGATAATGTGTATTAGAGTTTTAGGCGGAACAAGAAAAAGATACGCAAAAATCGGAGATGTTATAGTGGCATCTGTCAAAAAAGCAACACCAGGTGGAGCGGTTAAAAAAGGTGATGTAATAAAAGCTGTAGTTGTTCGTACTGTAAAAGGTCTTGGAAGAGACGACGGAACATATATAAGGTTTGATGAAAATGCAGCTGTTATAATAAAAGATGATAAAAACCCAAGGGGTACACGTATATTCGGACCTGTTGCAAGAGAGTTACGCGAAAAATCTTATACTAAGATTTTATCTCTTGCGCCAGAAGTTCTTTGATTGGAGGTGCAATTTAAATGAATAAGAAGTTGCACGTAAAAACTGGTGATACTGTAAAGATCATCAGCGGGAAAGACAAGGGTAAACAAGGAAAGATTTTACAAGTTAGTATAAAAGAGAGTAAAGTTATTGTAGAAAACGCAAACTTTGTAACTAAACATGTTAAACCTAAGAAAATGGGAGAACAAGGTGGAATAGTTAAAGCAGAAGCGGCTCTATATGCTTGTAAAGTTATGCTTGTTTGTCCAAAATGTAAAAAAGCAACAAGACTTGGTCATAAAATAGATAAAAATGGAAGCAAAACAAGAATGTGTAAACATAAAGGCTGCGAAGAAACTTTCTAAGTAAGGAGGAAAAAACATGGCAAGGTTAAAAGAAAAGTATAAAGCAGATATTATGCCATCTATGATGAAAAAATTTGGATATAAAAGTGTCATGCAAATTCCAAAGCTTGAGAAAGTTGTAATTAATGTTGGATGTGGAGAAGCGAGAGACAACACAAAGGTTATTGACGCTATCATATCTGATTTAGGTATTATAACTGGACAAAAAGCAATTACATGTAATGCTAAAAAATCTGTTGCTAATTTCAAATTAAGAGAAGGCATGAGGATAGGTGTAAAAGTTACACTTCGTTCTAAAAACATGTATGAGTTTGTAGATAGGCTTTTTAATGTAGCTTTACCTAGAGTTAGAGATTTTCGAGGAATAAATGGAAATTCTTTTGATGGAAGAGGAAACTACAATATGGGAATAAAAGAACAGCTAATATTTCCAGAAATAGAATATGATAAAATAGATGCAATTCGTGGAATGGACATAGCATTTATAACAACAGCTAATACTGACGAAGAGGCACAAGAGTTATTAACTCTACTTGGTGCACCTTTTAATAAATAGGGGGGAATTTTAAAATGGCTAAGAAGTCTATGATAGCAAAACAAAAAAGGACGCCTAAGTTTTCCACCCGTGCATATAATAGATGCAAAATATGCGGAAGACCACATGCATATTTAAGAAAATTTGGTGTATGTCGTATTTGCTTTAGAGAATTGGCTTATAAGGGTCAAATTCCGGGCGTTAGGAAAGCTAGTTGGTAATAAGCACAAGCAAAGGAGGTTGACTGTATGCAAATCACTGATAAAGTAGCGGATTTGTTAACAAGGATTAGAAATGCAAATGCAGCAAAGCATGAAACTGTGGATATCCCAGCATCTAAGCTTAAAAAAGCGATTTTGCAAATCCTTGTTGATGAGGGTTATATAAAAAGTTTTCAAATGATAGAAGATAACAAACAAGGTATACTTAAAGCAACTTTAAAATATGGAACAAACAAATCAAAAGTTATAAATGGTTTAAGAAGGGTTTCAAAACCTGGATTACGTATTTATACAACTTGCGAAAAAATGCCAAAAGTTTTAAGAAATTTAGGTATAGCGGTTGTGTCTACATCTAAAGGAATAATGACAAATAAGAGAGCTAGAAGAGAAAATCTTGGTGGTGAAGTTCTAGCGTTTATTTGGTAAATAAGGGGGAAAACGTCGTATGTCACGTATTGGAAGAATGCCAATCGATGTTCCCTCTGGCGTAACAGTAAAACTTGTTGGTAGAGACCTTACTGTTACAGGACCAAAGGGAACTCTTGAAAGAGAAATAGTAAAAGATATTAAAGTTGAAATTGAGGGAACAGTAATAACTGTTACTCGTCCTAGCGATAAGAAAAATCATAGATCTTTACATGGTCTTACAAGAACTCTTATAGCGAACATGGTAGAAGGAGTTTTAAAAGGATTTACAAAAGAACTTGAAATACAAGGTGTTGGATATCGTGCTGCAAAACAAGGAAAAGACTTGATCTTGACAGTTGGATATTCTCATCTAGTGGCTATGCCAGAAATCGAGGGAATAAGCATAGAAGTTCCAGCTCCTACTAAAATTATAATATCTGGACCAGATAAACAAAAAGTTGGACAATTTGCAGCTGAAGTTAGAGAAAAAAGACCACCTGAACCTTACAAAGGTAAAGGGATTAGGTATTTAGGCGAAGTTGTTAAACGTAAAGAAGGAAAAGCTGGTAAGGGCGGTAAGAAGTAGTAAAGGGGTGAAATAATATGGTGAAACAACTTAATAAAAATAAATCTCGTTTAAAAAGACACCGTAGAGTTCGCGGAAAAATTTCTGGAACAGCAGAAAGACCTCGTCTTAATGTATTTCGTTCTAGTAAACATATATACGCACAACTTATTGACGATGTAAATGGAATGACACTTGTATCTGCTTCTACAGTCGAAAAAGAATTTACTGATAATGGTGGAAACAAAGAATCAGCAAGACTTATAGGAAAAACTATAGCAAAAAGAGCTATAGAAAAAAACTATAAAGAAGTTGTTTTTGACCGTGGAGGTTATGTGTATCATGGACGCATCTCGGAGCTTGCAGAAGGCGCTAGAGAATGTGGACTTAAGTTCTAAATAGGGAGGTGTACTTTTGGCTATAATAGATAGTTCAACACTGGATTTAAAAGAAAAAGTAGTTTCTATAAATCGTGTTTCTAAAACTGTAAAAGGTGGACGTATATTTAAATTTGCAGCACTAGTTGTTGTAGGTGACGGAAATGGAACAGTTGGGTTTGGAATTGGAAAATCAGGCGAAGTTCCAGATGCTATTAGAAAAGGAATAGAAGATGCTAAAAAGAATTTAGTTAAAATTTCAACTAGAGCTACAACTATTCCACATGAAATAGTTGGGAAATTTGGAGCAGGAAGAGTTTTAATGAAACCAGCTCCAGAAGGAACAGGGGTTATCGCTGGAGGACCTGTTCGTGCTGTAATAGAAGTTTCAGGAATTAAGGATATTAGAACAAAAGCATTACGTTCTAATAATCCTTGTAATGTAATAAGAGCAACTATACAGGGTTTATCTTCTTTAAGAAGTTTAGAGCAAGTTGCCGCAATTAGAGGAAAATCTATAAAAGAAATTTTGAATTAAAGGGGGCGTGAATAATGGCAACCTTAAAAATTAAGCTTATAAAAAGTTTGATTGGATCCAAAAAAAATCAAATTCTAACAGCGAAATCATTAGGTTTAAAAACAATTGGAGATGTAGTTGAACAACCAGAGAACGAAGCTACAAAAGGAAAAGTATTTAAAATTTCACACCTCATAGAGGTAATAAGCAAGTAAGGAGGTGCGACTTTAATGAAGTTACATGAATTATATCCTGCTCAAGGGTCTACAAAAAAAGTTAAGAGAATAGGTAGAGGAGCTGGTTCTGGAACAGGTAAAACTTCTGGAAAAGGGCATAAAGGACAAAATGCTCGTTCTGGAGGGGGAGTTCGTCCAGGTTTTGAAGGCGGACAAATGCCGTTACACAGAAGAGTTCCTAAAAGAGGATTCGTAAATATATTCGCTAAACATTTTGCTACAATAAATCTAGCAGATTTACAAAATAAGTTTAATGAAGGCGATATAGTTGACGAACATGCAATTATCAGTTCAGGTTTGATAAAAAAAAGATTAGACGGAATAAAAGTTTTAGGGAATGGAGAAGTTTCCAAAAAACTGACAGTACAAGTTACGTCTTTCTCAAAGTCAGCTAAAGACAAAATAGAACAGGTTGGTGGAAAGGCAGAGGTGATCTAGATTGATTGCTACTTTCAAAAATGCATTTAAAGTTAAAGATTTGAGAGTCAAAATCTTCTTTACAATTCTTATAATTATAATATTTAGAATTGGATCTGCGATACCGGTCCCGTTTTTAGATACATCTGTTTTACAAGGTATGACTGGTGGAGCTGATGCAACATTTTTTGATTATTTAAACGTATTGACAGGTGGAGGTTTTGCTAGTGCAACGCTATTTGCAATGTCAATAACTCCGTATATTAACGCTTCGATTATAATTCAGTTGTTAACCGTTGCTATTCCTGCCCTTGAAAGATTAAGTAAAGAAGGTATGGAAGGTAGAAAAAAACTAAATAAAATAACAAAATATTTTACAGTTATTCTTGGGTTTATACAAGCGGTAGCATATTTCTTGCTTTTAAAAAGCCAAGGTGCGGTTATATCAGATTATACTAGTGGATTTGTTGGTATTTGGACAGCTTTAGTAATAATTATTACCTTTACAGCAGGAACAGCTTTGGTTATGTGGTTAGGTGAAGAAATAAATGCTAAGGGAATAGGGAATGGAATATCTATTATTCTTTTTGCGGGGATAATTTCTAGAGCTCCACAGGCTGTAACACTTCTTTATAATTATTTAAAAACAGGGGAAACTAAATATTATTTTTTAGTTCCAATCGTAGTGGTTATTTTCTTATTGATGATTATGTTTATAGTTATTATGACAAATGCTGAAAGAAAAATCCCTGTTCAATATGCAAAACGAGTTGTTGGTAGAAAGATGTATGGTGGACAATCTAGTCATATTCCAGTTAAAGTTAATATGAGTGGAGTTATGCCGATTATATTTGCAAGTTCATTGATATCAATTCCAACTACTATTGCTGCATTTTTCCCACCTACAGAAGGAACGTTTTGGGAGAATTTTTTATTATGGTTTAGATATGATAATTGGCCTTATGCTATAATATATTTTTTCCTTATCATAGCTTTTAATTATTTTTATGTTTCTATACAATATAATCCAATAGAAATTTCTAATAATTTACGAAAAAATAATGGAGGAATTCCAGGGCTTCGTCCAGGAAAACCAACATCTGATTTTATAGGAAAAATTATAGGAAAAATCACATTAATAGGTGCTATATTTCTTGCGATAATCGCTATCTTCCCAATACTTTTTGGACAATTTAGTGGAATGAATATCGCTTTAGGAGGAACATCAATACTTATTATTGTAGGGGTTGCTTTAGAAACAGGTAGACAATTAGAATCACAAATGATGATGCGACATCATAAAGGATTTTTAGAATAATTGTGTTTTAAAGGTGAAAATATGAATTTAATATTTTTGGGTGCTCCAGGAGCAGGAAAAGGAACACAAGCAGAATTTATATCTGATTATCTAAATATACCGACTATTTCTACGGGAAATATAATACGTGAAGCTCTTAAATCTGGGACTGAGGTTGGGTTAAAGGCAAAAAGTTATATAGACAAAGGTCTATTAGTTCCAGACCAAGTTGTTATTGATATTATTAAATCTAGATTAGTAGAATCTGATTGTAGTAAAGGTTTTATACTTGATGGATTTCCAAGAACAGTTCCACAAGCAGAAGCTTTGAAAGAAATGGAAATTTTAATAGATAAAGTTATAGATATAGATGTAGTTGATATAGAAGTTGAAAAAAGGCTTTCTGGTAGAAGAGTTTGTTCATCTTGCGGTTCTTCATATCATATAGTGCATAAACCCTCCAAAATAAAAGGTTGTTGTGATAGATGTAGTGGAGAAATTATTCAAAGAAAAGATGATAAACCTGAAACTATAAAAGAAAGACTAAAAGTTTATCATAGTCAAACTGCTCCTTTAAAAGATTATTATAAAAATCAGAACAAACTTTTTATAATTTCAGGAGAAGGAAAAGTTGATGAAATAACTAAGCTTACTATTGAAGCTATTGAAAGAAAAGTTTAATATATGATAACTGTAAAAACAAAAAAAGAAATACAACGTATGTCTAAAGCCTGTGAAATAGCAGCGTTGGCATTAAAAACAGCGGGAGAACATTGTGAAGTTGGAATAACAACTTTAGAGTTAGACAATATTATAAATAAGTTGATTGTTTCTACAGGAGCAAAACCATCTTTTCTAGGATATGGTGGATTTCCTGCTAGCGCTTGTATTTCTATAAATGACGAAGTTATACATGGTATTCCATCTAAAAGAAAATTAAGTTCTGGAGATATTATTGGTGTAGATGTTGGTGCTTATTATGATGATTTTCATGGAGATAATGCATATACATTTTCTGTAGGAGAGATTGATATTGAAGTGGATAAGCTTTTAGATGTTACAAAAAAAAGTTTATCTGAAGGGATAAAAATGGCGGTTGTTGGAAATAGAATAGGTGATATTTCTAATGCTATACAGATGTGTGTAGAAAAAAATGGATTTACTATTGTTGAAGAGTATGTAGGTCACGGAATAGGAAAAAAACTTCATGAAATGCCACAAATCCCCAATTTTGGATTATCTGGAAAAGGACCTAGATTAATAGAGGGTATGACTATTGCTATAGAGCCGATGGTTAATATAGGATCTAGAATAGTTAAAGTTGATAAAGATAATTGGACTGTTCGAACATCTGATGGAAAATTTTCTGCTCATTTTGAAAATACCATAGCAATCACTGCAGATGGACCAGTTATATTAACTAAGGTGTAATATGGATATATTAAAAGGTATGGTTGTGCGTTCTATAAAGGGTCATGATAAAGAAAGATTTTATCTAGTTATAAATATAGAGAATGATTATGTGTTTATTTCTGATGGAAAAACCAGAAGATCTGAAAAACCTAAGAAGAAAAATGTTAAGCATCTGTCTAAAACAAATATATTTGTTGATAAAACTTTTATATATACCAATAAAAAAATTAGGCAGTTTTTATGGAGATACAATTATGTAGAAGAAATGTCAAATTTAGATGAGTAAGGGGGTTTTTTATTTGGATAAACAGGACGTTATCGAGGTCAAAGGTATTGTAAAAGAAGCTCTTAGAGGGAGCAAATTTAAAGTAGAACTTGAGAACGGACATGGAATACTTGCTCATATTTCTGGAAAACTTAGAACACATTATATACGAATACTTCCAGGGGACACTGTGCATATAGAGATGTCTCCATACGATCTTACACAAGGTCGTATAATATGGAGAGGTAAATAAATTTTTTAATTTATAAAAGTTAAAACAAGGAGGTAATTTCTAATGAAAGTAAGACCTTCGGTTAAGCCTATGTGTGAAAAGTGCAAAGTTATAAAACGAAAAGGTAGAGTAATGGTTATCTGCCAAAATGCAAAACACAAACAACGTCAAGGCTAATTAAGGATATTATTAGAATAAATTGGTTAATGGAGGTGTAGTTTGTATGGCACGTATTGCTGGAATAGATTTGCCAAAAAACAAAAGAGTGGTAATAGGATTAACTTATATATATGGAATAGGTAGACAATCTTCTGAAAAAATTCTTGATAAAGCAGGAGTGGATCATAGTATCAGAATAAAAGATCTAACAGAAGATGAAGTTGCTAAATTACGCGAATGTATAGATAAAGATTTTGAAGTTGAAGGAGATCTAAGAAGAGTTGTTGCATTAAATATCAAAAGACTTATCGAAATTAGTTGTTATCGCGGAATAAGACATAGAAAAGGTTTACCAGTTAGAGGACAAAAAACTAAAACAAATGCGAGAACAAGAAAAGGTCCTAAGAAAACAATTGCTAACAAGAAAAAATAATAAGGGAGGGATACGATAATGGCTGTAAAAAGTGCTAAAAAAACCAATGTTCGTAGACGTCGTCAGCGTAAAAATATCGAACGTGGTTGTGTTCATATCCAGTCCACCTTTAATAATACTATCGTAACCATTACAGACGTAACAGGAAATGCAATTTCATGGGCTAGTGCTGGAGGACTTGGTTTTAAAGGTTCTAGAAAATCAACACCATATGCAGCTCAAACAGCGGCAGAGACAGCGGCAAAAGCTGCTATGGAGCATGGTTTAAAAATAGTAGAAGTATTTGTTAAGGGTCCAGGATCTGGAAGAGAAGCGGCAATTAGAGCTTTACAGGCGGCAGGGTTAGAAGTTAATCTTATAAAAGATGTAACTCCTATTCCACACAATGGATGTCGTCCACCGAAAAGAAGACGTGTTTAATTTGATACAAAAATGGAGGTGAATTTAGATGGCAAGATATACAGGTGCGGTTTGTAAACTATGCAGAAGAGAAGGGCAAAAACTTTTTCTAAAAGGAGAAAGATGCTATTCTGAAAAATGTTCTATAGTTAGAAGAGCATATGCCCCAGGGCAGCATGGTCAAGCTAGAAAGAAAGTTTCTGAATTTGGTATTCAGCTTAGAGCAAAACAAAAAGCAAAAAGATATTATGGTGTTTTAGAAAGCCAATTTGCAAAATATTTTGATATGGCTGAAAGAAAAGCTGGAGTTACAGGGGAAAATCTATTATCTACACTTGAGCTTAGATTAGATAATGGTGTATATAGATTAGGTTTTGCAAACTCAAGAGCAGAAGCAAGACAACTAGTAGTTCACAGACATTTTACGGTTAATGGTGTAAGAGTTAATATTCCATCTTTTCTCTTAAAAGTTGGAGATGTTATATCTATTCATGAAAAAAGCCGTGAAAGTCCAAAAATTAAATCTATTTTAGAAATAACAGAATCAAGAACTGTTCCAACATGGATGGAACTTGATAGAACAAAACTTGAAGCAACAGTTTCTCGTATACCGAATAGAGATGATATTGATTTAGAAATAGAAGAACACTTAATAGTAGAACTTTATTCTAAATAAGAGGTTGGTATTTATATTGTTTATTATGAGAAACCTTGTAAAATTATCTAGTTACAACTGCAAAACAGGAGGGTTATAAAATGATAGAAATTGAAAAGCCAAGGATTGAGACAGAGGAGCTAAGGACTGATGGAACTTATGGAAAGTTTATCCTCGAACCTCTTGAGCGTGGCTATGGCACAACTTTAGGAAATAGCTTAAGACGTGTACTGCTCTCCTCGCTTCCCGGCGTTGCTGTAACTTCTATAAAGATAGAAGGAGTTCAACATGAATTTTCAACTGTACCAGGTGTTAAAGAAGATGTTACTGAGATAGTTTTAAATATAAAAAGTCTCACAGCAAATATAGATGTAAACACTTCTAAAACTATATATATAGAATCTGAAGGACCATGTGAAGTTTTAGCAGGAGATATAAAGTGTGACTCTGATGTAGAAATACTTAATCCAGATATGCACATAGTATCTCTTGGAGATAATGCGAAACTATATATGGAGATTATTATAAATAAAGGTAGAGGGTATGTAGCAGCGGAAAAAAACAAATTGACTCTGCCATCTTCTATTGGATATATACCTGTGGATAGTATATATACACCTGTATTAAAGGTTAACTATAATGTTGAAAACACAAGGGTTGGTCAAATAACGGATTACGATAAACTTACGTTAGAAGTATGGACTGATGGAACAATTTCAGCAAAAGAAGCAGTTTCATTAGGAGCCAAGGTTCTCAACGAGCATCTTTACCTATTTATAGATTTATCTGATGATTTTCATGATGAGCAGATAATGATAGAAAAGGATGATAAGGGTAAAGAAAAACTTTTGGAGATGACCATTGAGGAGCTTGACTTGTCTGTTCGTTCCTTCAATTGTTTGAAACGTGCAGAAATAAATACGGTAGAAGACTTAGTTAATAAATCTGAAGATGAGATGATGAAGGTAAGAAATTTAGGAAGAAAATCTTTGGAAGAAGTTATATACAAACTTCGTACATTAGGTTTTAATCTAACTTCAGAAGAAGACTAATCTTTTTACACTAAGGAGTGATTTTAATGCCAGGTAGTAGAAAGCTTGGAAGATCTACAAGCCATAGAAAAGCTATGCTTAGAGGTTTAGTTACCTATTTGCTAGAAAAAGAAAAAATAGAAACAACTGTTGTTAGAGCAAAAGAGTTAAGAGCAATGGTAGAAAAAATGATAACACTTGGAAAGATTAATACGCTACATAATAAAAGACAGGCGTTATCATATATAACAAAAGAAGAAGTTACAAAAAAACTTTTTGATGAAATAGGTCCAAAGTATGCTGAAAGAAAAGGTGGATACACAAGAATTATAAGAATAGGCCCTAGAAGAGGCGATTCAGCAGAAATGGCAATAATAGAGTTAGTTTAATTACCTAAAAAGAACTAGTGATTAATTCTCTAGTTCTTTTTTAAAATCAGGTGTATAGGATATGCTGTAATTTTATTTTAAAGATTGACAATAGTTAAGGGTATATGCTATCATTGTAGTACTTCTATTGGGGGTTTATTCCCTAAAAATAGAGGGAGGCAGTAATTAATCCGATTTTACAGGAGGAGCCGATATGAGGGTAAAAATCACATTAGCTTGTACAGAGTGCAAGCAACGAAATTATGATACAAAAAAGAATAAAAAAAATAATCCAGATAGGCTTGAAATGAATAAATTTTGTCGTTTTTGTAAAAAACACACTCCACATAAAGAAACAAAATAGAGAGGATGATTTTGTTTGTCAAAAAGTGAAACTATTGATACTAAGAAGAATGATAAAAATAAAGTAAGTTTTACGAAAAAAATCGTTCGATCATTTAAAGACCTTAAAGGTGAATTTAAAAAGATAGTCTGGCCTACAAAAAAACAAGTTTTAAATAATACATTTGTCGTTTGTGTAGTTATGATTATATCTGCGGCGTTTATTTTTGGCTTGGATACTTTATTAGGCTTTTTAGTTAATTTAATTTTAAGATAATTTTTAATATTATAAAGATTATCTATTTCTATGTCTTTCTTTTGGAGGAACAATCTTATGTCTGAAACAGTAAAATGGTATGTTATACACACATATTCAGGATATGAAAATAAAGTTTCGCAAAATATAGAAAAAGTTGTAGAAAATCATAAATTAGATGATTTAATACATGAAGTTAAGGTTCCTATGGAAACAGTAATAGAGATGAAGGATGATAAAAGACAAGAGGTTGAAAGAAAAATTTTTCCTGGATACGTTTTAGTTAAAATGATTTTAACCGATGATTCTTGGTATGTCGTCCGAAATATTAGGGGTGTAACTGGATTTGTAGGATCTGCATCTAAGCCGATACCTTTAACTGAAAAAGAAGTTAAAGCTTTAGGAGTTGAAGTTAAAACCTTAATAACTGGATATGATGTTGGAGATACAGTTAAAGTTATACATGGTCCATTAGATGGGTTTATCGGAATTATTGAAAGTATGGATGTTGAAAATAATTCTGTTATGGTTGTTGTTTCGATGTTTGGAAGAGAGACTCCAGTAGAATTAGAATTAGATCAAATTGTTAATTGTGACTAATATATTTAGGAGGTGTAATAATGGCTCAAAAAGTTATAGGATTTATAAAACTTCAAATTCCAGCTGGTAAAGCTACGCCAGCTCCTCCAGTTGGACCAGCTTTGGGACAACATGGGGTAAATATTATGTCTTTTACTAAAGAATTTAACGAGAGAACAAAAACAGAAGTTGGTATGATTATACCTGTTGTAATCACTGTTTATGCAGATAGATCGTTTACATTTGTGACAAAAACTCCACCTGCTGCAGTTCTTTTGAAAAAGACATGTGGAATTGAAACTGCATCTGGAGTCCCAAATAAAACTAAAGTTGCAAAAGTAACTAAGGCTCAATTAAAAGATATAGCAGAGAAAAAAATGCCTGATTTAAATGCAGCAAATATTGAAACAGCTATAAGTATGATTGCTGGAACAGCTCGTTCTATGGGTATTGAAATAGAAGACTAGGGTTTTGATAACCTACTAGTGGGAGGAAGATATCCGTTATTAACCACTTATGAGGGAGAGATAATATGAAACATGGAAAAAGATATACCGATTTATTAAAATCTTATGATAAAGAAAAATCTTATGAATCAAATGAAGCTTTAAAAATTGTTGTAGATAATGCAAAGGCAAAATTTGATGAAACGATTGAGCTTCATTTGAGATTAGGAGTAGATTCTAGACATGCAGAACAGCAAGTTAGAGGGGCTGTTGTATTACCACATGGAACAGGAAAAACTGCTAGAGTTCTTGTTTTTGCAAAGGGCGACAATGTAAAATTAGCAGAAGGTGCTGGAGCAGATTATGTTGGATCTGATGAATTTATTGAAAAAATCAATGGTGGTTTTCTTGATTTTGATGTTGTAATTGCAACACCAGATATGATGCCAGTAATTGGTAGACTTGGTAAAATTTTGGGACCAAAAGGTCTTATGCCGACACCAAAAGCGGGAACTGTAACTACTGATGTTGTAAAAGCAATTAAAGAGGCAAAGGCTGGAAAAATCGAGTATAGATTAGATAAAACTAATATTATACATTGCTTATTTGGAAAAGCTTCTTTTGGTGCAGATAAATTAGTAGAAAATTTAGACACAATTCTTGAAGCAGTAGTTAAAGCAAAACCAGCTGCATCAAAAGGACAATACATTAAATCTTGTGTTGTAACTTCAACAATGTCTCCAGGTGTTAATATCAATACTAATAAATATTTAGCATAATTTTATACTTGTTCTAAGACAGTAGGTATTTTATAAAGGGAGTTTATTCCCTGCCTACCGAGAAGAAGATTTTTAATTTTTATTAAAGATTTGTCTTTTCGACAGGTCTTTAATTTTTGTTAGTTTACAAAATTTATTTTGTTTACAATAAATTAATCACTTTATATGGAGGTGAGAATATGGCGAGTAGCGTTATTTTAAATCAAAAAAAACAAAAGGTTCTTGAAATTTCTGAAAAATTTAACAAAGCTGTTTCAGCAGTTATAGTTGATTATAAAGGAATTAGTGTTGAGGATGATACAAAACTTAGAAAAGAACTTCGTGAAAAGGGAATTGAATATATTGTTGTTAAAAATAGTATATTAAAATTTGCTATTGGTGATGGAGATCTATCTGATATAAAAGAATATTTTGAGGGATCAACGGCAATAGGTTTTAGTTATGACGATGTAGTTGCTCCGGCAAAGATATTATGTGAATTTGCTGAAAAGTATAAAGATCATTTTAATATTAAAGCTGGTATTGTTGATGGTCAAGTTCTTAAATCTGAAGAAATTATTGCTGTTGGTAAATTACCAGCTAAAGAAGTTCTTGTTGCACAAGTTTTATCTACTCTTAATGCACCTATTGTTGGATTTGCTAACGTACTTATTGCGAATATACGAGGTCTTGCAATTGCATTGGATCAAATTTCAAAAAAAATATAATAAAATAAAAATATATGGAGGATTTTACTATGGCTTCAGAAAAAGTACTACAATTAATCGAGGATGTAAAAACACTTACAGTTTTAGAATTATCAGAAATGGTTAAAGCATTAGAAGAAGAATTTGGAGTATCTGCTGCTGCACCTGTTGCTGCTGCTGCTGCTGCACCTGTTGCTGCTGCTGAAGAAAAAACAGAATTTGATGTTGTTCTTATATCAGCTGGAGATAGCAAAATGAATGTTATTAAAGCTGTTAAAGAAGCTACAGGGCTTGGATTAAAAGAAGCAAAAGAAATAGTTGATGGAGCGCCTAAAACTCTTAAAGAAGCAGTATCAAAATCTGATGCTGACGAATTAAAAGGAAAATTAGAAGCAGCTGGAGCAAAAGTTGAACTTAAATAGAAAATATTTTTAATTAAATATAATAAATAAAAGGTAGTTATCATTTGATAACTACCTTTTATTTATTATATTTAAAAGAGTTAAAATTTATAAAAAGTTCGATAGAAGGTATATCGATAGAGACGATTTCTCCAGAAATTTGACTTAGTTTTAATAAAAAAGATATATTTTCATCGATATTACCCTGAATTTCTAATAATCCATCTTTTGATTTTATAGAAACACCAGTGTCATTTAAACAAGTATTTAATGATTTAATAATCATAGAAATAATTGATTTTGATATAATCGAATTTTTCTTTAAATCTATAGAAAGATCTTTATAACTAATTAAAATATCACCATTTAAATATGATATTTTTAAATCATTAAAATAAGATGGTTCTATAAAAAGTATATCATATGTATTATCTGCATGTTTATTTATGCTAGCTATCATTTTATTTTCTTTTAGTGATATTTCTATATTTGAAGAAAATGGTTTTGAAAGATTTGATATATTTTGCGTATTAGAATAATTTAAGTTATTTTTATTTGTACAAGATGATAATACAAGTATGCAGATAGAAATACTAAAAATAAGTATTATTTTTGATATTTTCATAATATAAGAGACCTCCTAAAATTTGTATATATTATATTATGAAAAATAATGATTGTGATATAACTTAAATTATAATTATAATAGATGCAATGGCATATTTTTTTTCATGGGATATAGAAATAGAAGTATTAGATAAATTTATATTTATTTTGTTTTTAAGATAATTATCTATTTTTATATAGGGAGATCCGTTTATATTTCTTAATATTGATATGTATTTAAAAGAAAAGTCAATAATTCCTGTACCGATAGCTTTAAAAAAAGCTTCTTTAGATGCAAAATTTCCTGCGATAGTTTTATGGGAAAAGTTTTTAGATTTAAAAAGCTTAATTTCTTCTTCAGAAAATATTCTAGTTAAGAAATTTTTTCTTTTTAAACTAGATGATATTCGATCTATATCCACTATATCTATTCCGTGAAGTATTTTCATAATTAAATATTTATCCTTTTTTTAGCAGTTGTTTTTATAGCTGTTATAATATCTTCGTTTGGGGAAATTATAACAAGGGTTTTACCAAATTTAGGATGGTTTATTGTAATATAAAAATTATCCTTATCTAATATACTTTTATATGCATGAATTATTTTGTTATAATTTTTTTTTGAAAATTTGTCTATAGACTCAGAATATATGCCAAAATCCATAGTATTATGTAAATCTATTGATGCTAAAGTTTTTCTTTTTTTCTTATCAATAATTTTTTCTATATCTATAGTAGAATCTATTAGGGTATATTCATATTCAATATTTATAGAAGAATATATATTATAACCTAAAATAATAGTGATAGATGATAAAACAAATCCTATATTAGGAAATAAATTCATAAAAATAAAAAATAGAATAAAGCCTAAAGCTATTACACTAACTCTTTTTATTATATCCAGAATAGTTGAATCTTTTTTAACCATATATTCAATATAAGTGTTCATAATTTTCCCCTTATTCTATAAATTTTAGAATACTATTTATAATTTGATTAGAAATAAGAAAGCCTTTAGGTGTTAGTGATATTATTAAATCAAATTTATTTATTAATTTAGAATGTTTTAAGTTTTCTAGATGAATATAAAATTTTTCAAAATTTTTTATATAAGAATTAATTCTAGATATTTTTATACCTGTAACCAATCTTAGGCGAAAAATTATATATTCATGTAAAGAGTTTGGTGATGAATCGGTTATAATTTTATTTTGTAAGGGAGAAGACATATATCCAGATATATCTAAAATATTTTTATAGCGAGATCCCATAAAAAATGAATGAGATGATACACCGAACCCTATATATTCTTTTCCAGACCAGTATTTTAAATTGTGTTTTGATTTAAAGCGAGGTTTTGAGAAGTTAGATATTTCATATTGTGATAGTCCAAGTTTATCTAATGAGCCTACGGTAGTTATATAAATTTCATATATTTTATCATCATTAGGGATAGATTTTATTATGGCAGGGTTGTTGAAGGGGGTATTTTTTTCAACCTGCAGAATATACGCAGATAGATGTTGTGGATTTATTTCTTTTATATATTCCATATACGTATTAATATGTGATATATTTTGTGAGGGTGATCCTATTAAAATATCTATAGATATGTTGTTTATCCCAAATTTTCTAACATTAGATATAGCTGAAATAACAGTATCGTTTGTATGAGTTCTACCAAGAGATTTAAGATTATTTTGGTCAAAAGATTGTATACCAATTGATATCCTATTTATTCCAGATTCTTTTATAAAATTAATAGTATAATCATTTAAAGAGCAAGGGTTTGCCTCACAGCTAATTTCAGCTGTGGTTGATATATTGTGAAATGTTTTTAGGGATGACATAATTTGTGGTAAATATCTAGCAGATATCGATGGAGTTCCGCCACCAAAATAAATAGTGTCTATTATATATCCTTCTGTTGAGGTAAACTCTATTTCTTCTATAAGAGCTTTAATATATTTTTTTTCTAGATGAAAATCGTATGGTATTTTATAAAAATCACAATAGGGGCATATGGTTGCACAGAATGGAAGATGTATGTATATTCCGAGGTTGGTTTGATTTTTTTTCATTAATCTAACTTAAGAACAGACATAAAAGCTTCTTGAGGAACTTCAACACTTCCTAGTTGTCTCATTTTTTTCTTTCCCTCTTTTTGTTTTTCTAATAGTTTTTTCTTTCTGGTTATATCCCCACCATAACATTTTGCTAATACATCTTTTCTCATAGCTTTAACGGTCTCTCTGGCAATTATTTTTCCACCTATTGTAGCCTGTATAGGAACTTCAAACATCTGTCTTGGTATATGTTCTTTTAATTTTTCTGCTATTCTTCGACCTCTAGCATATGATTTTTCTTCATGTACTATAAAAGAAAGAGCATCAACAATATCACCATTTAAAAGTATATCTAATTTTATTAATTTTGAAGGTGCATATCCCTTAAGTTCATAATCAAAAGAAGCATATCCTTTTGTTCTTGATTTTAAAACATCAAAAAAGTCATAAACAATTTCATTTAATGGAAGAACATATTTAATTTCTACACGGGTGTCATCAATATATGACATATCCTTAAATATACCTCGTCTATCTTGGCATAAGTCCATTATATTTCCAACATATTCTGAAGGAGAGAGAATAGAGGCATTTACAACAGGTTCTTCTGCTAAACTTATTTTGTCTAAAGTTGGATAGTTTGTTGGATTATCAACAAATATAGTTTTTCCTGAAGTTAAAGTTATTTTATATATAACGGATGGAGCAGTTGTAATTATATCTATATTATATTCTCTTTCAATTCTCTCTTGAATAATCTCCATATGTAAAAGTCCTAAAAAACCGCATCTAAATCCAAATCCAAGAGCTATAGAAGTTTCTGGATCAAAAGTTAGTGATGCATCATTTAATTGCAATTTTTCTAAAGCATCCCTCAAGTCGATGTATCGAGAGCCGTCAATAGGATATATTCCAGAAAAAACCATAGGATTTACAGCTTTATATCCAGGAAGAGATTCTTTAGCTGGGTTTTGTGTAGAAGTTACAGTATCTCCAACTTTTGTATCGCCAATATGTCTTATGCTAGCAGAAATAAATCCAACTTCTCCAGAATGCAATATATCTGTTGATATAGTATCTGTAGCGCACATATAGCCAAGCTCGACAATAGAAAAAACTTTTCCTGTCTGCATCATGGTTATGGTGTCTCCTACTTTAACCTGTCCATCTATAACACGAATATAAACGACAACACCTTTATATGCATCATAATAAGAATCAAATATTAGAGCACGTAGAGGAAGATCATCATTTCCTATAGGAGGAGGAAGTTTTTCTACTAGTTGTTCTAAAATTTGATCTATATTTATTCCCATTTTTGCAGAAACTCGTGGGGCATCTGACGCGTCTATACCAATAATGTCTTCAACTTCTTTACAAACACGATCAGGATCAGCAGAAGGGAGATCTATTTTATTTATTATAGGGATAATCTCTAAATCATGCTCTAGGGCTAGATATGTATTTGCAAGTGTTTGTGCTTCTATTCCTTGAGATGCATCAACCACAAGAATCGCGCCTTCACAAGCTGCAAGAGATCTGGATACTTCATAATTAAAATCCACATGACCAGGAGTATCTATGAGATTAAATGTATATTCTATACCATTTTTAGCATTATATTTAAGATGAACAGCACGGGCTTTTATAGTTATTCCACGTTCACGTTCTATATCCATATTGTCTAAAAGCTGTTCTGACATATCTCTAGTCTTAACAGCAGAAGTTAGCTCTAAAATACGATCTGCAAGGGTTGATTTTCCATGATCTATATGAGCAATTATACAAAAATTTCTAATATTATTACGATTAAAATCCAAGATATCACCTCAATTTATATAATAAGAGTATATCTATTTATTATATCATCAATATAAAATAACTTCAATTTATAAATAAAAAATAAATCTAACAGATAGTCCTGTTAGATTTATTTAATTTAATTTAATTTATTATTTTCTTTTCTTTTTGTTTTTTAAAGCTAAAGATGTGGCTCCGAATATTCCCATTATGAATAGTGTAAAATATCCTAAAATTTTAGTTGCCATACTATCATAAGTAGTGGGAGAAACTCCAGATGTTTTGGGATTTTCGTTTATTTTCAAAAGAATACTTTCGGTAGATTCCATGCCAAATTTATTTTTAGCTATATAAACTATATTGTGTTCTCCAACTTTAGAAAAGTCTATAGTGTCTATAGATTTTAAATTTTGATTTGAAGAAAATCTAGATATAGAATCTATATTATTAGATATTTCTCCAAGGAAAAATTGTAGATTATCAGAAGGAATAGTTAAATTTTTATCGATTCCATCATATATATAATCTATATAATCTAAAGCATTAAACTTAGTATCTGTGTATATATTAATAACTTTATTTTCTACTTCAGATGAAAAATAGAAAGAAGGGTTTTGAAGAATATTTCTATTTGGTTTGATAGTTCCATCTGTACAAAATTTAGGAAGATCAGGGTTTGTGCTATCCAAAGTTGGGTTCCAAAAATCTATATTGTCATTTATGTTATAATCAGGAATACCATCTTCGTTTACATCAATATTTATATCAGGTTTTCCATTTCCAGTTGTATCAATATTTATATCAGGAATATTGTCTTTATCCAGATCAACATTTATATCAGGAATATTATCTCCATCTATATCGATATTTATATCTGGTCTACCATCGTTGTTTGTATCAATATTTATATCAGGAACACCATCCCCGTTAAGGTCGATATTCATATCAGGAACGCCATCGCCGTCAGTGTCGATGTTTATATCTGGTTTTAGATCACCGTCTAGATCGATATTTATATCTGGTTTTAGATCCCCGTCTAAATCGATATTTACATCTGGAACGCCATCTCCGTCGGTATCGATGTTTATATCTGGTTTTAGATCACCGTCTAGATCGATATTTACATCAGGAACGCCATCGCCGTCGGTGTCGATGTTTATATCTGGTTTGCCATCGCCGTCTGTATCAATGTTTATATCTGGTTTTAGATCCCCATCTAGATCGATATTCACATCTGGTTTACCATCGCCGTCAGTGTCGATGTTTATATCTGGTTTGCCATCGCCGTCAGTATCAATATTTATATCTGGTTTTAGATCACCGTCTAGATCGATATTTACATCTGGTTTACCATCGCCGTCAGTGTCGATGTTTATATCTGGTTTGCCATCGCCATCAGTATCAACATTTATAGTTGGTTTTCCGTCTCCATCAGTGTCAATATTTATATCAGGAAGGCCATCGCCGTCAGTATCGATGTTTATATCAGGTTTTAAATCACCATCTAGATCGATATTTACCTCTGGAAGTATAGAATCATCTGTATCATATAAAACAGTTGAAGATGTTGGAGAAGCCATAACATTTAAGTTTGGAACCCACGCTTTTATGTTATAATTAATATTAATATCAGGAACTCCGTCACCATCAGTGTCTATATTAATATTAGGTAGTTTGTCACCATTTGTATCTATGTTTAAGTCGGGAAGCCTATTTCCGTCAGTATCAATATTTAAATCTAGATTACCAAGATAGAATCCAGATAGATCAATATTAATATCAGGAAAGCCATCACTATCAGTATCGTTGCTCATACCAGTTGTAGTTGGTTCTATCTTTAAATGCTCTATGGTTTTAATATTTCCAGCATTATCAAAAATTTGGATATATAAATCTTTTGTATCATTTGTATTAAAAGATACAGGAGTAGTATATAAATTCCAACTATCTATATCTGTTGTTTGACCATGAGAAACTATTTGATATTGTGATTTCAGAATACCGCTAGAGACCTTATTTGATAAAGGATCTTCTATATCTGATAGATTTAAAGTTGAGGTGTTTACCCCAGAATTTGATATACTAGATTTAGCAGAAGGTGGTGTTTTATCTAGTTTAATAGAATAATCTTCTATTAATTTTGTAGGAACTCCAGTGTCTGTTAAACCTCTTATTATATATTTATCATCAGATTCTATAGAAATATTTGTATATCCGCTATCTCCATCTTTGTCTATATTTGTCCAAGAGACCCCATTATCTAAAGATATTTGATAATGTTCTATTGTATGTAATGCATTTGGATTTGTCATATATATTTTTATATCTTTATTTGAAAAGTTATTATTATCAAATTCTGTTTCAGAAGTTCCATCAATCTTTTTTGTAACAACATCGGGTGGATTAATAGGTGTGTCGGTTATATGAAGTTTAACGGTTTCTGTAGATGTATCATTGTTACTATCTTTTACAGAAATTTCTATATCATAAATTCCGTGTGTATTAGTGTTTACAGGAAGGTTTTTTAAGGTTATACTTGAAGTTAAATCGCCATCCTCTTTGTCCGTTGCTATTATATACTTTTTCATAAAATCGTTAAGATTTATATTTATTCCCATATCGATAGTTTTATCCATAAAACCAGACAGTATAGGAGCATTTAATTTTGTAGATATAGAGTTGATAAAAGTTTCTGTATGAGGAAGAGATTTAGCTTTTATATCATATTCAAATTTTATCTTGCTTCCTCTTCCAAAATTCTTGTCATTATTTTTAACATCTATTTTATATGTTAAAATAGACTCTGTAGACGACATAGTAAATTCAAATCCATTAATTAGATCATTTTTAGTTATGGTTGTCCCATCTAAAGAGATATCAGAAATAGTATTTATATCAAGATTTTCTAAATCTGTTAGTTTTATAATTGTATCTGAAAATGTAACAGGGTTTTTATTTTTTATTTTAGATGTTACGGTTAATTGTGATCTATCTTCAATTTCAGAAGTGTCAGATAGAGAGTTGCCTTCAGAATCGTTAATAAATGTGTCTATTTCTGGAATAAAATCTGTATATTTAAAAGATTTAAATATAAATTTATTAGGTTGAGCCACTGGGAATAAACTAGGAACAAAATGAGCGGCAGCGGTTATTCCAAGATAAACTTCATTAGATTTAAATTTATCCATAACATCTGGTATAGTATATGACATAACATATTTTCCGCTTGAAATATCTACAGAAAGTGTGCTTGTTTTAGCATCCCATAAAAATATAAAGTCCATATACTTATTCTTATCATTTATATCAATGATGGTATCATTTACGTGTAAATCGGATGTTCCATCAGGATTTATAGCAATATGTGCAGATTCTATATTTGGATTTCCACTATTATTATTTGGCACTGATATAGTTCCCTCATAAGGACCGTTATGAATACTATCAAATTCTACAGCTATAGTGTTCTCCATATGGCTGTAGCCATTTCCGCCACCGCTAGATCCAATAGCAGAAGTTCCTCTAGGATCATTATGAAGAATAAGAGCCATTCCATCAGGATTACTTGCAATATTTACCGAGCCTTTAAATTCAAAAGAATGATCTAAATTTATCTTTTCTTTTGAATGTATCGCTCCAGTTTCCATTTTTTCATTTCCAAATCCAGAAACACTAGAATCCGTAATAATAATTTCATTACCAGTTATTTTATTTGGTGCATTTCCTACAGGATTGGCAAAGAAATCTTCTAGAGAGATAAATGTAGAGGATTTTTGAGATTTAGATAAAGGTGTATTTTTTATATTTTCAATAGTATTAGTTACTACTAGTGATTCTGCTGTATAGTGTAGGTTTGGAATTTGAGAAAGGGTTAGAGATATAATTAAAAATGTTGATAACAACTTTTTTTTATATTTTTTCATTAAATTTCCTCCTAGTATAAATCGTCAAATAATGGTTTGGTTTGCTATTCATATTAATATATCGTATTCATTTATTATAAATGAATATATATGGAAATTACTGTATATTAACAAAATTCATTATAGATGAGTATTATATAAAGTGATAAAATATAATTAATTTTTATATTGTTGTTTGATAAGTATACAAAATTTAAATTATATATTATTTGTATGATAGATAAAATTTTATAATATATTAAGAAAATTTTTAAAACAAACTATATTTATCTATTATAAAATCTTATTTTAAATATAATTTTATTTATCATATATATTTTTATACAAAGGAGATTTTTATATGAACAAATATGTATGTATAGATGCGGGGCATGGTGGCAAAGATTGCGGTGCTATAAATCCAACAAACCTAAGAATGGAAAAAAAAGATACTTTAAATATATCTTTAAAGATAAAGTCTATCCTAGAAGGACATGGCGTTAAAGTTCTTTTGACAAGAAATAGTGATACCTATCCAAGTTTGATAGATAGAACAAATTTAGCAAATAAAGAAAAAGTTTCTTTATTTGTATCTATGCATAGAAATTCATTTTCTAGTAATGTTCCAAATGGTGCAGAAGTATGGACATATACCAAAACTGATGCTACTACGGAAGCTTTTGCAAATAATGTCTTGAAAGAAATTATTTTAGTTGGGGTTCAATTGAATAGAGGGGTTAAAAAAGGGGATTATCACGTTTTAAGAGAGACTGATATGGATGCCATATTGGTTGAATTAGGATTTATAAGTAATGATAAGGATAATATTTTATATGATAAAAATATTGATAAATATGCATTGGCCGTTTCTAAAGGTATTTTAAAATCATTAGGATAATAGTATAAGTTTTTAAAAATATCTATTATAGATTAGCTTGAATAAAAATAAAGAAAATTCTAAAAAATATATAAAATAATTGTTTTTAAAATGAGTTCTAGTAATTATAAAAGAAAATAATATTAATAAATAATAATTATATATAAAAAAAGTAGGATAGAATTATCTATCCTACTTTTTTATAACAAAAATAAAATGATGTGAATATTATATAAATAAATATTTATATAAGGAGGAGTTTATTTGATTAGCGAAACAGAGTCTGTATACCAGGCTTTATTAGGAGGACTTTTTACATATGGTTTAACGGCTTTAGGAGCCAGTCTTGTTTTTATCTTTAAAAATGTAAAAAGAAGATCCCTAGATGTTATGATAGGTTTTGGAGCAGGAGTTATGATAGCGGCTAGTTTTTGGTCGCTATTAGATCCTGCTATAAAGCTTAGTAGAGATCTTGGATATACCGAATGGTTGTATCCAGCTATTGGGTTTTCTTTAGGAGGTTTATTTATAGTTTTTTCTAGTTTTTTACTAGATAAATACTATCTCCAAGAAAGCCGCAGTATAAAACTAAAAAGTAAGTTTAAGAGGAGTGTTTTATTAGTTTCATCTATGACTCTGCATAATATACCAGAAGGTTTAGCAGTAGGTGTTGCATTTGGAAGTGTTTCTTCTGGTATAGAAGGGGCGGATATGGTAGGCGCTATACTACTAGCAATAGGAATAGGTTTGCAAAATTTTCCAGAAGGAGCATCTGTGTCTCTTCCACTTAGAAGAGATGGAATGTCTACTAGAAAAGCATTTTTTTATGGGCAATTATCAGGTGTTGTAGAACCTATAGCTGCAGTTATAGGAGCTTTAGCAGCAATTAGCATGAGATTTCTTTTACCATTTTTGTTATCATTTGCGGCAGGGGCTATGATAGCAGTGGTTAGTTCAGAACTAATACCAGAAGCAGCTAAAAAAAGCAAAAATATAGCAACAATAGGAGTTATAATGGGTTTTATGGTTATGATGATAATGGATGTGGCATTGGGATAAAATTTATTTAAGCTCTTGAATAAGAGTTTCTATTGCATTTATACAACTGGGAGATAATCCACTTAAATCTGTTTGTTTGTGTTCTCTTCCTAGAAGCCAATCGATGGACACATCGAAACGGTCCGCGACATTTAATAAAAAGTGTATATGTGGGAGTTTTTTTCCCCTTTCTAAATCACTAATATATACTCTTGATACTTGTAAAAAGTCGCTAAAAACTTGTTGGCTATTTCCAGATTTCATTCTTAATTTTTTTAGGTTGGAGCCAAAATCAGACATATAAATCACCTCTATATAATTATGTATTTATTTTTTAAATACATGGTCATAAAATTTTTATCTTGTGTATTATTTTGTTTATATTTTCAGTAATATTTTATTTATAATTGATAATTTGATATATAACGCTTAAAAATAATATAAAAATTAAAGAAAAGATAATTTTAGTATTAGCGAGTATATATAGAAATATACAAAAAATACAAAGACCTTTTAAAAGAGGTCTTTGTATTTTTTATTTTTATAAATCTCAGTATCTGTTGGAAATTTTTTTGTTTCTAATCTATATTCTACAAAAACTTTAATTAAAGAGTAGATAACTGCAAAAATAGGAACAGCTATAAACATTCCGACAAATCCAAAAAGCCCGCCAAATAAAAGGATAGAAAATATAACCCAAAAGCTTGAAAGTCCAGTACAATCTCCAAGTATTTTTGGTCCAAGAACATTTCCGTCAAATTGTTGAAGAGCAAGTATAAATATAAAAAACCAAACCGCTTTAATAGGGTCTATAATTAATATTAAAACTCCACTAGGAATAGCTCCTATAAAAGGACCAAAAAAAGGAATTATATTTGTAATTCCAATTATTATGCTTATAAGAAGGGCGTAAGGCATAGATAAAAAACTTAGCCCAACAAAACATATTATAGCTATTATAAAAGAGTCTAGTATTTTTCCAGATATAAATCTTGTAAATTTATATTTTGTATCCCGTCCTATTAGTAAGAAAAACTGGGCAAAATCTTTTGGAAAAACAGCATATACTATTTTTTTAAATTGTGCTATAAATTTTTCTTTATCCATCATTATATATATAGATATAATGATACCTATTAAAATATCTTTTATAAATATTATAATATTTATAGCACCACCTGTTAAAGAGAGGATAAAATTTGTTAAATAAGGTATAATAACATCTTTGAAAGATAGAATAGAGCTAGATATATTTTCAGATTGGTTTTTTAAAAAACTTTCTATAAATGGGTATTTAATTTTAATATCATTAATAAATATTTCTAATTTTTGTAGATATAAAGGAGTGTTATCAATAAGCGTGGAAACACTTTGGACAAGCTGAGGAATAATCATAATAAGTATAAGAAATATTATTAGAAAAGTAAATAATAGCGTAAATAGAATAGAAAGCGATCTCGTTAAAGTTGAAAACTGTTTATTTTTAAAGATTTTATTAAATATATTTGTTTCTATAAAATTTAGTATAGGATTTAGAAGGAAAGCTATAATAAAAGAAAAAATTGTTGGAGATAATATAGAAAAAATATTTTTTATAAAATCAAAAACTTGATTAATATTTATAAAAATAGATAATAAACAAATTCCTATTGTAACTGATGATATAATTACAATAAAATTCATTAGATATTTTTTTTTTGGTTTAAAGTTCATTTTATGGGATCCTTTCATGCCTATATGATAAAAATCAATGTTGAAAATTATATAGTTACATTATATAATATAACTATATAAAAATCTATTATAAATTATACAGAGCTTTTAATATAGTATTAGCTATCATTTCAAAGGAGATGAAGAATTGGATAATTATTTAGCAGGAGTTGGTCCAGGGGGAATTAGAGAGATATATGATGCAAAAATATTGATATGTTATACCCTAAGCTGTATAAAAGATAAAATAACAAAAGAACAGATGGCGTCTATATTTTATAATGAAGGGTTTGTTAATTATTTTCTATTTTCAGATGCAATAGGTGATTTGTTAAAAAGCAATCATATATCTATAGATGAATATAATGGAAAAAAATTTTTAAAGATACAAAATTTAGGCATAGAAACAGCAGATAGATTAAGAAATAATATTCCAAATTCTTTAAGAAAAAAAGTTGTTAGATTAACGGTTAAATTTTTAGCGGAATATAGAAAAAACAAAGATTATATTTCGACTATACATAAGGTGGAAGATGGATATGTATTAGAATGTAGAATAACAGATATAGGGACAGATCTGCTTAGTTTTAAAATATTTGCTCCTGATATAAATCAAGCAGAGTTTATGGAAAGCAAATTTAAACAAAGTCCCATTGAGATTTATAAGATTTTTCTTAATACAATAAGTGATATTGATTTATAAAATAGAGATAGGAGAATATTTTGTTTAAGATAGCTAAATTTTTTAAGAAGTATAGTTTTTTAATAATATTAATATTATTATTTACAGTGGTACAAGCTTTTTCAGATCTAACCCTTCCAACCTTGATGTCTAATATAATAGATGTAGGTATTATAAACACCGATGTAGCTTATATAGTACAAACAGGTGTTTTTATGCTTATGTTTTCTTTATTAAGTGGTATTATGTCGATAACCGTAGGGTTTGTATCTGCAAAAGTGTCAGCTGGTGTATGTAAAAATTTAAGGTCAAGTATATTTGATAAGATACAGGGATTTAGTCTAACTGATATAGATCAATTTGGAGCTACATCGCTAATAACGAGGACTACAAACGATATAACACAGATACAAAATTTTCTTATTATGTTTTTAAGAATAGTTATAATGTCCCCTATAATGACTGTGGGCGGACTTATTATGGCATATAATGTAAACAAATCTTTGTCATCCATTGTTTTAATAGCAATACCTATTTTAGCAAGTGTAGTTGTCACAATTGCATTTGCAGCAATGCCTATATATAAGGTTATCCAGTCTAAACTAGATGGACTTAATCTAATAGCAAGAGAAAATTTGACAGGACTAAGGGTTATAAAAGCATTTAGGACAACAGATTATGAAAAAAATAGATTTGACAAATCAAATAAAAACCTTTCTGATATAACTGTTAAGGTTCAGAAAATAATGGGACTAATGGGACCAGGGATAATGCTGACATTAAATGTAACTATAATTGTTATAATGTGGTTTGGTGCAAAAAAAGTTTCTTTAAACGAGATGGCTGTGGGAGAAGTTATAGCATTTACACAGTATGTTATGCAGATAATGATATCTATGATGATGATGTCATTTATATTGGTGATGTATCCAAAAGCTTCTGTATCTGCGGAAAGAGTGGCAGAAGTTTTAAATAAAGAATTTTCTATAAAAGATGAAATATTAGATAAAAAAATAAATGATAAAAATTTAAATAATGAAATTTATGTAGAATTTAAAGATGTGTGTTTTAAATATCAAAAAGCAGAAGAAATGGCATTATCTAATATAAGCTTTAGAGTTGAAAAAGGAAAAACATTATCTATAATAGGAAGCACAGGAAGTGGAAAATCTACAATAGTAAATCTTATACCAAGAATGTATGATATTGAGTCTGGTGAAATTATAATAAATGGAAAAAATATAAAAGAGTATAGCCAACTAGAATTAAGAAGTAAGATTGGACTCGTTCCACAAAAAGCAACTCTTTTTACAGGAACAATAGAGGAAAATTTAAGGTTTGGGAAAAAAGATGCTACACAAGAAGAGATAATACAAGCTTGTGAAATATCTAGCAGTCTAAATTTTATAGAAAAAAAACCTGATAAATTTAACGAAAATGTTGCGCAGGGTGGAAAGAATTTTTCAGGAGGACAAAAGCAAAGAATAGCAATAGCAAGGGCTATTATAAAAGATGCTGATGTATATATTTTTGATGATAGTTTTTCTGCACTAGACTATAAGACTGATAAAGAAGTTAGGAAAAAATTAAAAAATATTACCCAAAATAGCGTAGTTATAGTTGTAGCACAAAGGATTATGTCTATAAAAGATTCTGATAATATATTAGTTTTAGACAAAGGCAAAATTGTAGGATATGGGTCTCATAAAGATTTAATAAATAATTGTGAAATTTACAAAGAAATTGCAGAATCGCAATTATCAAAGGAGGAACTGAAAAGTGGAGAATAAAAATACGAATCCTAATCCTCCTAAATCATCTATTAATTTTGGTATAACTATAAAAAGGATTTATAGATATTTAAGTAAATATAAAAAATCTTTAATTGTGGCAATTATAACTTCTATTATAAGTACGATATTTGTGGTTTTAGGCCCAATGATACTGGGAAGCGTAACTAATATTATTGCTGATGGTTCTGTAAATATTTTTAAAGGTACTGGTGGGATAGATTTTAAGAAGATAGCTTATATGTTGATTTTATTGCTATGCGTTTATATAATTGCCCAGGTTTTTTCATATATTCAGATATATATTATGTCTAAGGTTTCACAAAAAGCTATATATAACTTAAGAAAAGATATAATAATAAAAATAAATAATCTACCTTTAAAATTTTTTGATACAAATAGTCAGGGTGATATTTTAAGTAAAATAACTAGTGATATAGAAAATATAAATACATCATTACAGCAAATTTTAACCCAATTTATAACCTCGTTAGTTACAATTGTGGGAATTATAGCTATGATGTTTTTGATAAATTTCTGGATGACAATAGTAGCTTTATTAACAGTTCCATTATCATTGTTATTTTCTATGATTGTAATAAAAAATTCCCAAAAATTTTATAAAGGACAACAGGAGTATCTAGGCAAAATAAATGGGCTTGTTGAAGAAGTTTATAGTGGACATAATATTATAAAAACTTTTAATCAAGAAAAGAGAAGTATAAAAAAGGTTGAAGATTTAAATGATAAATTATATAAAAATTCATGGACATCCCAATTTGCAACAAGTATTATGATGCCAGTTATTACATTAGCATCTAATATAGGGTATGTTTTAATAAGTATATTAGGTGGGTATTTAGTTGTACAAGGTGTTATAGGAGTTGGTAGAATACAATCATTTATACAATATATAAAAAACTTTATGATGCCAATATCACAGATAGCACAGGTGATGAATGTACTACAGTCAACCGTTGCGTCCGCTGATAGAGTTTTTGGACTTTTAGATCAAGAAGAAGAGATTAAAGAAAAAAACAGTTTGGTAGTTAAAGAAGATATCAAAGGGCATGTAACTTTTGATAATATAACATTTGGATATAACAAAGAAAATCCTCTTATAAATAATTGTAATATTGAAATAAAGCAGGGTCAAAAGATAGCGATAGTAGGTCCAACAGGGGCAGGGAAAACAACGCTTATAAATCTATTAATGAGATTTTATGATGCTGATAAAGGTTGTATAAAAATAGATGGAATTAATATTTATGATATAACAAGAGAAGACTTAAGGTCTTTATATGGAATGGTATTACAGGATACATGGCTTTTTAAAGGATCCATAAAAGATAATATAGCTTATGGAAAATTAGGAGCAACAGATGAAGAAATTATAAATACTAGCAAGATGGTATATGCAGATCAGTTTATAAGAACTCTTCCAGATGGCTATGATATGATTTTAAATGAAGAAGCAAGCAATGTTTCTGCGGGACAAAAACAACTTTTAACTATTGCGCGAGCTGTTATATCTAACCCGAAAATTCTTATATTAGATGAAGCAACAAGTTCTGTAGATACTAGGACAGAGGTTTTAATACAGAAGGCTATGAATAAAATTATGAAAAATAGAACAACATTTGTAATAGCGCATAGATTATCTACAATAAAGGATGCAGATATAATAATGGTTATGAAAGATGGGGATATTATTGAGCATGGAAAACATGATGATTTAATTTTAAACGAAGAAGGATTTTATAAAATTTTATATTATAGTCAATTTGAAAATAATTAAAAAAAAGAGCCAGATTAAAATCTGGCTCTTTTTTTATAAAAATATAGTTATGCAGGATTTGGAGAATCGACAGGACAAACAGCGTTACAAGTCCCACAATCTATACAAACACTCGCATCTATAATATGTTTTGTATCTCCAGCAGTTATACAAGAAACAGGACACTCTACAGCACAAGCACCACAATTAATACAATCATCATTAATAAAATAAGCCATTAATAAACCCTCCTTTTCTAATAAAAGTACAAAACTATTCTACCATAAAAACAATAAAAACAATATATAATAATTATATTATTATTATATTTTTTAAATTTGTTGAAGTTGGAATAGCATCAGGTTTGTCATCTAATTTTATTTTAATATTTCCGTTTAAAATATTAATATCAATAATAACACCTAAATCATCGTCTAATTTAACTTTAGTTCCGATTTTAGGGGAGGTTGAAAGAAGATATGAATAAGTATCTTGTTCATATTTTAAGCAGCACATTAGACGACCACATCTTCCAGAAATTTTGGTAGGGTTTAAAGAAAGATTTTGTTCTTTAGCCATTTTAATTGAAACAGATTGAAAATCTGTTAAAAATCTTGAACAACATAGGGTTTGTCCACAAATTCCAAGACTTCCAATAATTTTAGCTTCATCTCTAACACCAATCTGTCTTAGTTCTATTCTTTTTTTAAATATAGAAGCAAGATCTTTAACAATATTACGAAAGTCGATACGTCCATCTGCTGTAAAATAGAATATAATTTTTGATGAATCAAAAGTATATTCAACTTCAATTAATTTCATTTCTAGTTTATGTTCTTTGATTTTTTTTAAGCATGTAGAAAAAGCAAGTGTTGATTTTTCTTTGTTTAACTCGATTAAATCAAGATCCTCTTGTGTAGCAATACGAATGATTTCGTTTATAGGATCAGATTTTTCTAAATTAGGAATTTCATCATAAATTTTTAATATATCTAAACATTTAATACCTTTAGGTGTTTCGACAACTACTTTATCTTTATTTGATATATTATCATTTTTTGAAAAATAATAATATATGGTTCCAAGTTTTTTAAATCTGACGGCAATATATTTAATAAAGCAAACTCCTTTAAATTTTTTTAATAATAGAATCTATTTTAGAGGTTATATAAGATATCAAAATATTATGATTTATATTTTGACTAGACAATTCTAAAGAATGGATAATAAGATTTGATAAATCTTTATAAATTTTTAATATAAGTAAAATATCTGAGTTTGATATTTTTATATTTTTCTGAGATTTAATATTAGAAATAAATAGTAATAAATAATTTAAAAATGATGATAAATTATTTTTAGGGAATGTATAAAATAATGAATATATGCTTAATATATCTTTTTGTAGAATATGTTTGATTAATAAACTTATATGTTGTAGATTAAGTTCATAGTTTGTATTTTGGGATATATTATTATAATTTGGAATAGAAATATCTAAAACTCTAGATAAAATAGTTTGTGATAATAATTTTTTATTTTTTGTTATTAAAATAAAAATATTATTTTTATTTGGATTTTCTAAAGTTTTTAAAAAAGAATTATATGCAAAATCAGACATTTCTTCACAATATTGTATACAAAAAATATTTGCATAAGCTTCATTAGGTTTTATATATGTTAAAGAGATAATATTTCTTATATTATCTATACTGATTTTTTTTTTATTAATATCAGAATCGATATAGTGTATATCGGGGTGAATATTTCCATTTATTTTATTACAACTAGGGCAATTATCACAAAAAGTTTCGTGATTATTACAAAGGATAGATTTTATAAATTGTATGATGAATACAGAATTTTCTTTATTTTCCAAAAGTGGATTATATGATATTAAATAGGCATGAATAGGATGATTATATAAAATATTTTTAATATAATCACGATAAGTTTTCAAATTAAATTTTCTCAAATCTTTCTATATTTGTGACAAAAACAGTGGCGCCGCCAATAGGTACTTCGACAGTATTAGTAGAATATCCAGAGATTCCGTGGGGTAGAACAGCGGGTGCAATTTGTGTTCTGCTTTTGGAAAATTTGGCTATTATATCTATGATAAGATCTACATTTTTCCCTTCAGAGCATATCATAAAAGTTGTGTTTCCTGCCCTTAAAAATCCCCCAGTGGAAGAAAATTTTGTAGCAGAAAATCCCGCCTTATTTAGTTCAGAACAAACTAATGAGCTGTCATCTTTGTTAACTATAGCAAAAATAAGTTTCATATCAAAATTCCTCCATTATTTTAAATATTTATAATTCATTTTATCACTTTTATATATTTAATGCCATAAAATTTTAAATATTCTTTTATAGATTCATTTATTTTTTCCCCTGGCATTATAATAGGAATACCAGGAGGACAGACAACCTTTGTTCGTGCAAATATTCTATCAAGACTAAAATTTATATGTATATATTCATAATTTTTTGAAAGAGCTTTATTTGAAGATATTAATAATTTTGGTGGAGTTATTAAGGCTATATTTTCTATAATGGGAGACTCTCTTATATTATTAATATGATAAAAAAATGAAATAAGCCTATCAAAATGATCAGCTGGAGTATAGGGTGATATAAGGAAAACAATGTATCTATTGGATATAAATTCTGGTTCTATATATTTTTCAAATAAAATTTTTGATATTTCATCAGTTTTCTTTCCTAGGTAAAAGCAATCTATAGAAAGATGAGTTTTATTTTCATGTTTTATATATTTTATATCTAAATTTTTTAATATATTATAAATTTTCTCTATTGTAAAAGAAAATTTTATAAAGTCTCCTTTTCCTCTATCTTTTAGATAGTTTAAACAATTTTCTATAGAAGAGAGAATAATATAGTTTGGACTAGTCGATCCAAAAATAGACATATTTGACTTTATTTCATCCCTATTAAATTTATGAGAATTTATATGTAGAAGAGCACTTCCTGTTAGAGATGGTAAAGTTTTGTGGATACTATCTATAACAATATCTGCTTCAAAAGATAAAGGATGAATATTTTTTTCTAAAAAAAACAAATGAGAACCGTGAGAGTTATCAACTATTAATATTTTATTATATTTTTTGCAGATATATGATATTTTTTTTATATCTTGCATAATCCCAAAATAGTCTGGAGAGGTTATAAATATGGCGGAAATATCTTTATTTTCTATAATAGTTTGCTCCAATATTAGTATATCTATAATGCCACTTACCATCGAGTTGTCTATATATTTTGGGTATATCCATATAGTGGAGATATCCAAAATAGCTGATGTGTTTATAAAAGATGAGTGGGAATTTCTCATAGCTATAATTTTTTTTCCAAATTTTAAAGTTGAAAATAATGCGGTTTGAATAGCAAGAGTTGCACCACTGGCGGAAAAAATAGTAAAATTTGTTTTATATAAATTTGATGCAAAATCTTCAGCATCTTTTATTATAGAGGATGAATTATAAAGGCTATCTGCCCCTGAAATTTCTGTTATGTCATATTTGGAAATTTCAGGAATATAAGGTAAAAATCCCTTATGTCCAGGTGTATGAAATCTAGCAAAGTCTTGTTTTATATAGTTATCTATAAAATTTTTTATATATAATTTCATTTAAAAAAATCTTTCTAAAAAATATAGTAGTGTATGATAAATTATCATACACTACTATATTAGACATAAATTTTATTATTTACAATGGTATAAAGTATAAATATATTAAAAAGAGAACTGTTTAAATTTATATTGACCATATTATGGAAATATTTTATAGTTTGATATCTAAATAAAATATTTATAAATATTGTTTAAAAATATTTAACAATATATCTAATTTTTAAAAAATAGATGAGGCGATGGAAGTAGATAATTCTACATTCGCTAAAAAGCCAATAGTGTTTTTAAATATTTTAAATCTAAAAAATAATTTAATTAATATGCATTTAAAATAATAACTAGCTAGTATAATTTATTTATTAAACATTTTTATTTTTAAATATATTCTATAAAGGATAAATTTAAATAATTCTCGTATAATATACTAAATTATTTTCATAAAATAGAAGTAGAAGTTTTTAAGTTTAAAATAAGTTAAAAGAAATAATCTAGTACAGTAATAATTATGTCCTAAAAATAAATTATTATACAATGTAATAATATGGAAATTAATTTATTTTAAATAATAAAAATCATCTAGAGGCAAGCTACCTCCTATTAAATCTGGTGAAAAAAAGCTTACAATAGATAGTATATCTATAATATTAGATTTCATTTTTTCGGAATTTATAGATATAGAGTTATATTTTGGTATTGATAATTTTGCCAGCTCAGAAGACATTAATCCTATATTTTCAGCGATATTTTGTATATCGGTTGGATTTCTTTTAACCATCGAGGTAGATCGATCATACTCAAGCATAAATTTATCTAAAAGATCCTTTTTATTTTCTATAAATGACTTAGATGCGATCAAGACTCCCATAGCAAGATTGGACTCTGGATAAATTTTTTGCCATTCGTCAGAAATATTTAAAGACCTGATTAATTTTGGGTTATCTTTTAGTGTAGAGCTTGCAAAAGGTTCTGGAAGGAGAGCAATGTCAATTTTTCCATCAAAAACATCTTGAGTAAATTCTGATATATTTTCAAGATAATTAATCTCAAGATCTTTTCCTATGGTCAGATTATTTTTAATAAATATATGCTCTAATATATATTTTTGTGAAGGATCTTCTATATAAGCGTTTATCTTTTTTCCTTTAAATGATTGTATATCTTTTATATCAATAGATTTATCAATAACAAAAGAAAGAGAACCAGATGTGTTTATACTTATAGCTTTAAAATTTCCGTTTGTTTTATTATATATATCAGAAGCAACAATGGTCGGAACAGCAGCAATATCTATTTGATTGTTAATAGCTTTTTGAATAATTTCTGTAGTAGAATTTACAATATCTATATTATATTTATTAATAGATGAATTTTTATTATTTAAATAGATTAAATATAAAGCTGGAATTGTGTAGGATCCTTTTAGAGATGATATATTTATAATTTCTTTCTTGTTTTGCTGATTATTTATTTCTTCATCTTCCTTATTATTATTTATACAAGAAGTTAAACTCATAATTATAGCTATTAATAATATAGTAGAAGATAGAATTTTAATATTTTTTATGATAAGACCTCCATATCGATTTTAATTTATATTTATTTGATAAATATGATAATTGTTTTGTAAAATAAAGTCAATTAAAAATTATTTAATAAAGATAAAAGATAAAAGATAAAAAATTTTACTTAAATATATTAAAATATGATATAATAAATAAGAATAATATAGATCTGAGGTACCTAAATGGAAAATAGTATTAACAATAATGATATAATAGATACAGATATAAAAACCAAAGGTGACTTTGAAAATATAATGGGCAGAAACTCTGTTTTAGAAGCTATAAATAGTGATAGAGATATAGACACTGTGTTTGTTTCCAAATCAGAAAATAAAAAAGGTTTAATAAATAAAATTATAGCAATTGCTGTTTCTAAAGGAATTGTTGTAAAAAAAGTTGATGATGGAAAGTTAAATAATCTAAGTGATGGGGGAAATCATCAAGGTGTAGTGGCTGTTGTTTGTGCCGCAAAGTATTCGGATCTAGAAGATATACTAGCAATTGCAAAAGATAGAGAAGAACAGCCTCTTATAATTATGTGTGATGAGATAGAAGATCAGCATAATCTAGGGGCAATAATAAGAACAGCAGAGTGTTGTGGTGCACATGGTGTGATTATTCCAAAAAGAAGATCTGCTAGTCTAAGTCCTATTATATATAAAACTTCTGTTGGTGCTGTTGAGCATATTCCTATTGTAAGAGTTTCAAACCTTTCTTCTACTATAGAGGTTCTTAAAAAAAATGGAGTTTGGATATATGGGGCAGACCAAAAGGGAGAGGTATATAGCGATGTTGATTTTAAAGGTTCTATGTGTATTATAATTGGATCAGAAGATAAAGGAATATCAAGAATTGTTTTAGAAAAGTGTGATTTTAAAATATCAATACCTATGAAAGGTAAAATTCAATCTCTAAATGCATCTGTTGCAGCTGGTGTTTTAATGTGTGATGTAGTTAGGCAAAGAAGATAGTGTAGATATAATAAATAATATTTTGTTTATAATTTAATTTTGATTGTGGAGCATAACAATGAATAAATTAGACCAAAAATTTTCTGTTGATAAAATATTAGAAGATCTTGAAATAGACAAATCAACTATTAATATTAGTGATGAAGATCTAGATAAGATAGTTGATGATGCATTGGTTGATGATAAATTTGATAGCTATAGCGAGGAATATAACGAGGATATCGGAGAAAGTGACAAAAAAACATATCAAGAAAAACAACAGGATAAAGAAATTATTCCGCCATCTTTTAATACAAAAAAAATATCTAAACAAGGTTTAAAAGAATTTAAAAATAGATATCTAAATTTTAAAAGTTTAAATAATATTAGAAAAGAAAAAACAGAACAAGTTGTCTCTATTTTTAAAAGAGAATATCTTGACAAAGACATAGAAGGAGAATTAAAGTCTTCTTATAAATTGGATGATAAAACAGAGCAAAATCTAGAGGTTGAAGAAACCAAGATAGATATAAAAGATAATCTAAAAGATCTTTTAAACAATTTGTATTTTAGAGCTATATCGTTAGGGATAATTTTTATATTATCTACTTATTATGGTTTTACAAAATACATATCTTTTTTAGCTATTCCAAACCAATTAAGGGTAGAAACTAATCCTAATATATTTTTAGGAATTCAATTATTTTTTTTAATAGCAAGTATTGTAATATCATACACAACAATATTTGAAGGTGTAGTTGCTTTAATAAAGATAAGACCTGATAGAGATACGAGTGTAGCAATATCAACAATTGGATCACTTGTGCAAAATATATTTCTTATATCAAGTCCATCATCTATACAAAATTCAGACATTCACCTATATTCATCTATAGCAATAGGTATAATTCTTTTTAATGTAATAGGAAAGATATTTATAGTTAAAAGAACTAGATTAAACTATAATTTTTTATCTAAGAATGAAGATAAAAAGTCTTTAGATATAAATTTGGATGAAAAGCTTTCATCTGATTTAACAAAAGGGATTATATCAAAAAATTCTATATTAGGATATACAAAAAATGTATTAAAGAATGAATTATTCATAGAAAAGTCATTTGGATATGATATTTTAGATTATTTTATGAAATATATAACACCAATATCTCTTTTGCTATCACTTATAATAGGAATTATTACATATTTTATAACGCTTAATGCATTTTTATCTATAAGCATTTTGACGGGACTTTTGTGTATGTGTTCGCCGTTCTGTCTAATATTTTCTTTACATTTACCATTTTATCAAACTATCAAAAAGGTAAATAAAGAAGGTGTTGCGATATTAAATATATCTGATATACAAGATTATGGAGAGATAAATAGTGTTGCAGTTGACGCATGCGATATATTTCCAGAAAAAAGTATAACCCTTGTAGGAATAGACACATTTTGTGGACAGCGGATAGATGAATCTATAATACATGCTGCCAGTGTTTTACACCATGTAAAAAGTATCTTCTCTCATGTTTTTATGGATGTAATTTTAAACAGAGAAGATATATTAAAACAGGTCACATCTTTTGAATATGAAGAGGGTTTAGGGATTTCTGCATGGGTTGAAAATAAAAGGATTCTTATAGGAACTAGACAATTTTTATTAAATTATGGAATAGACGTTCCTGTGAAAAAGTATGAAGAAAAATTTACAGATAAAAATATTACAGTTTTATATCTATCTAATTGTGGAGAACTTTCTTCTGCGTTTGTCCTTAAAGTTGATGGAGATAATAATGTTTTACAAAGTTTAATCGATTTACAATATAGTAAAGTTTGTATGATTGTTAAAACTGTGGATCCTTTTGTTACAAGAGATATTTTTTCAAAGCTTTTTTCTATAAACAATGAGCTTATAAAGGTTATTCCTATAGAAATGCACGATAAATTTGATGATATGGTTAAACAGGTTGATGATGGATATGGAAATATTTTATGCAAAGGAAATATTTATTCCTTAGTTGAAACCATTGTTAGTTTAAAAAGAATGAAATTAACTTTTGTTATGAATATAATAGTTATGCTTACATCTATTATTGTGGGATGTGTTCTTATAGTATTATTTGGACTTTTATCTATAACAAGCCAAATATCTATTCCGATTTTTTTAATTTATCAACTTTTATGTGTATTTACAACTTATATAATAGGATATTCAAGGCTGTGATAATAGAAACTGATAGATTATATTTAAGAGAATTAACACTAGCAGATTTTAATGATCTTTGTAAAATGCTACAGGATGAAGAAGTTATGTATGCATATGAGCATGCATTTAGCGATGATCAAGTTAGAAATTGGTTAAATCTACAGATTAGACGATATAAAAAAGACGGAATAGGATTATGGGGAGTTATACATAAGGAAACAGACATGATGATAGGGCAATGTGGATTAACCATACAAGAATGTTTTGGTAACAAAGTTGTGGAAATTGGATATATTTATCAAAAAGAATATTGGAATAAAGGTTATGCAGTTGAAAGTGCAAAAGCTTGTAAAGTATACGCTTTTGAAAAATTAAAGATAAAAGAGGTATATTCTATCATCAGAGATACAAATATATCATCACAAAAAGTTGCTAAAAAAAATGGTATGAATATTTTAGGAAATTTTATAAAACATTATAATGGAATGGATATGGCACATTTAGTGTATTGTGTTAAAAATAATATAAAGAGCGGTCCTAAATAAGGGCTGCTTTTTATATTATCTGATTGTTAAAATAAAAAATATAAGTTATAATATAAATATTAAAGGGGTTTATGCTATGAAAGAAGTTTTTATATTCACAGACGGGGCGTGTAAAGGAAACCCAGGTCCAGGTGGTTGGGGAACTATTTTAAGATGTGATGGTGTGGAAAAAGAGATTTCTGGAGGAGAGAGAGAAACGACAAACAATCGTATGGAAATGACAGCAGTTATAAAAGGGTTGGAAAAACTTAAGATTTGTTGTAAAGTTCATATATATAGTGACAGTAAATATATTGTTGATTCCATAAATAAGGGATGGGCATTAAAATGGAAAGGCAATAATTGGTATAGAAATAAAAAAGATAAAGCATTAAATATAGATTTATGGGAAAAATTATTATTAAAATTAGAAGATCATCAATGTGAAATAAGCTGGGTTAAGGGGCATTCTGGGCATAAAGAAAACGAAAGATGTGACCGATTGGCGGTTATACAAGCAGAAAAATTTTTATAAAAATAAATGTAGACTTAAAAGGTATATATTTCCTATTGTATTATATACTTAAATAGTATATAATACATATGTAGAGAAAATAAATTTTAATCTATCGAGTTTAGTTATAATTAAAAAGGAATTGATATATATGGAGAAATTTGTTTATTTAGATAATGCTGCGACAACAAAAATCTCAGAAGAGGTTCTAAAAGAAATGCTTCCATTTTTGCAAGAGTCCTATGGAAATGCAAGCACTATATATAGTATAGGTCGAGAGTCGCGTTCTGCTATAGAAAAAGCAAGAAAACAAATAGCAACTGCTATAGGATGTTTACCACAAGAAGTGTTTTTTACATCAGGTGGAACAGAATCGGACAATTGGGCTATACAAGGAACAGCAAGAAGGCTGGCTAGAAAGGGCAAAAATCATATAATAACAACAAATATAGAACATCATGCTGTTTTACACACATGCGAGATGTTGGAAAAACAAGGCTTTGAAGTTACATATCTTAAAGTTGATTCAGAAGGATTCGTATCTGCAAAACAGGTTGAAGAAGCCATAAAAGATACAACCTGTTTAGTTACGGTTATGTATGCAAATAATGAAATCGGAACGATTCAACCGATAAAAGATATAGGAAAAATTTGTAGAGATAAAGGTGTATGGTTCCACACAGATGCTGTACAAGCTTTATCAAATGTTAATGTAAATGTTGTTGAACAAAATATAGATCTTATGTCAATTTCATCCCATAAAATTCACGGTCCAAAGGGAGTTGGCGTGCTCTATATTAAAAGAGGAATTGTATTAGACAATATTATAACAGGCGGTGGACAAGAGAGATCTAAAAGGTCGGGAACTGAAAATGTTTCTGGAATAGTTGGGTTTGGTTATGCAATTACAGAGGCTATTAGAGATATGACTGAAAAAGTTAAAAATATTAATATTTTAAAAAATCATCTTATAGAATCTGTTCTAAAAATACCTTTTAGTTCTATAAACGGTTCTTTAGAAAATAGACTTTGTTTTAATATAAATTTTTCGTTTGGTTCAATAGAAGGGGAATCGCTTCTCCTTATGTTAGATCTTAAAGGGATTTGTGCTTCATCAGGATCAGCTTGTACATCTGGGTCGTTAGACCCATCACATGTTTTATTGGCTTTAGGAAAAAGTCATGAAGTTGCTCATGGATCTTTGCGAATATCTTTAGGAAAATATACAACAAAACAAGAGATAGACTATTTAATAGAAGTTTTACCGCCGATAGTTGATAGACTTAGAGAGATATCACCTTTATGGAAAAACTAGTTTAAAATAGTTGTTATATAAAAGAAAGGAATTACCGATATGTTATATACTGAAAAATTAATGGAACATTTTACAAATCCTAAAAATGTAGGTGTTATTGAAAATCCAGATGGTTTTGGAGAAGTTGGAAATGCAAAATGTGGAGATATAATGCAGATGTATATCAGCGTTAACGACAAAGAAGAAATCACAGATATAAAATTTAAAACTTTTGGCTGTGGTGCCGCAATAGCAACAAGTTCTGTGGCGACAACTATGGTTAAAGGAAAAACAATAAGAGAAGCTTTAAAAATAACTAACAAAGAAGTTATAGAAGCATTAGAAGAAATTCCAGCTGTTAAAGTCCATTGTTCTGTACTAGCAGAACAAGCTTTAAAGTCTGCTGTTTCTGATTATTATACAAAAAGAGGAATAGATCCAACTCCGATTGTTGGAATTATAGATGAATCTGCTGCTCATCACTAAAAAATAAAAAAATCCATAGTATATTTTATACTATGGATTTTTTATTTTTCGTTAGAATCAACTTCATTTTTCATTATTTCTATATTTTCGTGCTGTATAGGTTTAGACATTTCGTGTTTAAAGTTGTTTGTATTAATAGCAGGAAAGTTTAGTGGAATAACATTTTTATGATATTTTATAATTTTATTTTTTTTCATATATTACTTCCTTTATAAAAAATTTATATAATTAATATATCCAGGTAAAAAATAAATATAATTTTTTTAATAATATAACATTATTTGGATAATAATAGATATATATAAATTTATAGTCGGAGGAAAATATGAATATAAGATTATCCAAAAGACCTTTTATAAGAATAATATCTTTTGCAATAGCAATTACAGTTATTTTATCTAGTCTTGCAGTTGGAAATTATATGAAATTTAAAGATTCAGAGATGAAGGTAGAACATAGCTATTTAAGATCTATAGATAATTTGGCAGATTATATGACTAGTATAGATAAAATATTAACTAAATCTATGTATGTAGGAACGCCAGAGTTATTAACTGTTCTAAGTACAAATCTATGGAAATCTTCTAGTAATGCAAAGCTAAGTCTTTCACAACTGCCAGTAGAATTTTTAAATCTATCAGAAGTTTATAAATTCTTATCACAGGTTGGTGAATATGCAATATATATAGCAAAAAAAGGTACAAATGGATTAGAAATATCGGAAGAAGAAAGACTTAATATGAAAAGTTTGGCAGAGCTTAGTAGGTCATTAATGGATCAGCTAATGATTTTACAAGATGGAATATACACAGGAAGCATAGCTATAGGAGAGGTTAAATCGGATATAGATAGCCAAGATGATAATAGAAATTATTCAGGAATATCAGATAATATATCAGATATCCAAGAAAAATTTAGTTCTTATCCTAAATTGATATATGATGGACCATATTCGGATCATATTATGGAAAAATCTCCTGAAAAATTGATTGGATTAGAGGAGATATCGAGAGAACAAGCAAAAGAAAAAGCATCAAAAGTGTCTGGAATTGATATATCTGATTTACAGGATGATTATGACGAACAGGGGAAAATGAGTTCTTATAGATTTAAAACAGATCAGTCTAATGTGTCTATAACAAAATATGGCGGACTTGTTTCATATATGGTTAAAAATAGAGATGTATCTAATCAAAGTTTGACAAATGAAAACTCATTAAAAGTGGCTGGACAATATTTAAAAAGTTTAGAAATAAATAATATTATACCAACTTATCATGAAATAAAAAATAATATTATGACGATTAATTATGCTCATGAAATAGACGGTATAATATATTATACAGATCTTATAAAGGTTAGTATTGCTATGGATAGCGGAGAGGTTATAGGGTTTGATGCTAGAGGGTATATTGTAAATAATAAAGAAAGAAAAATTTTACCACCAATTGTATCAATAGAAAAAGCTGTAAATGTAATAAGTCCTCTATTAAAAGTAGAAGATATAAAATTAGCAGTAATTCCAACTAATAATGTACAAGAAGAGTTAACCTACCAGTTGACGTGTAAAACTGAGGATGATAAACCAATTTTAGTTTATATAAATGCATATAGTGGAAAAGAAGAAGATATTTTGATATTAATAATAACAGAAGAAGGAATTTTGACTGTTTAACTAATTAAAAAAGAGAAGGGTTAATACCCTTCTCTTTTTTATTAGTTAAATATATTTATATCTATAGAATCGAAAAGAAGTTGTACTGATTTTTTAAGAGAATAGTGGCTAGGGTCTATTAAATTAGGATCTTTTTCTATAATCTTATGTGCAATCAAGCTAGTTTCTAGAAGGGTTGAAGAATCTTCAATTAGATTAGATATATTTAAAGAAGGAAGACCATGTTGTCTATTTCCAATAAAATCACCAGGACCACGAAGTCGAAGGTCTTCTTCTGATATTTTAAATCCGTCTATATTTTCTTTTAAAGTTTTAAGACGTATTAAAGATTCTTTATTTGTAGAGTCGGACAATAATATGCAATAGCTTTGTATATCTCCCCGACCAACTCTACCTCTAAGCTGATGGAGTTGGGAAAGACCAAACCTTTCAGCATTTTCAATTATAATTATAGTTGCATTAGGGATGTCTATCCCAACTTCTATTACAGTTGTAGCTATTAAAATATGTATTTTATTTTGTTTAAAATCTTGCATAATCTCATCTTTTTCTAGAGAATTTAGTTTCCCGTGGATACTTTTTATCTCATAATCTTTAAAATAACCTGTAGATAAATCATGATATAAATCTTCTACATTTATTGTATTAGTTTGGTTTTCTTGTATGGAGGGGCATATGATATAGACTTGCTGACCATTATCAATTTTTTCTTTAGCAAAATTATACATTCTTTTTTTCTTTTTAGAGGATATTAAAAATGTTTGTGTTTGCTTTCTATTAGATGGCATTGTTTTAATTAAAGATATATCTAAATCTGTATATAAAGTTAGAGCAAGAGTTCGTGGAATAGGAGTGGCGGACATTATAATTGTATGCGGGTTAAACCCTTTGGATATAAGCTTTGCCCTTTGAGAAACACCAAACCTATGTTGTTCATCAGTTATAACTAATCCAAGATTTTTAAAGTATATATCCGATTGTATTATTGCATGAGTGCCTATAATAATATCATAACAACCAACAGAAATTTGGTCTTTAAGACGTTGTTTTTCCTTTTTTTTGATTGATGATGTTAGTATAGCAATTGATATTCCAAAGGGTTTAAAAAAATTGGAAAATGTTTGAAAATGCTGTTCTGCCAAAATTTCTGTAGGAACCATTATGGCTGTTTGATATTTATTTTTGGCCATTATGTAGGATATAGCGGCAGCAACTAAGGTTTTTCCAGATCCAACATCCCCCTGAATCATACGGTTCATAATATTATTAGAAAGCATATCTGTTATACAATCTTTTATAGATTTATCTTGGTCTAATGTGGGAGAAAAAGGAAGAGATTTTATAAAGTGAGAAATATCAAAATTTTGTATTCTAATGGATGATTTTATTTTTTTATTTATTTTTATAGAATTTATTCCAAGTTGTAGAATAAATAGTTCTTCAAAGATTAATCTTTTTTTTGCTTTTTCTAATAAAATTGAGTTTATTGGGAGATGTATATTAATTATTGCTTCTAATTTAGATATAAGATTATATTTATTTATAATATAATCTGGAAGAGTTTCTATATTTATATTATTTTCTGATATGTATTCTAAAACTGATTTTATATTTTTAGATATAATATTATTTGTAATTCCTTTTGTTAATTTATACTTAGGTGTTAGTATATTTTTTTGTGAAGTTGGTATAAAAAAAGGAGAAGTTATAGAAACTTTTGTTGCTATACGAGAGAATTTACCATAAATATAGTATTCTTTATTTAGTTCTAAATTTTTAGCAGAAAATTTATTATTGAATATATTTATATACAAAAAATCAGCCCCATCGGTTCCGATAAGGCTAAAAATAGTTGTTTTTGAATAGTATTTAGGAGAGAAAGTTTTTATAATTAAAACTTTGACACATCCCTCAAAATTTTCGGTAATATCGGATATTTTTATACAATTTTGATAGTCTATATATGATATAGGAAAAAAATTTATAAGAGAAATAACATTTGTTATTCCTAGTTTATTATATAATTTTTTTCTTTTATTACCAATTCCAGATAAACTTTCTATTAAATTATTTAAATAGTCCATAAAAATTATATTATTCTACAGATACTATATAATAGTATAAAGGTTGTCCGCCATTTATCAGTGTAATTTCTATATTTGATGAAAACTTTGATTCTATATTAGAAAAGATTGTTTCTGCTTGTGCGGTGGATATATCTGATCCATATATAATAGTTATATAAGATGAATCACGGTTTACCATATTTTTAATAAGTTTTATAAGTGCTTTAGAAACATCTTTTTCAACAAATGCGAGTTTTCCATCCTGCATTGCAAGAATTTCGTTATGTTTTATATTATGACCATCAAAGTTAGAGTCTTTTTCCGCAAATGTGATCTGTCCAGTAGAGATATTTTCAAATGATTTTGTCATATATAAAGTGTTTTCGGAAAATGATATTTCAGAATTAAATGTAAGCATAGCAGAAATACCATGAGGAATATTTTTAGATTGTAAAACACAAACATTTCTATCAGCAAGTTTTGCTGCTTGTTCTGCTGCCATAAATATATTTTTATTATTAGGAAGAACAAATACATTTTGGGCAGGGGTAGAAAGTATAGCGTTTAGTATATCATTTGTAGAAGGGTTCATAGTTTGTCCGCCATAGACGATGGTGTCTACGCTAAGGTCTTTAAATATATTTTCGATCCCTCTACCAGAACAGATAGAAACAAAACCATATTCATTTACAGGCGGTGTAGGGGTATAGACTATATCTTTCATACTATCTTGTTTAGCTTTTATTATTTGTTTATATTGCTCTCTCATATTTTCTATTTTTATATCTGTTAAATATCCGTATTTTAAAGCTTTTTGAAGAGCTTTTCCAGGGTTATCCGTGTGAAGATGAATTTTTATAAATAATTTATCAGGAACGACAACAATACTATCACCTATTAGGTCTAAATATGTTTTAAGAGTGGATATATCTAAATTTTTATTTGTGTCATCTTTATTTATTAAAAATTCTGTACAATAGCTAAAGGTTATAACTTCTTCTAAACTTTCTATATCCACTATGGTTGAATATAACGATGATTCTGTAGTTGTGTTTTTAGTTATTATATTCTCGGTTTTTATATAATAAACCATACCTTCTAGGATTGACATAAATCCAAAAGCACCAGCATCAACAACATTTGCTTTTTGAAGAACAGGAAGCATCTCTTTAGTTTGATTAACAAAAACATGTCCTTGTTCTACTATATCTGATAAAAAATCTATTATATATTTATATTTTTTTTCGATTTTTTTTGAATATTCGCTAATAAGTCTGATTACGGTTAGAATAGTTCCTTCTGTTGGATTGGAAACAGATTTATAAGAATATTCAACAGATTTTTCAAAGCATACTATAATATCAGAAATAGATGCAGTTTCTTTATTTTTAAGAGCCTCATAAAAACCTTTAAATATTAGTGAAAGAATTACACCAGAGTTTCCTCTAGCGGATTTAAGCATTTCTATAGATGCTATTTCTAAAACATGTCCAACAGAGGGAGAAGAAAGGTTAGATAGAGGAAGAATAACAGATAGAGCAGTCATCGACATATTTGTTCCCGTGTCGCCATCTGGGATAGGAAAAACGTTTAAATCATTTATTTGATCTTTTTGATTGAATATATTGTGTGCTCCAGAAATTATAGAATTTTTAAGAGCTGTTCCGTTTATCAAAACAAAAACCCCCATTATTATTTATTATTCTACGCTAAAATAGTGTACTATATATAGTATCATAAAGATGATAAATATAATACACTATTTTGTAATTATGAAATATTAAGTCTTTGTATATCTATTGCTTTTCCAGTATTTTCATCTATATCTATAATAATACTATTTAGTTCTATATCTGATTCTAAAATTTCAAATCTAACAGGAAGATGAAATTTCATTTTTTTTATTATATTTTGTGGATTTATTCCTAAAGCAGAATATTTTGAACCAACCATACCAATATCCGATATATATGCAGTTCCTTTAGGTAGAATTTTTTCGTCTGCTGTTTGAACATGTGTGTGTGTTCCAAAAACACACGAAACTTTTCCATCTAAATAATGGCCAAAAGCGGCTTTTTCTCCTGTTGCTTCTGCATGAAAATCGATAACTATAATTTTAGTGTCTATTTTTTTTAGAATATTGTCTATAGTATAAAAAGGACAGTTAACATTTTCCATAAAAGCAGTTCCGAGTATATTTATAACAGCAACTTTTATATTTCCAAAATCAATAATAGAAAAACCCTTTCCAGGACAACTATCTGGATAGTTTGCAGGTCGGATAATATTTTGTTGTGTATCTAAAGAATTATAAATTTCACGTCTTTTAAAAACATGATTTCCAGTTGTTATGATATCTACACCACTATCAAGGAGATGTTTCATAGATGAAGGAAGGATACCATTTCCTATAGATGCGTTTTCTCCATTTGCTATAACCATTTTTATATTGTTTTTAGATTTTATACTATGAAGATTATCCCTTAAAAAATCACATCCTGATTGTGAAACAACATCTCCTATTGCAAGAATTTTCATTATAAGTCAACCTCTGTTTCTAATTTAACTAATAAGTTATATGATATACTATTTTACAATAATATACCTATATTTGCAATTAAATAATAGATAAATCAAAAGTTCTTGTTAAAATTTCATTTGATATTTGGATTGCTTTTTCTTGAACCTTTGTAAAATCAATGGCATTTATATAAAAATCTTCCATTTTATCATGTATAATTTTTGCTGTTTTTAAAGATATTATAGTTTCTTCTACTAGAGATGATATAGTTTTTCTATTGGATGTTATAATCTTTTTATAAGTTTTTAATCTTTCAATATCTGTAAAACGTGTAAAATTGATGCTTCTATAAGGAACAATTGAAGAAAGGTCATTATATTTGTCTTCTGTCATAAATCCTAAATTTAATAATGGAATAAATATATGGTCAATTTTTTCTATAGGGTTTATAGGAGAGTAGCAAGTGTATATATCAAGATTATTTTTTAGTGCATGTTTTCTTATTTCTTTTAATAATAAAGCACTACAAACACCTATTTCATCTTTTATTATATATATATTTTCTGCTAAATTTTTTGCAGTGTTTATATGAGTAACTATTCCTTGAGGAGTTATAGCGGATAATATCCTGTTTTTTTCTATAGATAATTTTGATTTTTTTGCTTTTCTAAAGTATTTATAAGAAATTTTTTGTGCTAATTTTCTAATTTTAGCTAGATTTGTACATTTTTTTGCAATTTCAATATTATCTGAATTTAAACTATTTATACTAGAAATAAGTTTAGTTGCTCTTATATGATAGTCTTTATTTTCTTTAAATGTTTCTAGAATTTTTTCACTTTGATGTCTTAATTTTTTATTATCAAAAAAATCTAGAAGATTTATAATTGTTTCAAACATACCGGGATATTGGGGTTCCATTGTATGTGGTGGAGTTCCATCTGCTATTGTTATTTTAAATTTATCGGATATAACTCCATCTAAAGATGAGGGATCAGAAGAACAGAAGATTCTTTCAATAGAGTTAGATTTTTGAGAGATATCGTCAAAAATTTTTTTCATCATTGTAGATTTTCCGCTTCCAGGACCACCTTTTATTATGTAGTTTATCCAATCTTTTTTATAATCTGTTATTTCTGAAAAATATGATACAAACCCTGTACTTGAACTTACACCTAAAAAAAAGTCTAGATGCTTTGAATGGTTTTCCATCTTGTTACCTCCGAATTATAAATTATTAAAATAAATATCATATAATACACCTACTTAAAATTATATTAGTATATATTATTCATCTTAGTTTTACCTTGCTACTATTAAAATCTTAAGACAAACTATTTTTTACTGATATAATTTTTATTGACCAATAATATAAAAATATATTATAATTGTATTAAATTAAAATATATTTTTAATATATGAAGGAGTTAGTAATGGAAAAAACATTTATTGTAGAGACTTCTGCAAGACATATCCATCTTACAAGAGAGCATGTAGATATTTTATTTGGAAAAGGGTTTTGTTTAACAAATAAAAAAGAACTTTCTCAACCAGGACAGTTTGCAACAAACGAAAGGTTGACAATTGTGGGAAGCAAAGGAGAGTTAAAAGGTGTCACTATTTTGGGTCCCGAGAGGGTGGATACACAGATAGAAATCTCTGCTACAGATGCCCGTAGTATAGGTATAAATGCACCTATTAGAGAATCTGGAGATATAAAGGATAGTGCTGGATGTCGTCTTGTTGGACCAAATGGAGAAGTTGAGATATCTCAAGGGGTTATAATTGCAAAGAGACATATTCATCTAACAAAAAAAGATGCCGAAAATTTTGGAGTTAATGATAGACAAGTTGTTTGGGTTGAAATAAATACAGATAAAAGAAAAGCTATCTTAGGGGATGTATTTGTACGTGTTTCTGATAGTTTTTCTCCAGCAATGCATATAGATACGGATGAGGCAAATGCTCTTGGATTTTCTGGGAATATTTTGGGAAAAATTGTTAAATATAAATAAATAAGAAATAATTTTTAATTATATTTTATTTATGATATAATATAACTTAAAGTGTAGAATGGAGATGATATATATGTCTAATAATAGTATGGGATTTTTATATTATAAAGGGAAACCTTTAGTTAAATCAGGGGACACAATTTACTATGGTGATATGAGAGATAAATATGTTGTTATGTTAAATATTTTAACTAAAGTGGATGTAGATAGAGAAAAAGTTTTTGGAAATATAAAAATTCAACTTATGAGCACTGATGTTTCGTCCAATCCAAGTGATATTATTATCAAAAAATCAGAAAAAGAAGGGATATATGTATCATTAGATTTGGCGGCTATTTGGTTGGAACGAGCATTAGCGGAATAAAAAATAAGATCAATATATAAAGGGTTCTTTTTTAAAAAGGGGCTCTTTTTTTATTTATTAAGATATATCACAGTTTGCAATTGATATTAATATTATAAAATATAATCAACTTTTGTGAAGCTCCCTAAATAAAAAAAAAATTATTGATTAAAATGATAGTTTTTGGATAAAAATAAAGACATAGAAATCTAAATAATTTTTAAATAAATTAGATAGGGAGTGTCGAGAGTGTCTATAAAAAGGGGAGAAATATATTACGCAGATCTAAGCCCAGTTATAGGTTGTGAACAAGGCGGGATTAGACCTGTGTTAATAGTTCAAAATGATGTTGGAAATAGATATAGCCCTACGGTGATAGCCGCAGCAATAACAAGTCAGAAAGAAAAATCTAAACTTCCGACCCATATAGAGATAAATGCGCAGAATTGTGGTCTTTCAAAAAGTTCGGTTGTTCTCCTAGAACAGGTAAGGACTATAGATAAAAAGAGGTTAAAAGAAAAAATGGGAGCATTAGATATGATTGCTATGACAAAAGTAGATAATGCTATTTCTGTAAGTTTTGGCCTTGGAAAAGAATCTGTAGGCTAAACTTACAGTACATAGATTTTATAAATTTATTTTTATTGATTTATCTTCTTATATAATATATTATGTTTTAATAAAGATAATATATTATATTTTTCTTAGTATTGAGGAGATATACATGGTAATTGTTATAGATATTGGGAATACAAACATGGAATTTGGAATTTTTTATAAATGGAAACTGATAAACAATTTTAGGATTAAAACAAATAGAGACACAACTTCTGATGAAATAGGCATAATCACAACACAGTTTTTATTTATAAATAAAATTTCTATAGAATCGATAAAAGATATAGTTATAGCTTCTGTAGTTCCGCAAATCAACTATTCTGTGGCGAATGGCATGTTAAAATATTTTAAAAAGTCGCCACTTTTTATAGGGGAAGATATAGATATAGTTATAGAAAATGCATATGAAAATCAAAAAGATCTTGGGGCGGATAGACTAGTAAACAGTTATCAAGCCTATTATAGATATAAATGCGGGCTAATAGTTGTAGATTTTGGAACAGCGACCACCTTTGATGTAGTTAATAACAATGGAAAATATCTAGGAGGAGTTATATATCCAGGGATAAAGATATCTTTAGATGCTTTATTTCAAAATACAGCAAAATTATCTAGAGTTGAGATATCGGAGCCTAAAAATATTATAGGAACTAATACTATCAGCAGTATGCAATCAGGGATAATATATGGATATGTGGGTGCAGTTAAAAATATTGTTCTAAGTATACAGGATGAGTTTGACTATAAATTAAAGGTTATAGCTACAGGAGGTTTGTCAAAACTTATTGGAAAATACTATTCTTTCGATAGTATAGACCCGCATTTAACAATAGAAGGGCTTATATCGATATATTTGGACTATATAAATAAAAGGTAGAGGAAATTTCCTCTACCTTTTATTTATATAGTCTATTGATCCAGTGTAGAATTTCTTTTAAAGAGAAGAGAAATACACCAAATACCAGATATTCCCACTATTATAAAAATAATACGACTTAATATAGAATCTTGTCCACCGAATAAAGCACCGACAATATCAAAGTTAAATATACCAATAGAACCCCAGTTTAGAGATCCAATTATAGATAAAATTAGGGCTAATTTGTCTATCATAAAAAATCCTCCAATTAAATATTTTATTAAGTTTATTCTTGACAATATTTATTTTTATATTCATATATGATAAAATATATAAATATTTATAAGTAGATTTAAATTTTATTGGGAGGTGTCAGATATTTATATATTAATTGTTATATTAATTATTTTAATTTTACTATTTTTTATTTTATCTAACTATTTTAAAAATAAAAAAACAATGAAAATTGGTGCTAAAGGCGAAAAAATAATATCAAAAATTTTAAAAAGATATTCTATGATAAGAGGATATAAAGTTATAAATGATATATATCTTCCTTTATATGAAGAAACAACTCAGATAGATCATATTTTAATTGGAAATTTTGGTGTATTAGTAGTTGAAACAAAAAATCTTCATGGGGAGATATATGGAAATCCATCAGAGAAAAATTGGAGTCAATTTATAGGAACCAAAAAGCATAAATTTTATAATCCTATATTTCAAAACAAAACTCATGTAGATAATATCCGATATATATTTAATAAAGAAAAAATATATAATATTAATATTGATGGAGTTGTTGTTTTTACAGGAAAAAAGATTGTTTTAAATATCCCTAAAAATAAAATGGTTTACAGATTAAAAGAATTTAAAAAACTATTAAAAAAGGATAGATATGAAAACAATAACGGAGTGGATATTCAAAAAATCTATGATAGTATAATAAAATATAAAGTTAAAGATAGCAAAAAAATATCAGCTCATAAAAGGAATGTTAATAAAAATTAGTTAGGGGGGTTTTTATATGGATGATAAAAAAAGAGTATTAAGTGGTATACAGCCCACAGGAATTTTTACTATTGGAAATTATTTTGGAGCAATAAAAAACTGGGTTTCTATGCAGGAAAAATATTCTTGTAATTACATGATAGCAGATATGCACTCTATAACGGTTAAGCAAGATCCAAATATTTTGAAGAAAAATGTTTTATCATCATTGGCGCTTTCGTTAGCTTGTGGAATTGATATAAATAAAAGCAATATATTTATACAAAGTCATATTTCAGAGCATGCAGAACTTTGTTGGGTTTTGTCATCTTTTTCCCAATTTGGAGAACTTTCAAGAATGACACAGTTTAAAGATAAAAGTGAAAATAATAAAGAAAATATAAATGCAGCACTATTTACATATCCCGTCTTACAAACTGCTGATATTCTTTTATATAATGCTGATCTTGTTCCTGTTGGTGCAGATCAGAAACAGCATATAGAGCTTTCTAGAAATATAGCTATAAGGTTTAATGGAATATACGGAGATGTATTTACAATTCCAGAGCCATTTATGAATATAGGTCAGGCTAAAATAATGTCTTTATCTGATCCTAGTAAAAAAATGTCTAAGTCGGATAAAAATCAAAATGGATTTATAGGTATTTTAGAAGAAAAAGATTCTATTATAAAAAAGGTTAAAAAATCTGTAACAGATAGCGAAGGAATAGTTTATTTTGGAGCAGAAAAAGACGGAATAAATAATTTGATTGATATATATTCTTGTATTATAGGGAAAACAAGAGAAGATATTAAACAAGAGTTTGAAGGAAAAGGATATGGAGATTTTAAATTAAAAGTTGGAGAAGTATTGGCTGATTATTTAGAACCAATTAGAATTAAGTATAATATACTTATAGCTGATATTGGTTATCTAGAAGAATGTTATAAAAAAGGTGGATTAAATGCAAGAGATATAGCAAGTAAAACATTAAAAAAAGTTTATGATAAGATAGGTTTTATAGATAAATAAAAAATTTAATTCTAAGTATTTAGCTAATAAAGTGATTTCTATATTTTATAGAAATCACTTTATTTTTATATTATTAAAAGATAATAATTGTAATAAAGCTTGTTTTATTTAAATATATTTATATAAAACAAAGTTTGAGAGGTTTTATATAAATATGATGAAGTGGGTTTTTACAGGGCTTATATTTTTATCTGTTATATTTGGAATTTTGACAGGAAGAGTTAGAGAAGTCTCGACTGCTGCTATGAAAGAATCAAGTAATGCTATTAATCTAATAATATCTTTGATGGGTAGTATATGCTTGTGGAGCGGAATAATGAAGATAGCAGAAGATTCAAAATTAACAGATAAAGTTAGCAATTTATTATATCCAATAACAAAATTTCTTTTTAAGGGTTTAAAAAAAGAATCTAAAGCGTTAAAAACAATATCTATGAATATGACTGCCAATCTTATGGGATTAGGAAATGCAGCAACTCCGTTGGGAATAAAAGCTATGAAAGAGCTAGAGGATGAAGAAAAATCTTCATCTACAGCTACAAAAAATATGATAACATTTGTAGTTTTGAATACGGCTTCTATACAATTGGTTCCAACGACTATTGCTTTTATTCGGCAAAAATATAACGCAGTATCTCCGTTAGATATCCTTCCCGCTATTTTGATAACATCTATGGTGTCTGTTATATCAGGTTTATTAGTAATTAAAATTTTTTCATGTTTTAAATCAAAAGATAAGTAGGTGGTTATTTAATATGTGGACGTTTTCAGATTTAATAATACCTCTTATAATATCGGGAATACTTATATATGGATTATATAAAGGTATAGATGTTTTTAATGTTTTTATAAAAGGGGCAAAGCAGGGTATAGGAATATCACTCAGGATAGTAGCACCTTTAGTTGCTTTGATAACATCTGTAGGAATGTTTAAAGCATCTGGAGGATTAGACGTTATATGTAATGCTTTAGAGCCGATAGGAAAGTTGTTGTTTTTACCAACAGAGCTTATTCCTTTGGCAATACTAAGACCAATATCAGGAAGTGGAGCGTTGGTTATATTTGAAAATATATTAAAAGATTTTGGACCAGATAGTTTTGTGGGAAGAGTTGCTAGTGTTATGCAGGGATCCACAGAGACAACGTTTTATACAATTGCTGTATATTATGGGGCAACTAAAATTATAAAAACAAGATATACTTTAGCGGCTTCTTTAACCGCAGATATAGTTGGTTTTATAATTAGTGGAATATCAGTATATTTTCTTTTAGGAAGTTAATATTTATAAGTCTCATTGTCAAAAAATATTATATATTGTATAATTAAATATATAATTATTAATTTTTTATTATTATAAATTTATGCAATTTGATACATAATAATAAATATTATTAGCTTTTGAATTGGAAGGGAATGAAATTTTTGAGTCATGATAATAAGACAAATGATATAGCTAAAGATTTACAAGATAAAGAAGACCTTCACCTTATGCGACTAGAAAGAGAGTTGCGTATAAAACAAGCAAAGGAAAAGCTTAGAAGAGAGGTTGAACTTAGAGAGTTTCAAAAAGAGAGACACGAACAGATAAGACAGGGCTCAATTTCTAGCGGAGGATATCCTTCTAGCTATCAACAACTCCCTTCATATGATGAATATACAACAACTAGTGATTCTAATAGTTTATCTACCATTTCAAAATATCCTATGGCTATATCGGAGGATGAGCTTAGAACAAAGATAGAACTAGAAGTTAGAATGAAATATGAGTCTGAAGAGAGATCTAGAATAGAGATGGAAGAAAGAATTAGAAGAGAAGCAGAACAGAGAGCAAGACAAGAAATAGAAAGCAAACTTAGAAGGGAAACAGAGGAAAGAATTAGAAGAGAAGCAGAAGAAAGAATTAGAAAAGAGATAGAAGATAAAAGGCAAAGGGAGATAGAAGAAAGAGCAAAAGTAGAACTAGAGCTTAGACTTAGAAAAGAAGCGGAAGAAAGAATTAGAAGAGAAACAGAAGAAAAAATAAAAAAAGAGATAGAAGAAAAGAAAAAAAGAGATATAGAAGATAAAAAGAGAGCAGAACTAGAACAAAGACTAAGAAAAGAGGCAGAAAGCAAAATAAAGTCGGAGCTAGAGATAACTTTAAAAAAAGAGTTTGACGAAGAACGAAAAATAGAGATGGAAAAAAGAGAAGAAGAGTTTATAAAAGAACTTTTTGAATTTGAGGATAAAGAAAAATCAAGAATAGAACAAGAAACACGAGATAAGATAGAATTAGAGTTTAAAGAAAAAGAATCTATTTTAGAAAGTTTCAATACTGTGGATGATAATATTAATTCTGAAGAAGATATAGTAGATATTATCAAAGACAATTATAAAGAAGATATAGATAGTCCAACTATTTCATCTAGTTTAGTTAAAACAGAATCTATAAAAGAAATTGGATTTTTAAAAAGTTTATTCTTATCAAAACCAGAAAGGATGGCAAGAAAAGAGCTAATTCGTTTAGAAAAAGAATCAAAAATTCAACAATATCATATAGAAGAAAAATTTCAAAGTTTAGAAAAAGAATCAACTGATAAAAAAAATATATATGATACAGTAGAACTATTAGATTTTGAAGAAAAAGTTAGATTAAAAATAGAAGAAGAAATAAAACTTAGTATTGAAAATGGACTTAAAGTTTCCAATAATGAAAAAAAAGAAACAGATAATTTTATAAAAAATAAAGAAAAAGAAACAGATAATTTTATAAAAAATAAAGAAAAAGAAACAGATAATTTTATAAAAAATGAAAAAAAAGATATAAATTTAAATAATGATAAATTCCATATAGAAAAAGAAGAAAAAAGAAAAAAAGAACGTGCAAATAAAAAAGCAAATAGACAAGCTAAGAGAAAAAAATAAAGTAGAAGAAAACTCCTACTTTATAAGCATACAATCTCCAAAACTATAAAATCTATATTTATTTTCTATAGCTAATTTATATGCCTCCATTATATTTTTATGACCAGCAAAGGCAGAAACGAGCATTATAAGGCTACTTTCTGGCAGATGAAAATTTGTTATAATTCCATCTACCAGTTTAAATTCATAGCCTGGATATATAAATATATTAGTGGATCCATTAAGGTTAGCTTTATCTATATTCTGTCCGATTGTTTCTAGGGTTCGACAAGATGTTGTTCCAACTGCTATTATATTTTTTTTCTTTTCTTTTGTAAGTTTTATCAGATTTAAGGTTTCTTGAGATATATTATAAAATTCTGAATGCATCTGGTGATCTTCAATATCTACAGTTTTTACTGGTCTGAACGTTCCAACTCCAACATGAAGTGTTATATATGCTATATTTACGCCTTTTTTTTCTAGTTTATCAAACACTTCTTCTGTAAAATGTAGCCCCGCTGTTGGAGCTGCCACAGATCCAAGGTGCTTAGAATATAGTGTTTGATACCGAGAATCATCTTTAAGAGAATCTTTTATATAAATAGGTAATGGGATTGTTCCTATTTCATCTAAAATGTTAAAAATAGTTTTATTATTTTGTGTAGATAATGAGATAATTCTATTTCCATTTTCTAAAATATCGATTATTTCTCCAGACATTGTGTTGTTTGGAAATAATATTATATTTCCAATTTTTGCTTTTTTACCTGGTTTTGTTAAAGTTTCCCAAATATTTTCAGAGATTTCCCTTAAAAAAAGGAATTCTATTTTATGATTTGTGTCTTTTCTATATCCAAATATTCTAGCTTTTAAAACTTTTGAATCGTTTAGTACTAGAAGATCACCTTTTTCTAAAAAATCTGAAATACATTTAAAATTATTATGATATGTTTTTCCAGAAGATTTTTCTAGAATCATCATCTTAGAATTATCACGATTTTGTATAGGAGTTTGTGCTATAAGTTCTTTAGGAAGATAAAAATCAAATAAATTTTTGTTCATTTTTTCACCTGTTATAGTATAATATAGTTAAATTGACATTAATTATACTATATTGTATTATATAATTATAGTTGTTTTAAAAGAATATATTAAAAATCCGGTTTTATTACCGGGTTTTTAATATATTCTTACTTATATCAGGCATATATATATATCTATTATAAATTAAATTTGGAGGAATATAGATGAAAAAATTTAATGTAGGCATTATAGGAGCTACTGGTATGGTAGGACAAAGATTTATAAGTCTCTTAGAAAATCATCCTTGGTTTAAAATTTGTTGTTTATCTGCATCAAGTAATTCTGCAGGGAAGATATATAAAGATGTTGTTAAAAACAGATGGAATATTGATATATCTATTGATAAAAATGTAGAGAATATGGTTGTTTTAGATGCGGTTAAAGATAAGGAAAAAATTGCTTGTTTATGTGATTTTGTTTTTTGTGCTGTAGATATGCCAAAGCAAGATATAATAAAATTAGAAGAAGATTATGCGAAATTAGAGTGTCCAGTTATATCAAATAATTCTGCAAATAGAGGAGTGTCCGACATTCCTATGATTATACCAGAGGTTAATTCGGATCATATAGATGTTATAAACTATCAAAGAATAAGATTGGGGACAAAAAAAGGATTTATAGCTGTTAAATCTAACTGCTCTTTACAAAGTTATGTACCAGTTTTAAAAGCACTATCTTCATTTGGTTTAAAAGATGTTGCTGTTTGTACATATCAGGCTATAAGTGGTGCGGGAAAGACTTTTGAAACTTTTCCTGATATAGTTGATAACATTATTCCTTTTATTCCAGGAGAAGAAGAAAAGAGTGAGAATGAACCGCTTAAAATATTTGGTTATTTAGATAAAGATAAGGGAATAATTATATCTTCTACCAAACCAAATATAACTACACAGTGTTTACGTGTTCCTGTTTCTGATGGTCATATGGCTGCAGTTTTTGTTAAATTTGATAATAAACCAGATTTGGAACAAGTTAGAAATTTGATTAATAATTTTGAAAATATCCCAGAAAGTTTGGGTCTTCCTTCGTCTACTTTAAAGCCTTTATATCTATTGGATGATCCATATAGACCACAGCCAAAATTAGATAAAAATTTTGATTGTGGAATGGGGATAACGATAGGAAGACTTAGGGAAGATAAACAATATCATATTAAATTTATATCACTTTCACATAATACGGTTAGAGGAGCAGCAGGAGGCTCTATAATGTTAGCAGAACTGGCTGTTGCAAAAGGATATATAAAATTATAATATAGAGGAGATTATTGGATATGAGTTATATTTTTAAAGGTTCGGGAGTTGCCATTGTTACTCCTTTTGATAGAACTAATAGTGTGGACTATAAATCATATGAAAATTTATTAAATTTTCATATTAAAAATTCGACTGATGCTATAATAGTTTGTGGAACAACAGGAGAGTCGGCTACACTGGATTTTGATGAAAAAGTAAAATTGATAGACTATACAGTTAGATATGTTAATAAGAGAATTCCAGTTATAGCAGGAACTGGTGGAAATAATACAAAACAGTCTATAGAGCTTTCAAAAAAAGCAGAATTATCAGGAGTAGATGGATTGTTAGTGGTTACTCCTTATTATAATAAGACTTCACAAGATGGGTTGGTTAAACATTTTATAAGTATTGCGGATAGTGTAGATATTCCAATAATTTTATATAATGTTCCTTCCAGAACGGGGATGAATATTGATATAGATAGTTATAAACAACTTTTTTATCATAAAAATATTGTAGCAACTAAAGAAGCATCTGGGGATATTTCCCATATAGCAAAACTTATTTCTGTTGCTCCAAAAAAATTCTCTGTTTATTCTGGAAATGATGATCAAATTCTACCTATTTTATCACTAGGAGGTAAGGGTGTTATATCTGTTTTTGCAAATATTTTACCAAAAGTTTCTCATGATATATGCTCGTTGTTTTTTGAAAAAGATATAGAAAAAAGTAGAGAATTACAATTAGATTATTTAGAATTAATAGATACTATGTTTATAGATATAAATCCTGTACCTGTTAAGATTGCCATGAATTTAATGGGACTTTCAGTTGGAGGGGTTAGACCACCTCTTTATGAATCTTCTGAGAAGATTAAAAATGATATCTTAGAATGTATGAAAAGATATAAAATCGTTTAAAAGAAATTTTGGGGTGATTTTTTGACGGATGTAATTATTAACGGATGTTGTGGAAAGATGGGAAGAGTTTTAGTAGAATTAGGGAAACAACATGATTTTATAAATGTTGTTGGTGGAATTGATCTTAAAGATTGTTCTGATATAGATGTTCCTGTTTTTTTATCTATAAAAGATGTTAATATAGAATATGATGTTATAATTGATTTTAGCCATCCATTTGGTTTAGACAGCCTATTAGATGGATGTGTAGCTATGAAAAAACCAGTAGTTATTGCAACTACTGGTCTTACAGATGGGCAGATATCTAGGATAAAAGATTGTTCTAAAATTATACCTATATTTTTTACTTTTAATATGAGTCTAGGGATAAATCTATTATGTAACCTAGTTAAAAAAGCTTCTGCCATCCTTGGAGATGATTTTGATATAGAAATTTTAGAAAAACATCATAATCAAAAGATAGATAACCCAAGTGGAACAGCCCTCATGATAGCTGATTCTATAAATTCTCAATCAGATGAGAAATATGAATATGTTTTTGGTAGAAATTGTGGAATGAAAAAGAGACAGAAAAAAGATATTGGTATTCATGCAATTAGAGGTGGGACATATCCAGGGGAACACGAAGTTATTTTTGCGGGACATGATGAAATTTTATCTATTTCTCATACAGCTATATCAAAACAAGTTTTTGCAAAAGGTGCATTAAACGCAAGTATATATTTAAATAAACAGCACCCTGGAATTTATGATATGAACGATCTCTTAGAATAATATATAATTATAAATCAAAATTTTTATTATTAGAATTTAGAGGTATGAAATGATTAGAGAAATACAAGATAAAATATTGAAATTAAAAAAGGAAAAAAATATTTTTATCCTTGCACACACATATCAATCATCTGATATATTAGAGATAGCTGATGAAATAGGAGATTCTTTTCAGTTAAGTCTTAAAGCCACTGAAATTCCACATAAAACGGTTTTAATGTGTGGAGTTCGATTTATGGCAGATACTGTTAAAATTCTTTCTCCAGAAAAGAAGGTTATCCTTCCAGTAAGTGAAGCCACCTGTCCAATGGCGGAACAGTTTACAGCGGATAGAGTTTTAAAATATAAAAAACAAAACCCAACACATAAAATTGTTTCTTATATAAATACAACTACAGAACTAAAATCTGTAAGCGATGTTTGCGTGACATCTTCTATAGCTGTAAAAGTTGTTAACGCTATGGAAGGGGAGGATATTCTTTTTATTCCTGACTATAATTTAGGAACATATGTTAAAAAATTTGTAAAAGATAAGAATATTATTTTATGGAAAGGAATGTGTCCTATTCATGCATCGGTTACGGTTGCTGATTGTGAAATAATGAAGAAAAAGTATCCGAATGCAAAAATGATTATGCATCCTGAGTTGACACCAGAAGTTTTGGAATATGCAGATTTTATTGGATCTACCTCTGCTATTATAAAATATTGTATGGAAACAGATGAGGAATGCTTAATAGGTACAGAAAAAAATGTTGCAGATTATTTAAAAATGTCTAAACCTGAAGGCCGATTTAGAATATTATCAAAAAAACTTATGTGTCCAAATATGCAGATAACTTCTATTTCGGATATACTAGACGCTTTAACAGGCGAAGGTGGAGAAGAGATAGTATTAGATGAAGAACTAAGATTAGCAGCTAAAAAGCCCCTAGATGAGATGATTCGACTAGGGAATAGTTAATAAAAAAAGATTTATGTATTTATTTATACATAAATCTTTTTTATTTATTTAAAAAATTGATTATACCAAATTAAAAATGTATATATTGTCCAAATCTTCCTACTATTATCGTATTTTCCATTTTTATGATTATCAAGTAGCAATATTATTATATTTTCATTAAAAAATAATTTTCCATTTTCGCTTAAAAATTCTTTTTTTACAATATCATAATATTTGTCTTCTTTAAGCCAAACACGAATAGGCACAGGAAACCCTAATTTCTTTTTATCTGCCACTTTTTTAGGAAGGTTTTTTTCTGCGGCTTTTCTCATAACAAATTTGGTATTTTCAGAGTTAACCCTAAATTTTGTTGGAATTTTACAAGCAAGTTCCATAATTTCTTTATCTAAAAAAGGAACTCTAAGCTCTAGCGAGTTTGCCATGCTCATTTTATCCGCTTTTAAAAGAATATCGCCAACCATCCATAGATTAAGATCTAAATATTGCATCTTTGTGATAGAGTCTTTTTCTTTAACTTCATCATAAAAAGGCTTGGTTATTTTGGAGTATTTAGGGGCATTAGTCTTTATTTTTAGTATACTTTTTCTTTCTTTTTCTGAAAAAATATAAGCATTTCCTATAAATCTTTCTTCTAGAAGTTTCCCTCGTCTAATAAGAAAGTTTATACCAAACTTAGGGGGAAATATGGAAGCTATATTTCCTATAATTCTTCTTAAAAATAGAGGGATTTTATTGTATTTTGTAAATTCTATAGGCTCTTTATATATATTATATCCTCCAAAGATTTCATCTGCTCCCTCGCCAGAAAGCACAACTTTTAAATGATTTGATGCAAGATTACAAACAAAATACAGAGCTACAGCAGCGGGATCAGCCAAAGGTTCATCCATATGATACTGGATTTTAGCAAATTCAGACCAATATTCTTCAGCAGTTATAATTTTAGATATATTTTCTACATTTATATTAGAGGAAAGTTCTTTTGCATAGTCAATTTCGCTATAATCTTTGTTTCCAAATCCAACTGTAAATGTCTTATCTACATCTGAAACACATGCAACATAGCTAGAATCAACTCCGCTAGATAGAAAAGACCCAACTTCTACATCGCTTATCTTATGCGCATCTACAGAATTTTTAAATGCTTTATCAATTTTTTCTATCCATTCTTCTTTTGATATAGAGTTATCTTCTTTAAATTCTATACTCCAATATTTTTCTATTATAATTTTATTATCTTTAAATATAAAATAGTGTGCTGGAGGTAGTTTATAAACATTTTTAAAAAATGTTTCGTTAGTAGGAGAATATTGAAATGTTAAATAATTCTCTAAAGCAGAAGTGTTTAAACATTTTTCAAATTTTGGATGGTGTAAAAAACTTTTTATCTCTGATCCAAACATAAAACAATCATCCATTGTTGCATAATACATAGGTTTTATTCCAAAAAAATCTCTAGCTCCAAAAAGTTGTTTAATTTTATTGTCCCAGATTATAAAAGAAAACATTCCTCTAAGTTTTAAAAGCATATCAACGCCATATTCTTCATAGCTATGAATAAGAATCTCTGAATCTGTATTTGTTTTAAAAATATGTCCTTTTTCAATTAAATCTTTTCTTATATCTTTAAAATTATAAATTTCTCCATTAAATATTAATACAAGAGAATTATCTTCATTAAACATAGGCTGACTTCCTTGTTCAATATCTATAATGCTTAGACGTCTAAATCCCATGGCAATATTATCATCAATATATTTTCCATCAGAATCGGGACCTCTATGTATTATACTTTTCATCATATCTTCAAGAACATCTTGCCTATTTTTAGTATACCCTATAAAGCCAACATGACCACACATAAAAAATCTCCCTCCATTTTGTATAATTAATTAAATTATACTATATAATAACAGGAATTTATATATATTATATTATCTAATCTAATCTAAATTATATTTAATAAATTTATAGCATAAGTATATTAAATATAATTAAGTTTAATAGGTGGTATTTATGAATATAATAGAAAAATTTATTGAGGTAATATATAAAATTATATCGGGACCATATATTCTTTTATTTTTATTAATTATAGGAATATACATAACATTTAAAACATCTTTTATACAAATATTTAAGCTGGGTGATATATGGAAAGAAACAATAGGAAGCCTTTTAAAAAAATCTAAAAAAATTGATGTTAAAAATATAACTCCATTTCAAGCAATGAGTACAGCTTTGGGTGGGACAATGGGAGTAGGGAATATAGTTGGAATAGGAACAGCAATGGTTTTAGGTGGTGTTGGGTCTATATTTTGGATGTGGATTTCGGCTTTTTTTGGTATGGCTGTAAAATATAGTGAAATTGTTCTGTCTGTGGAATATAGACAGAAAGGGGAAGATGGAAAAAATATAGGAGGACCTATGTTTTATCTTGAAAAAGGTTTAGGGATAAAGTTTCTTTCTATAATTTTTTCTATATCTTGTATAATAGCTTCTTTCGGAATAGGAAATATGACACAGATTAACGCTATATCTGTAAGCATAAATGGAACATTTGGAACTAACAAGCTTCTTATTGGAATATTTGTAATTATTATAATATCATCTATCATTGTAGGTGGGGTTAGTAGAATAGGGAAATTTGCGGAAAAGATTATACCAACTGTATCTGGAATGTATATAATATTTGCGTTTTATATTATTATTATAAATATACAAAATGTTCCTCAAGCATTTAGTTCTATCTTTTTATCAGCTTTTTCTTTTAAATCTGCAATAGGTGGTGTAGCAGGGTATACTATATTGTCTAGTATAAAATATGGTATTTCTAGAGGGATATTTTCAAATGAAGCAGGGCTAGGATCATCTCCAATTATACACGGTGCATCGGATACACAAAGCTCTGTTAAACAAGGGTTTTGGGGAATATTTGAAGTTTTTATAGATACTATCGTAGTCTGTACAATAACTGCTATAGCGATTATTAGTTCTGGATCTTTTATAAATGAGCATGATGGATCACAATTTACGCTTAATGCATTTAAATCTTCTTTTGGAAGTTTTGGAGAATATTTTATTATTTTTTCAATAGTTATATTTGCAATATCTTCTATTATTAGTTGGTGTTATTATGGTGAAAGAAGTCTGAATTATCTAACAGATAAAAAAATATATATATTATTTTATAGAATTATATTTCTATTTGTCATATTGATAGGTTCTGTTATGGATATATCTATAGTTTGGAAGATATCAGATATATTTAATCTGTTTATGATGGCTCCAAATGTTATAGGAATTATATTATTAATGGATAAAATAGTAGATAAAACAAAGCTATATACAGATAGATAGTAAGAACTATTATAATCAGTTCTTACTATCTATCTGTTTTAGATTTTATAACTTTTAATCTAGAAAATTCTTCTCTATCTTTTTCTTCTAGGTATTCTGAAATAAATTTTATAGTTGATTGCAATTTAGGAATAATTATATTTTTTAGAGAATTTGCTCTTTTTTTTGTTTTCTTAATAGCATGTGCAAGTTTGTAAATACTATTATCAGCTTCTGATAAAATAATAGTTAGATCTTTAACTTTTTGAAAAGAAAGATAAGCATGGTCTAATTTAGAGTTAGATTGATAATAGCCATAAGGAATAGTTATATTAGATTTTTGGTGTTTAATTTCTGGAATTTCTATACCCATAATGCTTCTATAATTCAGGGAAATATTATTCTCTATTGGTATAGTTTTTGATATATTCTCACATATACCAAGAGATATATTTGCATATTGCAATGAAGCATACGCTTGTTTATATGTAAATTCTATCTCTCCTCTTAAGCCTTTTGCTGTTTTTACAAGGAGCATCAACTCTGATGTTAAAACATTTCTTTTTTTATCTAAAAGATTGTATCCGTTTTGAGCAAGAGACAGAGATTTTTTAATATTTATTAGATTTCCTTTTGTAGGAATATTATTTTGGGACAATAAATCATACCTCCTTTTTATAATATTTTTCTATAATATTATAATCTATTCTATCTAGATCTTCTTTAGGAAGTATTGAAAGAATTTTCCAGCCTATCTCTAGTGTTTGTTCAATAGATCTATTTTCGTTTTCTTTCTGGGATATAAAATTTTGCTCAAAAAGATTTCCAAATTTCATATATAGTTTATCGGAGTCGGAAAGTTCATCTTCGCCAATAACAGAAGCAAGAGCGATAACTTCCATAACCTTTGAATATGATGCAAAAAGTTGATTTGCAAGGTCTGGATGGTCTTCTCTAGTAAATCCTTTTCCTATTCCGTCTTTCATGATTCTAGATAAAGATGGAAGAATAGATATAGGCGGATATATTCCTTTTTTATCTAGAGTCCTCTCTAAAACAATCTGGCCTTCTGTTATATATCCTGTAAGGTCGGGTATAGGATGTGTTATATCATCATTTGGCATAGTAAGTATTGGTATCTGAGTTATAGATCCAGTTCTACCCTTTATCATTCCAGCTCTTTCATATATAGAGGCAAGATCAGAATATAGATATCCTGGATATCCTTTTCTTCCAGGAATTTCTCCTTTTGATGAAGAAAACTCTCTAACAGCTTCTGCATATGCTGTCATGTCAGTTAATATAACTAATATATGCATATCTTCTTCAAAAGCAAGATATTCTGCTGCTGTTAGAGCAATTCTAGGAGTTATAATTCTTTCTATTATAGGATCGTTTGATAGATTTAAAAACATTACAACATTGTTTATTACACCACTATGTTTAAAGCTTTTTATAAAATAATCAGACACATCATTTTTTATTCCCATGGCGGCAAATATAATACCAAATTGTTGATTATTTTTTTCAGCAATTTTTGCTTGATTAACTATTTGCACAGCAAGCTTATTATGGTTCATACCTGATCCAGAAAATATAGGAAGCTTTTGCCCCCTAATAAGAGTTGCAAGTCCGTCTATTGCTGATATTCCCGTATTTATATAGTCTACAGGATATTTTCTAGACATTGGATTTATTGGATATCCATTTATATCTAATGATTTTTTGTAATTTATATTTCCTAGATTGTCTATTGGTTTTCCCATTCCATTAAAAATTCTTCCTAAAAGTTCTTTAGAAACAGCAAATTCTAAAGGTTTTCCCTTAAATTTCGAATATGTATTTTCTAAAGAAAAATTGTCTGTTCCTGCAAAAACTTGAATTATGGCTTTATCATTTAAAATTTCTACAACTCTTCCTATTCTAATCTCTCCATCGGGCAAAGTTATTTCTACAACTTCATCAAAAGAAACTTTTTTTACATTTTCTATAGAAACAAGAGATCCCTTGATTTCTGAAAATCCTTTATATTCTAAACTCATAAAATCACCTATTTATTTGAACTTTCTATATTTTTTATCTTTTCATCAATTATACATGTATAAGATTCAAAAATTTTGTTAGATGCATCATTGGGGATAGAGTATTTCATTTTTATAATTTCTTCAAATATATTGGTTTTTAATATATATGATATTGGAATAGACTTTTCTATAACTAAACTAAGTTTATCATATAGATATAGTATTATCTTCATCATTATTACCTGTTTAGATAAAGGGACATATGTATCTATTTTATGAAAAGCATTCTGTTGTAAAAAACCTAATCGTATAACTTTGGCGACTTCTATTATTAGTTTTTGATCATCTGGTAGCATGTCAGAACCAATAAGTTTAACTATTTCCATTAAAGAATCTTCTGCTATTAAGATATTATATATATCTTGTCTATAGGATAAGAAGTTTGGGTCTATATTTTTTTCATAATAGTCTGACAAATCTTCTATATATTCGCTATAACTTGTTATCCAATTTATAGCGGGATAATGTCTAGAGTATGCCAGCGACTTATCGAGTGTCCAAAAAGCACGAACAAAACGTTTTGTATTTTGTGTAACGGGTTCAGAAAAATCAGATCCTTGAGGAGAAACAGCGCCGATTATAGAAACTGAACCTTCTGTATTATTTAGATTAAGAGTATATCCTGCTCTTTCGTAAAATTGTGAAATTTTGGATGGCAGATATGCAGGAAATCCTTCTTCTGCTGGCATTTCCTCAAGTCTACCAGATATCTCTCTTAGTGCTTCTGCCCAACGAGAAGTAGAGTCGGCCATAACAGCTACATGATATCCCATATCACGATAGTATTCTGCTATTGTTAGACCAGTGTATATCGATGCTTCTCTAGAAGCAACAGGCATATTGGATGTATTTGCTATTAACACAATTCTATTTGACATAGGTTTTCCACTTTTTGGATCTATAAGAGAAGAAAATTCTTCTAATACCTGTGTGATTTCATTTCCACGTTCTCCACAACCAATATAAATTATTATGTCAGCATCCGACCATTTTGCAAGCTGGTGTTGTGTCATAGTTTTACCTGTTCCAAATCCTCCAGGAATAGCAGCAACACCACCCTTAGCGATAGGGAATAAAGAGTCTATAATTCGTTGTCCAGTTATAAGGGGTATAGATATTGGAATACGCTTGTTAAAAGGTCTTGCTTTTCTAATAGGCCATTTTTGAAACAGTGGTATATTATGAATATTTTTAAATTCATCTTCTATTATAATTACATTTTCTGTAATTAGATATGAGCCATCTTGCTTAATATCAATAATTTTTCCTGAAATTCCATTTGGTATCATAAATCGATGTTCTATTATATCAGTTTCAGAACAGACGGCAAATATATCACCAGAAGAAACAATATCATTTTTTAAAACTCTAAATATAATATTATAGTATTTATTATTTTCTTCAAAACTTTGATTAGACCCAGGGATAAGAAAATCTCCATAATTTTGTTTTATAGTTTTTAAAGGCTGTTGTATACCATCAAAAACATTGGATAAAAGTCCAGGAGAAAGTGTTACAGAAATTTGATTTCCTGTTCTTTTAACTATATCGCCAACCTGAAGACCAGATGTGTTTTCATAAACTTGTATAGTTGCAAAATTTTTGTCTATATTTATAACTTCTCCAATAAGTTTTTTTTCTCCTACATAGACCATTTCTAATATACATAAAGATGAACTATTTATAGTTTTTATTATTGGTCCATTTATAGAAAAAATAGAAATCTGCACAATCCTCATCCTTACTATTTAATATTTAATTCTGGAATCTTATTTAAAAATTCTTCTGACATTCTAATATATTTATCAAAAGATTTATTTAAAACTATATTAGAGTTCTCTTTTTCTAGAATAAAACCTCCTATTTTTATTCTAGGAGATTTATTTATATTCAAACAATTAAAACTTTTTAAAATTTTTTGTTTAAACAAATCAATGTCTCTTTCGCATACTAGGATAGAAAAAGATTCTATGCTAAATTTTTTTATAATCTCTTGGATATCATTTATTATCAAGTTTATATATTCATCTGTTTGTGTAAATAATATTAATTTTTTTATAATATTATTTTCTATTTTAGATTTAATTTGATTTCTTTTTTTTATAATATTTTGAGTTAAAATATTTTGTGTAAGAGATAATTCTTGTTTAATTTTTATAATAGATTCTTTCTCGTATTTTTTCTTTAATAGGATATATTCCATCTCTTGATCGTTTTTATTTTTCGTCAGATTTTGTCTATGAATGTTATTTGTTTCATCTATTATTTTTTCTAACTCTTGATCAACATTATCTAAAACTGCTTTTTTAAACTTTTCTAGCCTATCATTTAGCATAATCCTTCTTCTTTCATTAAATTTTTATTCCAACAGCTTGGTGTATATATTCTGATATGGAATTGGTTATAGAGTAGGTTCCGTGTCTATCAGGAATTTCTACTATTAATGGTTTTTTTATTGAAAGGCGAAGAAGGTTTATAAATTTTAAAGAGGGTTGAACAACCTTTTCGGTTACAAGAATTATAGCAATATCTTGTTGTTTTATAAGTTCTTGCATACGGTTTTCAAATATTTTTTTATCGTGAATAATTTCGCCTTCTATTCCACCTAATCTCATCCCAACTTTTGTATCTATATTATCGCTTATACAATATATTTTCATAAATATTTTCCTTAAATTTTATTTAATATAAGAATAGATATTAAAAGTCCATATAGAGCAACACCTTCTCCAAGGGCTACAAATATCAAAGCTTTACCAAATGACTTAGGATCTTCACTTAAAGCTCCAATAGCAGCAGGAGCGGCAGCGGCAACGGCAATTCCAGCACCAATAGTTGAAAAACCAGTAACCAATGCGGCAGCAATATATCCTAGCCCACTAGCATCTGAAACTATTGTTGATGTTGATTCTGCAGAAGCTATGGTTATAACTGGAACGATGGTAAAAATTATAAAAATTCCTATGAATGATGAAATATTAAATATAAGTCTATTTTTCATTTGTTTTGATGATACAACTTTTTTATATATTGGTATAATTGGCAAAAATAATAATATAATAGCGATTAAAGGTAATAAAAAATACATATGAAAATCTCCTAAATAATTTATTTAAATTAAATATTTTTAGTTATAGAAAAAGGGTTATATGGTTTTCCTTTTCCACTAAAACATCTGCTAAATATTTCATAAAATTCTAATCGTAAAACTTGTATACCAACTATCAGCCCTTCTACAGCTATAACAACAAGATTTCCGATAATTAGAGCAATGGGAGAAGCTATAGAGTTCATAGATTCTGTAAGAGTTAGAACCACCACCATCATCCCTGCATGTGTAAGAATAAATCCACCAACTCTTAAAAATGACATTGTATTGGTGATATAGCTTAGAATTATTTCAAAAAGTTCGAATATATTTTCTGTTAAAAAGTTTGATATTGTAGAGTTTATTTTAATTTTTTTGTGGATAAGGAAATAGGCTAAAGGTTCTCTAAATAATATTAAAAATAAAGGTATAACTATAAAAAATATTATTGAAATAGGAGTAAATATATTTAGATTTAATGTTAAATTTAAAAAAGCACCAATAAATATAAATGTATATAAAATAAATCCAAAAATTCCATTAGATCCAAATAGACCTAGTTTAAAATCTTTGTTTTTAAGAGAGGTATAAATATTTATTATCATAGATATTCCTATTATAATTCCACCAGTTATAATTGATATTACTAATATATTATTTGTCATACTGTTAGATAATAGATGGATGGGTTTGGAATCTAATCCGAAAAGCTGTTTATATATAGGATCAAAAAGATTTTCTATTCCAAAAACAGATCCATATAAAGTCCCAAAAGCCATACTAGAAACTCCAATGCGTGTAAAAATTTTACCTATATCCATCTTTTTAAATTTTGATAAAAATATTCCTATGATAAATATTATTGCACCTTGTCCCAAATCTCCAAACATTGCGCCGAACATTAATATATATGTGATAGCGACAAGGACGGTTGGGTCAAACTCGTTGTATTTTGGAACACCATACATAGATACAAAAGCTTCAAATGGCCTGAAAATCAAAAAATTTTTAAGTTTAACAGGGGGAGTGATATCAGCAAATTCTTCACATCTTTTAAATATACATGATACAGAAGATATTTTTCTAAAATGATTATTAAAAAAACTTTTATTTTTATATGGTATAAATCCAACTATATAAAAATTGTATTTTGAGATACAAACATATTGTTTAAAAGAATCACATTTTTTTAATACTAATAATTTGTGATATATTTCTAATATTTCTATTTTATATTGATTAGTGATTATTTCTTTTTCTAATTCTATATCTTCTAATAATTTAGACATATTTGCTATTAAAGTATTAAGGTTTTTTATAGCATCTTCTGGCATCCCATGTATATAATCAGGAACGCGGATTCTTTCAAACAACATAGATTTCATTATATTATCTATTCTTTGATATTCTATAATAGGAGTGAAGTATACCCCCCAATAGTATTGATTATCTTTATCAAATGTTGTGAATAATATTTCTGTTTCATTATGATAAGAAAGTTTTGTATAGCTTTCTACAGGAAGTCGACCAAATCTAACTTTGATATTTTTACAAGCAAATATATCATCAAAACTTATATCTAAAGATATGAGGTGATTTATCTGTAGTATAGCTTGCTTATATTCTTCTATATTATTTATATATTCATCTTGTTTATTTTGAATAGATGAGCAGGTTTTTTCTATTATATTGATAGTTTCAATAGATTTTTCAAAATCAATATAGTCTATATATAATAAATCAATATTTTTATCTATATTTATATCATTAGACTGTATGTTTAAATATTTCATATATTTTTCTAATATATTTATATATTTAGTATAAGTTTTAGGATTATAATTATAGGAAAACTCTAGTATATCTTGAGAGTTTGTTTCTAGAATTTCTGGATGAAAAAGTCCGGATTTTATACAGTTAAATATTGTTTCATCTAAGTTATCCAAGCTACCTATAATCGTGGCTGTGGTCATTTTTTCAATAGCCATAAAATAAACCTCTTTTAAATTAATTGTTTATAATAATATTTTTAATATAATTTTTATCAGCTTTATATCTTATTCCCTCTATAATATGGATTATATTTTTCACCTGTATTTCTGAAAGAATAAAAAAAGAATAAAATATTGTAGCTGGTTTGTTTGAAAATTGCATATTTTTAATATTTTTAATATATTTTATAAAATCAACATATACTTCTAAATTATCAGTATCTTTTGAAATATGTTCAGGAATATTTTTTTTATATTTATCTATATAATCAAAAGCCGAATTGCAGTGTAAAATTTTTTGAATTTTTTTAATAGAAAAATTATCTGTTATAATCAGTTGAGAAAATATAAAATCATCAGGTTTTTTAAATATTGTTTTAAGCCGATGAATACGGGATAGATTAATAAGTTCTATTTCTAATGATAAAAGATTTATAAGAATTTTTCCTGTTTTACCAATAAATTGTTTTTCTATAATTTTTTCTGTATATGTATATAAAAAATTTTGAAATATAATCTCTGCGTGTGTGTAATCGATTATACCATTGCTATCTGGAGAACATTTAAGAATTAGAGGAAGATATATAGAGTGTTTAAAAACTTTTATATAATCATCAAAATTTTTAACTTTTGCAATATTAATCAGATTAAATGATGCATGGTTTATTAAATATTCTGGAAGATTAATTATAAATTTGTCCATAGATAATGTATTAAAATGCATTATAGATTTTAAAATTTGATCTATTTCCGCCCTAATTATAATATTGTAAAAAAAAGAATGTTTATCTAATTTATTATATTTATAGATTTTAGAATATTTGTTAAAAAGATCTCTCGTAAGGATAGATTCTAGTTGTGTTCTATGAATATTATTACAATCTTCATTTTCTAATATTAATTTATATGATGTGTTTTCTTTTAGATATAAAGCCACCTCTGATACCGATGATTTTTCTAAAAGCGAGTTATAGTCTGATGTTTTTAGCCTATTTGAATGGATAGATTTTATCTTTGTATAAATAGCATTATCTGAAAATTTAATCATTTTTAAAAACCTGTAGGACAATATTTTTATATATAGTCGTGGTCCATTCTTTTTCTTTTTTTAAAAATAATGTATCTAAATGATTTGTTTTTATATTAAAATCATTTTTAATAATCTCTGAATTTTTTAATATATGTTTATCTTGATCTTTTTTAATTTGGTCTATATTAGATTCTAAAAGACTTTTATATTTTTCTTTTATACTGTTTGATTCTTCTGATGATTTTTTTAATATATCATCTTTATTCTTTTTTTCTTTTTCTATTTTTAAAGTTGCAGATTGGTCTATCTCTATAATTTTTTTTATAATATTATCCATGTAATATACCTCATATTTTTTATAAAATCTAACTGACCCTATAATAATATAATCATTATACTTTTTCAATGTAATAAAGTTGTAAAAAAATAGCATATGCAATATAATTTTTATTTATATTGCATATACTATTTTTAAAAATTAAAGAGAATGGATTATTAGCTTAGAGATTATGTCATAAATACAGCAGGATAATAATCAGATGGAATAAAAAAATTATATGTCGAAAGATTCATATTAGTTATAATAGATCCATCAGGTACACAACTTCTTTTAAATTGATTTGTGAAAAATCTTTTTATGAATATAGAATATATTTTTTCAACATACTGTATAGAGTAGGTGTCTTTAAAAGAGTTGTAGCTAGTTTTAATAATATTTTTTTGATCCATATTTTTTATAATAAGTAGATATAGGAATATATCATGCAACTCATATGGTCCAATAATATCCTCCGTTCTTTGAGAAATAGATCCATCTTTTTTGGGTGGAAGCAGTTCGGGACTTATAGGAGTTTGTATAATACTATTTAATATAGCTGAGGATTTTGAAAATATATTTTCGTCTATAAAAATCTGGATTAGTTTTCTAATCATCGTTTTAGTTACACATATATTAACGTTAAAATGAGCCATATGATCCCCTGTAAAAGTTGAAAAACCAAGGGCTGCTTCTGACAAATTTCCAGTTCCTACAACTATAGCGTTCTCAATATTTGATATATCAAAAAGTATTTGGCTTCGTTCCCTCGCTTGTGCATTCTCAAAAACAGTATTTTGGTTATCTATATCATGACCTATATCTATAAAATGTTGTTCTACTGATTTTGATATATTTATCTCTCTAAAAGAAATATTAAGAGAATCTGCTAAATTTTTTCCATTATCAAAAGTTTGTTTTGTTGTTCCAAAACTTGGCATAGATATGCATGCTATATTTTTAAGGGATATATTCATATCTTTAAATGCTTTTACACAAACTAAAAGGGAAAGCGTTGAATCTAGTCCACCAGAAAGTCCGAGAATAACCCTTGTTATATTGGTTTTTAAAAGTCTACCTTTTAAAGATTCAACTTGAAGATTAAAAACTTCTTTTAAATAGGTAGATTCATTTCCATGTATATATGGAGTTTTTGGATCGTTTGGTATTGTGACATCATTATATATATCTTCGTATAATTTATTTATATTTATGGTTATATCATTTTTTTTATCTTCTATTTTATTTAATTTTAATTTATTTGATAAAGTTTCATTAAAAGAGGATAAAAATAAATGTTGGTCACCCTTGTTAAAGTTTGCTATGTATGATTTATAAATATAAGGGTATGTTGATTCTCCATATCCGCCATTAGATAATATAATCTGGGAAGAAAGGTGTTTAGAAAGCTTTTTATAAAAAGCTTTAATTACTATTTCATCTCCAGCTACTATACTATGAGATGAAATAGATATTATTGGTGTGTTTTCTGAAATATGGATTAGGTTTGTGTTATTTTTTTTAATATTTTCTATAATATTGTTAAATATTATAAAATTTGTATCAAATATTTTACATTGTGTATAAATGTGATTTGTGATATTTTGTGCAAATATTTTTTTGTTATTTATAATAAATAGATATTTTTTTAATATATTATCTTCAAATATATCTTGTGAAAAAAGCAGACTATAATTTTTCCAAATTATAAAATTTTTTATCTCTTTTAAACTATCTTGTATCATATTTTGTATAGTATTATTTTTAATTATATCTCCACAACTATTTCCAGTTAAAAAATTTGAATTTACTATGAAAAGTTGTTTTTCGTCTGTTTTATCTATTGCATATGATTGTATTATAGATTTTAAACTCTTTGTGGATTTATCAGGATTTAAGAGTTCTATTTTATTTGAGATAACATTTATATGGATATTATTTATTTTAAACACTCCTTGTTATAAAAAATATAGTTTGTTTTTTTTTCTACAGTTTTTTTGGATCTATTAGTTCATAATTAAAAATAAAATTATATATTAATTTGTCCAGATAAACAACAGGTATTACATATAAGTTACGATAATATGAATAGATGTTTATTTTTATTTTACATTTTTAACATTTATTATATTTGATATATGAATTTTGAATATTGTTAATAATTTATTAATAATTAGTACTCATAATTTTAATAAATTTGAATAATGTTAATCGATAATACAAAAAATATTTACTTTTTGTATTATGTGGTGTATAATACATATTAGATAGCCTAATAAACATCAATTTGGAGGAAGTTGTTATGAGTAAGTCAATGTGTTATTTTCAGCATAAATGGAAAGTAAACACAAATTTTAAAATTTGCTATGATTTGCTTTCAGACATAAATAAGTATGAAGGCTATGGTCATGTTGAAGAGTATGGGATAAAGATAAGCCAAACAATTGGCGGAGTATCTGAAAGTTTAACTATAAATAATATATCTATTGATAAAAATTTTGTTAAAGACATTATATTAAAATTGTATAACGGACAAGTAACGATTTTGACAGCTATAGATATAGTTGAGGAAATTTTGTCTTAAGATAGTATAAGTGTTTTTTTAATATATTTTGTAATGATGGTATTTCGTCCATGTAGATATCGTGAATTATATTTAATAATAGCTCTGATGTGTACATAAACATTTCATAATTATCATTATTTAGATAATAATTAAGCTCTAAAATTTTTTGAGTAACTTCTTTTATAGATTTTTTTTTAATATACAAAGATAATATTATTTTTTTCTCTTCCCATATTTTATTTAACGATTGGATAGATTTTTTAGTTTGTTGGATATCTTTATTATAATTATTAGCAGATTGTTTAAGTATATCAGAAATTTCTTCTGTAGTATTTTTTAAATTTATAATTCCCAATATAGATGAAAAAATTATTAAAATAATTATTATAATTATTAAAATTTGTCTAAACACGATCAATACCCCTTTAATAGTATTTATTGTTAAAAAATTCCCGAAATGTTTATTTTTATATTAAAAGGTAAAAGTTCCAAACTTTTACCTTTTTTTTTTATCTCTAGGAACTATAAAGTATTTGTTATCTTCTGTTATTGTCATTATAAATATATCTCTAATGTCCAAATTTTTTGATTTTAATTTTTCTAAAATAATATCTTTTGAAATATTATATATTTTCAAAGCTTTTTTTAATAAAATCCCATCACTTATTATAATTTTGGGGATGTATTCCTTTTTTATATCTAATTTTAATTGGCTGGGATTTACAGCCTGTTTTTTTATATCTTGAAATACACTTATCTTTCCGTTAGTTTCAACAATAGCATAATCAACTTCTTGAATATCAAATATATTATTTCCTCTAAGCGCTTCCATAAGGTCATCAATAGATAATCGTAGATCGTTCATCCTTTTTTGTATTATTTGGCCATCTTTTATTATAACAACAGGAGATCCAGATATAAAACTTCTAAATGGTTTATATCTAAGAGATAATTTTGATAAAATAAGTTCAAAGCCAACCAATGTTAAAATAGGAACCGCGGAAAAAATCAGAGATATATCTGGCTCATCTATAGACATTGTGGCTATATTTGATATTAATATTGTTATTGCTAGTTCTGATGGCTGTAAATCTCCTAGCTGTCTTTTTCCCATAATTCTAATACTAAATATGATTAATGCATATAAAAGTATTGTCCTAAAGAAAATTATTAACATATTAAATCCTCTTTTAATTTTTATTTTATAATTATTATCTGTTATTTGAATTATATTAAACATAGTTGGTAATAATTGTTATATAAATTTACATTAAATGTGAAGGAGGATTTTATGCTAAAATATATAAAATCTAAAATATCTGCCATTAAAAATTCAAATGTTGAAGATATTCAACAAGAAGAAGTTTTTGAAACTCCTGTAAATCTTAGAAGTTCTTTAAAAGACAATATGATTTTACTTAGAGAAAAATTTGATAATTCTGGAGATTTTTTATCAAGGGAACTAAAAATTTATAATAATACTATAAATGTAATTGGGATTGAAGGTATGATAAACTTTACGATGCTGTCAGATCTTTTGATGGGTCCGCTTATGTCGGCAGATTTTTCTGAAAAAACAACTCCAGAAGATATATATAGTTATTTAGAAACAAAAATGATAACTTCTATGGATTTGACAGATGTATATACTACAGATGATATATTTACATTTAGTATGTCTGGGTTTATTATTATACTTATTGATGGTATAGCAAAAGGGGTTTGTTTAGGCGCGCAAGGTTTTAATTTTCGGTCGATATCCGAGCCTTCTAGTGAGGTTAATATTAGGGGATCAAGAGAAGGTTTTACAGAACCTCTAAGGATAAATATGACTATGGTTCGTAGACGCATAAAATCTCCCAAGTTGAAATTTGAATTGTTTAACGTTGGTTCTAAGAGTAAAACTAGTGTTTGTATGATGTATATGACAGATACGGTTTCTAAAAAAATGGTTAGAGAGATTAGACATAAGATAAGGCATATAGATATTGATGTTGTTCTTGAAAGTGGATATATACAACCTTTTTTAGAAGGAAAACCATTTTCTATATTTTCAGAAGTCGGAACTACAGAAAGACCAGATACAGTATGTGCAAAGATAAATGAAGGTAGAGTTGCTATATTAGTTGATGGAACCCCCTTTGCTTTAATTGTTCCATATCTCTTTTCAGAAAATTTTCAGAGCTTTGATGACTATTGTCATAGACCGTACTATACAAGTTTTATGCGTATTATAAAATATATATCCTTTGCATTTACAATATTATTACCTGGCTTATATGTTGCTATAGGTAGCTTTCATCCAGAATTATTTCCACACTCTATTTTGTTTAATATTGCAACCTCTCAAGAAGCAACTCCGTTCCCTTTAGTTATAGAGGCATTACTTATTCATTTTATATATGAAGTTATGCGAGAGGCGGGCTTAAGACTTCCTAGACCAGTTGGCCATGCCGTAAGTATTGTTGGGGCGTTGGTTATAGGAGATGCAGCGGTTACAGCGGGGCTAATAGGGGCACCTATGGTTATGGTTGTGGCGGTTACAGCAATTAGTTCGTTTGTTGTTCCTTCTATATATGAGCCTGTATCGATATTGAGGTTTGGATTTATAATTGTAGGAGGCACATTTGGACTGTATGGAATAGGTATAGCGGTTGCAGCACTTCTTATAAATATATGTTCTTTAAGTGAATATGGTGTTGTATATACGGCGCCAATATCTCCGTTTAGTCTTAAGGCTATGAAGGATGTATTTGTTAGATTTAGTTGGAAAAAAATGAATAAAAATGTTAATATAAAAAATTTAACAGGGGTTGACATGCAGAATAGTGGAGGTGAAAACTCTTAATGTTTGCAAAAATAAGTGGAGCACAGCTTTTTACAATGCTATATATATCCAGAGTTTTTTCTTCTTTAACATATAATATTCATACAGGCTCTAAACTAGATGGGTTGGCTATCCTTATTGGATCTTTAATATCTCTTTTTGTTCAAATTCTGATTGTAATTCCTATCTTTAAATTATATGATCGTATAAAAAATGGAAATATAATTACAGCAGGATATAATTGTTTTGGTAAAAACGGCATTATTATAGCTTGGATATATGCTATTTACGCTATATTAGTTGGGATAAACACTATTGTTCAAGCTATGTTTTTTTTAGATAATGCCGTGTATACAAATGCAAATTCATCCATTTTAGTTTTAATGTTTATAGGGTTAGTTTTATATGGAGCTGTATCTGGAGTTGAATCTATATCACGTGTATCTGCTATATTTGGTGTATTTTTTGTTGTTGCATTTTTATTTATATTTACTGGGTTGTTATCTAGTGTAGATATGTATAATCTCTCTCCAATATTTGATTCTCCTATAAAGCAGATAGGCGTATCTATCTTTGATAATTTAGGAAGAAATACAGAATTGGTTGCTTTTATACTATTATATCCATATACAAAAGGGAATAAAAAGAAAACGTTTATGTCATATTTAATATTATCTACTATAACAATACAGATAATAGTGTTTTTAATAACAACAGTTTTGGCAAACTATTCAGGAAGTTTGGTATTTCCTTTTTACACATTAACAACTATTTCATACACATCAATTTTTCAAAGACTTGACTCTTTGCATATGGCTTTGTGGATTGTTTTAGCTTTTATAAAAGCTACTATGTATGTATTTATTGCTTATAGTTGCATATCTATATCGCTACCGAAGGTTAAAAAAGGTTATATATTTTCTGTTATTTTTATCGCAATAAGTATAAGTGTTTATTGGATCCAATCTAGTTTAGATGCGATAAGATATTTACAAGGATTTATTAATTCTGGTTTTATTGTATTAATTCTTGTTTTTATTCTTCCGTTTATCATCTATATAGTTTATATATTTAAAAAGGAGAATAGTGTTGATAAAAAAAATATTGTTAATACTGGGTACTCTATTGATGCTATCTAGTCTTACAGGTTGTTTAAAAACAATAAATCTAAGTGATAGAGCGATTGTACAGGCTATAGGAATAGATTATGATGAAGATAAATATAAACTTAGTATACAGATATTTTCTCCAGAGGGATCTGGAGGGCAAACGGCGATTGATACAAGCAAACAGAACTCTAAAGTTATTACAACTGAAGGGAAAACTATAGGAGAAGCCATGTCTAAGGCAGATTTAAAACAGGGAAAGAAGATATTTTATGGACATAATAGATTGATTATACTAGGTGAAAGTAGTGCTAAAAAAGGTTTAGAAAATGTTATAAGTTTTTTTAATACCGATGCACAATCTAAATCTGATGTTGGGATGCTTGTTGTTAAAGGGGATGCAAATGAAATATTAAACGCAAAGATTACACAAGGAATACTCCCAGCTGAAACGATAGAAAAAATAGTTAGAAATGCGGAAGATACAGGACAATCTTTTCAGGTTAGATTTTATGATGTGGCAAAAAATTATAAAAGCACAACAAACTCAGTTAGTATACCTGTAATTAAATTAGAGGATGCTGAAGATAATTCGGGAGAAAAAAAAGAAGAAGAATCCGCAAGCTCTGAAAAATCTGAAGGAGATTCAAAAGTTATATCTATGGATGGAATATCAGTTTTTTTAGACGGACGATTAAAAACTTATATAGACCAGGAAAATACAAGGGCTATACAAATTTTATTGCAAAAATTTAAATCTAGCGTAGTCGTTTCAGAGTCTGATAGCATCGGAACATCTTCGGTAGAGATTTTTAAGTCTCAAATAAAGATAAATCCCCGTATTAAAAATGGTGATATGTCTGTTGATATAATTGTTAAAACAGATGGAATAGTTAAAGAAATAGTTGTACCTGAAGATAGAGAAGTTCCTGTTTTTGAGTATAAAGATATAGAAGATAGTTTAGAAGACGTTATAAAGGATGAAATAGATAATGTTTTATACCTAACTTTGAAAGAAAATAATATAGATATTTTTAATTTTATGGATAGAATAAAACAAAAATATCCTTCATACTGGAAGGATAATAGAGATGATATCGGAAACATTATTTCAAATTTGGGATATAATGTTAAGATTGATGTAAATATAGATAGAACAGGACTTCAGATAAAAGACAAATAAAAGACAAATAGAAAAGGCTCTTTTAAAGAGCCTTTTCTATTTGTCTTTTATAAACTTCTATTATCTTATCAGATAGTGTTAATATATCAAAATGCTTTGAATAATTTTTTATTGATTTTTTAAAATCTTTTTTTTCTTTAAGGGTTTTGTTTTGATAAAATTTAATAATGTCATACATTTCTTTAGATGATGTAAAGATAAATCCATTGACATTTTCTATAACTTGTCCTTGGTTTTCAACATCAAATATATGAACAACAGGAAGCCCACAAACCATAGCTTCTATCATTGAGATAGAATGATTTTCTGATAATGAAGCTGTTATATACATATCTGATATTGTGTAATAATATACAATATCTTTATTTGGAATAACTCCGATACATTTAATTATTGATTCCATTTTTAAAGTTTTTATAAGATTTTCGATTAAATTTCTATATGGACCATCTCCTATTATTAATAGTTGAACCTTGTCTTCTATAGAAAATTCTGATCCAAAAAAATTAACTAATGTTTCTATATTTTTTTCTTTTCCTATTCTTCCACAAAAAACAATTGTGGTCATATCATCTTTTGGGTTATATATAGATTTTAGATGTTGTAATCTATCTTTATCTAGATTGCTGTTGTCAAAAAGAGCTGTATCAACACAGTTACTTATAATAGTTACATCTTTTTTTATATCATATTTTTTAAAAAATGTTTTAACTCTTTCAGAAGGACCAATAACTTCGGCAGCTTTGTTGGCTATAAATCGTGCGTATTTTAGAGATGTTTTTGTGACAATAGGGATCAGTGGTTTAGGAGCAATATAATGAATATATTCGTCCCATATTGTGTGTAATGTATATATTAAAGGTTTTTTTAAAATTTTAGAAATCATAGCTCCAGAAAATCCAATGCTAAATTCTGTATGAATATGAATTACATCAGGATTAAATTTTTTTATAGAATTTAATCTACCATAACTAATAGGGTTTGCTATTCCATAATTATAAAATCTTTTAAAGGTTATACTAGGGCATTTTAAAATTCCGTCTTTAATAAATTGTTTTCTTTTATGAGTTCCAGTTGTTATAATTAGAACGTCATGTCCTCTTTTAATAAGTCCATCTTTAAGATTTTTTACATGAGCAGACACGCCGTTGACATCAGGGGGATATGTGTCGGTGAATATAGCGATTTTCATATTTTTGCTCCTCAAAAAAATTTGCCAATATGGATAATGATATACTATTATAACAATAATTTATATAGATAATTATACAATATTATATCAATAATATATGTATAAGTAAATATATATTTATAAATTTGAATTGTATCAAAAAAATGCATATGCTATAATATATAAAGTTATAATATTAGGAGAATAAAGATGAATTTATCAAATTTAAAAAAAAAGATAAAAGAGTTAAGAGAAAAAATTAGATATCATAGCTATAAATATTATACCGTTGATAGTCCTGAATTATCAGATTTTGAGTTTGATAATCTTATGATGGAATTAAAAAAGATTGAACAAGACAATCCAGATTTAATAACAAGTGATTCCCCTACACAAATAGTTGGACATCTTCCTTTAAATATTTTTAAAAAAGTTTCTCATGATTTTAAGATGGATAGTTTGCAGGATGTTTTCAGTTATGATAAAATTTATGAATTTGATAAACATGTTAGAGAAGTTGTAGACAATCCAACTTATATTATCGAGCCTAAAATTGATGGATTATCTGTATCTATAAAATATAGAAGAGGACAATATTATTTTGCAGCTACAAGGGGAGATGGATTTATAGGGGAAGACGTAACCTTAAATTTAGCAACTATTAAAAATCTTCCTAAAAAAATACATTCGTCTTTAGTAGATATTAATGTTAGAGGCGAAGTTTTTATTTCTGAAGAAAGTTTTATAGACTTGAATAAAGATATGGCTGATATAGGGAAGCCTATTTTTAAAAACAAAAGAAATGCAGCTGCGGGATCTTTAAGACAGAAAGATCCAAATATAACTAAACATCGAAATTTAAGTGTTTGTATATTTAATCTACAAAATGATATAGAAAATATTATTAACCATCATTCTTCTTTAAATTTTTTAAAAAGTATGGGGTTTTTAGTTTCATCATATTTTATGATAGGAGACGATATATCAAAATCCATAAAAATTATAGAAGATATATATAAGGATAGAATAAACTATCCTTTTGATATAGATGGAGTTGTAATTAAAGTTGATAGTTTTGAGAGCAGAAAAGATCTAGGAGAAACCAGTAAATTTCCTAAATGGGCAGTTGCATATAAATATCCACCAGAAGAAAAAACAACAAAACTTTTGGATATAGAGCTAAATGTAGGAAGAACAGGAACAATAACACCAACGGCTATATTTGATAGTATAGACCTTGGTGGAAGTATTGTTAGGCGTGCTGTTCTTCATAACCAAGATTTTATAGATTTCCATATGATAAATATTGGAGATCTACTAGTTATTAGAAAAGCAGGAGAGATTATACCTGAAATTGTTAGAAATATTAATAAAAATGATAATAAAGATATCTATAAAATTCCTATGATTTGTCCCGAATGTGGATATACTTGTATTAAAGAAGATATTTTTATAAAATGCGTTAACGAATTTTGTAAAGGTGTTTTTAAAAAATCTTTGGTTCATTTTGTATCAAGAGATGGTATGAATATATCTGGATTTGGAGAAGGGATAATAGATAAATTAGTTTCTTTAGATCTAGTTAAAGATTTATCTGATATATATTATCTAACAGATGATCAATTTTTGTCTATTCCAAGTATAGAAGAAAAAAGTTGTTTTAATATAAGGCAGAGTATAGAAAAATCTAAAACACAGGATTTATACAGGTTTATATTTAGTCTAGGGATAATTCATATAGGTTTAAATGCATCTAAAATAATTTGCAAAAAGTTTAAAAATTTAGATATGTTTCATACTATTAAAAAAGAAGATATTATAAAAATTGATGGAATTGGTGATATTATTGCAAAAAGTTTTGTAGATTATTTTAGTTGTCAAAAAAATATTGATATGATAAATAGAATAAAATTATCTGGTGTTAATTTTATTCACCAAAAAGAAGATGTGGTAGGTTTATTTACAGGAGTATCTTTTGTTGTTACAGGAAAACTTTTAGGTTATACCCGTAAAGAAATTTTTGAGATTATAGAGAGTTTTGGGGGGGAATATAAAACTACTATTTCCTCTAAAACCAACTATTTATTGACAGAAGATACCACAGGAAGTAAACTTGAAAAAGCGAAAAAATTGGGAGTTGTTATAATAAATGAATCCCAATTTAATGATATAATTAATAATAAAAATAAATAATTTCTAGGAGATGTATTTATGAAATTTGATTTAGAAAATATTGCAAATCTTTCTATGCTATATCCTGATGGATTTGATAGAGATAAAATTTTAAAAAAGATGGAATCTATTATTAAAATGGTAGAAGTTTTACCTGGAGTTGATATTAAAAATTCTGATAATATTTCTGGAAACGAAGTTATACTCAGAGAAGATATTATAGAACCTAGTTTGTCTAGAGATGAAGTTTTAAAAAATGCACCATCTGTACAGGGTGGATGTATACTTGTTTCAAAAGTTATAGATTAGATAGGAGGAGAGGTTTAAGGTGGATCTTTTTAAAAAAAGTGGAACAGAATTAAGTTTTATGCTTAGGTCTAAAGAGTGTAGTGCTAGAGAGATTGTTTCTAGTATTTATAGTAGAATAGATAGCGTAGAAGAAAAGTTAGGAAGTTATGTAACTCTTACTAGGAATATGGCAGACAAAAAGGCTGATATTGTTGATAAAAAAATTGCATCAGGGGAAATTATTTCGCCTCTTGCTGGAATTCCTGTAGGTGTTAAAGATAATATATTAGTTAAAGATGTTAGAAATACATGTTCTTCAAAAATGTTAGAAAATTTTGTAGCCCCGTATAATTCCACTGTTGTTGAGAAGATGTTGGATCAAGATTGTTTAATTATAGGAAAGTTGAATATGGATGAGTTTGCAATGGGGTCATCTACAGAAACTTCATATTTTAAAGATACAAAAAACCCACATAATTTAGATTGTGTTCCAGGAGGATCATCAGGTGGAAGTGCATCTTCAGTTGCTGGATATCAAGCAACTGTTTCTTTAGGTTCGGACACTGGTGGATCGGTAAGACAACCTGCTTCGTATTGTGGTATTGTGGGTTTAAAGCCTACCTATTCTTCTGTATCTAGATATGGACTTGTTTCGTTTGCGTCTTCTTTAGATCAGATAGGACCTATGGGTAGAACTGTAAAAGATGTTCATCTTTTGTATTCCGCTATATCTGGTTATGATAAAAAAGATAGGACTACTGTGGATATTAGTAATATACCTACGGATATCTCTGAGCTTAAAAATTTGTCGGGAATAAAAGTCGGTATTCCTTCAGAATATTATCTTACAGATAAAAATACAGATGTTATAAAAAGTATAGAAAGTTTTATTAAATTTTTAGAAAAATCAGGTGCAGAGATAAAACAAGTTAGTCTACCAAATACTAAATATTCTATACCTGTCTATTATATACTTTCATCTGCAGAAGCTTCATCTAATTTGGCAAGATTTGATGGTGTTAAGTATGGGTATAGGGCGTCAGACTATACCAATTTTCAGGATATGTATAAGAAGACAAGAACAGAAGGTTTTGGAGAAGAAGTTAAAACTAGGATTATGTTAGGAACATACGTTTTAAGTTCGGGTTATTATGATGCATATTACAATAGGGCTCAAAGCATGAAAAAAATGATGAAACAAGATTTTGATAGAGTTTTTGAAGAGTGTGATATTATAGTTACACCAACAACAACAACGACAGCTTTTAATCTAGGTGAAAAGATAAATGCACATATGGATATGTATACAAGTGATATATCCACAGCCGCTGCAAATATAACGGGGATACCAGCTATAAGTATACCATCTGGACGAGATTCAAAAGGTCTTCCGATAGGTGTTCAAATTATGGGGAAACATTTTTCGGAAAAATTATTGTTTGATGTTGCAAATTTTTATGAAAAAAGTATAGATGGATTTGATTTAAAAATTAAAATATAAATTTGGGGGTGTATTAGTATGATAGAAAATTATGACATAGTTATAGGTTTAGAGATACATGCAGAGCTTTCTACAAAAACAAAGATATATTGTGGTTGTAAAAATGAATTTGGACTAGAAGTTAATACAGTCTGTTGTCCTATCTGTCTAGGTATGCCAGGGGCTCTACCATCTTTAAATAAGACTGTTGTCGATTATGCTATTAAGATGGGATATGCTTTAAATTGTAGTATAAATAGTGTTTCTAAGCAGGATAGAAAAAACTACTACTATCCAGATTTACCAAAAGCGTATCAAATTACACAGGATGAAGTTCCTCTTTGTTATGATGGGCATGTTGATATCTCTGTAGATGGGATACAGAAAAGAATTGGCGTAACTAGAATACATATAGAGGAAGATGCGGGAAAGCTTATTCATGATGATAGTTTTTCTGGAACACTAGTTGATTTTAATAGATGTGGGGTTCCTCTTATTGAAATTGTATCCGAGCCAGATATGAGGAGTTCTAAAGAAGCGAAATCTTATCTAGAAACTATAAAAGTTATTCTTTCGTATATGGGAATATCTGATTGTAAGATGCAAGAAGGTTCTTTAAGATGCGACGTAAATGTATCTGTGATGAAAAAGGGTTCTACTGAATATGGAACAAGATGTGAGATGAAGAATATTAGTACATTTAGTGGGGCTGTAAAAGGGATAGAGTATGAGGCTAGAAGACAGGTCGATATTCTGGAGTCTGGAGGAACTATTATTCAGCAAACAAGAAGATGGGATGATGATAAAGGAAAAAACTTTTTATTAAGAGAGAAAAAAAATGCAGATGATTATAGATATTTTAGAGAACCTGATATAGGAAAGATAGTTGTAACAGAAGAAAAATTATTAGATATAAAAACTTCTATACCAGAACTTCCAAATAAAAAAGTTTTAAGATATATTAAAGATTTTAAACTCTCTGAAAAAGAATCAACTTTAATTGTTGAAAGTGTGGAAAGAAGTTTTCTTTTCGAATCTGTTTTAAATATAGGGGATGTAAATCCTAAACTTGTTTCTAATTGGATATTAGGAGATATATTGGGATATTTAAATGAAAAGAGTATATTGTTAGATGAAACAAAGATAACTCCCCAAAAATTATTTGATCTTATAAATTGTATAGAATCTAATATAATTTCTACTAGTAGTGGAAAGATTGTATTAATTGATATTTTTGAAACAGAAAAAACAGTAGATCAAATTATATTAGAAAGATCGTTAAAACAAAACTCGGATATAGATGATCTTAAAAGTGTAGTTATAAACATATTAAAAGCTAATGAAAAATCCGTTATAGATTATAATAATGGAAAAACTAATGCACTGGGTTTTGTTATAGGTCAGTGTATGAAAGAAACAAAAGGCAAAGGAAACCCTGCTGTATTAAAAGAATTGGTTTTAAAACTTATAAAAAAAGACTAGTATACTAGTCTTTTTTTTTTATAATCAGAATATTATTAAATAGATTTTATTTTTATAATTTTATGGAGATGAACAAGATGAGGAATAGAAATAATAATAATAATAAAGAGGATAGTAATTTTTTTGATTTAGTTTTTGTACAATGTTCGGTGGTTGTATCATTGTTTATAGTTTTAACTTTTATAAATATAATTAATGAAGATTTTTATAATGATTTAAAAAAGGGATTATCATTAGGTGTAAATAATGATTATACCTTGGATAAAATTTATAGAGGAATTATAGATAAAAATAAACCAATAGAGGAAAATTCACTAGAAGAAAATAATAATAAAAAAGAAGATGAGAAAGATTTGCCTGATAATATTCATAAAGAGAGGTTAGATTTAGATATTGATATTGGACCTCCTATAGCGAAAGGAACTGTTAGTTCTATATTTGGATTTAGAAATATCGATGGAGATGAAAATTTTCATACAGGGGTGGATATAGCGGCAGAGAGGGGAACGGATATATTGGGGGCATCAGAAGGAACAATAGTTGATATTGGAGTTTCAAAAAGTTTAGGAAATTATATTGAAATTGAATCAATGGGGGGAGCAAAATTTTTATATGCTCATTGTGATGAAACTTTTGGTGAAAAAGGAAATATAGTTAAAAAAGGAGAAGTTATTGGCAAAGTGGGGAGTACAGGAGATTCTACAGGAAACCATCTTCATTTTTCTATAATAAAAGATGAAAAATATATAGATCCATTTTATTATATTGAGAAAGGTTTGTATGATTGAGTTTGTTATATTTGGGATAAATATAAAGTTTAAATTTTTATTTTTTGCAGTAATTTCTCTTCTAGGAATTTTAGATAAAACAAGTATTTCTATGATAGCGTTATTTAGCAGTTTAATACATGAATTTGGGCATATTATTGCTAGTTTTATCTGTAAAAAAAAACCAAAAGAGATCTCTTTTGAGACATTTGGAATACGAATGTTTCAACCAGATAAAGTTATACCATATAATCAAGAAATGTTAATATTATTTTCAGGACCATTATTAAATATTATACTAGCGTTTATATTTTTGTTTTTCTATAAAGAAAATACCAATTTTTTATTATGGGGATATTCTAATCTTATTATAGGTATTTTTAATCTTATACCTATAGGAAATTTAGATGGTGGAAGGATTTTAAATATATTTTTAAAAAAATTTTTAGATTTAAAAAAATCCTACTTTATTGGTATGTTGTTTTCTTTATTATTTTTAATACCTATTATATTTATAGCTGTTAAAATAATTTTTGATAGCTATAATTTTAGTTTAATAGTAACTGCGGTGTATTTATTTTTAATTATATGTAATAAGGGGAATGATTGAAAAAAGAATTTTATTCTAGTATAATTTTATATAGTATTAAATTGATTTATAGTATTGGAGATATAGCATGCCTAAATTTTTTATAGATAATAAATTAATAAGAGATAATATATATGAAATAAGTGGTGAGGATGCGTTACATATAAAAAAATCTTTAAGAAAAAAAGTAGGAGATAACATAAGTTTAAGTGATGGTTGTGGATATGATTATGATTGTATTATAATCAATATTACGAAATGTATAGTTTTGAATATACAAAAAATTTATCTATCTAAAACTGAAGTTAAAAAAGAAATAATATTATGTCAAGCGTTACCAAAGGGAGATAAACTAGATTTTATTATACAAAAAGCTGTAGAACTGGGAGTGTCTATGGTTGTTCCTTTTATATCAAACAGATGTGTATCTAGACCAAAAAAAGAAATATTACCGAAAAAAAATAATAGATATAATAAAATAGCATTAGAAGCAGCAAAACAATCACTTAGAAGTAAAATTCCTGTTGTTCATGAAATTATTTCATTTTCAGATTGTCTTAATATGATAGGGGAAAAAGATAAAGGGATTATTTTTTATGAAGAAGAAGGGAAAAAGCTTTGTTTAATTGAAAAAGAGTTATTTAAATCAGAACGAATTTTTTTGTTTATAGGGAGTGAGGGTGGTTTTGAAAAACAAGAAATAGAAATGGCAATTGCTAAAAATTTTAGTATATGCACATTAGGAAATAGAATTCTAAGATGTGAAACAGCTTCTATTACAGGTATATCAGTTTTGATGCATATCATAGGAGAAATTTAATAACATATTATCTTAAAGAATTATATTTTATAAACTTTTCTATATTTTTTATCCCTCGTGAAAGATTTCTTGAAACAGTTGATTTGTGGACATCTAATAATTTGGATATTTGAGTTACATTTTTTTGATTATAAAAATATAATATAATAGTTTCTTTTTGTTTATTTGAAAGCTCATTAGATATAATTTCTTTTAATATTTTATGAATTTTTGTTATATTTTTTTTGTTAGATATATCTTCATCATATGATGTGTCTCTTATAAAATCTTGTATTTTATCTAAAGAAACTCTAGTCAACAGTTGTCACACTCCTTTTTGATATGTATTTATGGTATTTTTCTAGATATTTTGATATAGATATTAAATCTGTATATTGATATTTCATTACAGATATTCTTATATTAATATCATGGTTATCATTTTTGGATTTATTTTTTAATATATTCATTTGATTTTTTAATTTTTCTGCAGAAGTTTTGTATTGATAAGAAAGCTGTAAAAGAGACAAAATTCAACACAACCTTTATAGTTATCTACACGTAATGTGGTGTAAATTTATGTTATCACACATTACGTGTAGATGTCAACAAAAAAATACAAAATTATTGAACAATATAATTAGATATGATATATTGGGAGGTGTTAGGTTCGTGTTAAAAGATAATATAAAAAGACTTAGAAAAGAAAAAAATTTAACTCAAATAGAGCTTGCGGAGTATTTAGAAATGTCTGCAAGTTCTATAGGGATGTATGAGCAAGGTAGGAGAGAGCCAGATTTTAAGATCTTAAAAAAGATGTCACTTTTTTTTAACGTATCAATCGATAATCTTATAGATTCTCCAAAAATTTCTATGTTAAAAAAAGAAGATAGAGATGTTAGTGATTTAATATTTGATATGAATGAATATTTACAAAAACAAAAAGGTCTTATGTTTAATGGACAGATGCTTACAGATAATGACATAACTATGATAATGGAAGCCTTAAAAGAAGGTTTGAATATTGCCATAGATAAAAATAAATATAAATAGGAGATTATTGAATGAAATGTATAGTAGATTATGTTGAAGAAATAAAGAAAAAACATAATTCTAATAATCCTTTTGAGATTTGCAAGCTCTTAGATATAGATGTTATCTATATCAATCTTCCTAAAAAAGTTAAAGGGTTTTATGTAAAATTTTTTGATTCACAGTTTATATATATAAACTGTGATATAGAAGAACAAGAAAAAAAATATGTTTGTGCACATGAATTGGGACATGCTTTATTTCATGCAGAAATTAATAGTATATTTATAAAAGATAAAACTCTTGTTAATAGTGCAAAGTTGGAAAATGAGGCGGACTTGTTTGCTGCATGCCTTTTATTAAATGATGATATGTTTGATTATGAAAAGACAGGATTTACGACTATAGATCAAATAGCATTATTTTCTGGAGTGGAAAAAAGACTTGTTCAGATGAAGATAGACAGAGCAATGTAAAAAAAATAAAAGATAGAAAATAATTTATTATTTTCTATCTTTTATTTTTTTTACAATTGTTTCATAGCTCATAATTCCTATTAAAGAAGATATTCCTATGAATAAAAATATAAATATAGCTATAGAAGGATTTCCACCAACTAAAGTAGATCCAGCAAATGTAGACGAAAGAATAGATGGTATTCTAGCTATATATGATATTATAAAAAATTTTATTGGAGGTATTGGAAGGATAGGGATAAAATAGATAAGAGTATCTTTTGGTGTTCCTGGGATTAAGAAAAGTAAAAAAACTATAGTTGTAACACTTTTTTGTTTTTTTAAAAATTTAAGCTTTAAAAATTTTGGATGGTTATATATTTTTTTTAAAATATTGTGTCCAAAATGTTTAACTAAATTATAAACTATAATAGTCCCTATTGTTATTCCTATAGAACATATGAGATACCCATAGATTGATCCGTATATAACACCTGCTAAAATTTCTATAGGCTCTCCAGGGATAATAGAGATAACAACCTGGACTATTATTATTAATATAAAAATAAGTGTTCCAAATATTCCTTTTGATTTTATATATTCTGAAAAATTTTTAAATAAATCATTATAATCAATTTTTTGTATAATAGGAATATATTTATATAATAAGAATATAGAAGTTATAATTATAAGAATAAAACCAATAACAAAGACGTATTTATTTTTATTTTTATTATTTATAATAACACCTCATTAGATAAGATTTCCAAAGCATAAGTATTGATCAGCAGAAGAAATTTTAACATCTAAAATTTGTTTAGAAAGGTCTTTTTCGGTGTTTATAATAACAGGGGTATAATTTTTTGAATATCCTATTAAAGTATTTTTATCTTTGTCAAATTTTTCAAAAAGAACGGATAACACTTTACCAATCTGTGATGCTAAAAATATTTTTCTTGATTTATTAGTTATTTCTATCATTTTTGAACATCTAGCATGTTTTATCTCTGTTGGTAGTTGATTCTCCATATTGGCGGCCAAAGTTCCTTCTCTAATAGAGTATGGGAAAACATGGGCTTTTGCAAATAGAATTTTTTCTGCAAAATTTAGAGATTCTAAAAAATCCGAATCAGTTTCATTGGGAAAACCAACCATAATATCAGTAGTTATAGATGGGTTTTTAAAATATGTCCTAATATTATATACAACTTCTTCAAATTTTCTTGTAGTGTATAGTCTTTTCATATTTTTTAGCGTTTTATCACATCCACTTTGTATCGAAAGGTGGAATTGAGGACAAAATTTTTCTAACTTTGAAAGTTCTATTATATCGTCTTTTGACATAAGATCTGGCTCTATAGATCCTAAACGGATTCTTTTTATATAATCAATTTCAGAAACTTTTTTTATAATATCTATTAATTTTAAATCTTGGTCTTGATATAGAGAAAGATTTATACCTACTAAAACAATCTCTTTAAATCCATTTTTACCTAATGTAGTAATTTCGTCTATTGTATCTTTAGGGTTTTTTGATCTTAAAAATCCTCTGGCTTTAGGAATAATACAGTAGGTGCAATATTGGTTACAACCATCTTGTATTTTTATAAAAGCGCGAGTTTTTTCTGAAAAAGAAGATGTAGACATAGGTTCAAAATCTTCTCCAATTTTGTGCTCATAGATTTCAACAATAGGCTGTAGCGTATTTAAATATTTATTTAGAAGAAAAATGATACTATTTCTATTATATGAACCTGTAATAATATCAGCCTCTCTTATATCTTTTGCTTTTTCAGGAAAAGCTTGGGGAAAACATCCAGTAAGAATGGTTATAGATGATGGATTTTCTCTTTTAAACTTTTTTATAGTTTGTCTAGTTTTTTTATCTCCTGAAGATGTCACAGTACAAGAATTTACAACAAATATATCGGGGGATTGATCAGAGTTTACCTTTGTGAAACCGCTTTTAATAAATTTTTCTGCTAAAACTTCGGTTTCATATTGATTAACTTTACAACCCAGAGTAAAGAATGCAACTGTCAAAATATTCACCTAACCTATAATATAATCACAATAAATACATATTGTGATTATATTATAGTATATCGATATAGTATTTACAATTAAATTATTTAGTATTTACAATTAAATTATTTAGTATTTACAATTAAATTATTGACTATTTGTTTAACTACTGTTATATTCTAGATATGAATAAAAATGCAAAATATATGGAGGTTTTATTATGAAAAAAGTTAGAATAAAGCTTAGAGCGATCGACGATGTTAAAGTATTTGTAAATAGTGTAGCAAAATATGATTTTGATGTTGATTTAGTTTCTGGTAGATATGCTATTGATGCAAAATCTATAATGGGAATATTTAGTTTAGATTTGTCTAACGAGATTGAACTAGAAGCCCATACAGATGATGATAAAGGATTTTTAGAAGAAATTAAGGATTTTATTGTTTAATATTAATTATTTATTTTAATATTATATGAATAACCTTCTGTATTTTTTAATATTATGATATTAAGAAATATGGAGGTTTATTTTATGTTTAAAACAAATAAGATTATACCTATCTTAGCTATTTTTATGAGTATTAATATTTTTTCATTTAATGTTTCAGTTTTTGCAGAAGAAATATCGGTTTATAAAGATGATAGTTCTACACTTAACACTATTGCTGATATAGATAAAAATTTTGATATCCCGGCAAGTTCAGGAATACTTATTGAACAGTCATCAGGACAGGTTTTATATGAAAAAAATCCAGATCAAAAAATGTCTCCCGCATCTATAACAAAGGTTATGACTTTATTATTAGCTATGGAATCATTAAAATCTGGAAAGATATCAGAAGATGATATGATAAAAACATCAGAGTATGCATCTTCTATGGGTGGAAGTCAGATTTGGCTAGAAGTTGGGGAAGAGATGAGTTTTCATGATATACTAAAAGCTACAGTTATTTCTAGTGCGAATGATGCTGCTGTCGCTTTAGCAGAGCATATTTCAGGAAATGAAGAAGAATTTGTATCTATGATGAATATAAGAGCAAAAGAATTAGGGATGATAAATACACAGTTTAAAAATGTAACAGGTCTAGATGAAGAGGGGCATTATAGTACAGCAAGAGATATTAGCATTATGTCTTCGGAACTGATAAAATATGAAGAAATACAAGTATATACTACTAGATGGATGGATAGCCTTAGAGGGGGAGAAATTTCTCTTGTTAATACAAATAAGCTGGTTCGATATTATGAAGGAATAACAGGGCTTAAAACAGGAACAACAAATGATGCTGGCAGTTGTCTTACTGCTACAGCAATGCGAGAAAATTTTGGTTTGGTAGCCGTTGTTTTAGGAAGTACTACATCTAAAGAAAGATTTTATTCTGCGTCAAGGTTATTAGATTATGGTTTTAATAATTATGAAATATATAATTTAGATGATTTAGATGATTTAAAGGATATAGAAGTTCCTAATGGAATAAAGAATACAATACATCCTAGTTTAGATATATATAAAGGAATAGTTGTAAAAAAAGGAACAAAGCATCTTATAGAAAAAAGGTTTGATATTCAAAATAGCATTATGGCACCTGTTGAAAAGGGCCAGAAGGTTGGAGTATTAGAGTTTTATTTAGAAGATAAAAAAATTGGATATGTAGATATAAAAGTTAATGAAAAAGTTGATAAGATAAATATATCAACTTCTTTTTGGAATATGATAAAGTACATATTCTCTATTTAGATTTAATTAAATAGAGTTTAAGGAATTCTTTTACTCTATTTAATTAAAAATAAAAAATCATTGACAATTATATAGAGAGTTGGTATAATATATAAAGTAAGTTAATCGTTTTGTGTGCGGGTGTAATTCAATGGTAGAATTCCAGCCTTCCAAGCTGGTAGCGTGGGTTCGATTCCCACCACCCGCTCCATTTTTTAAAATTGAATATTAAAAAATATATGCGCCCATAGCTCAGCTGGATAGAGCAACTGCCTTCTAAGCAGTAGGCCTCAGGTTCGAATCCTGATGGGCGTACCATTTTTATGGTGGGTATAGCTCAGTTGGTTAGAGCGCCAGATTGTGGCTCTGGAGGTCGTGAGTTCGAAACTCATTATCCACCCCATTTATTCCAATCTATTGTTGGGGTATAGCCAAGCGGTAAGGCAACGGACTTTGACTCCGTCATTCCGATGGTTCGAATCCATCTACCCCAGCCATTTATAAAAATAATCTGATAATATTATTTTTCATAGGGTAGTATTATCACATTACTTTTATTAACAATTTAGTTTAAACTTTATATTCCTATACCTCACGTATTCGCAATACTGCACTTATTGAACTCTTGGTATGTATTGTCTCTTTTAACAGAGGTTCACTCGTTACAATAAGTTATAGCTTAATGTAAGTTGTGGCAAAACTAATATGTTTGAGTATTTAAAGTTTATTAAATTTATTCAATTTTAAAAAAGATTTCAAAAAAATCAAGAGCCTACAGATGTCATTCGCAATCATCTATAAACTCTTGACAGTTATATGTAAAACGGGGTATAATTTGACCCGTAAAACAACTCTGATAAGTTTTATATGATGTTCCGTTAAATATCTTATAAAACTTACCAGAGTTGTTTATTTAACTATGTCAATAAAAAAAATTATATTATTCTACAAACTTTACTTTCTTATCTATATATATATTTAGTATATCTATATATAAGTATTATTTATTCTTTTTGTATTAGAAGTAAGTAAGAGTGGGTTAGTAAGTAGTTGTAAAAAATAAATACCACCCCTCTATATAAGAGAAGATATATTATTTTCAGATAGAAAAAATGTCTATTTAAAACAAAAAAAGCAAGCAATTTGTGGCCTGCTTTTTTATATATATTAATATTTTTCTTTGGACTGGGATAAACCCTTGTTGTTTCTATACTTTTAGGAGTTATTGTATATTTATTTTGTCTGTGAGATTTATCTAGTTTAAGTCTTTTTTCTCTTGATAAAATAGACTCTTCTCTAAGAAATTTAATCCCTTTTGCAACCCGACTTCTAGAGATATTTATATGTTTAGAAATACTAGAAAGGGAAGGGAATGACTGTCCTAAATTGTCCATACATTTTAAAATAAAGCTGTAGATTTTAAAGTCTACAGCTTTTATTTTTATATTAAATATT